>NZ_JBITZX010000016.1:0-184402 GCF_044547145.1 Streptomyces sp. NPDC052773 | reverse complement strand
ACGCTCGGCTGCGCTCGCGCGGGGGGACCCCCATCGCATCGACTCCCTCCTCCGCCTTGCGATGCACGGCACCAGACGCCGCTCGCTGATCCGGCCTGATCGACGAGACGCCCCCTAGCGGTAGACGATGTCCGAGGCGGAGTAGAGGCAGTTGGTGCTGTCCGGGCCGACGCCCACCGCCGTGTTGTTGTTGTACTTCTGGCAGGGGATGACCTTGCGGCTCGCGTCGTTCAGGATCGTGATGTTCCGCAGCGTCGCCACGTCGTTGCGGTTGACGTTGATGCCGACGAGCCGCGCGGTGGTACCGGTCCCGGTCACCTCGATGGTGTTGAGGTTGACCTTGCGGGTGTACTGCGTGGAGCAGTCACCGCAGGACCGGTAGAGCGTCTTGAACTCCTGCACGGCGAAGTTCGAGATGTTCACCGTGCCGCCGCCGTTGTGCTGGAAGACCTTGTCGGCCGCCTTCTTCGCGCCGCCGCCGATCACGTGGTACGTCGCGCCGGTGCCGCCGCGGAAGGTGGCGGCGTCCTCGCCGACGTCCTCCCACCACACGTTCTGCAGCGTGCAGCTGCCCATGCAGTGGATGCCGTCGGCACCCGGCGCGCCGATGATGACGTTCTTCAGCGTGACCCCGTCGGCCAGCTTCAGGATCGGCTGCTGGTCCTCCGACTGGTCGCCTCCGCCGAGGGCGCCGCTGCCGTACAGGCGCTGCATCCCGTAGTCCTTGGAGGCGTTCAGGGTGATGGTGGCGCTCACCGCCTGGCTGCTGGTGGGGGTCGGCCAGGTGGCGGCGCTCGCCGACGGCGCCCCGGTCGTCATGATCATGCCAACCGAGACGCCGAGGGTGGCCAGCGCGCCGGTCAGCGCGCGCCGGCGGCGCGTGCGCGGTGGTGTCACAGATGCCATGTCCCGATTCCTTCTGTGGGGGTGTGGGGTGCTTCCGAGGGAGTTCGCGTACATGAACGTCATACGTCTGACAGAACGCCAGGCGTCTCGGGCGTGACCTTTTCGGCTCCGCGGGGCGCCGATCGGTCACGCTCTTGAACGGACCGTAGAGGGCAAGCGCTTTCTGGTCAACGCCTCGCGCCGAACATATTCCGCCACTCCCGCACGGGGTGAACTGCGGTGCGGCGGCATCCGTGTGACTGGTGTGGGAGCGCTTCCATGACGGCCGTGCGCGTGCCATCATCCTCGGCGTTCCCCTCTGTGCGATGCCCCCGAGCCGCGATCACGAAGGGACGACCACGTGTCCGCCACCCCCGGCAACACCGCGAGGAGACCCCTGCCCTCGGTACTCGTCGCGCTCTACGGAGCGCTGGTGCCGATGCTCGCCGCGCTGCTGCTCGCCGCGCCCCCGGCCGCCGCCCGAGACGAGGCCGCCCGCGAGGAGGCCGCCCCCACGGCGACGCTGACCGAGATCACCGACTTCGGCGCGAACCCCAGCAACCTGGAGATGTACCTGTACGTCCCGGAGAGCGTCACCCCGAACCCGGCGGTCCTCGTGGCCGTCCACTACTGCACCGGCTCGGGACCGGCGATGTACAACGGCACCGAGTACGCCTCGCTCGCCGACCGCTACGGCTTCATCGTCGTCTATCCGTCGGTCACCCGCTCCAGCAAGTGCTTCGACGTCTCCTCACCGCAGGCGCTGCGCCGCGGCGGCGGCAGCGACCCGGTCGGCATCAAGTCGATGGTCGACTGGGTCCTCGGCACCTACGACGCCGACCCGAAGCGGGTCTTCGCCACCGGCATCTCCTCCGGCGCGATGATGACCAACGTCCTGCTGGGCGTGTACCCCGACGTGTTCGCCGCCGGCGCCGCCTTCGCGGGGGTCCCCTTCGGCTGTTTCGCCACCACCGACGGCTCCGAGTGGAACAGCGCCTGCGCGAACGGCACCGTGACCCGCACCCCGCAGCAGTGGGGCGACCTGGTCCGCGGCGCCTACCCCGGCTACACCGGCCCGCGCCCCCGGATGCAGCTCTGGCACGGTACCGAGGACGACGTGCTGCGCTACCCCAACTTCGGCGAGGAGATCAAGCAGTGGACCGACGTCCTGGGCGTCGGCCAGACCCCGGCGTCCACCGACACCCCCGCCACCGGCTGGACCCGCACCCGCTACGGCGCCACCGGTGACCGCGCCCCCGTGGAGGCGATCAGCCTCCAGGGCGTCGGCCACAACCTGTACGCCTACGGCACGATGGGCGCGCGCGTGCTCACCTTCTTCGGCCTGGACGGCCAGGGACCCGCCCCGCAGCCGCAGCCGTCCGGCTGCAAGGTGACGGTGACCACCAGCGCCTGGAACACCGGCCTCACCGCCTCCGTGACGATCACCAACACCGGCAGCACGGCGATCAACGGCTGGAAGCTGGGCTTCGCCCTGCCGGGCGGCCAGACCATCACCAACGGCTGGGGCGCCACGTACGCACCGGCCTCCGGGGCGGTCACCGCGACGAGCGCCGCGTACAACGGCACCCTCGCCCCGGGCGCGAGCGTGAGCATCGGCTACCAGGCGAACCACAGCGGCAACAGCGCGTCCCCGGGCGCCTTCACGCTCAACGGGACGGCCTGCACGACCGCCTGAGCGAGGGGCCGTTCCGAACGACGGGCACCGCAAGTGGCCGGGGCAAAGTCCCCGGCCACTTGCGTTTTCCTCGGCCTCCCGCGGGTGACTAGGAGTTTTCCGGGAACTCGGGGACATGCACAGAGCCGATCGCAGGGAGGCGGGGAGCGTCATGACACGGCTGAAGCCGTCGTCCGTCATCACGGAGCCGGTGCGGTTCACCGGCTCGGCGTTGCGCCGGATGCCCGGCATGGACAAGGTGAGCAAGGCCGCCGAGGGCACCCTGGACGCGGTCGGGGTCGTCTCCCCGCGCGGGCGCCGGATCGCGGTCTACACGGGAGCCGGGCTGCTCGGCGCCGCGGGCGTCGTCGAATGGCCCGTGGCGATCGCCGGAGCGGCCGTGGCCTGGCTGACCCAGCCGAGGCCCGGACCGGAGCAGCCGGAAGGGAAGCAGGGCGCCGGGCAGGCGTCGCCGGCCGAAGGCGCGCAGGCCAGGGCGACGGCCAGTGCCGCCTCCCGCACGGCGGCGTCCGGCGGCAGTACGGCGTCCATGGCGACGGGCCGGAACACGGGCGAGTCGCCTTCCGGTGGCGGTACCGCCGCACCCGCTGCGGCGCCGGGCACCCGCCCGACGGCGTCCCCGGGCCGCACGACGGTCTCCGGCGCCCGGACGAAGACGGTGCACGGGACCGGCACGACGACCATCAAGGCGGCGACCGCCCACCGGCGCACGGCGGCCCGGCGGCACACCGCGACCACGAACTGAGACCAGAACTCGTCAATCGGCAGCAAACGCAACAAACTGACATAAGAGTAAAAATCGAGCTCGAACCGAGGATGTGCGATGGGGTTGCTGACGGGGCCGGTGTCGGCTGTCTCCGGGGCTCTGCTGGCCGGACCCCGGCTGCTGGCGCGCGGAACCGCGCCCGCCGTGGGCATGGCCGCGGCAGCGGCGGCCGGAACGGCGCGGGCGGGAGTCCGTGGCGCGGACTCGGCCGTGCGGGTCGCGCGCGTGGCGCGGACCGCGGTACTGCCCGGGCAGAGGCGCGACTGGCGTTCCGGACGCCGGGCGCACCTCGCCCTGCGGACCGCCGCGACGGACGGCAAGCGTGACGCCCGGGAGGCGGCACACGCCGCCCGCCGGGTCGCCGCCGCTCTCATGGAGCGGCCCGACGTCGCCTACGCGTACTGGGACGGCGGCCTGTCCCGCCTGGTGGTGGCCGCGACCGAGGCCGCCGTCGCCGACTCGGTGCTGGAGAAAGCGTCCGAACTCGCCGAACGGCACGGCCTGGCCCCCGACGACGAGTCCGTGGAGGAGTTCGCCCACCCCGGCGACCCGATCGGGATCCGCACCGCGGTGGCCGCGCTGGGCGTCGACGCGCTCGGCATCGGAGCCGCGATCGCCGCCTCCGCGCTGCGGCTGCCACCCTCGCCCAAGTTCGTCTCGGCGGGCAACACCCTGCTCCGCGAGCACCCCCGGTTCCGCTCCTGGCTGCGCGGCCGGCTGGGCGACTCCCGCGCCGACCTCGTACTGGCCGCCGTCAACGCGGCCGTCCACGGCGCCGGCCAGAACCCCATCGCCCTGGTGCTCGACGGCTCGCTGCGCACCTGCGGACTGGCCGAGACACTGGCCCGCGCCACCGCGTTCGACGCCGTCCACGACCGGCTGTGCGTGCCCGACCGGGACGGCGTGGCCATGGACCGCTTCCCCCGGCCGCCGCTGCGCCGGACCCCGGCCCAGGAGTACGCCGTACACGCCGAGTCCGGCTCCCTCGTCGGCGCCCTGGCGACCCTGCTGGTCAAACACAGCGCCAGTGAGGCCGCCGAGGCGGTCCTCGCCGGTTCCCCGAAGGCCGCCCGCTACGGCCCCGCCGCCTTCCACGCCGCCCTCAGCTGCGCCCTCGCCCGCACCGGCGTCCTGGTCCGCGACCAGCAGCGGCTGCGCCGCCTGGAGACCGCCGGGACGATCTTCCTGCACCCCAGCGCCCTGCTCACCGCGGACGGCGACGCCGACCCGTGGGCCGAGCCGGTCCTCGACGCGGCCCGCCGCGCGAAACTGCGCGTCGTCGTCGGCGACGACCCCGCCCTCACCGACTTCATCGGCCTCGCCGACCACATCGTGCCCGCCGGACGACCGCCCGCCGAGACGGTGGAGCGGCTGCGCCAGGACGACGGCTGTGTGATCACCGTGGCCCGGCCCTCCTCCGCCGACGACACCGACGTGCTGGAGGCGCTGTTCGCCGGGGACCTGGCCGTCGGGCTGGCCGACCGCGACGCGGCCGTCGCCTGGGGCGCCGATGTACTCACCCCGGACGGCCTGTCCGACGTGTGGCGGCTGCTCGTCGCGGTGCCCGCCGCCCGCCGGGTCGGTCGGCGGTCGCAGATCCTCGCCCGGTCCGGCGCCGCCCTGTCCGGGCTGCTCGTGGCCGTCGGCGAGGCCCGGCGGCAGACCAACCCGTGGCTGCCCGGCCTGCGGCACGCACCCGTCGACGCGGCCGCGGCCACGGCCCTGCTCGGCGGGGTGCGCGCGGCCGTCGGCGTGGCGCTGGCGCGCTCCCCGCACCCCCGCCCCCGGGTCGCCTGGCACGCCCTGGACCCCCGCGCCGTGCAGGCCCGGCTGGCCGACCGCCTGGAGGCCGAGGAGACCGCTCTGGAGCAGGCCGTGGACCGGGTGCGCGAGACGGTCACCACCGTCGGCCGCAAGCCGGTCATGGCCCCGGCGCGCTGGACGTTCCAGCTCGCCCGTGCCGTACGCAACGAACTCGACGACCCGCTCACCCCGGTGCTGGCGGTCGGCTCGGCGGCGTCGGCGATCCTCGGCTCCGTCGCGGACGCGCTGCTCGTCGTCGGCGCGCTCGACCTCAACGCCCTGGTCGGCGGCCTGCAACGGCTGCGGGCCGAGCGGGCGCTGTCCGGACTGGTCGCCGAGCAGAAGCAGAAGGCCCGGGTGAGCACCGACGGCGCGGTCGGCGCCCCCGGAAGGCGGCGCGACCGGCGGCGGCAGGGCCCGCGCACCGTGGACGCCGCCCGCCTGGTGCCCGGCGACGTGATCGAACTGAACGCCGACGACGTCGTGCCCGCCGACGCCCGGCTGCTGTGGGAGGACGGCCTGGAGGTCGACGAGTCGGCCCTGACCGGCGAGTCGCTGCCGGTCGACAAGCAGGTGGAGCCCACCCCGAGCGCCGCCGTCGCGGACCGCCGGTGCATGGTCTTCGAGGGCACCACCGTGGTGGCCGGGCACGCGCGGGCCGTCGTCGTGGAGACCGGCGAGCGCACCGAGGCCGCCCGCGCCGTCCACCTCGCCGCCCGCACCCCGGCGGCCGGGGGCGTGCAGGCCCGCCTGCAGGAACTCACCAGCCAGGCCCTGCCCTGGACGATGGCGGGCGGCGCCGCCGTGACCGGGCTGTCGCTGCTGCGCGGCACCCCCATCCGCGAGGCGGTCAGCGGCGGCGTGGCCGTCGCGGTGGCCGCCGTACCCGAGGGCCTGCCCCTGGTGGCGACCGTGGGCCAGCTCGCGGCGGCACGGCGGCTCAGCAGGCGCGGCGTCCTGGTGCGCACCCCGCGCACCCTGGAGGCGCTGGGCCGGATGGACACCATCTGCTTCGACAAGACCGGCACCCTCACCGAGAACAAATTGCGCCTGGTCCGGGTCGCCGAGGCGGACGGCACGGTCCGCAAGCTCGACGAGGCCCGCGACTCCGAGGTGCTGCGGACCGCCGTACGGGCCTGCCCACAGCTCAACGGCGGCGAGAAGGTGGTGCACGCGACCGACGAGGCCGTGCTGGACGCGGCCGGAAGCGACCCCGAGTGGACGCAGACCGAGGCCCGGCCGTTCGAGGCGGGGCGCGGCTACGCGGGCGCGGTCGGGCACGCGGCGGACGGTGTGCGGGTGTTCGAGGTCAAGGGCGCCCCCGAGGTCGTGCTGCCCGCCTGCCGCGATCTGCCCGAGCACGCCGAGGAGACCGCGCACGCGCTGGCCCGCGACGGCCTGCGCGTACTGGCGGTCGCCCGGCGCCGCCTGGCCGACACCGAGAACGACGCCGAGGTCTGCGACGAACCGCCGCACGACCTGGAGTTCGCCGGGCTGCTCGCGCTGGCCGACGTGGCCCGCGAGACCTCCGACGCCCTGGTGCGCGGACTGCGCGCGGCGGGCGTACGGCCCGTGATGCTGACCGGCGACCACCCGCAGACCGCCCGCGCCATCGCGCTCGACCTGGGCTGGCCCGAGGACACCGCCGTCGTCACCGGCGACGACCTGGCCGCCGCGGACCGCGGCGAACGCTCCCGGATGCTCCGCGACGCGGACGTCGTGGCGCGGGTCGCGCCCGAGCAGAAGCTCCAGGTCGTCGAGGCGCTGCGGGACGCCGGCCGGGTGGTCGGCATGGTCGGCGACGGCGCCAACGACGCCGCCGCGATCCGCGCCGCCGACATCGGCGTCGGCATCAGCGCCCGCGGCTCGGCCGCCGCCCGCAACGCCGCCGACCTGGTGCTCACCGACGAAGACATGACCGTGCTGGTGGAGGCGGTCGGCGAGGGCCGCGCCCTGTGGCACAGCGTCGCCGATTCCGTCGCCATCCTGATCGGCGGCAACGCGGGCGAGATCGGCTTCGGCATCCTGGGCACGCTGCTCGCGGGCTCCGCGCCGCTGTCGACGCGGCAGATGCTGCTGGTGAACCTGTTCACCGACCTGTTCCCGGCGATGGCCGTCGCGGTTACCCCGAAGCAGGACCCGGCCGAGACCGGCTCGGGCGGGCCGCTGGGCACCTCGCTGCTGGGCGAGCCGCTGATGCGGCAGATACGGCACCGGGCCCTGACCACGTGCCTGGGCGCGGTCGCCGCCTGGTTGTTCGGCCGCTTCACGCCGGGCACGGCCCGCCGTACGACGACGATGGCCCTGTGCGCGGTGGTCGGCACCCAGCTGGCGCAGACCCTGCTCGACCGGCGTGACAGCCCGCTGGTCCAGGTCACCGCGCTGGGCTCCGCCGCCGCGCTGGTCGCCCTCGTCCAGACCCCGGTCGCCAGCCGCCTGGTCGGCTGCACCCCGCTCGGCCCGCTCGCCTGGGCGGGCGTCGCGGCGGCGATCACCCTCGCGGTGGCGGGGCAGCGGGTCCTGCCGGACCTGGAGCGGACGGTGCAGCGACTGGCCCGCGCGGCGGGTGTGGGGGACGCCGGGCAGCCGGGGAGCGCTGAGCAGACCGAGCGGGTCGAGAAGGCGGAGCGGGCCGGGAAGGGCGAGCAGGTCGACGGCGCGTCGCCGAGGCGGGGCGTGATCGAGGGACGGGTCGTCGAACCGGCCGGTGGCTGAGGTCTCCGCACGAGGAGAGCCGCCCGCCTCACGAGGCGGGCGGCTCTTCCGCATGTGTCGGCCGGACAGGGACGCCGACGGCTCAGACGGACCGGTGGTACTGGTCCGGCACCCGCACCTGGCCGCCCAGCTCGCGGGCCGCCTGCCGTGCCCACGACGGGTTGCGCAGCAGCTCGCGGCCGAGGAGGACGGCGTCCGCCTCGCCGTTGGCGAGGATCTTCTCCGCCTGCTCGGGCTCGGTGATCAGACCCACGGCGGCGACCGGCAGCGAGGTCTCGGCCTTCACGCGGGCGGCGAAGGGCACCTGGTAGCCGGGGCCGGTGGGGATGCGGACGGCGGCGGCGTTGCCACCGGTGGAGACATCGAGCAGATCGATGCCGTGCGCCTGGAGGTCGCGGGCGAAGCGGACGGTGTCGTCGGGGGTCCAGCCGCCCTCCTCCAGCCAGTCGGTCGCCGAGACGCGGAAGAACAGCGGCTTGTCGTCCGGCCAGACCTCCCGTACGGCGTCCACGACCTCCAGGGCGAACCGGGTGCGGTTCTCGTAGGAGCCGCCGTAGGCGTCGGTGCGGTGGTTGGAGTGCGGGGACAGGAACTCGTGGATCAGGTAGCCGTGGGCGCCGTGGATCTCGGCGATCTCGAACCCGGCAGCGAGGGCCCGGCGGGCCGCGTCGGCGAACCGGCCGACGATCTCCCCGATCTCCTGGACCGTCAGCTCCGTCGGCACCGGGTGCCGCTCGTCGAAGGCGACCGGGCTCGGCGCGAGCGGCTGCCAGCCGTACGCGTCCGCACCGACCGGCGCCCCGCCCTTCCACGGCCGGTCGGTCGAGGCCTTGCGCCCCGCGTGGGCCAGCTGGACCGCGGGGACGGTGCCCTGGTCGGCCAGGAAGCGGGTGATCCGGCGGAACGCCTCGACCTGGGTGTCGTTCCACAGACCCAGGTCGTACGGCGAGATACGGCCCTCGGGGCTGACCGCGGTGGCCTCCACGATGATCAGACCGGTGCCGCCGGTCGCGCGGGCGGCGTAGTGCGCGAAGTGCCAGTCGTGCGGCACTCCGGCCTCAGGCCCCTCGGGGGCCGCGGAGTACTGGCACATCGGCGGCATCCACACGCGGTTCGGGATCGTCACGTCGCGCAGGGTGCAGGGCTCGAACAGCGCGGTCACGGCGCACTCCATTCGTCACGGACCGAAGGTTCGCTTCGTACGATAGCCATCGTAGTACGGCGAATGTCAAACTACGATGGCTCTCGTACAATGGAGTTCCCGACGGAAGTGGAGCCGCCGTGACCACCGCCAGTGCCAGCCGCACTCTGCCCCACCCGGAACGCGACGAGATCCGGCTGGAGGAGGTGCTGCACGCGCTGTCCGACCCGATGCGGCTGCGGATCGTGCGCGAACTCGCCGCGGACGGCGGCGAGCTGTCCTGTTCGCACTTCGTGCTGCCGGTCACCAAGTCCACCACCACGCACCACTTCCGGGTGCTGCGTGAGAGCGGCGTCATCCGGCAGATCTACCGGGGCACGGCCAAGATGAACGGCCTGCGCCGCGACGACCTGGACGCCCTGTTCCCGGGCCTTCTCGACGCCCTCCTGGACGCCGCAGCCCGCCAGTCCACCCGGCTCGGCGACGCCGACACCGGTACCGGCACCGGCTGAACCGCCCCGCACGGGGGCCGGTCGCGTGGTTCCCCGCGCCCCTACAGGCGGCGCGCCGCGGTCAGCAGCGCGTCCCAGTCGGGCAGTTTCACCACGCTCCGCCCCAGCTCCGCCCCCAGCGCCGCTTCGGCCCGTTCGATGGCCCGCCAGCCCTCCCACTCGACCGGTTCCACGCCCTGGGCGCGCAGGGCCGGCAGCGGGTCCTCGGGGATGTCGCGGCCCGCCAGGACGGGGGCGTCCTCCAGCAGTGACAACACCGTCTCCTTGGCGCACGGGCGGTTGGTGCCGATGACGCCCGTGGGGCCCCGCTTGATCCAGCCCGCGACGTACTCGCCGGGCGAGACCACGCCGCCGCGCAGCACCCGCCCCGCCTGATGCGGCACCGTGCCGCTGCCCGAGTCGAACGGCAGTCCCTCCAGCGGCACCCCGCGATAACCCACTGACCGCAGCACCAGCTGCGCCTCGATCACCTGGAACTCGCCGGTGCCCGTCACCCCGCCCCGCCCGTCCGGCACCGTCCGCTCGAACCGCACCGCGCCCACCCGCCCCGCCTCGGCGAGCAGTTCGACGGGGCGCAGGAAGAACCGCAGCCGGATCCGCCGCGGGGCGCCCCGCGGCGCGCGGTCCGCCCAGCCGCGCAGCACCTCCACGTTGCGGCGCTGCGGCGCGGGCAGCGCGGACGGGTCGGCGTACGCCGGATCCAGCGCCAGCTCCGCCGGGTCGACGGTCGCGTCCGCCTCCGGCAGCGCGCCCAGCTCGCGCAGCTCCTTGGTGGTGAACCGGGCCTGGGACGGTCCGCGCCGCCCCACCATCTGGATCTCGGTCACCCGGCTCGCGGTCAGCGCGCGCAGCGCCGCGTCCGGCATGTCCGTCGGGCTCAGCTCGGCCGCGCCGCGCGCCAGGATCCGGGTGACGTCCACCGCGACGTTCCCGACCCCGATGACCACCGCCGACCGTGCACCCCGGAGGAACCCGTCGTCCACGGCATCCGGGTGGGCGCTGTACCAGGACACGAACTGCGTCGCCGACCAGCTGCCCGGCAGGTCCTCCCCGGGAATCCCCAGCCGCCGGTCGGTGGCGGCGCCCAGGCAGTACACGACCGCGTGGTACAGCTCCCGCAGCCGGGCCGCCGGCACCCCGCCGGTGCCGATCTGGACCCCGCCGAGGAACCGCACCCGGTCGTGCTCCAGCACCGTGCGCAGATTGTTCTGCAGTGACTTGATCTTCTCGTGGTCGGGCGCCACGCCGTAGCGCACCAGACCGTACGGGCACGGCAGCCGGTCGAGCACATCGACCCGGACCTGCGGTTCCTGCTCGACGAGCGTCTGGGCGGAGTAGACCCCGCTCGGTCCGGAGCCTACGACGGCGACACGCAGCACGGCGGAACTCCTTCGTCCCGTATTCGCTGGTCGGTTCCAGCATCGCACCGCCGGGGCTGCGCTGACAGGGTGCTGTGCGGGGGAGTGGACGCGTGTCCGTTCGTATGGAATGTGATCATGCGGTTACGTTCCGTGTGTGCTAGAAGCATCCTTTCTTAATCTTTCCGACCGTCTGGCGGAGGACGGCGTGGTGTCCGTGTGGCCCGCGTGGGCGGTGCGGGAGGGCGGCGACGCGACCGCCTGGTACCAGGTGCGGCTGGCCTTCGGCGACGGCGCCGCGGTGGAGGCGCTGGCCGTCGTGGCGGACGGGAACGTCTCCCTGGAGGACGTCCGGGCCCGGCCCGCGCTCTCCCTCGACGATCTCGCGGTGCTGGCCGACTGGATCGAGGGACCGCTGTTCGAGGCGTGCGGGATCGCGACCGAGGCCCCCGATGAGGACCGGGGCGCGGAGGCGCCCGACGCGGACGCGGCGGACGAGGGCGCGGCGGACAAAGGCAAGGACGAGGGCGAGGGCAAGGACGAGGGCGAGGGCAAGGACGAGGGCAAGGACGAGGACGAGGGCGAGGGCGAGGGCAAGGACGAGGGCGAGGGCAAGGGCGAGTCGGGCGACCGTGAGGCGGCGGGGCCGCGCCGGGCCCGTCCGCCGTGGCCCCGCGGTATCGAGGGGCGGTGGCTGGTCGCGCAGGAGTACCGGGCCGCCCAGAAGGAGGGGATCGACCCGGTGCTCGCGGTGATGTGCGCGACGGGACACAGCCGCCGCAGGTCGCTGAGGCTGATCGCCCAGGCGCGCGACGCCGGCTTCCTGGCACCCCGTCACGCCCGCCGGGACTGACCGGCCGTCAGGCATCCGCCCGACGTCCTCCGTGTATCCGTCCGACGTCCGGGGCCTACGCCCGACGTCCTCCGAGCCTACGCCTGACGGGCCCCCCGGATACCCGGCTGACGGTCCCCGGCGCATCCCCGGAACAGAACCGCGTCAGAGCATCTGCCGCATCCGCGTGATCTCGCTCGTCTGCTGGGCGATCACGTCGTCCGCCATCTCCTCGATCCTCACGTTGTTCCCTTGGGACTTGGCGTCCGTGGCCATCGTGATCGCGCCCTCGTGATGGGTGATCATCAGCGTCAGGAACAGCTCGTCGAAGGCCTTCCCGCGGGCCGCGCGCAGGTTCTTCAGCTGGGTCTCGGTGGCCATACCGGGCATGGTGTGGTGGTCGTGGCCGCCCTCGACCGTCTCCGGCTCGCCGTGCTCCTCCAGCCAGCCCTTCATCGCGTCGATCTCGGGCCCCTGGGCCGCCGCGATGCGCTCGGCCAGCTTCTTCACCTGCGTGGACTCGGCGCGGTCCGGGGCGAGTTCGGTCATCTCCAGGGCCTGCGTGTGATGCGCGATCATCATCCGGGCGTAGTCGACGTCCGCGGAGTTGGGGGAGTCGTCGTGGACGCGCTGCTGGGCCGCCTCCTGGGCGGACAGGGTGCGGTTGGCCTCTCCGGGCATGCCGGGGACGAGGACCGAGGGGCCGCTCGCCCGGTCCGGTTCGGGAGCCGAACCGGAGTCGCAGGCGCCGAGCGCGAGTACGGCGAGTGCGGTCAGCGGGACGGTGACACGCGACGCGCGGCGGAAGAGCACGACGACCTCCTGTGACGGGCGGGATGCGGGGCGCACCTCGTGAGTGCCGGTGACCGTCTTAACACGCCGGTGAGCAGTGTTCGTTGAAAACATTCATTACATCTCTGTTGCCCCCTATTGATCTGTGCATGATGAAGACGATACTTCGGGGGTCCGTGAACCGTTCCCTTGCGAACGGAACAAGGGAGGAAGCAGTGACCCTGTTGAGCAACCCCCGAACGCGGCGCAGACGCCTGGGAATCGCCACGGCTGCCGCCGGGCTCCTGGCCGCGCTGATCACCGCGCACCCCGCGGTCGCCACCCCTGACCCGGGAGACTCGCCGGCCGCCGAGAAGCGGGTGCCGGAGAGCACCCGGCAAGACGTGAGAGAGGCGGTGGAGAGCGGGGAGATACCCGCCCAGGACGAGATCGTCCACTCCGCCAACATCGAGCACCTGACGAACATCCCCAAGGACGTGCTGCCGGGCACCAACTCGGACCTGGCCTTCCAGGGCAAGTACGCCTTCGCCGGCAACTACGACGGCTTCCGCATCTTCGACATCAGCGACCCGAAGGCCCCGAAGACGGTCTCCCAGGTGCTGTGTCCCGGATCGCAGAACGACATCTCCGTCTCCGGGAACCTGCTGTTCCTGTCCACCGACTCCTCGCGCAGCGACAGCAGTTGCAACAGCACCACCCAGCCGGTGACCGAGAAGTCCTCGTGGGAGGGCATGAAGGTCTTCGACATCAGCGACAAGCGGAACCCGAAGTACGTCGCCGCCGTCGAGACCGCCTGCGGCTCGCACACCCACACGCTGGTGCCCGAGCGCCGCAACGTCTACATCTACGTCTCCTCCTACTCGCCGAACGCCGCGTACCCCGACTGCCAGCCGCCGCACGACGGCATCTCGGTCATCAAGGTGCCGCGCAACGCCCCCGAGAAGGCGGCGGTCGTCGGCTTCCCGGTGCTGTTCCCCGGTGAGGGTCCCGACGGCGGCGGCAACCCCGGCGCGCCCACGAACCCGGGGGTCTCCAAGACCACCGGCTGCCACGACATCACCGTGCTTCCCTCCAAGGACCTCGCGGCGGGCGCCTGCATGGGCGACGGCATCCTGTTCTCCATCGAGGACCCCGAGCACCCGAAGGTCATCGACCGGGTGCAGGACAACGTCAACTTCGCGTTCTGGCACTCCGCGACCTTCAACCAGAAGGCGAACAAGGTCGTGTTCACGGACGAGTTGGGCGGCGGCGGCGCGGCCACCTGCAACGCGGCCGTCGGCCCGAACCGCGGCGCGGACGGCATCTACGACATCGTCGGCAAGGGCGACCACCGCAAGCTGGTCTTCCGCAGCTACTTCAAGATCCCCCGCCACCAGGGCGACACCGAGAACTGCGTGGCCCACAACGGCTCGCTGATCCCGGTCAAGGGCAAGGACCTCATGGTCCAGGCGTGGTACCAGGGCGGCGTCTCCGTCTGGGACTTCACCGACTCGTCGAACCCGAAGGAGATCGCCTACTTCGAGCGCGGCCCGCTCAGCACCGAGCGCCTGGTCACCGCCGGAGCCTGGTCGGCGTACTACTACAACGGCCACATCTACTCGAACGACATGGCCAAGGGCTTCGACGTCCTGAAGCTCGACGACCACCGCACGGACCCCGCCCGGTGGGTGCGGCTGAGCGAGCTCAACGTCCAGACCCAGCCGGACTACTTCGACTGATCCGACCGGTCCGACCGGTCCACCGCCGGGGACCCCGTCGCGAAGAACCGGGACAGATCCCGGTCGCACTCCCCGCCGGACGCCGCCGCGGTGTCCGGCGGGGAACCCATCTCCCATTCCAGTCCGTAGCGCCGGAACAGCTCGGCGCGCAGCGGGGTGATCGGCATGCCCACGTTCGGCAGGACCATCGCGTAGACGGCGCCCATCAGCTGGGCCCGCAGCATCGGGTAGTCGGTGGCGGAGTCCGGGGAGCCGTGCCGGGCCACGGTGTCGCTCAGCAGTTCCGCGAGCCGCTGCTGCTCCGGGCACTGCACGAAACCCTCCGCCTGCAGCAGCCCCGCCATGTGCTGACGCATCAGCACGGTCCGGTCGCGGGCCAGGCCCAGGATCGCGTCGATGGCCCGCGCCATCCGCTCCCGGCCGTCCTCCGTACGCGGTTCGCGCTCCAGCGCCTCCTCCAGCGTGCGGTGCATCAGCCGGTGTACGGCCGACTGCACCAGCTGCCGTTTGCCGGGAAAGTAGTACGACACCAGTCCACGCGCCGATCCCGCCCGGTCCGCGATGTCCCCCAAGGTCGTGGCCTCGTAACCGCGTTCACCGACCAGCTCGACCGCCGCCTGGAGCAGACGTTCCCGGGAACGACGCCGCAACTCTTCATTGACCGCGGCGCTTCGAGGGGACATCCTGTAACTCCTGCGTTGACTGGCTGCCAGCCAACTATACTCAGCACGTCCCGACCGACCCGTACCCGGGCCCGGCCGGGCAAGCCGTCCGCCTCGGGCGACGCGGGGGATCGTCCGAGGCGGGCGCGGCTGGACCTCACGGCCGCATGCGCTGGTGCACGGCCACCGCCAGCGTGGCCCAGGTCGCGCCGAGCAGCCAGCCGCCGAGTACGTCCGTCGGCCAGTGGACGCCGAGCCAGACGCGGGTCAGGCCCACGCCGAGCACCGAGACCGCCGCGACGGTCACCGCCGTACGCCAGAGGGCGGCGCGCACGCCATGGCGGCGCAGCAGCCACAGGAGCAGGCCGCAGACCACCGCGGCGGACATGGCGTGACCGGACGGGAAGGCCGCGTAGTGGGCGGAGTCGACGGGGTCCGGCCAGACGGGGCGGGCGCGGTCCACCGCGGCCTTCACGGACTGCTGGAGCGCGGTGCCGAGCGCCACCGTCACCACCAGCCACAGCGCCGTCCACCACGCTCTGAACCGCCACACCAGGGCGACCGCGGTCACGCCGCACAGGATCCGCATGGTGTTGGGATCCCACACCCAGTCCGTCAGGATGCGGCACGCCTGCGTCAGGTCCGACGCGTCGAGGGCCCAGCGGTGGGTGGTGCGGGCGACATCGCCGTCGAAGGACAGCAGCGGCCCCCATTCGGCGGCGACGAGGGCGATGAGCAGCAGCGAGCACAGGGCCAGACCGGTGCCCGCGCGCACGGTGCGGCGGTGCTGCGGGGGGCGGGGCGGGGAGTCGACGGAACCGGTGTGCATGGTGCGATCCTCGCCGAGGGGCGGGGTGGAAGGCCAATACGGGCGCGTCGCGGGGCACGCGTACCGCCGCTCACGCGTCGGCCGCGGGTGTCAGGGACAGGTTCCAGAACTCGGCGTAACGGCCGCCGCGGCGCAGCAGTTCCTCGTGGCCGCCCTCCTCGACGACACGGCCGGCGTCGAGGAAGACGATGCGGTCGGCGCGTTGGACGGTGCGCATCCGGTGGGCCACCATCACCACCGTCCGCCCCGCCATCAGCCGCTCGATGCCGGCGTGCACGGCCGCCTCGCCGACGGGGTCCAGCGCGGAGGTGATCTCGTCCAGCAGCACGACCGGCGCGTCCTTCAGCAGCGCCCGCGCGATCGAGACCCGTTGACGCTCGCCGCCCGACAGGCGCGCGCCGCCCTCGCCGACGTGCGTCGCCCATCCGTCGGGCAGACGCTCCACCACCTCGTCCAGCCGCGCGGCGGCAGCGGCCGCCCGCACCTCCGCGGCGGTGGCGCCGGGGCGGCCCAGGCGCACGTTGTCCTCGATCGTGCCGTCGAAGAGGTACACGTCCTGGAAGACGATGGCGAAGCGCGCCATCAGCGTCTCGGTGTCGATCGCGCGGACGTCCGCGCCGCCGACGCGGACCGCGCCCGCGTCCACGTCGTAGAAGCGCGCGAGCAGTTGCAGCAGTGTCGTCTTGCCCGCGCCCGACGGCCCCACCACGGCCAGCCGCTGCCCCTCGGGCACGGACAGCGACAGGCCGTCGATCACCGTGCGTCCGCCGTGCCGGAAGACCACCGAGTCGAACTCCAGGGCGTGGCCCACCGGTTGGACCGGGACGGGCGCCTGCGGCAGCGGCTCGGTGCGCAGCAGCGCGTCGAGCCGGGCCAGTTCGCCGCGCGCGCCGCGCAGCTTGCCGCCGAGGTCGGCCAGCGACAGCAGCGGATCGGCGCAGCGGGCGGCCAGCACCAGGATCGTCAGCAGCTCCGCGGCCCCGACGTCCCCGCCGAGCGCGAGATACGCCCCGAGGAGCAGCAGGGCGGTGAATGCCGCCTGGACCGTGAGCGTCAGCCCCAGCGCCCCGGGCAGCGCGGCCAGCGTGGAGCGGCGGGAGGCTCGCTGGACCTCCCGCAGGGCGTCGTCCAGCAGCCGGAACCGCTCGGCGGTCCGGCCGCCGGCCCGCAGCACCGGCTGGGCCTGGAGGTATTCGACGACCCTCCCGGTGGCCTCGCGGTCGCGTGCGGCGCGCTCCGCGTCCTCGGCGGCCGTCGCCCGCCCGGTGAGTCTCTGGGTCGCCGCCACGAGGGGCACGGCGGCCAGCGCGGCCAGGCCCAGCCGCCAGTCGAAGGCGAGGATGACGGCGACAACGGTCAGCGGTGTCACGGCGGCGGAGACGAACGGCGCCAGCAGGTGCGCGATCACACTCATCGCCCGCAGCACGCCCTGACCGGCCAGGACGGACACCTCTCCGACCCGGGCCGCGTTGTACCAGCCGAGCGGCAGCCGGGCGAGATGGTCGCCGAGGCGGTGGTACACGCCGCGCAGCAGCGCGGTGCCCACGCGGAACCCGGACAGGTCGCCGGCGTAGCGCAGCACCGCGTAGGCCGCCACCGCGGCCCCGAACGCGCCCAGCCAGGGCCAGGCGTCCTCGGGCGCACCCCCGAGCAGCGCCCGCAGCACGGGCACCAGCAGCGCGTAGGACAGGCCCTCGGCGACCGCGGTCACCGTCATCAGGACGAGGGTGCGGCGCATCGGGCGGGCATGCCGGTCGCCCAGCACGCGCAGCAGCAGACGGATCATCGTGGGTCGCCTCCTCGGCGTGCTCCTTGCCGTACCTCTTGCCGTACTGCGTGGGATCGCTCGCGTGGGTCGGCCGTCGTCACAGCCGCGCACCCCCTGCCGTGGGGTCCGCGCGCCGGGAGCGCCACAGCGCGGCGAACGCCCCGCCGGCGTCGAGCAGGTCGGCGGGCCTGCCGTGTTCGACGACGACCCCGTCCTCCAGTACGGCGACGGCGTCCGCGCCGCCGACGGTCTCCAGGCGATGGGCGATGACCAGGACCGTACGGCTGCCCCGCAGCGTCTCCAGGGCCCGGCGCACCGCCCGCTCGGTGTGCGGGTCGGCGAACGAGGTCGCCTCGTCGAGCACCAGGACCGGGGTGTCGGCCAGCAACGCGCGGGCCAGCGCGACCCGTTGGGCCTCACCGCCGGACAGCCGCGCGTCCTCGCCGATCACCGTGTCGTACCCGTACGGCAGTTCGAGGACGCGGTCGTGGATGTTCGCGAGGCGGGCGGCGCGCGCCACCTCCTCCGGACCGGCGTCCGGGACCGCCAGCGCGATGTTGTCGGCGACCGAGGCGCGCAGCAGGCGGACGTCCTGGAAGACGAAGGACACGTGCCGGTACAGCTCCCGGCTGCTCAGCTCCCGCAGGTCGACGCCGCCCAGGCGGACCGAGCCGCCGGTGGGGTCGACGAACCGCGGCAGCAACTGCACCAGCGTGGACTTGCCGCTGCCCGACGGGCCGACGAGCGCGGTGACCGTCCCCGGCTCCAGCACCAGGTCGACCCCGCGCAGCACCTCGCGGCCGGGCTCGTAGGCGAAGCGGACGCCGCGCAGCTCCACGCGGTGGCCGCGCGGCGCGACCGGGTGCGCCGGCTCCGGCAGCGGCTCCACCGCGAGCACGTCGCGGATCCGGCCGACCGCCCGGCGAGCGGCCTGCACCTCGTCGAAGCCGTGCCCGAGCGCCGCCACCGGGGCGGTCAGCCCGAGTCCCAGCAGCAGGAACGGCAGCAGATCGGCCGGGGCCAGTTCCCCGCCCGCGATCAGTGCGGCGCCGCCGACCAGGACGGTCAGCAGCACGAACGGAGGCGACAGCGCCAGTTGCATCCCCGCGGCGATCGGGGAGATCCCGTGCACCCAGCGGCGGAACGCGGCGACGAAGTCGTCGGCGGCGGCGCGGAACGCGCGGTGGGCGCGCTCGCCCCCGCCGAACGCCTTGACCACCGCGATGCCCTGGACGAACTCCACGGCGGAGCCGGCGATCCGCGTCATCGCCGCGTCGAAGTCGGCCTGCTCACGCAGCCGGGCCGGAGTCATCATCAGCGGCACCAGCGCCATCGCCGCGACCACCGGGATCAGCGTGATCAGCGTCAGCCGCCAGTCGACGGTGAACAGGTAGACCAGCGACACCAGCGGCACGACGAACGCGGACACCAGCTCGCCGGGGGTGTGGGCGATGAACGGGTGGACCGCGCCCACGTCCTCGCCCACCAGCTTGGCCAGTTCACCGCTGCGGCGACGGGACAGCCAGCCGATCGGCACCCGCCCCAGCCGCGCGGCCAGAGCGCGGCGTAACGCCAACTGCACCCGCCCGTCCAGCAGATGCCCGACGGCCGCCGCGGCGCCGGTGAACAGCAGCCGGACGAAGAGGCCCGCCGCGCCCGCGGCCATGACGAACCGGACGTGGCCGTCGTCGACCGGACCGGGCCCGAGCAGGGTGCGGCCCAGCTCGACGATGGCGAGCAGCGGCGCGAGCCCCGCCACCGCGCCGATGACCTGCAACACGACCACGGCGGCGAAGGCCCCCGCGTACGGACGCACCTTTGCGAACTCGGTGCCGGTCATCGTCTCCGCACCTCCACAGATTCTTACGACGTAAGACTGACGTCAGACGTTATACTTACGCTGTAAGAATGGTCAACCCGGTTGATTGAGCGGCCGGTTGCGGAACAGGGAGGGGCCATGACGGCCAACAGGGCTCGCGGGCAGCGCGCGGGACTCACCCGGCAGGCGGTCCTGGAGGCGGCCGTACGGCTCGTCGACCGGGAGGGCATCAAAGCGCTGTCGATGCGCCGGCTCGGCGCCGAACTGGGCGTGGAGGCGATGACCCTCTACCACCACGTGCCGAACAAGAGCGCCCTGCTGGACGGGATGATCGAGCAGATCGTCGCCGAGGCCGTACCTCCCGAGTTCGGCGCCGCCACCTGGCGGGAGGACCTGCGCGCCTACGCCCACGCGCTGATGGCCGCGCTGGCCGCGCACCCCCACGCCGTCCCGCTGCTGCTGTCGCGGCCCGCCATGACGCCCCGCAACCTGCGGACCATGGAGGCCGTCGTCGCGATGCTGCACGAGGCGGGCTTCCCGCTGCGCCGGACCCTGGACATCCTCTACTCCCTGACCGGATTCGTCGTCGGCCAGGCAGCCGCGCGGGCGGGCGGCGTCGACGGCGCCGGCGAACTGGCCTCCTCGCTGGACGCGGACGCCTACCCGCTGCTGGTCGAGGCCGCGCGGGAGGCCGGCGAGGACGCGGCCGAGGGACGCTTCGAGTTCGCGCTCGACGCGCTGCTGTCCGGCTACGAGAGGGAGCTGGCGCTCACACGCGCCTGATCGCCGGGTGGGGGGACTCGCGAAGCGAGCCGCGAACCGCTCAGCCCAGCGCCCGCAACCCCGGCACGAACGCCACCAGCACCGGTACCACCGGCACCAGCGCCGCCGCCGCGGTCAGCCGCAGTCTGCGCGCCGCGGTGAGCCGGTCCGGGGGAGTGAGCAGGCGGTGCACCCGCTGCGGAAGGTGCGCGTGCGCGGCCGGGCCGGGCCCGAAGACCCCCCGGTCCTCGTTGAGTTCGACCAGCGCCAGCGCGGTCGTCAGCCGTCCGAAGCGCCGCGAGGCCATGTCGTCGGCGGCCAGCTCCACCAGCCGGTGCATCTCGTCACGGAACGCCGCGAACACCGGCACCTGCGGGAACCCGCCCGCCAGCGCCGCCGAGCAGTGCAGCAGCCAGTCGTGCCGGGCCCGCGCGTGACTCTGCTCGTGGGCGAGTACGGCATCCAGCTGACGCCCCTTGAGCCGGCGCAGCGCCGCGGTCGTCACCACGAGCCCGGGTGCCGTGCCCGGCAGCCACCAGGCGTCCGGCCGCTCGCCCTCCAGCACCACGAGGCGTCCCCGCCCGGGCTCCTCGCCGGGCAGCAGCGGGGCCCGCAGGAGGAGTTCGGCGCGCCGCTGCCGACGGCGGGCCCGGGCCCGTACCACCTCACGGACCAGCATGGCCGCGCTCCACACCCCGCCGAGGGCCAGCGCCACCGCGGTGGTCGCCGCCCAGGGCCCGGCCGCGCCCAGCGCGTAGGCCTCCACCACCGCGCGCGGCGCCGGGGCGAACACATGGCCCCTTACCGCCTGCCAGGCGGCCGACGCGCTGAGGATCATCGACAGCGCACAGCACAGCAGCACCGCCGCCACCACGCACTGCCACACCCACAGGGCGACCACCGGTTCACGGTCCGGCCAGTCGGCCCGGGCGAGCAGTCGAGGTGCCGCCACGGCGGTCAGGGCGCCGAGCAGCAGCAATGCCGCGGGGACCATCATGGGAACAACCCTATGAGCCGCGGCTACCGAGCGGTACGGCCCGCTGCGCGAAGTGACGGACACCACGACGGATTCCGTTGCGGGGTCACATCGTCAGCAGCATCGCCACCATCGCCATCGCCATCGACAGCCGGCACGCCCGCGCCAGCTCCGGCCGGTCGGCCCAGCCCGGCGGCGCGGGACCCGCGGCCACCGCGGCGGCGGGCACCAGCCGGGCCCCGGTCAGCAGCACGTACCCGGCGAAGTACGCCAGCAGTGCCCCCGTCACCAGGGGCACGCCCGAACCACCGCCCCCGTGGTGGTGGCCCGGGGCGGCGGCCATCGCGACCGCCATGTAGACCATGGCCACGGCCCCCATCAGATGGTGCAGATGGTGGGCGCCGCGCCGGGCCGCCCACAGGGCGTGGAGCACGGCCGCGCCGAACACCGCCGCGTAACCGGCCCAGGCCCATCCCGGCGGGGTGAACGCCGTCGACGGCACCGCCATCACGGCCATGCCGAACCCCATCAGGGCCTCGGCGCCCGCCGCCCGGCGCTGCTCCCCGACGGTGCCGCGCATCCGCAGCAGGCAGTACGCGCCGGTCGCCGCGCACAGCGCGACCATCAGCCAGCCGGGCGAAGCCGGTCCGTGCACACGCACCTCCCCGCTCGACGTCGGTCCACGGGAAGCGATGCCCGGGCGGTGCGGCGCGCATACGAGCGCAAGGGTGTAGAGGGGGAGCGTGCGGCGGAGCACGACCGCTCCGGCGTGGGGCGCGGCGGTAGATTATTTACAGATAAAACACCTGCTAAATTTATGGGTATGCACGTCCGTCCCCTCCCGCTCGCCGCCGCCCTGCGCGTCGGCCGCCCGTCCGACATCTGGTTCAAACCCGCGCTCAGCGTCGTCGTCTCGATCGCACCGCCCAACCTGACCCTGCTGGCGCTCGGCCGTCTCGACCTGGCCATGTACACGATGGCCGGCTCGCTGTGCGCGCTCTACGCCCACAACCGCCCGTACGCCGCCCGCGCCCGGGTCCTGGCCCGGGTGGTGCTCGGCATGCTCGGCGGGCTGGCGATCGCCCTGGTCACGGCCTCGCTCACGGGGAACGCGCTCGTGCTCGTCACCGTCGGCGCGCTGCTCGCCGCCGCGCAGAAGGCGCTGTGCGACGCCACCCGCCTCGGGCCGCCGGGCAACGTGGTGCTCACCTTCGTCAGCTCCGCCGCCCTGTTCGCCCCGCAGAGCCTCGGCCAGGTGCCCGGCCACCTCGCGCTGGGCCTCGCGGCGGGCGCCTGGGCCTGGCTGGTGTGCATGGCACCCGGACTCCTCCGCCCGCACGGGCCCGAGCGCCGCGCCACCGCGCAGGCCCTGAACGCCGCCGCCGCGTACGCCGACACCCGCGGCACCGGCACCGGCCACGCCCGCGCGCGTACGGCCGCCACTGCCGCCGTACTCGCCGCCCGGCAGGCCCAGCTCACCGGCGGCGCCCGCTCGGCCTCCGCCCGCCCCGCTCTCGCGCACCTGCTCCTGCGCGCCGAGATCGCCCTCGCCGCCCCCGCCGACGCGGACCCCGAGCGGTTGCGCGCCTGGGCCCGCGCCCTGCGCGGCACCGGCCCCGTCCCGCACGACCACGACGGCGTGCCGACCGCTCCCGAGCCGGACGCCCAAGAGGGCCCCGCCGAACGGCTGTGGCACCGGCTGGTCCCGCTCGCCCCGCTCGCCGCCCGCACCGCCCTCGGCTGCGCCCTCGCCGGGTACGCCTCCCTCGCCCTCGGCATCGGCCGCCCCTACTGGGCCCTGGTCACCGCCGCCGCCCTCTACCAGGCCAACCTCGCCCTCACCTGGAACCGGAGTGTGCAGCGCGTGGTCGGGAACCTCGCCGGCGTCCTCGTCTTCGCCGCCGTCGCCCCGCTCGCCCACTTCGGCCAGGCCGCCCTCGTGCTGTGCTGTCTGGCCTTCAGCTTCGGCGCCGAGGCGCTGATCAGCCGCAACTACTGGCTCGGCAGCGTCTGCGTGACCCCGATGGCGCTGCTCATCACCGAGTTCACCGGCTACCAGGACCCCGGCGACCTGGTCACCGAGCGGATCGTGGACACCCTCGTCGGCGCGCTGCTCGGCCTCGCCGCCGCCGTCGCGGTCACCAACCGCCGGGCCGGCGCCCGCCTCGGGCACGCGCTCGCCGCCGCCGAACGCGCCCGCGAGCGTGCCGCCCGCCTCCTCGCCGAACCGCACCCCGCCCCCGGCGCCCTGGAAGCCGCCCGCCGCGCCCTCGCCGCCGCCCTGGTCGAGCTGCGCGCCACCGCCGACGCCGCGTCCGGCGAATGGTGGCAGCGCACCCCGCCCGAGGACGGGGTCGACCGCGCCGAGCAGGCCGGACACCGTACGCTCGCCGAGACGGTACGCCGCCAGGGCCTGATCCTGGAGGGGCGGGCGCCCGGCCCGGCCGCGGACCCCACCCCGGCGGACCACACCGCACCGCACCACACGACAGCGGACCGCGCCCCAGCGGACGACGACACCACGGAGGACCTACGGCCATGACGGCGACGAACGGGCTGCCGGACACGGAAGAGGGCCGAGAGGCCGTACGAGCCGACACCGTGGCCGCCGTCGTACGGCAGTGGCGGGCCGTCCACCCGGACCTGGACACCGGCCCCATGGAGATCATCGGCCGGGTCAACCGCTGCGCCGCCCTGCTCCAGCAGGCCGAGGACGCCCCCCTGCGCCGGGCCGGGCTCAGCCGGCCCGAGTTCGACCTGCTCGGCGCGTTGCGCCGCACCGGCCACGAGCTGACGCCCGGCGAGCTGGCCCGGGAGACGTTCTCCTCGGGCGCCGCCGTCACCAAACGGCTCAAGCAGCTCACCGAGCGCGGACTGGTCGAGCGGCGCGGTGACACCCGCGATCGCCGGGTGGCCCACGTCCGCCTCACGGACGCCGGACGCGAGCTGGTCGACGCGATCCTGCCCGACCAGCTGGCCTACGAGAGCGCCGTCCTGTCCGGTGTGGGCAGCGCCGAGCAGGGCGAACTCGCGGCTCTGCTCGGCACACTGCTCTCCCAGCTGGAAGGACGCCTCGGCGCGGTGCGGCGCGCCTGACCCGCGGGCCCCGGCGTCAGAGGACGTCGTGGGCGCTGCGCCGGTACGTGGAGCGGCGCTCGTCGATCCGCTCCCACCGGTCGCCGTACACGGTCCGCGTGACCCCGGGCTCCCGGAGGAAGTCGTGCGGGAAGCCCAGCGGTACGGCGCTCACCTCGTCGAGGCGGGCGACGGCGTCGGCGTCGAGGCGGACGCCGACCGCGCCCAGGTTGTCGGCGAGCTGGCTCTCCTTGGTCGCCGCCACGATGGGCACCACGTTCCCGGGCCGGCCCAGCAGCCAGGCCAGCGCCACCTGCGCCGGGCTCCAGCCGCCCTGCTCGGCGATCTCCACGACGGCGCGGACGACGGCCTCCTCCCGCGCGTCGGCCGTACCACCCAACGCGCCCAGCCGGCCCGGCTCGCCGCGCAGGTACTTGCCGGTCAGCTTCCCGGCCGCCAGCGGCGCCCAGGCCAGCACCGCCAGGTCGAACGCCCGCGCCTGCGGCAGCAGTTCGCGCTCCGGGGTGCGCTCCAGCAGGTTGTAGCGCAGCTGGGAGCCGGCGAACGCCGTCCAGCCGCGCAGCTCGGCCAGGGTGCAGGCCTGCGCGATCTCCCACGCCGCCCAGTCCGAGACGCCGATGTACAGCACCTTCCCGGCGCGGACCAGGTCGTCGAGCGCGCGCATCACCTCCTCGACGGGGGTGAACTGGTCGCGCGCGTGCACCCACAGCACGTCCAGCCGGTCGGTACGCAACCGTTCCAGGCTCCCCTCCACCGACCGCACGAGGTTCTTGCGGTGGTTCCCGGCGGCGTTCACATCGCCTTCCCGGGTGGCGCACGTGTACTTGCTGGCCAGGACGAACTCGTCGCGCCGCCCCTCCAGCAGCTCGCCCAGGATCCGCTCCGAGGCGCCGTGCCCGTAGATGTCGGCGGTGTCGACGAAGTTGCCGCCGGCGTCCGCGTAGGCGTCGAGGATCCGGGCGCTGGTGTCCTTGTCGGAGCCGTGGTCGAGGCCGTCGCCCATGACCATCGCGCCGAGGCTCAGCTCGCTCACCCGCAGACCGGTCCTGCCGAACAGTGTGTACCGCACGTCGCTTTCCCCTTCGAGCAGTTCGTGCGGTCGACGCTAGGAGATGAAGCGCACTCCAGGGCAAGCCCGTCCGGGCTCAGTCGTGGTCGCCGGCCCGGTAGACGCCGAACACGGCGGCCTGCGGATCCCGCAGCACCGCGATGCGCGGGCCCTCGGGCACGGAGGTGGGCTCCATGAGCACCGTGCCGCCGGCATCAATCGCCGTGGCGGCGGAGGCGTCGACGTCGGCGACGGCGAAGTAGGGCAGCCAGTGCGGC
Organism: Streptomyces sp. NPDC052773; assembly: GCF_044547145.1. Lineage (NCBI taxonomy): Bacteria > Bacillati > Actinomycetota > Actinomycetes > Kitasatosporales > Streptomycetaceae > Streptomyces > Streptomyces sp. NPDC052773. The sequence goes on along the minus strand of NZ_JBITZX010000016.1, from coordinate 158,946 downwards.
GGCACCTCGTGCGGGAACTTGTCGTCCATGGTGATCATGCCGCCGAAGTCGGCGCCGTCGACACCCCACTGCGGATAGTGCTCCGACGCGCGCACGGTCCAGCCGAAGAGCGTGGTGTAGAACCGTTCGGCCCGTTCCGGTTCGCGGGTCATCAGTTCCACCCAGCCGAGCGAGCCCGGCGCGTTGAACACCCCGGCGCCGGGGAACTGCCGCGCCTGCCACAGCTGGAAGGCCGCGCCGCCGGGATCGAGGGCCACCACGAATCGGCCCAGGTCGAAGACGTCCATCGGCCCCAGCAGCACCTTGCCGCCGGCCTCCTGGACCAGCCGTGCGGTGGCGTCCGCGTCGGCCACGGCGAATGACAGGTTCCACGCCACGGGCTGCGTCTCCTGGTACAGCGGGGCCAGCGCGGCGACCGGCGCGTCACCGAGGTGGGCGATGGTGTAGCCGCCCGCCTCCTGGCGCGGGTCCGTCTCGCACCGCCACCCGAACAGGCGCGCGTAGAACCGCTGCGCCGCCTCCAGGTCGCTGGTCCCCAGCTCCGTCCAGCAGGGCCCGCCGGTCACCGGCGCGTCGAGCTTCATGGCGTTCCTTCCGCAGGCGGGCAGGGCGCGGGGACGCCGGGGCGCCCCCTGCCAGCACGCTAGCCCCGGCCCTGCCCGACGGCCATCCGAGCCGGGGCTCAGCCGTTGAGTACGCCGCCGGCCTCGGTGACGGGGACCGTGTCCGAGGCTGGCGGAACCGTCACGCGGACCGGCTCGCCGATGTCCGCCAGGGCCATGGTCACCGTCACGCGGGCACCGGACACGTCGACGCTGAAAGTCAGATCCCCGGCCGGTACCGCAGCGGATGGTCCGCCGGCACCTCCACCAGCACGATCGGCGTCCCGTCCGGATCGGCGATCCACATCTCGATCAGCCCCCACGGCTCCCGCACCGGCGGCCGGACGATCTCCACGCCCCGCCCGCGCAGCTCGGCGTGGGCCGCCTCCGCGTCGGCGACCTGGAGCCAGAGGCGTACGGCGGGGGAGGGCGCGGTGTCGGAGCGCCCGGAGAGCTCCAGGAAGCCGCCGCCGAGGAAGTAGACGGTGCCCCGCTCCGGACCGGTGCCGAACTCCCGGTAGACGGCGAGGCCGAGCTGCTCGCCGTAGAAGGTCCGGGACCGCTCGGGGTCCGTGGGGCGCAGCAGGATCCGGCTGCCCAGTACATGCACCATGCACCGGAGCTTAGGGGGTGTCTCGTCGATCGGGCCGGATCAGCGAGCGGCGTCTGGTGCCGTGCATCGCAAGGCGGAGGAGGGAGTCGATGCGATGGGGGTGCCCCCGCGCGAGCGCAGCCGAGCGTGGGGGAATCGGCGACCGACGACAACGCGGCGAGGCGCGGTGCCAGACGCCGGGAGCCCGGCCTGAGCGGCGAGACACCCCCTAACGCCGGGGTTAGTCTCGTCCCTGCCCGAGCCGCGCCGAGAACGGAGACGTACCGCATGGACACCGCCACCCCGGGACTGACCTTCCGCGACGCCACGGAGGCCGACGTCGACACGTTGGTGGCGCTGATCGAGTCGGCGTACCGCGGGGACGCCAGCCGGTCCGGGTGGACCACCGAGGCGGACATCCTCGACGGACAGCGGACCGACCCGGAGGGTGTGCTGGAGGTCGTCAAGTCGCCCGACAGCCGGCTGCTGACGGTGGAGCGGGACGGCACCGTCGTCGCCTGCTGCCAGCTCGAACACCGCGGTGAGTACGCCTACTTCGGCATGTTCGCGGTCAGCCCGACGCTCCAGGGCGCCGGACTCGGCAAGGCGGTCATCGCGGAGGCGGAGCGCCAGGCGCGCGAGAGCTGGGGCGTACGGGAGATGCACATGACGGTGATCTCCGTGCGCGACGACCTGATCGCCTGGTACGAGCGGCGCGGCTACCGCCGTACGGGGAAGATGTCCCCCTTCCCGTACGGCGACGAGCGCTTCGGCATCCCGCTGCGCCCCGATCTGCAGTTCGAGCTGCTGGTCAAGCCGCTGGACTGACGCTCACGCCGTGAAGCGGCCGGTGCGCTTGATGTCCGGGAAGTCGGTGGTCGCGCCGTCCAGTTCCAGCGCGCGCACCAGCCGCAGATGCTTCTGCGAGTTCACCACCCAGCCGATGATCCTCAGATCGGCCGCGCGGGCGTGCTCGACGACCTCCAGGGTGAGGCGGCGGATGTTGAGACAGACCGTCGCGGCACCGGCCTGCACCGCGCGTTCCACGATGTCGGTGCCGTAGCGGCTCGCGATCAGCGCGGTGCGCACGCCGGGCAGCAGCCGGGCCGTCTCGGCGATGGCGTCGTCGTGGAACGACGACACCTCGATACGGCCGGTCAGTCCCCGCTGCCGGATCACCTCCGCCAGCGCCCGCGCCGCCGCCACATCCTTGATCTCCGCCTGGAGCGGGGTGCTCACCGCGTCCAGGACCTCCTCGAAGACCGGGACCCGCTCGCCGTCGCCCGCGTCCAGGGCGCGCAGCTCCGCCAGCGTCTTCTCCGCGATGGGGCCGCTGCCGTCGGTCGTACGGTCCACCTCGGCGTCGTGCATGACGACCAGGGCGCCGTCCTTGCTCAGATGCAGATCGAGTTCGATGACGTCGAGGCCGGCCTGTTCGGCGGCGACGAAGGAACGCAGGGTGTTCTCGGGCTCGACACCCATGACTCCGCGATGACCGATGGTGAGGAAGTTCAAGGTTCACTCGCTTCCGTCGACGGACAGGTCCGTCAGCCTAGTGGGCCCGCTCCGGAAGGGAGCCGAACGTGCGCGGCTCGTGCCGGAGCGGAGTCCCGGGGCGGCCGGCTGCCCGGGACGTCTTCCGGGCCCGCGACGGTGCTCCTTCGTCATACGGGCAGCTTGCCCGCGTGGCCCCGCACACCCGCACGGTCTCGTGTGACCGTGTCGCGGCGGTGACGGTTCCGCGACGCGTCACGCGAACCGCCGTGAGGGACAGGAAAAAGTTCTGTGACCATGGGGGAGCGCAGGATAATTTCCCGCTCCTCCTCTTGCTGGGAGAAACCGTGTATGCATACGGTGTCTTTACGCAAGGTTCTCCAGCGGAGGATGGGACATGACGGAAATTCTTGTGCAGGTGGGTACGGAGGGACAGGTTCCTTCGGTGGACAGGGTCGTGGAGCACCCTGCGTGGCCCCGGCTCAAGGATGCCGTGGAGCGGATCCGGCCATGGCAGTCCAAGGACGGATCGATCGACTTCGAGGCCGAGGGCGCCCCGCGCCGCGAGGACGCCGAGGCCGCCGTACGCGAGGTCGCCGAGGCCGTCGAGGCCCTGTCCCCGCTGCTCCCGCACGACGCCGCCTACCACGCGGCCCTTGTGAAGGACCTGCGCCGCTGGGCCGACGAGGGCTTCCAGGTGCCGGACTTCCTCGACTCGCTGCTGGCCTTCCACCCCGCCGCGAACCGGCAGGACGGCCTCCAGCACCTGGTCGTCTTCCCGATGTACACGCAGAACGGCAACCCCGACCGCAACCTCGAGGCGGTCGTGCTGCGCATGGTCTGGCCGGAGTGGCTGGCCGAGCTGGAGCGCACCCGCTACGACAACCCGCTGTTCTGCGGCATCAAGTTCGAGGACTTCACGGCCGGTTACGACACCAACTCCGCCGTCCTCTTCCCGGAGACCATCGCCGTGCGCGAGGCCCCGGAGCGCTTCACGTGGGGCGGCATCTTCTGTGACCGCGAGGCCGCCCGCTTCCGCCGGGTCACCGCCGCCGCCGTCGACGTCCTCGGCCTGGAGCTGCCCGAGGACATCGCCGCGATGGTCCACGACCAGAAGCGCTGCGAAGAGGCGTTCGTGCTCTGGGACATGGTCCACGACCGCACCCACAGCCACGGCGACCTGCCGTTCGACCCCTTCATGATCAAGCAGCGCCAGCCGTTCTGGATGTACGGCCTGGAAGAGCTGCGCTGCGACCTCACCGCCTTCAAGGAGGCCGTGAAGCTGGAGGCCGAGGGCGTCCCGCAGGCCCGTGACGTGCAGTACGCGGTGCTCTTCGACCGCATGTTCCGCTTCCCGGTCACCGGCGACCGCAACCGCAACTACGACGGCCTCGGCGGCCAGCTGCTCTTCGCCTACCTGCACAAGCACGACGTGGTGCGCTGGACCGACAACAAGCTCTCCATCGACTGGAAGCGCGCTCCCGAGGTCACCAACCAGCTCTGCGCCGAGATCGAGAAGCTCTACCGCGACGGCATCGACCGCCCCAAGCTCGTCCACTGGTTCGCCGGCTACGAGCTGGTCTCCACCTACCTCGCCCCGCACCCCGGCTCCAGGTGGGCCAAGGGCCCGGACGCCCTGGACCTGACCCAGCCGCCGCGCAAGCTCGTCGATGACGTGCTTCCGGACGAGTTTCCGCTGAGCATGTTCTATGAGGCACTGTCCAAGAAGCTGCGCAACGTTATCGCGTCGACGCGCGGCATCACGGCGGACAGCGCCGAGCGGATCGCCGCGTGAGCGACCGCCGTACCGAGAACACTGCTCAGGAGGCGAAGAACATGGGGAACGGGGCTCTCAGCGGTGCGGTGATCGCGGTCGCCGGCGCGGGCGGACCCGCCGGACGGGCGACCCTGCTGCGGCTGGCCGAGGCCGGCGCCACGGTCGTCGGCGCCGACAACGACCCGCAGCGGCTCGCCGAGGCCGTGGACGCCGCTCGCTACGCCTCCGGTGGCGCCACCGTCACCGGCGAGACGGTCGACCTGCTCAACCTGGACGCCACCCGGGACTGGGCCGCCCGCACCGAGAAGGAGTTCGGCCGGGTCGACGGCCTGGTCCACCTCGTCGGCGGCTGGCGCGGCAGCGAGACCTTCACCAAGACCAACCTCGACGACTGGGACCTGCTGGAGCTGCTGCTGATCCGCACCGTGCAGCACACCTCCCTCGCCTTCCACGAGGCGATCCAGCGCAGCGACCGCGGCCGCTACGTGCTGATCAGCGCGGCCGGCGCCACCAAGCCCACCGCGGGCAACGCCGCCTACTCCGCCGCCAAGGCCGCCGCCGAGGCGTGGACGCTGGCCATGGCCGACTACTTCCGCAAGGCCGGGGGCGAGCAGGGGCCGACGTCGGCGGCTGCGATCCTGGTGGTGAAGGCGTTGGTGCACGACGCGATGCGCGCCGAGCGGCCCAACGCGAAGTTCGCGGGCTTCACGGACGTCAAGGACCTCGCCGAGGCCATCGCCGGCGTCTGGGACAAGCCCGCCGCGGAAGTGAACGGAAACCGTCTGTGGCTGACCGAGAAGCCGTGAACCCCCCGAAGACCGACGCGCGTCGCCATCACGACCCGGAGGTCCGCGGTTTCGCCAGTGACAACTACGCCGGAGCGCACCCGGAGGTGCTCGCCGCCCTGGCCCTGGCCAACGGCGGGCACCAGGTCGCGTACGGCGAGGACGTCTACACCGAGAACCTCCAGCGGATCATCCGCAGCCACTTCGGGGCGAGCGCCGAGGCGTTCCCGGTCTTCAACGGCACCGGCGCCAACGTCGTCGCGCTCCAGGCGGTCACCGACCGCTGGGGCGCGGTGATCTGCGCCGAGAGCGCCCACATCAACGTCGACGAGGGCGGCGCGCCGGAGCGCATGGCCGGGCTGAAGCTGCTCACCGTCCCCACCCCGGACGGCAAGCTCACCCCGGAGCTGATCGACCGGCAGGCCTGGGGCTGGGAGGACGAGCACCGTGCGATGCCGCAGGTCGTCTCGATCACCCAGTCCACCGAGCTGGGCACCCTCTACACGCCCGACGAGATCCGCGCGATCTGCGAGCACGCCCACGCGCACGGCATGAAGGTGCACCTGGACGGCTCCCGGATAGCCAACGCCGCCGCCTCGCTGGACGTGCCGATGCGCACGTTCACGAACGCGGTCGGCGTCGACATCCTCTCCCTGGGCGGGACGAAGAACGGCGCGCTGTTCGGCGAGGCGGTCGTCGTCCTCAATCCGGACGCCGTCCGCAAGATGAAGCACTTGCGCAAGATGTCCATGCAGCTGGCCTCGAAGATGCGCTTCGTGTCGGTGCAGCTCGAGGCGCTGCTCGCCAAGGACCTGTGGCTGCGCAACGCCCGTCACGCCAACGAGATGGCCCAGCGGCTCGCCGAGGGCGTCCGGGCGGTGCACGGCGTCGAGATCCTCTACCCGGTACAGGCCAACGGCGTCTTCGCCAAGCTCCCGCACGAGGTGAGCGAGCGCCTTCAGAAGCGGTTCCGCTTCTACTTCTGGGACGAGGCGGCCGGCGTCGTGCGCTGGATGTGCGCGTTCGACACGACCGAGGAGGACGTGGACGCGTTCGTCGCGGCGCTCAAGGAGGAGATGGCCCGCTGAAGGGCCGAGACGTGAGGGAGCGGCCGTCCCGCCGGGGATCCGGGGGACGGCCGCTCCCGCGTCGTTCCGGCATTCCGGCCGACGAGTGACCACGATGAATGATTATGCGGCTGAGTGTAATTTCATTGACTGGTGATCGGTTACGGCTCTAGGCTCCCCGGGCATGCAGCTGATCCAGGAAACCGCCGACCTGTCCGCCTACTTGGCCGCCGACGAGGTCATCGATCACGGCCATCCACGGGTGCGGGAAACGGCCGCCCGCCTCGCACGGGACGTATCCGACTCGTATGAGTATGCGCGCGCGGCCTTCGAGTTCGTCCGCGACACCATTCCCCACTCACAGGACTCCGGCGACCCGCGCGTCACCTGGCGGGCCTCCGACGTGCTGGAGCAGGGGACCGGCATCTGTTACGCCAAGGCGCACGCGCTCGCCGCGCTGCTGCGCGCGGAGGACATCCCCACCGCGCTCTGCTACCAGAAGTTCGATGTCGTGCACGGCCTGGTCGCCGTCCGCTTCCACGGCGCCTGGCACCGGCAGGACCCCCGGGGCAACAAGCCCGGCGTGGACGCCCGGTTCTCCCTCGACGGTGAGCGACTGGCTTTCGCGACCGATCCGGACTCCGGTGAGCTGGACTATCCGGTGCTGTACGCCGCAGCCCACCCGGCCGTCGTGCGTGCCCTCAAGGCCGCCACCGACCGGGTGCACCTGATGCGGACGCTCCCCACCGCACTCTGAGTTCGCCGGAGGGCCTGGCGCCGATGCGCCAGGCGCGGTCAGCGGGCCTCGGCCGCCCGGACCTCTTCCGCCGTCGGGGCGGTGCCGCCGAGGTGGGCGGGGAGCCACCACGGGTCGTCGGTGTCCTTCGGGCGGACCGGGTAGGCCCGCTGCGCGGCCTCCAGCAGCTCCTGTACGCGCTCGCGCAGCTGGCGGGTCAGGGCGCCGGCGTACTTGTCGCGGGACGCCTCGATCGCCTCGCCCACCCGGATGGTGATCGGGGTGTGGCTGCGCTTGAAGTTGCGCGGCTGGCCCTTGGTCCACAGCCGCTGGGTGCCCCACACGGCCATCGGGATCAGCGGCACGCCCGCCTCCTGCGCCAGCCGCGCGGCGCCCGACTTGAAGCTCTTCAGCGTGAACGACTCCGAGATGGTGGCCTCCGGGAAGACCCCGACGACCTCTCCCGAGCGCAGCGAGTCGAGAGCGTGCGCGTACGCCGCCTCACCCTGCTTGCGGTCCACGGGGATGTGCTTCATTCCGCGCATCAGCGGCCCGGACACCTTGTGCCGGAAGACCGACTCCTTGGCCATGAAACGGACGAGCCGATTCTGCGGCAGTGCCGCGAGTCCGTTGAAGATGAAGTCCAGGTAGCTGATGTGGTTGCTGACCAGCACGGCACCGCCCGAGCGCGGGATGTTCTCCGAGCCCTTGCAGTCGATCTTGAGGTCCCACACCTTGAACATCGTGCGGGCGAGACCGATGACGGGACGGTAGACGAGCTCTGCCATGGACGAAGTGGACCCTTCCTTCTCTCCTGGGAAGGGGCTCCCAGTGGAAAGTTACGCAGCCGTAGGTTTACGGCATGTCGCAGATGGTGCCCCAAGAACGGGCGGGTAGCCAGTCCTGGTGCCCGTATGCGGCGAGATTCTCGTCACGTCGCCCCCATGATCACCTCGGGTTTTTAACCGCCCTTTACTCCGCGCGTTCCGTGACGCGCCGCGCGAGCAGGTACATCTCGTGGCCCAGGGGGCACGCGAACAGCGGGGCTGATCGGGAGCGCCGGGAATCTTTGCGGTTCCGTGAACGCTGAAGACGGGTGACCGCCGGACTGGTGGTGCGCGGACATGCGGGACGAGGGAGACGAGCGGGACGTGGAACAGCGGCTCGACGGGGCCCAGCCGGGCGCGGGTCGGCGGCTCGGTGAGGACGAACCGGCCGCGGGCAAGCGGCTCGGCGAGGCCGAACTGGGTGCCGAACTCGGTCAGCGCGCCACGCTGGTGCAGTTCTCCAGCGCCTTCTGTGCCCCCTGCCGGGCCACCCGGCGGATCCTCGGCGAGGTGGCCGGCATGGTCCCCGGCGTCAGCCATGTGGAGATCGACGCCGAGGCCCACCTGGACCTCGTCCGGCGCCTCGACATCCTCAAGACGCCGACCGTGCTGGTGCTCGACGCCGACGGCCGGATCGTCCGCCGGGCCACCGGCCGACCGCGCAAGGCCGATGTGATCGCGGCGCTCGGCGCAGCGGTCTGAGGCCGACGTGACCCAGCTCCCAGAACCCGGGACGTACTTGACTGTGCATGCCAGCTATCGTCAGCCTGACCTTATGCCTTCGGAACTCCTTCTCCACGGGCGGGCCCACATCGACCTCGCCCGCACCGCGAGCGCACGCTGTCCGGGCTGTTGAGCAGCCACGGACCCGCTCGTCCCCACCCTCAGAAGGCCCATCCCATGACGGCAACGCCCGACCTGGCCGGCCACGCGCCGACCACTCCCGCCCAGCCCACTCCGACCCGGTCCGCCTCGTCCCTGCCCGGCCCCCGCCGGGGCGCGCCGCAGACCGCCTCTCCCGACCTGCTCCGCGCCGTCTTCCGGCGCCACGCGGCCGGCGTCGCGGTGATCACCGCGCGCGGCGCGTCCGGCCCGGTCGGCTTCACCGCCACCTCCCTCACCTCCGTCTCCGCGGACCCCCCGCTGCTCTCCTTCGGCATCGGCACCGGCGCCTCCAGCTGGCCCGCCATCGCGGAGGCGGACCACGTCGGCGTCCACATACTCGGCGAGCACCAGCAGGAGCTGGCCGCCACCTTCGCCCGCAGCGGCGCCGACCGCTTCGGCGCACCCACCGCCTGGCACGACGGCCCCGAGGGCGTGCCCGTCCTCGACGGCGTGCTGGCCTGGCTGGTGTGCCGGGTCCACGCGCGCGTGCCCGCGGGAGACCATCGCATCGTCCTCGCCGAGGTCGTCGTGGGCGACCCCACCGGCACCGGCCGTCCGCTGCTCTACCACCAGGGCCGGTTCGCCGCTCTGCGTGATTGATCACGCCTCGCTCCGCCTGCGGACGCGTCGAGTTCCGGTTACGCTGCGTTGCGAAGGTCACAGTTCAAAGCGCTTGCTTAGCGGGCAGGAACTGGGTGTACTGACGAGTAATATTTCGGCCGGGAGCGCAGGTCGCCCCGGTCGGGAGCGGCCACTTGGGGCGCCTATGCTGCCTGCAAGAGGCAGCCGAGAAATGACGATGCAGTAGGAGAGCCGGCGTGAGCTTGAGGATCGTTGTCACTGTGAAGTACGTGCCCGACGCCACTGGCGACCGGCACTTCGCCGATGACCTGACCGTCGACCGTGACGACGTGGACGGTCTGCTCTCCGAACTGGACGAGTACGCGGTCGAGCAGGCGCTGCAGATCGCGGAGGACGCCGACGACGCCGAGGTCACCGTCCTGACGGTCGGCCCCGAGGACGCCAAGGACGCCCTGCGCAAGGCCCTCTCCATGGGTGCCGACAAGGCCATCCACGTCGAGGACGACGACCTGCACGGCACCGACGCCATCGGCACCTCCCTGGTCCTGGCCAAGGCCATCGAGAAGGCCGGCTACGACCTGGTCATCTCCGGCATGGCCTCCACCGACGGCACCATGGGCGTCGTCCCGGCCCTGCTGGCCGAGCGCCTGGGCGTCCCGCAGGTCACCCTGCTGTCCGAGGTCTCCGTCGAGGACGGCGTCGTGAAGGGCCGCCGCGACGGCGACGCCGCCTCCGAGCAGCTGGAGGCGCAGCTCCCGGCCGTCGTGTCCGTCACCGACCAGTCGGGCGAGGCGCGTTACCCGTCCTTCAAGGGCATCATGGCCGCCAAGAAGAAGCCGGTGGAGTCCTGGGACCTGTCCGACCTGGACATCGAGGCCGACGAGGTCGGTCTCGAGGGTGCCTACACCACGGTCGACTCCGCGGCCGAGCGCCCGGCCCGTACGGCCGGCACGATCGTCAAGGACGAGGGCGAGGGCGGCAAGCAGCTCGCTGAGTTCCTCGCGGGCCAGAAGTTCATCTGAGCCCGGCTTCGCTGACCGCCCCTCAACTTCGCAAGCAGGAGAGAAGAAGTCCCATGGCTGAAGTCCTCGTCTACGTCGACCACGTGGACGGTGCCGTCCGCAAGCCCACCCTGGAGCTGCTGACCCTGGCCCGCCGCATCGGCGAGCCGGTCGCCGTCGCCCTCGGCAACGGCGCCGCCGACACCGCCGCCACCCTCGCCGAGCACGGCGCGGTGAAGGTCCTGACCCACGACGCCGCCGAGTACGCCGAGTACCTGGTCGTGCCGAAGGTCGACGCCCTGCAGGCCGCATACGAGGCCGTCTCCCCGGCCGCCGTGCTGGTCCCGTCCTCCGCCGAGGGCAAGGAGATCGCCGCCCGTCTGGCGCTGCGCATCGGCTCCGGCATCATCACCGACGCCGTCGACCTGGAGGCCGGCGACGAAGGCCCGGTGGCCACCCAGTCGGTGTTCGCCGCCGCCTTCACCACCAAGTCCCGTGTCTCCAAGGGCACCCCGGTCATCACGGTCAAGCCGAACTCGGCCGCCGTGGAGGCCGCCCCGGCCGCCGGTGCGGTCGAGGCCCTGAACGTGACCTTCTCCGACAAGGCCACCGGCACCAAGATCACCGGCCGTACGCCGCGTGAGTCGACCGGCCGCCCGGAGCTGACCGAGGCCGCGATCGTGGTCTCCGGCGGCCGTGGCGTGAACGGCGCGGAGAACTTCGCGATCATCGAGGCCCTCGCCGACGAGCTCGGCGCGGCCGTCGGCGCCTCGCGCGCCGCGGTGGACGCGGGCTGGTACCCGCACACCAACCAGGTCGGCCAGACCGGTAAGTCCGTCTCCCCGCAGCTGTACATCGCCGCCGGCATCTCCGGCGCGATCCAGCACCGCGCGGGTATGCAGACCTCGAAGACGATCGTGGCCATCAACAAGGACCCCGAGGCCCCGATCTTCGACCTGGTCGACTACGGCGTCGTCGGCGACCTGTTCGAGGTCGTCCCGCAGCTGACCGAGCAGGTCAAGGCCCGCAAGGGCTGATCCCCGCACAGCCGCACCGAGGCCCCCGTGACCGCCGACGGTCACGGGGGCCTCGGCGTACCCGGTGCTGTACTGAGGGTGTTGACCAGCCGCAGGTCCGCAGATAGTTTTCATTCAACGGATTGTTGATTCCGTAGAGTGGAAAACAGGAGGGTGTTGGGATGGGTCAGGGTCAGCAGGAGCAGGTGGCGACGAGCCTCTCGGGCGCCGTCGGCGAGGAGATCAGCGCCTCCCTCGCCCCGGTCGACGCCGCACTGGAGCGCCTCTACCCCGGGGACCCCGGCACCCGCCAGCCCGTCCACACCGTCTACGTCCCCGGCGACGCCTTCGCCGCCGACACCATCCGCTCCTGGGGCGACCAGGCCCTCGCCGCCCTCGACGAGCACGCCCCGGACGCCGCGTCCTTCGCCGCCGCCCTCGGCCTCTCCGACGACCTCGCCGAACCCGTCCACGCCCGCGTACGCGCCAAGCTGGAACGCGAACCCATCGAGGACCTGCGCGTCGACTTCGAGGACGGCTACCAGGGCGAGGACGAGGACCGGGACGCCGCCCGCGCCGCCCGCCTGATCGCCGAGGCGTACGAGAACGGCACCGCCGCCCCGTACATGGGCATCCGCATGAAGTGCATGGAGGCCGCCGTCCGCGACCGCGGCATCCGCACCCTGGACATCTTCCTCACCGGCCTGATGAACGCCGGCGGCCTGCCCGGCGGGCTCGTCCTCACCCTCCCCAAGGTGACCTACCCCGAGCAGGTCGCCGCCATGGTCCGGCTCCTGGAGGCCTTCGAGAAGGCGCACGGCCTGGAGCCCGGCCGGATCGGCTTCGAGATCCAGATCGAGACCAGCCAGGCCATCCTCGCCGCCGACGGTACCGCCACCGTCGCCCGCATGATCCAGGCCGCCGAGGGCCGCGCCACCGGCCTGCACTACGGCACCTTCGACTACAGCGCCTGCCTCGGCGTCTCCGCCGCCTACCAGGCCAGCGACCACCCCGCCGCCGACCACGCCAAGGCGATCATGCAGGTCGCCGCCGCGGGCACCGGCGTACGCGTCTCCGACGGCTCCACGAACGTCCTGCCGGTCGGCCCCACCGCGAAGGTCCACGACGCCTGGCGCCTGCACTACGGCCTCACCCGCCGCGCCCTGGCCCGCGCCTACTACCAGGGCTGGGACATGCACCCCGGGCACATCCCCACCCGCTACGCGGCCGTCTTCGCCTTCTACCGCGAGGGCTTCGAACAGGCCGCCGGCCGCCTCGCCCGGTACGCCAACCGGGCCGGCGGCGACGTCATGGACGAGCCCGCCACCGCCAAGGCCCTCAGCGGCTACCTGCTGCGCGGCCTCGACTGCGGCGCCCTCGACATCGCCGAGGTCGCCAAGCTGTCCGGACTGACCCGGGCCGACCTGGAGGGCTTCGCCGCCCCCCGCCGAGGCGACCTGACCCCCTCGGCACGGTAACGGCCCGCCCACGGCGGTCATCCCCCGGGCCGCCGTGCGACCCTGCCCCGCCCCCGCACGCCCGTCAGGACGCGCAGGGGGCGGGGCAGCGGTGTCCCACGGCCCCCTTTGCCCGCAGCGGTACCTTCGGCCCGCTGCGGCGCCTTGTGCGGGGCGTCGGCGGACTCGCGTGGTGAACCCTGTCTTGCTGCTTGGAGTTCGGCGGGCAGGGCGGCAGGGCGGCAGCGGGCAGGGCGCGCTTGCCGGCCGGCAGGGGGGGCGCGGCGCATCCGAGCCGCGGTGCGGGACGCCGTGGCGATCACACAGGCGTATGCGCCGGGCAGCGAACTGCCGTGGACGAGGCCCGCCACTCTGCCGGTCAGCCGGGCCCGCCGGAAGTCTCCTGGCCAGGCACCCGGCGGGTGGGGCAGCGGGTGGTCGCGTGGTGTCCCGCGGCGAGGCCGGGCGTGCGCGGTGAGCGGCCGTAGGGGAGAGTCGCCGGGGCCGGTCACGGGGCCTGCCGTGGGGCCCGGGGTGGGGGCCTCAGTCGGCCGGGGGCAGCTCGCCCGAGCCGCGGGTGATCAGGCGGGTCGGCAGCTCGATCCGCTCCGGGACCACCAGGGAGCCGTCCAGCTGGCGGAACAGCCGCTCGGCGGCGGTCCGGCCGAGCGCGGCCGCGTCCTGGGCGACGACCGTCACGCCCGGCTGGAGCAGATCGGCCAGCTCGATGTCGTCGAAGCCGACCAGGGCCACCCGGCGACTGTGCTCGGCCAGGACCCGGATCACCGTGACGGTGACCCGGTTGTTGCCCGCGAAGACCGCGGTGACCGGCGCCGGGCCGGAGAGCATCTCCTCGGCGGCGCGGCGCACCCGAGCCGGGTTCGTGGCGCCGAGCGACATCCAGGACTCCTCGACCGGTATCCCCGCGTCCTCCATCGCGGCCCGGTACCCGCGCAGCCGCTCCGCCGCGGTGTGGATGCGGGGCATGTCGCCGATGAAGCCGATACGGCGGTGCCCGTGGGCGATCAGATGGGCGACGCCGTCGCGGGCGCCGCCGAAGTTGTCGGCGAGCACCACGTCCGCGTCGATCTTCCCGGCCGGACGGTCCACGAAGACGGTGGCCACGCCCGCCCTGATCTCCGGCTCCAGATAGCGGTGGTCGTCCCCGGCCGGGATCACCACCAGCCCGTCCACCCGCCGCGCGCACAGCGCCAGCACCAGCTCCTGCTCCCGCTCCGGGTCCTCCGCGCTGGAACCGTTGATCAGCAGGGCGCCGTGGGCGCGGGCCACCTCCTCGACCGCGCGGCTCAGCGGGCCGTAGAACGGGTCCGCGAGGTCCTCCAGGACCAGCCCGATGCTCGCCGTACGGCCCTTGCGCAGCACCCGTGCGCTGTCGTTGCGGCGGAAACCCAGGGCCGCTATGGCCTCCTGGACGCGCTGCTCGGTCTCCGGTGTCACGCCCGGCTCGCCGTTGACGACCCGGGAAACCGTCTTCAGTCCGACTCCGGCGCGCGCCGCGACGTCCTTCATGGTGGGCCGGTTGCCGTAGCGGTTCCCGGGGAGACGGTCGGCTCGGCGGATGGTCTCGGGCACGGTGCGGTGTCCTGTCCTGTGATCCACGGGGGTGCGTCGGTCCGTGGGGTTGTACGAGGATGTGGCGTCGAGCATAGAGCCTGGACAACGTTGTCAGACCCGGGAGAGACTGTCCACCGCACATTCCGGCCCCGCGCCCCACCGCAGGACCGGCCGGCCCATCTCCCCTGGTCGACGGGGAGAACCCACCTGGTTGACGGGGAGATCCGACTCTGATGCACACCCACCTCGTGGCCGCGCTCGACATCGGCGGCACCAAGATCGCAGGCGCGCTGGTGGACGGCGGCGGCCGGATCGTGGTGCGCGCGCAGCGCCCGACCCCCGCGCGGGAGGACGGCGACACCGTGATGCGGGCCGTCGAGGACGTCCTCGCCGAGCTGGCCGCCGTGCCGCTGTGGAGCCGCGTGGACGCCGTCGGCATCGGCAGCGCGGGCCCGGTGGACGCCTCCGCCGGCACGGTGAGCCCGGTGAACGTGCCCGGCTGGCGCGGCTATCCGCTGGTCGAGCGGGTCCGGGCGGCGACCGGCGGGCTGCCGGTCGAGCTGATCGGCGACGGGGTGGCGATCACCGCCGCCGAGCACTGGCAGGGCGCCGCGCGGGGGCACGACAACGCGCTGTGCATGGTGGTGTCCACGGGCGTCGGCGGCGGGCTGGTGCTGAACGGGCGGCTGCATCCCGGCCCGACCGGCAACGCGGGCCACATCGGTCACATCAGCGTCGACCTCGACGGCGACCCCTGCCCGTGCGGCGGGCGCGGCTGCGTCGAGCGCATCGCGAGCGGCCCGAACATCGCCCGGCGCGCCCTGGAGAACGGCTGGCGGCCCGGCCCGGACGGCGACGCCTCCGCCGTCGCGGTGGCCGCCGCGGCCCGTGCCGGCGACCCCGTCGCCGTGGCCTCCTTCGAGCGGGCCGCCCGCGCGCTGGCCGCCGGCATCGCGGCCACCGCGACCCTCGTCGAGATCGACATCGCCGTGATCGGCGGCGGGGTGGGCAAGGCGGGCGACGTACTGTTCACGCCCCTGCGCCGGGCCCTCGCCGACTACGCCACCCTCTCCTTCGTCCGGCACCTCGACATCGCCCCCGCCCAGACGGGCACCGACGCGGGGCTGGTGGGCGCGGCGGCGGCGGTTCTCGCCGGGCGCCGGGACGCGGCCGCGGCGGGCGTGTGACGGCGCGGGATCGTTCCGGCCCGCGCGGGAGTATGCAGTTGCGGCAGTTGCGGCAGTTGCGGCACTCGGCACTCGCGGCTCCCGCGGCACTCGCCGCGCGAGATGGCGCCCGGGCGCGGAAGATGACGCCTGGGCGCACGGGATGACCTTCTGACCGCGAGGGTCTGCGAACTCGCCACGCGGGCCCAGGCACCCGAACGCGGGTCTACGCCCCGCCGCGCGAGGCGACGGGCTCACGGCGCGGAGAACGTCCTCCTGCGCGGACGACGCCCTTCTGCAGGGACGACGCCCCCGCCCCGCACGGACGACGCCCTCCCGCGCGGACGACGGCCCCGCCCCGCGAGGCGGCGCGCTCACGCCGGGGCGACGCACTCGCCGTCCGGGTGTGACCGGGTGCGAGGCCGCGCGCTCACCCCCGGGACGACGCACTCTCCGTCCGGGCGTGACCTGGCGCCCGGTCAGCAGTTGAACGGGCATGAAGAAGCGCAGCATGCTCGCCATCGCCTCCCTCGCCACCGGATTCGTCGTCGCGGCGGTCACGCCGTCGCACGCGCTCGGGGAACAGCTGTCCGGCCCCAACGTGGGCGACACCGTCAGCAGCCTCGACCCGGTCCTCGCCACCGACAGCCTGGACACGTCCGGCGACGACGACCCCGGCGACCAGGAGAACTGACCGAGCGGCAGGGCCCTGAGGCGCCGGCTCCCCGCCAGGGGGACCGGCGCCTTCCGTTTGTGCGCCCTCAACGGGGGCTGGTTTCCATGGCAGGGTGGAGCGGGCAAGCCACAGGGGGCCAACAGAAGAGGGGGAAACGTGACCGTCGTCTGGATCAACGGCACGTTCGGTGCGGGAAAGACGACCACCGCACGGGAACTGATCGAACTGATCCCGAACAGCACGCTCTTCGACCCCGAGGTCATCGGAGGCGCACTCGCACATCTGCTGCCGGCCAAACACCTCGCCGAGGTCGGCGACTTCCAGGATCTGCCGATCTGGCGCCGGCTCGTCATCGACACGGCGGCCGCGATGCTGGCCGAGCTCGGCGGCACCCTCGTGGTCCCCATGACCCTGCTCCGCCAGGACTACCGGGACGAGATCTTCGGTGGGCTCGCCGCCCGCCGGATCACGGTCAGCCATGTGCTGCTCGCCCCGGCTGAAACGATACTGCGGGAGCGGATAGCCCACCGGGAGATCCCCCCGGACCTCCCCGACGGCGAGATACGGATACGGCAGTGGGCCTACGACCACATCGAGCCGTACCGCGCCGCCCTCGCCTCCTGGCTCGCCGCCGACGCCCATCTCGTCGACAACGGCGCCCTCACGCCCTACGAGACAGCCGTCCGCATCGCGGAGGCCGTCGCCGCGGGCGAGGTCCCCGCGTGCGACATCGTGCAGACCCCCGAACCCACCGCGGAGACGCTGGCCGCCGGCGTCCTCCTCTTCGACGAGCAGGACCGCGTGCTGCTCGTCGACCCCACCTACAAGCCCGGCTGGGAGTTCCCCGGCGGCGTCGTGGAGCCCGGCGAGGCACCCGCCCGGGCGGGGATCCGCGAGGTCGCCGAGGAGACCGGCATCCGCCTGACGGACGTACCGCGCCTGCTCGTCGCCGACTGGGAGCCGCCCGCACCACCCGGCTACGGCGGGCTGCGCCTCCTCTTCGACGGCGGACGCCTCGACTCCGCCGAGACCGCCCGGGTCCTGCTGCCCGGACCCGAACTGCGCGCCTGGCGCTTCGTCACCGAACAGGAAGCCGCCCACCTGCTGCCGCCCGTCCGCTACGAACGCCTGCGCTGGGCCCTGCGCGCCCGCGAGCGCGGAGCGGCCCTGTACCTGGAGGCGGGCATCCCGGTCGGTGACCGGCACGACGGGACTTCGCCGGACAGACCCTAAGCTTCAGACCCTAGACAGCGGACTCCGCCGCCCTCCTGAGCACCGCCCCGGCCCCTCCGACCACCGGATCCCCGTGTCCGAAGCAGGCCACCTCCGTGTCGAGTCCGGCCAGCCGACGGAACGACGCGAGGGTGCGCGCCCGGTCCAGGTTGAAGACGCCCGGCATCACCGCGCCGTCCACCGGGGACGCGGCCACCGTGTCCCCGGTGAACAGCACCGCGTGCCGCGGCAGATGGAACGCGACGCTGCCCTCCGTGTGGCCGGGGACGTGGACGACCCGCGCCCCGCCGCCGAAGCCGAGGAGGTCGCCGTCGGACACCTCCGTCACCTCCGCCGGACGCGGGAAGTCGTCCGGCGGGAGGTGCCTGGCCGCCTCCGCGTGGATCGGGCGCTCCCAGTCCTCGAACACCGGCGGCGGACCCGGCAGTTCACCCCGGACGTACGGCGCGTCCAGACCGTGGGCGTACACCTCCGCCCCGCTCAGCGCGGCGAACTCGGCCGCCCCGCCCACATGGTCCTCGTGGAAGTGGGTGAGCACGATCCGCCGTACGTCGCCCGGGACCCGGCCGAGCCCGGCGACCGCCTCGGCGAGCGCCGCGCCCGAGCCGCCCGGACCGGCGTCGATCAGGGTCAACTCGTCCCCGTCCCGCCACAGATAGGCCTGGCCGACCGGGAAACGCAGCAGATGCAGACGGGGGAGGAGTTCGATGACGTCCATGGCAGGACGGTAGAAGGCCCCCCGCTCCGAGGCGAGGGGCCTTAGCCGAGGGCAGAGCGGAGGCGGTGCCTCAGCTCGCCGCGTAGTTGCGCAGGAACAGCGCCTCCGCCACGGACAGGCGCTCCAGCTCCTCGGGCGACACGCTCTCGTTCACCGCGTGGATCTGCGCCTCCGGCTCGCTCAGGCCGATCAGCAGGATCTCCGCGCGGGGGTAGAGCGCGGCGAGGGTGTTGCACAGCGGGATCGAGCCGCCCTGGCCGGCGTACTGCATCTCCTGGCCCGGGTAGGCCACCGCCATCGCGTCGGCCATCGCCTGGTACGCGGGGCTGGTCGTGTCGGCGCGGAACGGCTGGCCCTGGCCGATCTGCTCGGTGCTCACCCGCGCGCCCCACGGCGTGTGCGTCTCCAGGTGCGCCTGGAGCAGCTTCGTCGCCTCCACCGCGTCCATGCCCGGCGGCACCCGCAGGCTCACCAGGGCCCGGGCGCTCGCCTGCACCGACGGGGTCGCGCCGACCACCGGCGGGCAGTCGATGCCGAGCACGGTGACCGCGGGCCGCGCCCAGATGCGGTCGGCGACCGTCCCGGAACCGATCAGCTCCACGCCGTCCAGCACCTTGGCGTCCTTGCGGAACTGCTCCTCGTCGTACTGCAGACCTTCCCACGACGCGTCCCCGGACAGCCCGTCCACCGTCGTCGAGCCGTCCTCGGCGCGCAGCGAGTCCAGGACGCGGATCAGCGCGGCCAGCGCGTCCGGCGCGGCACCGCCGAACTGGCCCGAGTGCAGATTGCCCGCCAGGGTGTCGACCTGCACGCGCACCAGGGTCATCCCGCGCAGCGTCGAGGTGACCGTCGGCAGGCCCACGCGGAAGTTGCCCGCGTCGCCGATCACGATGGTGTCGGCCTCCAGCAGCTCCGGGTGCGCCTCGGCGTACCGCTCCAGACCTCCCGTGCCCATCTCCTCGGAGCCCTCGGCGATCACCTTGACGTGCACCGGTATGCCGCCGTTCGCCTTCAGCGCGCGCAGCGCCAGCAGGTGCATGATCACGCCGCCCTTGCAGTCGGCGGCGCCCCGCCCGTACCAGCGGCCGTCCCGTTCGGTCAGCTCGAACGGCGGGGTGGTCCAGGCCGCCTCGTCCAGCGGCGGCTGCACGTCGTAGTGCGCGTACAGCAGCACCGTCTTCGCGCCCTCCGGCCCGGGCAGGTAGCCGTACACCGACTGGGTTCCGTCCGGGGTGTCGAGCAGGGCCACGTCCTGGAAGCCCTCCGCGGTGAGCGCGTCCGCGATCCAGCGGGCGGCTCCCTCGCTCTCTGTCTTCGGGAACTGGTCGAAGTCCGCCACCGACTTGAAGGCCACCAGTTCGGTGAGCTCCGCCTTCGCCCTGGGCATCAGCGAGGCGACGGTCTCGGCGACCGGATTCGACGACATGGGCACGCTCCTTGTGGGTGCGACGTTGTTACGGGTGCGGATACTGCCGATCCTCCCACAGCGGCCATCCGCGATCTTCGCCGTAGGATGCGAAGGACATGGGGGACCCCTGCCCGAGGAACCGAGGGCCTGGGGAAGCGGCAGGCGGCGGATCGGGAGCAGCAGACCATCGTGAGCAGCGAGAACTCTTCGGCGGACGACGTGCGGCAGGTGTGGGACGTCGTCGTGGTGGGCGCGGGACCCGCGGGGGCTTCGGCCGCCTACGCGGCGGCGGTCGCCGGACGGCGTGTGCTGTTGCTGGAGAAGGCGGAGCTGCCCCGCTACAAAACCTGCGGCGGCGGCATCATCGGGCCCTCGCGCGACGCCCTGCCGCCCGGCTTCGAGCTGCCGCTCAAGGACCGCGTGCACGCGGTGACGTTCTCCCACAACGGCCGCTTCGCCCGCACCCGGCGCTCCAAGCAGATGCTCTTCGGGCTGATCAACCGGCCCGAGTTCGACCAGCGGCTGGTCGAGCACGCGCAGAAGGCGGGCGCCGAGCTGCGCACCGGCGTCACCGTCCAGCGGGTCGAGCAGCACGGCTCGGCGGTCCCGGACCGGCGCACGGTCGCCGTCGTCCTCCAGGGCGGCGAGACGCTGCTCGCGCGGGCCGTCGTCGGCGCGGACGGCAGCGCCAGCCGGATAGGAGCGCACGTCGGCGTGAAGCTCGGTCAGGTCGACCTCGGCCTGGAGGCGGAGATCCCGGTGCCGGAGACGGTCGCCGAGGACTGGAAGGGGCGCGTCCTCATCGACTGGGGGCCCATCCCGGGCAGTTACGGCTGGGTGTTCCCCAAGGGCGACACGCTCACCGTCGGCGTGATCTCCGCGCGCGGCGAGGGCGCCGCGACCAAGCGGTACCTGGAGGACTTCATCGGGCGGCTCGGACTCGCGGGCTTCGAACCGAGCATCTCCTCCGGGCACCTCACCCGCTGCCGTGCCGACGACTCGCCGCTGTCGCGCGGGCGGGTGCTGGTGTGCGGGGACGCGGCGGGGCTGCTGGAGCCGTGGACCCGCGAGGGCATCTCGTTCGCGCTGCGCTCGGGGCGGCTCGCGGGGGAGTGGGCGGTGCGCATCGCCGAGGCCCACGACGCCGTGGACACGCGCCGGCAGGCCCTGAACTACGCGTTCGCGATCAAGGCGGGGCTGGGCGTGGAGATGGCCGTCGGCAGGCGGCTGCTCCAGGCGTTCGAGCGGCGGCCCGGCCTGTTCCACGCGGCGCTGACCGGTTTCCGGCCGGCCTGGCGGGCGTTCATGGACATCACGCGCGGCTCGACGTCCCTGGGCGAGATCGTCCGGACCCGGCCGATCGCCCAGCGTGCCCTCACCATGCTGGACCGGCGCTCCGCGGCGGAGCCCCCGGCCGGGACCGAGAACGAGTCCGGGAGCGGGGCGGCCGGGGCCGAGGTCAGCTCGTCGTCCTGACCGAGGTCGTCTCGATGCGGAAGACGGGGTGGTCGGGGGCGATCCGGCGCAGCTCGGCGTCGGGGGAATCCGGGCCGACGCCGTCGAAGAACACGCCCACCTCGGCCTTCCACCGCTTGAGGTAGGCGCGCAGGAGTTGCGGTTTGTCGTCGTCGGCGACCTCGGTCGCGGTGAAGGCCTCCACGGTCCGGCCGAGGCGCAGCTCGCCGCCGCCTGCCGCGCGCATGTTGTGCGTCCACTGGACGTGGCCGCGCGGCGCGACGAGATACCGCCGGCCGTCGACGGTCAGCAGGTTCACCGGCGTGGTCCGCCACTGGCCGCTCTTGCGCCCGCGGACCGCGAGGACGCGCGAGCCCCAGATGCTGATGCCGCGGCGGGCCAGCCAGGCGACGGTGCGGTTGAAGACGTTGACGGTGAGCCAGCCGGGCTTGCGGACGTGGGTGGGCATGGGGTTCCCCCTTGTGAGGTCACGCGTGGGCGTGGCCGTGGTCTCAGTACTCGTTGTGTGAGCACTGCTCTCGGTTGAGAGCAGTGTGCATGAGAGCGCTGACCCAAAGCAAGAGCAATGCTCTCGAATGTGTGCGGTGCTCTGGGGTGAGTGCATCGCTCTCGTCTCTGTGCGCCGCTCTCGTCCGTGTGCACTGCTCTCGTTTGTGTGCACCGCTCCGAAAAGCATGGAAGACTGCCCGCCATGAGCAGCACCGACACGGCACGCAACACGGCAGGCACCCCCAGCGCCCCGCGCGGCGCCCGCGCCCGAGCCCGTATCGAAGTCACCGAGGCCATCAAGGAAGAGGCCCGTCGGCAACTCGCGGTCGACGGCGCCGCCAAGCTCTCCCTGCGCGCGGTCGCCCGCGAGCTGGGCATGGTCTCCTCCGCGCTCTACCGCTACTTCCCCAGCCGCGACGACCTGCTGACCGCGCTCATCATCGACGCCTACGACTCCCTCGGCGAGGCCGCGGAGGCCGCGCACGACGCCGTCGCCGACGCCGCACCGGTACGGCGCTGGACGGCCGTGTGCGAGGCGGTCCGCGCCTGGGCGCTCGCGCATCCCCACGAGTACGCCCTGATCTACGGCTCGCCCGTGCCCGGCTACACCGCCCCGCAGACCACGGTCCCGCCCGCCGCCCGCGTCGGGCACCTCCTGATCCGTATCGTGCGCGACGCCCACCGGGGCAAGGGCGTCGCCAAGACCCCGCTGCCCGCCGAACTCCGCACCGAGGCCCAGCGCATCGCCGCCGACCTCGCCCCCGATCTCCCGCCCGAGGTCGTGGCCGTGCTGGTCGCGGCCTGGGCGCAGCTCTTCGGGCTGGTCGGCTTCGAGGTCTTCGGCCAGTTCAACCGGATCGTCGAGGACCGCGAGCCGTTCTTCCACCACGCGGTGGGTCGACTGGCCCACTCCGTGGGGCTGGTCCACGAGTGAGCCCCGAGCGGCCGTAAGCCATGGAGGAGTTGCGCCGTGCGCGTTCCGGCCTGCACGTGCAGCAGCCGGCACGGTGGCTCAGCATCCGGCGACCGGCCCCGGGTATACGGAACGCCACGACCACAAGGCCTCTCACGTGAGGAGCGGACCGTGACCGACGACGCGTATCTCGTCCTGCTGCCCGGCGTGGCCACCGCGCTCGGTGTGCCTCCCGCTGCTGTCGGTGACCTCGCCTGCATGGACACCCCTGCCGTACAGCAGTGGCTCCGAGCCCAGGGGGTCACGGTGGCGTCCCCCGCGCTCCGCCTGGTGCCGCCTGAGGAGACGGCGGCCATCCCGGAGGACGCCGAGCGGCTGCCTGTGCCTCTCGGCGATGAGGAACTGAGCCGCCTGCGCCAACGGACCGCTCCGCCGGAGCAGGCCCGGCTGGAGGAGGAACTGCTTGCCTACCGCTCGTGCACGGACGGTCGCGACGCCCTGCTCGCCCGTGCCCTGGCAGCCGGTGTCCCGGCGCACCGCATCGCGGAACTGACCGGTGAGGACCTGGCCACCGTCAAGGCACTCACCCGCTGAGGACCCGTCGGCTGCCGGGCCGGGCTTCCTCCCGTTCACGCAAGAGCGAAGGAGAGTACGACGGAGCGGCAGTGAGGCGGGAGGGGCACGTCGACCACGCCGCGAGCACCGTGGCCGAGACGGTGGTGTCCGTGCTGCGGTCGCTCACCGAGGAACGGTCGCCAGGGTCTCGCCGAGGCGGAGGCGGGCGGCCGGCCTCGTAGGCGGTGAGGGCGTCGGAGGGACGGCCGGTGCGGCACAGGGCCGGCATCAGGAGTTCGTCGAGGCGTTCGCGCAGCGGGTGGGCGGCGACGAGGCGGACGAGTTCGTGGGCGTACGCGCTGGCCGGGCGGGCCAACTGGTGGGCGCCGCGCCCGCTGCGCCGGATACGACTCGGGGAGGACGGCGGGGCCCGGGCGGACGTACCCCGTGAGGAGTACGTGTGATCACCTCCCGCGGGTGACGCCGACGACGCGGACCGGCGTCTAGCGTGGCAGGCATGGAGGAGCAGCGCGTACGTCCGGGCGGTCCGCCCGCGTGGTGGCGGAACGGGCCGCCGTGGCGGGACCGTCCCGAGGAGGAGGGGCGGCCGACCCGGTGGCCGTGGCGCTCCACCGTGCTGCTGACCGCGTTCGCGCTGGCGGGCTCGCAGATCGCCGCACGCGGCCAGGTGGACGAGCGGGCCGCCCTCGACCCCTTCGCGCGCGTGCTGCTGCTCCTCGCGGCCGGGCAGCTGCTGTGGCGTCACCGGCATCCGCGGGCCGTGGCGTTCGGTACGGCGGCGACCGTCGCGGTCTATCTCGGCGCCGGGTACCCGTACGGGCCGGTGCTGCTGACGGTCGCCGTCGCCTGCTTCGGCGCGGTCGTCGCCGGGCACCGCAGAGCCGCCTGGGCGGCGCTCGGCACGCTGTGGGCGGCGCATGTGCTGGTCGCGCACTGGCTGTACCGGTGGCTGCCGCCGTCCGGGGACTCGGCCGCCTCCTGGGGCCAGGAGGCGGTGACCGCCGCCTGGGTCGTGGCCATCGTGGCCCTCGCGGAGCTGGCCCGCGCCCGGCGTGAGCAGTGGGCGCGGGAGCGGGCCGAGCGGGCCCAGGCCGCGCGGCGGCGGGCCGACGAGGAGCGGCTGCGGATCGCCCGCGAACTGCACGACGTCCTCGCGCACAGCCTCTCCGTGATCAACGTGCAGGCGGGCGTCGGACTCGCCCTGCTCGACACCGACCCCGAGCAGGCGCGGACCGCGCTCACCACCATCAAGGGCGCCAGCAAGGAGGCGCTGGGCGAGGTCCGCCAGGTGCTCGACAGTCTGCGCACCCCCGGGGACGCGCCGCGCGCACCGGCCCCCGGCCTCGACCGGCTGCCCGAGCTGGTGGAGGCGGCGGCGGACGCGGGCCTCACGGTCCGGGTGGAGGGCACGGCCCCGCGGTTGCCGCCGGCCACCGATCTCGCCGCCTTCCGGATCGTCCAGGAGGCGCTGACGAACGTCGTACGGCACTCCGGTTCCCGGCACGCGCGCGTGCGGCTCGCCCGGGACGGCGGCACGCTGCGGCTGCGGATCGACGACGACGGCCCGGCGACCGGCGCCGACGCGGGCGGCGGCGGCAACGGGCTGGCCGGAATGCGGGAGCGGGCCGCCGCCCTCGGTGGCACCATCCAGGCGGGCCCGCGCCCCGACGGAGGGTTCCGCGTGGTCGCCGTACTGCCGCTGGCGCCGCCGCACCGCGAGGAGGAGGACCGGTGATCCGCGTACTGCTCGCCGACGACCAGCACCTGGTGCGGGCCGGTTTCCGGGCCCTGCTCGACGCGCAGCCCGACATCGAGACCGTCGCGGAGGCCGCGGACGGCGACGAGGCGCTGCGCCGGGTGCGCGAACGGCGCCCCGACGTCGTCCTGATGGACATCCGCATGCCCGTCCTCGACGGACTCGCCGCGACCCGGCGGATCACCCAGGACCCGGGGCTGGCGGACGTGAAGGTGGTCATGCTGACCACGTTCGAGCTGGACGAGTACGTCTTCGAGGCGATCCGCGCGGGCGCCTCCGGCTTCCTGGTGAAGGACACCGAACCGGACGAACTGCTGCGCGCGGTCCGCGCGGTGGTCGCGGGCGACGCCCTGCTCTCACCGGGGGTGACGCGGCGGCTGATCGCCGAGTTCGCCGCCCGCTCCAAGGAGCCCGCGGCGGCCGACGTGCTGGCCGCGCTCACCGAGCGGGAGCGGGAGGTGATGGCCCTGGTCGGGATCGGCCTGTCCAACGAGGAGATCGCCCGCCGCCTGGTCGTCAGCCCGCTCACCGCGAAGACCCATGTGAGCCGCACGATGGTCAAGCTCGGTGCCCGCGACCGGGCCCAACTCGTCGTGCTGGCCTACGAGTCGGGGTTGGTGCGGCCGGGCTGGCTCGGCTGAGCGTCCGTCCGGAAGCGGACCAGCACCGAGATCACCCGCGCCGCGAACAGCACCGGCGCGACCACCTGAGCGGTGCGCAGCAGCACGGTCTCCACGATGTCCGGCAGCGTGAACAGCCACACCGGCCCGGCCAGCGCCCCGAAGACCACCGCCGCCGCGAAGGCCGCGCTGCACAGCGCGTATCCGATCTCCACCGTGATGGCGTCCCGTTCGGCCTGGTCGCGCCGTCCCCCGTATGTCGTCATGACGCGAGTCTCACAGCAGCGCGCCCGGCGGAGCAAGCGGGCTCCGCCGGGCGCGGGGGCAGGAACGGTCCCCCCAGGGGCGTACCGGGACGCGCTCCGTCACGTACGAGGGTGTTCTCAGTCGCGTACGGGGACGCGCTCCGCCTCCGGGGCGGGGGACTTGGCGACCACGACGGACGGTCCGCGGCGCCGGGCGCGCAGGCCCGTCAGCGAGATCAGCAGGCCGACTACGGCGATGCCCGTGACCACGACCAGGCCCGGCCGGTAACTGTCGAGGACGGCCTGCGGGGTGGCGCTCTCGGGTGCGTTCGCGGTGACGACGGCCGTGACCACCGCCAGGAAGATCGCGCCGCCGACCTGCACCGAGGTGTTCAGCAGCCCGGAGACCATGCCCTGCTCGTGGTCCTCGACCCCGTTGGTGGCCTGGATGTTCAGCGACGGGAAGACCAGCGCGCAGGCCGCGCCGATCAGCAGCATGCTGGGCAGGATGGCGACGGCGTACACCGGGTCGAGGTCGACGCCGAGGAACAGCGCGTATCCGGCGACCATCAGCGCGAAGCCGGCCGCGAGCAGGCGCGGGGTGCCGAACCGGTCGACGATCGCGCCGACCTTCGTCGCGGACAGGGCCACCAGCGCACCTGCTGGCAGGAACGCGAGCGCCGTGTGCAGCGCGGACCAGCCCAGCAGCGACTGCATGTACAGGGTGACCAGGAACTGGAAGCCGACGTACGACCCGAAGAAGGCCATGGCGCCGAGCTGGGCGCGCACCTGGGTACCGGAGCGCAGCACGCCGAGCCGCACCAGCGGCCCCGGTGAACGCCGCTCGACCAGTACGAACGCCGTCAGCAGCACGGCCACCGCCAGGAAGGACAGCAGGGTGCGGGCGGCGGCCCAGCCGACCTCCGGCGCCTGGACGACGGTGAAGACCAGCAGCAGCATCGCGGCGGTGCCGAGCACGGCGCCGGGGATGTCGTAGCCGCGGTGGTCGCGTTCGCGGCTGCTGTGCGGCAGCAGCTTCAGACCGGCGAGCAGCGCGATCAGGGCGATGGGTGCGGGCAGCAGCATGGTCAGGCGCCAGCTGGCCTCGGTGAGCAGACCGGACAGCACCAGGCCCATGGAGAAGCCGGTGGCCGCGCAGGTGGTGTAGATGGACAGGGCGCGGTTGCGCAGCGGGCCCTCGGGGAACGTCGTGGTGATGATCGACAGGCCGGCCGGTGCGGTGAACGCCGCGCTCAGACCCTTGATGAAGCGGCTGGCGATGAGCAGCGGGCCGGAGTCGACGAGTCCGCCGAGCAGCGAGGCGAGGGCGAAGACACCCAGGGCCACCAGGAAGACCTGGCGCCGGCCCAGCAGGTCGGCGGTACGTCCGCCGAGCAGCAGCAGGCCGCCGTAGCCGAGGATGTAGCCGCTGACGATCCACTGCAGGGTCGAGGTGGACAGCCCGAGATCGGCTCCGATGGACGGCAGGGCGACGCCGACCATGGAGACGTCGAGCGCGTCGAGGAACATGGCGGCGCAGAGGACCAGCAAGGTGCCCCACAGACGAGGTGTCCAGCGCACCTCGGACGGGGCGGTGGTGAGCGGAGAGGTCATGGCCGAGACACTACATGCACGTGCATGAGATGCAAGCGCATTTAATTCCCGCGCAACAAATCGGTTTCTCTGCTACGGTGCGGACATGGCGGCGAAGAAGGCGGCCGAGCAGGCGCTTGTGGAGCAGTGGCGGGGCATCCTCGCGTTGCACGCCCGCACGCAGGGCGAGCTCGACCGGGCCCTGCACGGGCACGGTCTGTGCGCCAGTGACTTCGAGGTCCTCGACGTGCTGGCCCAGGGCGAGATGCCGAAGGGGCCGTGCAGTTACCGGGTGCAGGAGATCTCCGAGCACATCCATCTCAGCCAGAGCGCGCTGTCCCGGCTGATCGCCCGGCTGGAGAAGGACGGACTCGTCAGCCGCGGCATGTGCCAGGAGGACCGCCGCGGCGTCCGCGTGGCCCTCACCGACAAGGGGCGCGCCCTGCACGCGGAGGTGCTGCCCGTGCAGCGGGCGGTGCTGACCCGGATGCTGGCGGACGACGCGGCTGACGCGGACGACGCCCGGGACGCCGAAGAGGCGGAGGGTGGCGCGAGCGCGGGGGGCTCCGAAGGCCGGCAGGGCGCGCGCGGCTGACGTGCCTGGCCGGCGTGCCGTGCCGGACGGGCGGGCCGTGCGGGACCGGCGGGCCGTGCGGGACCGGCGGCCCGTGCGGGACCGGCGGGCCGTGCGGGACCGGCGGCCCGGCCGGTGTCCTCAGATCGCCGACCGCTCCCGCCACAACGCGGCCAGCGCCCGGTCGCCCGTGACCGATGGGACGGGCACACGGTTCCACAGCGCCAGATACAACTCCTCGGCCGGGCCCGACAGTTCGCAGTCGGCGTTCCCGGAGTCGTCCGGCGTGGTCACCGGGGGCTCCGTGGACAGCCGTACGGTCCACACCGCGTCCGCGTCCGTGGCGCGCACCCGCAGCGTACGGGGCTTCTCCGTGCGGACCTGACTCCGGGAGCGGGCGTGGAAGCCGCGCAGCAGCTCGTCGATGCCGTCCGCCGCGAGGTCCCGCTCGATGGGGCTCGGGGTGCCGCCGAGCGCCGCCTGCGCGTCGTAGCGGTGCACGGTCGTCTCGTGCAGCTGGCGACGGGCCCAGAACTCCAGCGGTGACGGCGCCGGCAGGAACGTGAAGCAGGTGACGTCGGGCGCCGCTCCGGTGAGCGTGTCGACGAGCTGTCGGTGGCTCTCGCGGTACCAGTCGACCAACTCCGCGCCGTCTAGGTCCGGAGCATCGCCGAGGGGGCGCCGTTCGCTGTGTCCCTCCCGGACGTAGGACGCGGCCCAGCGGTGTACCGCGCCGGTGTGCCGCAGCAGGTCGCGCACCTGCCAGCCGGGGCAGGTGGGAACCTTGGCGTCCGTGCCCGCCTGTTCGGCCGCCGCCGCGAGCAACCGGCCTTCCCGGTCGAGGGTTTCGATGAAACGGCCCGTCTTCGGGGCAGTGGGTTCCATGCGGGCGAGTCTGCCGGATGGAGGGCGCTCCAGGGCAAGTGGGTTTCCCCGCAGGCGTCTTCGGCCCGCCCTGGAAGGCCGATCGAAGGCCGATCGAAGGTCGATCGAAGGGCGATTGAGGGGCAGATTGAGGGGCGATCGAAGCGCGCTTCGGGGGCGTGCGGGGGTGGCTCATCGGCCATGATCCGGAGGGCCTGGTTCTCGTAGAAACACACCAACCACGGGTCTCAGGCTGCCCAGTTTTCAGGTTTTCGACGCCTGGCTGAAAGCCGTCTGCCGACGATGTACTCCTCGGGCAAGCCGAACCAACGAACGGGAAAAGCCTTGTCTGAGAAGCTGCTTGGCCGTCAGATCGAGATCTCCTGGCCCGACCTCGGCATCACGGTCGCCGCCGACCTCGACGACCGTAACCCGGCACTCGCCGACGCCCTGTGGGAGTCCCTGCCCTACCGGAGCCTTCAGGGACACGCCCTCATCGCCGGAGAGCACCTCTACCACGTGGCGCCGATACCCAGCCTGCTGCACACCCCCCACGCCACCCGTATCCCCGACCGGCGGGAGGCTCCCGACGGCACCGTGTTCTGCTCCGGCTTGCAGCACCTGGGCATCAAGTACGGCACGCTGACCGAGCCGATGCCCGCCACCCCCGTCGGCCGGATCCGCGAGGCGGACATGCCCGCCCTGCTGGAGGCCGGGGCCGCGATCTGGGACGCCGTCTACTCCACGAAGAAGCAGATCCTCGCCGAAGTCCGCCGCGCGGGCGAGCCCGGCGGCCACCGCATCCCGAGGCTGCACGCCACCGACCCGGCCGCCGACCGCCTGATCGCCGACATCGTCGAGGAGACCGAGAAGATCTGGCTCGCACCCCCGGCCGAGCTGGACGACCTCCACCAGGGCATCATCCCCTCCCAGGCGGGCAACTTCGGCACCGTCCTGCCCACCCTGCTGTTCGTCAACGGAGAGACCCGGCCGCTGGGTTACGCCGCCTACGGCGGACTCGTCCGCGCCGCCGTCCAGGGCATGCCGATGGACTCCCTCGTCCACATGACCCGCCTGCTCGTCGGCGTCCCCGCCGAGTTCCTGGGCTACTGCGGTCTGGAGAAGCTGTGGGCGTTCACCCAGCGCTTCCTCGACGTCCTCGACCGGGTCGACCGGGACGACTTCTACGCCGCCACCAGCCAGATGGCCCTCTACATCAACTGCCTCGGCGGCTGGAACCTCCAGCTGTACCCGTGGGAGACCGGAGACCACCTGCGCCAGCAGGGCGTCAAGGCGGGCGTGTAACCGTGGGCGCCCTGCCTGCCCGCGCCGAAGCCGTCGTCATCGGCGGGGGAGTGATCGGAACCTCCGCCGCCCACCACCTCGCCGAAGCCGGCGTGGACACCGTGCTGCTGGAACGCGGAAGCCTCGGCGGCGGAGCGTCCGCGCACACCGCGGGCATGGTCCGCACCTACTTTCCCGGCGACCCCCACACCGGCCGGATGGCCGTCCGCAGCCTGACCGCCTACCGCGACTTCGCCCGCCACACCGCGGCCCCGCTCACCCTGAAACGGCTCGGGTTCATGGTGCTGTTCACCGACGAACGTGAGATCGCCGAATTCGAGGCCGGCCATCAGGCCCAGCGGGCCGCCGGCGTCCGGGTGGACCTGATCGGTGCCCGCGAGGCGGCCGAACTCAACCCGCTGATCGGCGAACGCGCCGTCCTGGCCGCCGCCTGGTCTCCCGAGGCGTACCACGTGGACGGCCTCGACATCGTGCGCGGTTACGCCGCCGGCGCCCGCAACCACGGAGCCCGCCTGTTCACCCACACACCCGTCACCGGCATCGACGACGACAACACCGTCCACACCCCGCGGGGCAGCATCAAGGCGGACAGCGTCGTGTGCACGGCCGGGCCCTGGTCCGGTGAGGTGGCGTCCATGGCGTCGGTCGACCTGCCGATGACACCCCGCGCGATCGAGATGCTGTTCACGGACGTCCCGCCCTCCCCGCACGGCGAGCTGCCCATGACGCTGCACGCCGGCTCCGGCCTGCGGATCCGCTCGTGGAAGGACCGCATCCTCCTCGCCATGGGCGTACCCCAGGCCGGCGAATCACGCGAAGCCTGGCTCGGACGAATCGGCGGTCATCTCGGCGCCCTGTTCCCCGCCTTGGACGGCATCGGACTGCATCGCGCGTGGAGCGGCGACTTCGACGCCGGCCCGAACAACACCGCCTTCATCGGCGAACACCCCACCCGCCGCTTCCTGTACGCGGCCGGATTCTCCGGCGCGGGTCTGTGCCAGGCACCCGCCGCCGGGGAGAAGCTCCGCGACCTGCTGATCGCCAAGTAGCCCCATAACAGGAAAGAATCCCGTGATCGTTCTCGGATGTAATGGTTTCAGCCGGGTGTCGGAGTTCTTCTCCGAACGCCTCGGCGCGACCGGCATCAACAAGCACTACCTCCTGGGCCACGACGCCGCCGCCGCGCTCCTGATCGACGGCCGCCTCGTCGCCGCCGTGGAGGAGGAACGCCTCAACCGGGAGAAGAAGACCACCGACTTCCCCGCCAACGCGATCGACTGGTGCCTGAAGGAAGCCGGGATCACGTTCGACGACGTCGACCTGTTCGCCTTTCCCTGGAACTGGTCCCCGCAGGTTCTGAACGAGATCCTGGACGGCATCCGCGCCGCGCCGATGCCGCAGGCCGCGAAGACCCGCCTCCTGGGCGACATGGCCGACCTGTTCGACCAGGTCGTCAGCCACGAAGCGATGCTCGCGGACTTCGAGGCCCGCACCGGACGCCGCCCCGACCCGGACAAGGTCCGCTTCGTCCCTCACCACCTGGCCCACGCCACGACCGGCTACTACCTCGCAGGCATGAAGGACTCCGCGTTCCTCGTCAGCGACGGCCGTGCCGAACGGTTCTCGACGCTGACGGGCGAGATCCGCGGCGGCCGGATCACCGTCTTCGACGACACCGTCACCGGCGCCGAGCACTCGATCGGCACCCTGTTCGCCGCGATCACCCGCTTCCTCGGCTTCGTCCCCAACAACGACGAGTACAAGGTGATGGGCCTCGCGGGATACACCGACCCGCCGACTCCGAACCCGTTCGTCGACCATCTCCTGCGGCTGCACGACGACGGCCGCTACACCTTCACCACCCCGCTGCGGACCGACGACCCCCACAGTCACGACAGCCTGTTCGAGGAGTACTTCGGACCCTTCGAGGACACCCTCGAGTACCAGGCCCGCGTCGCCGCCGCCGCGCAGCAGATGCTGAACGTCGCCACCGCCCATCAGGTCCGCCACTTGGGGGAGAGGACGGATCTCGACCGGCTGCTGTTCGAAGGCGGCGTCGCCCTGAACTGCCTGAACAACACCCCGCTGTTCGAGGGCTCACGCTTCGAGGACATGCAGGTCAGCTTCGGCGCCTCCGACACCGGCATCACCATCGGCGCCGCGGCCCGCGCCTGGCTCGACCACCCGGACACCGGCCCCGCGGACGTCCTCGCCGCCGCCGCACCCGTCACCCCCTACCTGGGCCCGGCCTACGACGAGGCCGCGATCGAGGAGGCGCTGGAGGGCTTCACCGGCCGTGTCACCGTCTCGCGCCTGGACGATGACGAGGTCGTCGAGCAGGTGGCGACACTGCTGACGGAGAAGGTCGTCATCGGCTGGTTCGAAGGCCGCCTCGAACACGGGCCGCGCGCGCTGGGGCATCGCAGCATCCTCGCCAACCCCGGCTTCCCCGACATCAAGGACATCATCAACACGCGCGTCAAGCACCGCGAACCCTTCCGCCCGTTCGCCCCCCTCGTCCTGGAGGAGCGGGCACCGAAGATCTTCGACATGGGGCGCAAGACCAGCTCCCCGTACATGACGTTCGTCTTCCCCGTCCGCGACGAGTACCGGGACCGCATCCCCGGTGCCGTCCACGTGGACGGCACCTCCCGGATCCAGACCCTGACCGACGAGGGGACCCCGCGACTCACGGCACTGCTGCGGAGGTTCACCGAACTCACCGACGTCCCCTGCCTGATCAACACCTCGTTCAACGTCGCCGGCGAACCCATCGTCTGCACCCCCACCGACGCCCTCAACTGCTTCATGGGCACCGAGATCGACTATCTGGTCCTCGGAAACCACCTCATCGCCAAGAGCTGATTGCAAAGAGTCAATCGCAAAGAGTCAATCGCAAAGAGCTAGGAGCACCCCGTGCCGAAGATCCAGCGCAAGCACACCATGTACCACTCCACCATCCTCGACGCCGACCCGGACACCGTGTGGGCGACCGTCCGCGACGCCATGCAGATCCTGGAGATCGTGTCCCCGGGCGACCTGGACATCCACACCGACGTCTCCTGGGTGGAAGGCGGCTCGGTCGACACGGTCCCGGCCCGCTACGACTTCCGGCTCACGCTCAACGGCGGCCTCGTCCAGCAGGAGATCGCCGCCCGCGACGAGATCAACAAGACCCAGTCCTACCGGGCCGTCGCCCCCACCAGCGGGGTGCAGAGCTACCAGGCCACCATCCGCGTACGCCCCATCACCAACGACCCGGCCCGCAGCTTCTTCGAGTGGGACCGGGTCCTGGAGATCGCCGACGACGCCGACCTGAACGTGGTCGAGGCCATCATCGACGTCATGGAGAAGCAGACCGACGCGGTGCGGGACCACTTCGCGGCTGCCGCGAAGTGAGCGACGTGACGACGCCGGCACTACGGCTGCGGCACCCTCGCCACTCGCACTGAACCACACGTCGAGGGCCCGGCGCACATCATGTGCCCCGGGCCTCTCGGCGCGTTCGCTTCAGGTGGCGGTGACGCGCCGCGTCGTCAGGCCGATCAGCGCGGCGAGGGCGGCGAGCGCAGCGACGCTGGTGAGGGCGGCCGGCAGGGAGAACCAGTCGGCCATGAACCCGATGGCGGGCGGACCGAGCAGCATGCCGCCGTAGCCCAGTGTCGACGCGACGGCGACCCCGCTGGGACCGGCGAGTGCCCCCGCGCGCTCCACGGCCACCGGGAAGAGGTTGGCCAGGCCGAGGCCCGCGACCGTGAACCCGAGCAGCGCCGCCCACAGCGAGGGCGCGAGCGCGCCGAGCAGCATGCCGACCGCCGCGGTGGTACCGCCCGCGACCACGGTGCGGTTACGGCCCAGGCGCTCCAGCAGCACCGTCCCGCTCAGCCGGCCCACGGTCATGGCGAGCGCGAAGAGGGAGTAGCCGATCGCGGCGACGCCGGGGGAGGCGTCGAGGTCCTGCTCCAGGTGCAGCGCGCCCCAGTCGGCCAGGGCGCCCTCGCCGTAGGCGGTGCACAGGGCGATCAGTCCGAAGACCAGCACCAGGGCACGGGTGCGGCGGTCGGGGCGGTCCGGGCGGTCCGGGCGGGGCGGGGTGTGCGCCGTGGGGCGCGGGCGCTCTGCGGGCCGGCGCAGCCGGTGACGCAGCAGCCCCGGTGCCGCCAAAGCGGTGACGACCAGTCCGACGACGGTCAGCCCGAGCAGGTGCCGGGTGGGCGACAGCGCCCCCGCCACCAGCGCGCCCAGCCCCGCGCCGATCATGCCGCCCAGGCTGAACGCCGCGTGGAAGCTCGGCATGATCGGCCGGCGCAGCGCGGCCACCAGATCCACGGCCGCGCTGTTGAAGGCCACGTTGATCCCGCCGTACGCCGCCCCGAACACCAGCAGTACCGCGCCGAGCGCGAGCGCGGAGTGGGTGAGCGGGGGCAGGGCGACGCTGAGGGAGAGCAGGACGGCGCAGACGACGGTGACCCGGTGGTTGCCGAACCGCCGGCACAGCCGCCCGGTCAGCATCATCGTGACGACCGCGCCTGCGGACACGCCGAGGAGGGCGAGCCCGAGGTCGCTGGGGGAGGCGCCGGTCTGTTCCTTGATGGCGGGGATCCGGACGACCCACCCCGCGAAGATGAAGCCGTCCAGGGCGAAGAAGGTGGTCAGGGCGGTACGGAGACGGGTGAGCTGACTCTGGTGACCCGGCACGACGGTGTGCGAACGGGTTTTGTTTATTTCCGGCACAAACTCAGGCTAGGAGGGGGACCGGGGCGGGGCAAGGGGCGGGAGGTGCCTCGCCACCGTGGCTTGTAACACCCGTATGGCGCCGCCACGACGGTGTCATTGCAGTACCGGCCAGGTCGGCGAAGTCGTATTGACCGGCCTTTGACCCGTCGTTAGGTTCGGCGCCATGCGGATCTTCGATCGCTTTTTCCGGCGCAGGGCCATTGATCTGATGCGGGTCGCCACCGCGGTGTGTAGCTGACGTTCCACCGCCGGCCGTCCCGTCCCGATCCCCCTCCCCGCCCGCTCTGTGAAGGCGTCAATGATCCCTCGTATACGCATGCCCAGAACCAGGGCCGCGGCTGCCGCGGCCACGCTGGCTCTCGGACTTCTGCTGACCTCGTGCGTGGATTCCGCGCAGACCGCCTCGGTCGGCAAGGACGTCTCCGGCCGGGAAATCCCGGCCACCGTCTCCGCCGACACCACCCTCACCGTCGGATCACCGGAACTGAAGGTCGCACTGGAACTGTCGGGCCAGATCGACAAACTGCCCTTCAAGGTCGAGTGGGCCAACATCAGCGGTGGCCCCAAATGCTCGGAGGCCTTCAGGGCGGGCGCACTGGACGTCTGCTCCGCCGCGGACATCCCGGCGATCAACGCCCACTGGACGGGCCTCGACACCAAGCTCGTGGCCGCCAAGTTCCGCCGGGACCCCCTGCGGCACCCCGTCTACGAGCTGGGCATCGCTCCCGGTGCCGGCATCCGGACCCTCGCCGACCTGCGCGGGAAGAAGATCGCCTACAGTCCCGGCCAGGCCCAGGGCGCGCTGGTGCTGCGGATCCTGCGGAAGGCCGGGCTCACCCGGGACGACGTCGAACTCGTCGAACTGGCCAGCACCGACGACGTCTATCCCACGGCACTCGGCAACCGCCAGGTCCACGCCGCCCCCATCGGCGACGTCAACATCAAGCGCTATCTGACGAAATACGGAAAGGACGGCGCCACGACCATCCGGCACGGACTGCGCGACGACCCCGAACACCTGTGGGCGCTCACGGATTCCGTCAGCGATCCCGAGAAGTCCGCTGCCATCAGGGAACTCGTGGAATTCTGGGCGCGCGCCCGGGTCTGGATCGACGAACATCCCGAGGAATGGGTCGAGGGCTATTACGTCAAGGATCAGGGCCTGAGCCGGGAGGACGGCGAATTCCTCGTCGAGCGGGCCGGTCACCCGGACATTCCGGCGGACTGGAGCGCGGCCATCCGGCGCCAGCAGCAGACCATCGACCTGCTGGCGAAGGAACAGGAACGTGAGGCCTTCGACGCGGTCCTCCTCTTCGACCGCCGATACGAATCGGTGGCCGCCGACGCCATCGCGGATACGGGAGAAAAGGGCGCCGGAGCAGCGGGGGGCGCGTCATGAGCGCCGCCGTCTTCGACCACCAGCCGACACACTCCTCGCCCACGCCCTCCTCGTCGACGCCCTCCTCCTCCGCGCTCTCTTCCACGCCCTCCCCGTCCGCACCCTCTCCGTCCGCACCCTCCCCGTCCGCACCCTCTCCGTCCGCACCCTCCGCGCCCGCCCCGCCGAAGGCCGGACGCACGGAACCCGCCGCCCCGCGCCGTCCCCGCACGCGGCTCGGACCGGGACGGCCCGTGCCGTACGGGTGGGCACTCGGCCCGCTGCTGCTACTCGCTCTCTGGGCGGGCGGCTCCGCGGCCGGACTGCTCGACCCGCGCAGCCTGCCGTCGCCCTGGACCGTCGCCGCCACCACCGGCGACCTGCTCGCCGACGGCCGGCTCCAGTCCCACCTCGCCACCTCCGCCCGACGCGCCCTTCTCGGGCTGCTCTTCGGCGTCGCGGGCGGACTGCTGCTCGCGCTCGTCGCCGGGCTCAGCCGGATCGGCGAGGCGGTGATCGACGGCCCGGTGCAGATCAAGCGGGCGATCCCCTCGCTGGCGCTGATCCCGCTGCTCATCCTGTGGTTCGGCATCGGCGAGACCATGAAGGTCGTCACCATCGCCCTCGGCGTGTTCGTCCCCGTCTACATCCACACCCACAACGGGCTGCGCGCCATCGACCACCGCTACGTCGAACTCGCCGAGACCGTCCGGCTCGGCCGGCTCGCATTCGTCCGGCACGTCGTCCTGCCCGGTGCCCTGCCCGGCTTCCTGCTCGGCATGCGCTTCGCGGTGACCGCCGCGTGGCTCGCGCTGGTCGTGGTCGAACAGGTCAACGCGACCAGCGGCATCGGCTACATGATGGAACTCGCGCGGACCTACGGACAGACCGACGTCATCCTCGTCGGCCTCGTCGTGTACGGCCTGCTCGGGCTCCTCTCCGACGCCCTGGTCCGGCTCGTGGAGAGGGGGACGCTGTCATGGCGACGCACGCTCGGGGACTGACCGGGGCGGAACACCGCGACGGCGGGCGGGCCGCCGTCCGGATCGAGAACCTGGTGCGCTCCTTCGGTGAGCGCCGCGTCCTCGACGGACTCGATCTGACCATCGCGCCCGGCGAGTTCGTCGCCCTGCTCGGCCGCAGCGGCTCCGGCAAGAGCACCCTGCTGCGGGCGCTGGCCCGCCTCGACCGGGACGTACCGGGCAGCGGCACCCTCGCCGCCCCCGACCACCTCTCCGTCGTCTTCCAGGATGCCCGGCTGCTGCCCTGGAAACGCCTGCTCGACAACGTCGTCCTCGGCCTGACCGGGCCGGACGCCGAACAGCGCGGCCGGGCCGCCCTCGCCGAGGTCGGCCTCGCCGGACGCGAACGCGCCTGGCCCGTGGAACTCTCCGGCGGCGAGCAGCAGCGCGTCTCGCTCGCCCGCTCCCTCGTCCGCGAACCGCGGCTGCTGCTCGCCGACGAACCCTTCGGCGCGCTGGACGCCCTCACCCGGATCAGGATGCACACCCTGCTGCGCCGCCTGTGCGCGCGGCACCGGCCCGCCGTACTCCTCGTCACCCACGACGTCGACGAGGCGATCGTCCTCGCCGACCGGGTGGTGGTCCTCGACGAGGGCTGGATCGCCGCCGACCTGCCGGTGGAGCTGCCGGCCCCGCGCCGCCCCGGCGGCCCCGGATACGCCGCCCTGCGCGAGCGCCTGCTCGGCCGGCTCGGCGTGGACCCGCTGGAGGAGGTCACCGCCGTATGACCGGGCGACGCCAACTGCGTCTGAACCTCTTCGTCTACCCGGGCGGCCACCACGAGGCCGCCTGGCGCCACCCCGGCACCGATCCGGGCCGCCTGCTGGACGTCGGCTTCTACCAGGAGCTGGCCCGCGCCGCCGAACGGGCCACGTTCGACGCCGTGTTCCTCGCCGACGGGCCGTCCCTCGCCGACAACGTCCGCCACGCCAGCCGCTTCCGGCTGGAACCGTTCACCTGGCTGGCCGCGATCGCCGCGGCCACCGAGCGGATCGGGCTGGTCGCCACCGCGTCCACCACCTACACCGAGCCCTACAACCTGG
Organism: Streptomyces sp. NPDC052773; assembly: GCF_044547145.1. Lineage (NCBI taxonomy): Bacteria > Bacillati > Actinomycetota > Actinomycetes > Kitasatosporales > Streptomycetaceae > Streptomyces > Streptomyces sp. NPDC052773. The sequence goes on along the minus strand of NZ_JBITZX010000016.1, from coordinate 120,758 downwards.
CCCGGCTCTTCGCCTCCCTGGACCATCTCAGCCGGGGCCGGGCCGGCTGGAACATCGTCACCACCGGCGCCCCGCAGGCCGCCGCGAACTTCGGCCTCGACGCCCACCCCACGCACGCCGAACGCTACGGCCGCGCCCACGAGTTCGTCGACGTCGTCACCAGACTCTGGGACAGCTGGGAGGACGAGGCGCTGATCGCCGACCAGAGGACCGGCCTCTTCGCCGACACCGACCGCATCCACCCCATCGACCACCGAGGCCGCCACTTCCGGGTGCGCGGTCCCCTCAACACACCCCGCAGCCCCCAGGGCCGCCCCGTCTACGTCCAGGCCGGCTCCTCCCGGGAGGGCAGGGGGTTCGCCGCCCGCCACGCCGAAGCCGTGTTCACCGCGCACCAGACACTGGCGAGCGGCCAGGAGTTCTACGCCGACATCAAGACGCGGGCGGCGGCGCTCGGCCGTGACCCGGACCTGGTGCTCGTCCTGCCGGGCATCAGCCCGTTCATCGCCTCGACCGAGGCGGAGGCACGCGGGCTGCGGCGCAAGTTCGACGAACTCACCCAGCCCGCCTACTCGCTGGAGCTGCTGCACCGGCTGCTCGGCGTCCGGCTCACCGCCGACCGGCTCGACGAGCCCTTCCCACGCGAACTCGTCCAGACCGGCGGCGAGCGCGGCAACGGCAGCCGCTTCCGGCTGGTCCTCGACATCGTCGACCGCGAACGGCCCACCGTCCGCGAACTGCTCCACCGCCTCGCCGGGGCCCGCGGCCACCAGGTCGTCGCGGGCACCCCGGAACAGATCGCCGACCACATCCAGGAGTGGTTCGAGCACGGGGCGGCCGACGGCTTCAACATCATGCCGCCCTGGCTGCCCGGCGGCTTCGACCTCTTCGCCGACCAGGTCGTGCCGATCCTCCGCGCCCGCGGCCTGTTCCGCTCCGCCTACCGGGGCACCACCCTGCGCGACCACTACGGACTCCCGCGCCCCGCCGCCGTATCCCCCGCACCGACGATCCCAGCGAAGGACACCGCATGAGTGCGCTCAGAACCCGCTTCGCCCTCGCCGCCCTGGGCGCGACCGCCCTGCTCACCACCTCCGTCGCGGTCCCGCAGGCCACCGCGGCCGGCCACGACCGGGCCGCCACCGCGCTCGCCTGGTACGACACCACCGCCGAGACCATCGCGACGGCCGGGGCGCCCACCCAGGTCACCAACAGCCGCACCTGGGCCGTCGGCTGGCTAGCGGCGGCCCGGGCGACCCGCGCCGTGCCCGACGGCGTGGAACGCCGCCCCTACCAGGAGGCCGCCCTCGCCGCCGCCGTGCACCGCGCCCTCGTCACCCTCGCCCCGAGCCGCACCGAACAGCTCGACGCACAGCTGACGGCGACCCTCGACACCATCCCGGACGGACCGGCGGAGCGGCGCGGCGTCGCCGCAGGTCAGCGCCAGGCGGACCGCGCCCTCGCCGAGCGGCAGGGCGACGGACTCGACCCGGCGTCCGTGAACGCGCCCTACCCCGTGCGGCCCACCGCGCCCGGCGTGTGGCAGCCGACGCCGCCCGCGTACGCCCCGGCCACCCAGTACGGCAACCGGCTCGCCCGGCCGTTCACGCTCACCACCGCCGACCAGTTCCGGCTGGGCCCGCCGCCCGCCCTGGACTCCGCCCGCTACGCCGCCGACCTGGCCGAGGTACGGGCGTACGGCGCGGCGGACAGCGCGGTGCGCAGCGCCCGCCAGACCGAGACCGCCGCCTTCTGGTACGGCTCCTCCCTCACCCTCTACACCGAGCCGCTGCGGGTGGCGCTCTCCCGCACCGAGCAGGGGATCGCCGGACAGGCGCGGCTGGTCGCGCTGTTCCACACCGCGCTCGTGGACACGCAGATCGCCACCTCCGACAGCAAGTACGCCTACGAGCGGTGGCGCCCGGTGACCGCGATCCGCACCGGCGACCTCGACCCCGACCCGGACTGGACACCGCTGCACACCACCCCGGCGCACCCGGACTACCCGAGTGGTCATGCCACCTACTCCGGCGCCGCCGAGACCGTCCTGTCGGTGCTCACCGGCCCCGGCACCGCCCCGTTCGAGCTGACCAGCCCCACGGCGCCCGGCGTGACCCGTACGTACACCGCCTGGAAGCAGCTGTCGGACGAGAACGTGGACGCCCGGGTCTGGTCCGGCATCCACACCCGGACCGCCGACGAGGCGGGCATCACGCTCGGCAGGAACGTCGCCCGCCACACCCTCGGCAACGTCGACCGCCTCCTCGCCGCCCGCTAGGGGTGTCCGGCCCCGGTCCCGGGGGGCGGCCCCGGTCCCGGGGGGCGGCCCGTACGCCGAGCCGAGTACGCGCGGTTGCTCCCGCCGTCAGACGCGTTCGGCGGCGCGGTCGGGCAGCGTGGGTCGGGTGAAACTCAGCCGACCCGCACGCCGGGCCCTCCTCGTCGTCCATGTGGCCGCCTCCGCGAGCTGGCTCGGGCTCACGCTCGGGCTGCTCGCCCTCGGGATCACCGCCACCGCCGCCGGCTCCGCGCCGGCGGCGGAGGCCGGTGTCCGGGCCATGAAGCTGTTCGCCGACTGGCTGCTGCTGCCCGTCGCGTTCCTCACCCTCCTCAGCGGGCTGGTGCTGGCACTCGGCACCGCGTGGGGGCTGGCGCGGCACCGGTGGGTGTACACCAAGTTCTGGCTCACTCTCGCCACGACCACCGCCACGGCGTTCGCCCTGCGTCCGGGCGTGAACGAGGCGGTGGCCGCCGTCGGCGGCGGACGGCCGCTGCCGGACGCCGGCGACGTCCTGTTCGGGCCGGTCGTCTCGCTGACCGCCTACGTCTTCATGACGGCGATCTCGGTCCTGAAGCCCTGGGGTCCGACCCGCCGGGGCCGCAGGTCGCGGGCGGCGTCCGGACGTACGGCACCGGCTGCCGGGCGGACCCGGCAGCCGGTCTGAGCGCGGTGCACCGGTGGCCCGGCGCCCCAGTGGCCGTCAGCGGCTGCCGGTCCAGTTGTGGGCGACGTCGATGACGACCCGGTCGGCCACCTGCGTCACCCGGAACGGCAGCCGGGCGCGGACGCCGAGCCCGAGCTGGGTCTCACCCTCGAAGCTGCCCGCGAACCGGGTGTCGCGGAAGGTGCGGTAGCCGGTGAGGTCCACGCCCGGCAGAGGGCGCCCCACACGGCCGGGGTAGGTGGCTGCGCCGGTGTCGGGGTCGTAGGCGGGGGCGGTCACCCGCACCTCGAGGACGGCTCCGCCGGCGACGGGGACGGGGCGGCCCGATCCGTCCTGGTGGAGGCGGTCGACGTAGCCGACCCGGTAGCCGACGTTCTTCCCGCCGCCGGGGATGTCGACGACCAGCCGGTCGAAGCAGGCGTGGCGGCCCGCCCTGACGTTCGTCACCGACGCCATCGTGCCGGCGTCGGAGGTCTTGGCGCCGCTGCCCCAGCCGGTGGGGCAGGCCGTGGTCTGAGTGGTGGTGAGCGCGGTGGCCTGGGCCGGTACCGCCGCCGCCCCCAATGTGGCTCCCATGAGCGCGACTGCCGCCCATGCTGTTCGTGTACGTGCCATTGTGTCCCCCGGGGGGATGAGCTGTCCGATATCAGCTGAGACAGCCGGGTTCCCGGAATGGTTGCACTCTCTCCGGCGAAAACCGGACAGCGGCCGTGGATCAGGAGACGGGAAAGCGGCCGTACACCCGACCGGCGAGGTCGGACGTACGGCCGCTGCCGTGTCCCTGATCAGGCGCTGGGCGCCGGGAAGGTCGGGTACTCGACCCCGGAGACGTGCTGGACGACCCGGATGACCTGGCACGAGTAGCCGAACTCGTTGTCGTACCACAGGTAGAGGATCGCGTTGTCGCCGTCGACCTTGGTCGCGCCGGCGTCCACGATCGAGGCGTGGCGCGAGCCGATGAAGTCGCTGGAGACCGCGTCGGGCGCCGTGGTGAAGTCGATCTGGCGCTTCAGCGGGGAGGTCAGCGAGACGTTCCGCAGGTAGTCGAGGACCTCCTCGCGGGTGGTCTCGCGGCCGAGGCGCAGGCTGAGGATCGCGATCGACACGTCCGGCACCGGCACGCGGATCGAGCTGCCGGTGATCGGGGCCTTGAGGTCCGGCAGCGCCTTGGCGACGGCCGAGGCGGCACCGGTCTCGGTGATCACCATGTTGAGCGGCGCGGACCGGCCACGGCGGTCGGCCTTGTGGTAGTTGTCCAGCAGGTTCTGGTCGTTGGTGAACGAGTGGACGGTCTCCACGTGACCGCGCAGCACACCGAACTCGTCGTCCATCGCCTTCAGCGGCGGGACGATCGCGTTGGTGGTGCAGGAGGCGCAGGACAGGATGTTCTCGTCCGGCTTGATGGTGTCGTGGTTGACGCCGTGCACGATGTTCGGGACGTCGCCCTTGCCCGGCGCGGTCAGCACGACCTTGTCGATGCCGGGGCGCAGGTGCTTCGACAGGCCCTCGCGGTCGCGCCACTTGCCGGTGTTGTCGATGAGGATGGCGTCCTTGATGCCGTACGCCGTGTAGTCGACCTCGGAGGGGTCGTTGGCGTAGATCACCTTGATGGTGTTGCCGTTGGCGACGATCGTGCCGGCTTCCTCGTCGACGGTGATCGTGCCCTGGAACTGGCCGTGGATCGAGTCGCGCCGCAGCAGCGAGGCGCGCTTCACGAGGTCCTGGTCACCGCCGCCGCGCACCACGATCGCGCGCAGCCGCAGCCCGTTGCCGGAGCCGGCCTTCTCGATCAGCAGGCGGGCGACGAGGCGGCCGATGCGGCCGAAGCCGTACAGGACGACGTCCCGGCCCTCGCCGCGCTCGATCTTGTTGGCACCGGTGGCGCCGGCGACGGCCTCGGCGGTGAACTCCTCGATCGGCAGACCGCGGTTGTCGGCCTTGTAGGTGGCGGCGAGCATACCGATGTCGATCTGGGACGGCCCGAGGTCGAGTGTGGTCAGCGCCTGCAGGAACGGCATCGTCTCGGTGACCGACAGCTCCTCGCCGGCGATCTGCCGGGCGAAGCGGTGGGTCTTGAGGATGCTGACGACCGACTTGTTCACCAAGGAGCGGCTGTGGAGGAGGACGGTGACGTCCCGCTCCCGGTGCAGCTTCCCGATGATCGGGATCATCGACTCCGCGATCTCTTCGCGGTTCTTCCAGTTCGTGAACGAGTCCTCGTTGACAGTCACAGATCCATCTTTCGAGCTAGGTGGCGCTCAGATGATAACCATGCTGGGTGGAGGTGGCTGTGACCGGGGTCGCTCCCTCCTCTTCCGCGGGTCTTCCGCGGGCGCCCTTGACAGGATGCGTACTGTTTCGCCACGTTTGAGCCTCGCGGCGCAGTTCTGGGGGGAGCGGTCGGCCATGCGAAGCTCGCGCAGCATCACGATCCACGGACCAAAAGAGCTGGACGCCTCGCTGACACGGGCCTGGCACCGGGCGATGGACGAGTCGCCCGAGTACGCAAACCCCTTCCCACTGCTGCGTGCCTGCGGGCTGTCCCTCTTCGAGTTCGACCATCTCCTCAAGGGACAGAAGCCGTTCGCCGCGCACGTCACCGGGACGTTCGCCTCACCGGTCGTCGACCTCCGGCCCGGCGACGACGCCGACTACCCACAGTGGCTGCGCGCCACCTACCCGGGCCTCGCCAGGACGACGCTGAAGAAGGAGCGCCGCCCCGGCCGCGACCACGGCGAGGTGCGCTTCGCACACGACGAGCGCGACCCCCGGATGCTGCGCCGGCTGATGGCCTGGAAGTCCGCCCAGTACCGCAGAACCGGGCGGATGGACCGGTTCGCGCGGCCCTGGATCATCGACCTCGTCGACGACCTCCAGCAGCGCGAGGAGCACTTCACCGGCGTGCTGTCCGTCCTCTACGCCGGTGACCGCCCGGTCGCCGCGCACTTCGGACCCCGGTCACGCACTGTGTTCGCCGCCTGGTTCACCGCGTACGACCCCGAGCTGCGCCCCTACTCGCCCGGCCTGCTGATGCACGCGCGGTTGCGGGCGCACTGAGCTTCCGCCGCCGCGCGGAACACACAGCACCCTGCGACGGCGCGCCGGCCCGCGCCGCGCGCTGTCCCGAGGCCGGCCCCGGCGGCCCAATTCCCGCGCGACTTCCCACGACCCTTCTTCGACGGCTTTCACGGAAGAGGTGACGATGCCGTACGGATCGCGGCTCGCCGCGGCGATGACACGGCGGCTCGGACGCGAGTGCGTCTACACCCCCTCGGCCCGGCTGGCCCTCTACCTGGCCCTGCGGCGCTGGTGCCGGCCGGGCGCCCGGGTGCTGATGTCCCCGGTCAACGACGACGTGATCCTCTTCGTGGTCCTCGCCGCCGGACTGCGCCCCGTGCAGGCACCGGTGAACATCCGGGACGGCAACATCGACCCGGACGCCGTCCCCGACGCCACCTGGCGCACCGTCGACGCCGTCCTGACGACCAACCTCTACGGCATTCCGGACCAGGTCGTGGAACTGCGCCGGCGCTGCGACGCCCTCGGCATCCCGCTCATCGAGGACGCGGCGCACGCCATCGGCACCCATGTGGACGGCCGGCCGGTCGGCACCTTCGGGACGGCGGCGGCCTTCAGCCTGTCCAAGCACGTGGCGGCGACGGCCGGCGGCTTCCTCGCCGTCGAGGACGCCCGCACCCGCCGCGAGCTGGAGCTGCTGCGCGACGACCTGCTGGTCCCGCGCCGGCTGCGCGCCGACCTGGCCACCACACTGCGGCCCCTGGCCCGGTCCACCGTGCGCACCCTGCACCTGGTCCGTCCCGTGTGGCGCTCCATGCAGCGCCTCGGCCTGCTGGAACGCGACGACTTCCGGATGGCCCTGCACGCGCCCCGGCTCACCGGCTCCGCGCACGAGGCGCCCAGCCTCACCGCGTACGAACCCTGGGTCCGCGTCGATCTGCACGACTTCCGCGCCCGCCACGGCGCGCTGCTGCGCGGCCAGCTGGGGCTGCGGCTGGCCCGGCTCGACGGCGACCTCGACCGCCGCAGGGCCGGTGTCGCGGCCCTGTCGCGCAGCGCCTGGTCCTCCCCGGCGCTGCGCGCGCTCACCGCCCACGACGGCCTGGTGCCGCTCTTCCGCGTCCCGCTGCTGGTCCACGACCGGGACGCCCTCGTGGAACGACTGGTCGACCACGGGGTGGTCACCGGATACGTCTACGACCCGCCGCTCGACGACTACGCGGGCCCCGAGTTCACCGACCCGTCCCCCGACCCCTCGGCCGCCCGCTGGTTCGCCTCCCACGTCCTGCCCGCCGACCCCCTCCTGGCCCGCCGGATCGTCCACGCCCTGACCAGGGAGCGGGCCGCCCCCGCCCGGCCCCCGCTCGCGGAACCGCTCCGGGACACGGCGCCGCCCGCGCCGCTCGGACAGTAGCTGCCGCGGGGGAGGCCGCCGTGCGCGGACCTAACGGCACCGGAGGCCCGATTGGCTGCCCGCCTCCGGGGGTACTGCGGCGCGCATGGCCGGAATCGAACTCAAAAGCTCCGCATTCGACGATCACGCCGTGATCCCGCGCCGCCACGCCAAGGACGGGGACAACATCTCCGCGCCCCTGACCTGGTCCGGAGTCCCCGAGGACGCGGCGGAACTGGCCCTCGTGTGCGAGGACCCCGACGCCCCGTCGGGCACCTTCCTGCACTGGCTGGTCACAGGGATCGACCCCGACAGCGACGGCCTGCCCGCGGGCGGCACCGGCCCCGGCGGCCATCCGCACCGCAACGGCTACGGCGAACGCGGCTGGGGCGGCCCCAAACCCCCGGCGGGCGACCCGGCGCACCGCTATTTCTTCCGCCTGTACGCCCTGCCCGCCCCGGTCTCCCTGCCGGACGACGCCACCGCCGACGACGTACACCGCGTCCTCGACCGCGAACAGCTCGCCAGCGGCACCCTGGTCGGCCTCTACCAGCGCTGACCACGGCCCGGAACGGCACCGGCGGCCCCCTCAGGGCCCGGTCTGCCGGGCCAGGTGGCTCGCCACCCGCCGCACCAGCGGCAGGCCCTTGCGTTCGTTGACCGCACCCCTGATCCCGAAGACATACCGGCCCCGCACCACGAGCGCGCTCGCGACGGGAAACTGCTCCAGGCCCGTGGTGTGCGTGTACAGATACACCCCGGGTGACGGCCGGGTGATCTCGGCGACCACGCACCCGCCGCCCAGCCAGGGATTGCATCCCCAGGGCAGGGCGCTCGTCGCGTAGGTCCGGGCGGCCTGCGGGTCGGGGGCCACCCACCGCACGGTGACGGAGAAGAAGTCGCTCTCGGGACCGGACTCCGTGGCGAAACGGCACCCGCTCGGGCGCGGCAGCCGGGTGCCCAGCACCCTGCGGCCGGACGGCGCGGGCAGCTTGACGTAGTCCGAGGCGAGCTCCGAGAGGAACCGGGTACTGATCAGCCCGCAGGCGTCGGGCCAGTCCGCCGGCTTCGCCCCTCCCAGTGCGACGGGTCGCTCCGCGTCCGCGGCGCGGTGGACGGGCCGCAGGGCCGTGTACCGGGTTCCGTCCCTCTCCTCGCTGCGGACGATGAGCAGCCGTCCGCTCATGCCCACGTACGTCCCGGCCACCGGCCAGGGAACGCGGGCGCTGCGCCGGCCCGCCACGTCCGTCAGGGTGCTCGCGCCCGGCCCCTGAAGCCGAGGGTCTCCGACAGACCAGCGGAGGTTTCCGGCGTATCCGCCGGCGGCGCCCGCGTCGCCGACGATCAGGTCGCCCTCCAGTTCCTCGCCGGTCGCCTCCCCCTGGGATCGTTTCCACAGGTGCTCCCCGGTGTCCGCACGCACGGCGTGCAGAGTCCGCCGCCCCATCGACGGGGAGTCGGGCTCCGCCGCGTGATGCGCTTCCGAGAGGTACACCACCCCGCGGGACTCTCCCAGTGGCCACAGTTGGGAGGTCCGGCTTCCCGGCTTGCTTCCCTCGCGCCGCAGACGTTCCTCGCCCGACTCGGTGAAGAGCCGGAGCCTGTGGTCGACGTTCACCCCGACCATATTGCGGACCGCGCTGAGCCTGATGGACTCCCGCCAGCGCCCCAGCGGTCTCTTCCAGACGATGTCCCCGTTCGCCGGATCCATCACCTCCAGGTGCGCGGTGAGGCCCGGGCAGCCGCTGAGCAGGACGAGGTAACGCGCCGTCATGGACACGTTGTAGGGCGAGGCGGAGGGAGTGGACGAGCGGGGAGCGCCGGGCGGGGGTTCGTCGCACGGTGTGAGCGCGGACGTCCGCTTCTCCCAGCGCACCGCACCGGTCCGCGGCGCGAGACCCACGAGCCGGCCGCCGGCCGCCTCGACGACGGGCCCCGGAGCAGGCAGATACGGCGTCTTGCCGAGCCAGACGCCGTCCTCGCCCCGCCGCGCGTCGGGGCTCGCGGTCCTGCGCCAGAGTGCGCGTCCGGTCGCGGGATCGTACGCGTTCAGGGAATCCATGCGGCCGTAGCGCTCCTCCACCGCGAGCACCACGCCACCCGAGAACCCCACGGGCGTGAACTCGTCCGCGGAACTGCGCAGGGTGGACAGCAGACGACCGTTCCGCGTGTCCACGACGCTCACCGTCCTGCCGTGCGGGACGGCCAGCATCCCGTCGCTCAGCGGCGCCGGCACGTCCGAGACGTCCAGCGCCCGGACCGGGGTCCGGAAGGACCACGCCACGTCCAGCGCGTTCGGCGGTGCGCCCGGCTTCCCCGACGTGCCGCCGTCGCCGACCAGCAGCACCAGGAGACCGAGGGTGAGCAGCATGCCCCACCCGGCGTTCCAGACGACGTGCGTACGTGTGCCCGTCATGCCGTTCCCCGTTCCTCGCGACCGGTCAGCATCCCTGTGACTCCGGCACCCACCGGCAGGGCCGGGGATCGTCGAGAAGGCGGTAGCCGCCGTCGGGGGACCCCGCGTAGACGGCCCCGTACCGCGCCGCGTAACCGGTCACCGCGTAGCGTCCCCCGCGCGGCGCGGGAACCGGCAGCGTCGCCTCCTTCCCGTTCCGCACGTAGCGGATGAGCAGCCCGAATTCGCGGGAGCCGTGCCCGGCCAGGAACGTCGCCGACAGGTTCACCTGCTCTCCCGGCCCGAGTGTGATGACCTTGTCCCGGAAGTACCGCTGCGTGGAGTCCTTCCCCGCGCGGAACACGGGCTCCGCTGCGTCCATGTCCGCGAACAGCCGGATCTTGGACTCGCCCCCGGCGCCCGGCTCGCACAGCAGCGTTCCGGAGAGCGGAGCGGCCGGGCGCGGCGACGTCGGCCTGATGTCGATCGATGTGATGGTCAGCGAGCCCGGTCCGCCCTCCAGCGTGATCCCGACGTTCAGTTCGCCGGCCCGCGCCCCCTGGTTGCGCCGGATGACGGCGTTCACGTCACCGCCGGCCACGAGCTCCGCGCGGTCCCCCGGCGAGGACACCCGGCGCGGCAGCGCCGTGCAGCCCGCCTCGTCCTCCAGCCGGGCGGTCACGGCGAACGGCGCCGACGAAGCGCTCCCGGAGGGCGCACCCGCGGGGTCCGGCCCGGAGTCACCGCTCAGGCCGAGCACCTTGAGCGCGACCGCGGTCAGCACCGCGCCGATCACGGGAAGGCCCGCACCGAGCCAGAGCAGCCTCGCGTGCCTCCTCCACCAGGGCTCGGGAGTGTCCGGCGGCTTCGACGACTGCGTGCGGGAACGCGTACGCGCACCCAGCCGCAGCGTGGTCCGGTTCCTCAACTCTCCTCCGGTGTCGGCGAGTTCGTCCCGGCCGCGAGTCGGGCAGCGTACCGGGAGGAGGATCATAGGAGAGCGGGCGGAGGTGGCACCACCGCGCGCCGCCTCACATTCCCGAACGCCGCGTTGTCGTAACGGTGTCGCACCGGTGCGGGCGACAACCGGACGGAGAGGGAATGCAGATGAACGACTTCCAGGCCATCGCGGACCGAGTCGAGATCGAGGCACTGCGCGCCGAGTTCACCGACGCCGCGATGATGCGCGACCGGCCCCGCCTCGCCTCGCTGTTCACACCGGACGGTGTCCTGCGGATGCCGAACATCCCGGTCGAGCTGACGGGCCGCGATGAGATCCTCGCCGGGGGCGAGCGGCTGCAGAGCCAGTGGGACTTCTTCGTGCAGAACACCCACCCCGGCACCGTCCGGCTCGACGGCGACACCGCGACCGGCCGCGCCTACATCCACGAAATCGCGCGCACCCTCGACGGACGCGAGGGCCTGAACCACGCCGTCTACCACGACCGCTACCAGCGCACCGAGGAAGGCTGGAGGTTCACGGAGCGGGTGTACGAGGTCAGGTACCTGGACACCTCCCCGCTCGCGGGTACGGCGCCCCGCCCGGAGGAGGGCCCCGGGAACGACCCGGCACACGCCGCCGCCACCCCGGCCCCGGCCCCGGTCGCGTCCTTCGCCGACCCGGCCCCGGCCGTCCGGCTGGAGCGGGTGGCCGCCGCGCTGCGGGCGGGCGGCTTCGCCGCCGAGATCCTCGACGACGCCGCGCAGGCGCGTGCCCGTGTCAAGGACCTGATCCCCGAGGGCGCGAGCGTGCTCACCGGAGCCAGCGAGACCCTCCGGCTGTCCGGTATCGACGAGGACATCAACGCGAGCGGCCGGTACGACGCCGTCAGGCCGCGCGCCCTGGCCATCGACCGGGCCACCGGCGCCGGCGAGATCCGCAAGCTGCTCGCCGGCCCCGACTTTGTCGTCAACAGCGTCGCCGCGGTCACCGAGACCGGCGCGCTCGTCCTCGCCTCGGGCAGCGGCAGCCAGCTCCCCGCCAACGCGGGCGGCGCCGCCCACGCGGTCTGGATCGTCGGCGCCCAGAAGGTCGTGCCCGACCTGGACACGGCCCTGCGCCGTGTCGAGGAGCACGCCCTCCCGCTGGAGAACGCCCGCGCCCAGGAGGTGTACGGCAGGCCCAGCGCCGTCAACCGCCTGCTCGTCCTCAACGCGGAACCGTACCCGGGGCGCGGCACCGTACTGCTTCTGCGCGAGGCCATCGGCTACTGACCCGGCCGCCCGGGGGCCGTCCGGCTCACGAGCCCGGAGCCGGTGGCGCTCCGGGCATGACGACGAGCGCGTCACCGGTGGGGCGCTCTCCCGCCGCGTCGCTGGGAAGGCCCTGGAGCTCGTCGCGTACGACCATCGCCGTCGAGCCCCCGCCGTCCAGGTTGAGCGCGTCCACCGCCCCCAGGGCGCGCATGACGGCGGCGGTCTCGGGGACGGACAGCCCGGCGCTGTGGCCGGGACGGCGGCCGTCGGCGGTGAGCAGGACGAGGTGCCCGTCCCGGGTGACGCCGGCCGCGGTGCGCGGGTTTCGCCGCAGATACCACCCGTTGTAGAAGGCGGCGCGGTCCGCGCCCTCGATGTCCTCGGGGCTCCATCCGTCCCGCACCGGGTCGAGGGCGAGTCCGCCGTCCCGGAGCAGCAGCGGGCCGCCGTTGAGGACGGAGGTCTTCGGGGTGAGCGGCAGCCAGGTCCCCTTCTCCGCGTCCACGACCGTGCCGCGCACCGTCAGCGTGGCTCCGGTCCGGGCGTGCTCGCGCAGCCACCGGGCTCCGGCTCCGGTGCCCTGGAGCACGGTGCCCCGCGCGGGGACGGGACCGCCGCGGTGCTCCTGGAGCGAGGTCACCCGGCCGTCGGCGTCCAGGGTGACCTGGTAGCCGGGGCCCTCCGGCGCGGTGGTGCCGAACTTCGGTGTGACGGCGACGAGTTCGTCGGGGTTGCCGCAGGTGTAGTCGTGCGCGGGACGGGCGAAGGGGGTGGCGTTGCCGACGCCGCCGCAGTTCACGACCAGGCCGGACTGCCGGTTCAGGCCGGTCACCTCGTGGACGGCGCCGTCCGCCGTGCGGACCGTGAGCCTGGTCCCGACCCGGCGTACCGACGTGCCCCGGCCGGAGTCGGCGGGCACGATCAGGGCGGGCCGCCCGTTCACGGCCTCCGAGACGAGGTCGCCGCCGACCACCGAGACGCCGGCGAGGTCGCCGTCGGTGCCCGCGACCCAGTTGCCCGGGGTCGTCCGGTTGCCGCCGATGACGAAGTAGCCGCCGTTGACCGCGGCGAGGGCGCCGGTGCGCCGGGCCATGGCGCTGGTGGTCTCGCGGCCCGGCACGATCCCGTCGGCCAGCTCGGCCCGCAGCCGGCCGCGGAACCTCGCCGGGTCGACGACCAGCACGTCCAGCGACCAGGGGCCGGTCGTCGGATGCCCGTCCTCACCGGTGTGCTGGACGCTCGCGGGCAGTCCGCGGCCCGCGATCTCGCTCCTGGCGCGGTCGGCGGCGGCCTTGTCGGCGTACCGGCCCACCCGCACCATCCAGCCGAGCGGCCGGTCGGCGAGCCCCCGGGGGTCCGGTCCGGCGGTGGGGTCACGGCGCGGTTCGTACCCGGCGGCGCGGACCCTCCCCTCCAGCGCGGCGGCCTCCGTCTCGCTCGTGGCCACGCCGATCGTCACGGTCCAGAAGTCGTCCGTAGACTCCCGGCCGCGTTCGATCGCGATGTGGGTCACGCCCGGGGCGACCTGCCGGGAGGTCCGGGACTCCGCCAGAGCCGCGGCGCCCAGCGGCAGCGGCCGGGCGACCGCCGGGGCGCTACGCCGCGCGGCCGGCCGGGCCTGCGTCGTGGCGGAGGCCGTGGCGGAGGCCGTACCCGGGCTCGCGGTGGTGCTCGGGGTGGGGCTCGTCGCGGTGATCGTGTCGGTACTCGGGGTGGCGCTCGTCGCGGTGATCGTGGCGGCGGCCAGGCAGGCGGCCGTCGCCCCACCGGCCAGCAGACGGCGCGCCGTTCGAGTCTTCATGGGGCGTGGACGTGCCTTTCGGGTGCGGAGCGCTGGCGGCGGCCATCATAAGGCGGCGGGGCGTGCGCGCGGCCCGGGCGGGGCGTACGCGGGACGGGCGCGCACCGCGGGTGCCCACCGGATGCGCACCGGGGCCCGACTCAGCCGAGCGCGCGGTCCAGGTTGAACGCCGCGCTGATCAGGGCGAGATGGGTGAACGCCTGCGGGAAGTTGCCCTGCTGCTCGCCGGTGTGGCTGATCTCCTCGGCGTACAGCCCGAGATGGTTGGCGTAGGTGAGCATCTTCTCGAAGGCCAGCCGTGCCTCGTCGACCCGCCCGGCGTGCACCATGGCCTCGACGTACCAGAACGAGCAGATGGAGAACGTGCCCTCGTCGCCGCGCAGTCCGTCCGGGCTGGCCTCCGGGTCGTAGCGGTAGACCAGCGAGTCGGACACCAGCTCCTCGGTCAGCGCGTCCAGGGTGGACAGCCACTTGGGGTCGGTGGGCGCGATGAACTTGGTCAGCGGCATCATCAGCACCGCCGCGTCCAGTACCTCACCGTCCTCGTACTGCGTGAACGCCTGCCGCTTCTCCGACCAGCCACGGCTGTGGATCCGCCGGTAGATGATGTCGCGGGTCTCCCGCCAGCGTGTCAGGTCGGCGGGCAGGCCGCGCCGGTTGGCCATCCGGATGGCCCGCTCGATGGCGACCCAGCACATCAGCCGCGAGTACAGGAAGTTCTTCCGGCCGCCCCGGGTCTCCCAGATGCCCTCGTCCGGCTGGTCCCAGTGCTCGCACACCCAGTCGACCAGGGCGCATACGTCGTCCCACTGGGCGCTGGAGATGGGCCGCGCCCACTTGTCGTAGAGGTAGATGGAGTCGATGAGCGCGCCGTAGATGTCCAGCTGGAGCTGTTCGGCGGCGGCGTTGCCGACCCGGACCGGGGCGGAGCCCTCGTGGCCCTCCAGGTGGGGCAGCTCATGCTCCGTCAGATCGGTGCGGCCGTCGATGCCGTACATGATCTGCAGCGGGCCGGAGGCGTGCCCGTCGCCCGGACTGATGTGCCGGGTCACGAAGTTCATGAACGCCTCGGCCTCGCCGGTGAAGCCGAGCCGCAGCAGCGCGTAGACGCAGAACGCGGCGTCCCGCACCCACACGTACCGGTAGTCCCAGTTGCGCTCGCCGCCCGGCTGTTCCGGCAGGCTGGTGGTCGGTGCGGCGACGATCGCGCCGGTGGGCGCGTAGGTGAGCAGCTTCAGGGTGAGCGCCGAGCGGTGCACCATCTCCCGCCAGCGGCCCCGGTACTTGGACTGGGACAGCCAGCGCCGCCAGTACTTCACCGTCGCGTCGAACTGGTCCTCCGCCTCCATCCGCGGGCACCGGCGCGGGGCGACCTCGCCACCGACCTGGTCGAGCGCGAACACCGCCGACTCGCCCTCGGCCAGCTTGAACTCGGCCCGCGCGTCCGGCCCGTCCGCCTCCAGCGGCACGGTCGCGGTGAGCGAGAGCGACAGCTCCGCCGACTCGAAGACCGCCACTCCGCCGTCCATGCGCAGGGTGTGCGGCCGGGCGCCGAAGTCGAAGCGGGGCGCCACGCGCGTACGGAACACCACCGACCCGCGCACGCACAGCACCCGGCGGATCAGCCGGTGCCGTTCGGCCTCGACCTTCTCGCCGCGGATCGGCATGAAGTCCTGCACCTCGCCCACGCCGTCCTCGGTGAAGAAGCGGGTGATCAGGACGTTGGTGTCCGGGAAGTAGAACTGCTTGGTCTTCGCCGGGCCGGCCGCCGACAGCTGGAAGGAACCGCCCCGCTCCGCGTCCAGGATGGAGGCGAAGACGCTCGGGGCGTCGAAAGCGGGGCAGCAGTACCAGTCGATGGTGCCGTCCGTGCCCACCAGGGCGACGCTGCGCAGATCGCCGATCAGTCCGTGCTCGGCGACCGGCAGATAGCGCGGACCCCCGGATATTCCGTCCCTCGACACCTCGGCCATCGCCGCCTCCCTCGAACGGTGAGCCCCAGCGGGCCTGACGCGAAACGGTCTGTCCCGGCGCGGTTCCAGCTTAGGTCGGTGCCGATCGCCGGGCTCCCGGAATCGATCAGTCCGTGCGGCGGCAAGGGGGCGGGAGGGGTGCCGGCAGGGGGGCGGGGAGGGCGGTCGACGCGGGTGCCGGCACGGATACGGGAGAGGACGTACGTACGGCCGGGTCCCTCACACCGCCAGCACCCGCACCCCCGCCTCCTCGAAGCGCCGTACGACGGCCTCGTCCGCCGCCGTGTCGGTGACCAGGGTGTCCACGGCCTCGGTCCCGCAGATCCGGGCGAACGCGCGACGGCCCAGCTTGCTGGAGTCGGCGGCGACGACCACCCGCTCGGCGCGCTCGCACAGCAGCCGGTTGATCGCGGCCTCCGCCTCGTCGTGCGCCGCCGCGCCGTGCACCACGTCGAGGGCGACCACGCCCAGCACCGCCACGTCGAGCGTGACCTGCCCCAGCACCCCGTCGGCGAGCGGCCCGATCAGCTCGTACGACTGCGCCCGCGCCGCCCCACCGGTCACCACGATCTTGAACTGCGGCCGTACGGCCAGCTCGTTGGCGATGTTGAGGGCGTTGGTCACGACGGTCAGGGCGGGGGAGCCGGATCCGGAGCCGAGATCACCGCGTACGGCGAGCGCCCGGGCCACCTCGGTGGTGGTCGTGCCCCCGGTCAGCCCGACCGCCTCGCCGGGCGCGATCAGCTCCGCCACCGCCTTCGCGATGCGCTGCTTCTCGGAGGCGCGGCGGGCCGTCTTGTAGCGCAGCGGGAGTTCGTACGACACCCCGTGCACCACCGCCCCGCCCCGGGTGCGCACCAGCATCTGCTGCTCGGCGAGCTGGTCGAAGTCACGGCGGATCGTCGCGGCCGACACCGCCAGCTCGGCGGCGGCCTCCTCGACGTCCAGGCGGCCCCGCTCCACGAGCAGTTCCAGCAGCGCCTTCCAGCGGGCGTCGCGCGACATCCGCACCCTCCAACCAGCCAACCGGTCCTCGTCCTCACGGCGACCCTAGCGCACCCCATTCCGCCTGAATGCTTGAAGCTGCTCGAAATCTCGCGCTATCTTGCAGAAACAATCACATCATCGTCGGGAGGGGCTACGACATGACGCATGTCGAGGACGAGCTGCGCACCCAGCCGGAGTGCTGGACCCGAGCCGCGTCGGAGGCACCCGGACACCGCGCGGCCCTGCCCGCACCGGGGGAGCGGGTCGCGCTCGTCGGCTGCGGCACCTCGTACTTCATGGCGCGCGCCGCCGCCGCGCTGCGGGAGAGCACCGGACAGGGCGAGACGGACGCCTTCCCCGCCTCCGAGTTCCCGTACGGCCGCCCCTACGACCGAGTGGTGGCCCTCACCCGCTCCGGCACCACCACCGAAGTCCTCGACCTGCTCGGCAAGGTGCGCGGCCGTGCACGCACCACCGCCGTCACCGCCGATCCACGAACCCCCGTCACCGACGCCGCCGACGACCTCGTCGTCCTCGACTACGCCGACGAACGCTCCGTCGTCCAGACCCGGTTCGCGACCACCGCCCTCACCCTGCTCCGCGCCCACCTGGGCCTGCACACCGACGCCGCCGTCACCGACGCCCGTACCGCCCTCACCACAGAACTGCCCCAAGGGCTCGTCGAACGCACCCAGTTCACCTTCCTCGGCCGCGGCTGGACCGTGGGCCTCGCCGACGAGGCCGCCCTGAAGCTGCGCGAGGCCGCCGGCGCCTGGACCGAGTCCTACCCGGCGATGGAGTACCGCCACGGACCCATCAGCGTCACGACCCACACCACCGCCACGTGGATGCTCGGCGAGGCACCCCCCGGACTCGCCGAACAGGTCCGGGCCACCGGCGCCCAGTGGATCGCCGGCGCGCTCGACCCGCTCGCCGAACTGATCCGCGCCCAGCGGCTCGCGGTCGCCGTCGCCGCCGCCCGCGGCCTCGACCCGGACCGCCCCCGCCACCTCACCCGCTCGGTGATCCTCGCCCCCTGACCCTCTGCCGGAAAGGACGGACCGTGTCTCTCGTCACCACCGGCGAGCTGGTCACCGCCGCCGCCGCGGAAGGCTCCGCCGTGGCCGCCTTCAACATCATCACCCTCGAACACATCGAGGCGGTCGTCGCCGGCGCGGAGGCGGCGGACGCCCCCGTCGTCCTCCAAGTCAGCGAGAACGCCGTGAAGTTCCGCTACGGACGGCTGCTGCCGCTGGCCCGCGCCGCCGTCGCCGCCGCCGAACGGGCCGGCGTGCCCGTCGCCCTCCACCTCGACCACGTGCACAGCGACAGCCTGCTCCGACAGGCCCCGGACGCCGGGTTCACCTCCGTGATGTACGACGCGGCGCGACTCCCGTACGCCGAGAACCTCGCCGCGACCCGCGCCGCCGCCGACTGGGCGCACGCCCAAGGACTCTGGATCGAGGCCGAGTTGGGCGAGGTCGGCGGCAAGGACGGCAGACCCCCGCTGGACGCCCACGCGCCCGGCGCCCGCACCCACCCGGCCCAGGCCCGCGCCTTCGTCGCGGACACCGGCGTGGACGCCCTCGCCGTCGCCATCGGCAGCGTCCACGCCATGACCACCCGCACCGCCCGCCTCGACCACGCCCTGCTCAAACGCCTCTCCGCGAGCCTCGACGTACCCCTCGTGCTGCACGGCTCCTCCGGCCTGCCGGACGACGAACTGACCGCCGCGGTCACGGGCGGCATCACCAAGGTCAACGTGGGCACGGCCCTCAACATCGCCATGACCGGCGCCATCCGCACCCACCTCGCCGCCCACCCCGAGGCGGTGGACTGCCGCACCTACCTCACCGCGGGCCGCGAGGCGATGGCCCGCACGGTGGAACGGATCATCCGGACCGTCCGCCCGGCCTGACGCCTCCCGGCAACACGGCGGCGCGCGCGTCGGGTGAGGAGGCTCGGCAACTGCGGGGGATGGCCACCGTCCTGCTGATCTCCGTCTGCTTGTCGCCCCGCGACCGGTCGCGGGGCTGTGGGACCGGCTGTCCGGCTGGCAGCGGGACCAGGTCGAGGCGGTGACCGCGGTGGAGCTGACTCATCTGGCTGGCTTGGCTGACGCAGCCGAAGGACGCGCTCCGGTTGTTGGCCGACCGGCTCACCGACCGGCTCACCGACCGGCTCACCGACCGGCTCACCGACCGGCTTGCCGAGGACGGCGGCGAAGCGCGCGTGTGCGGAACGCGATGGGCCGGCTCATCGGTCACGGGCGGGCTCAACCAGCGGCATGGGTGCCCCGCGTGGGGCGCGGCGACGACCTGTGGGCGAGCGGGTGGCCCACACCCGCACGTCGGAGACGGGGTGATCGACGCTCTGTCTCTGCCGGCGCACCAGGCACTGGGGTTCACCGAACGGCGCCCAGAGCCTTGAAAACGGCTGGGCCGCTCCTCACCTCGGTTGGTGGGTCTTTAAGTAAGTGGGGAGCGCGGGGAGCCAAGAGCAGGACTTGATCACCCATGGGTAGGCTCGGAGCATGACCGGTGACTGGCGGATGGACCGGATCGGGGCTGCTCTGCGGGGCGAGAATCCAACTGTGCTGCGGCGGCTTGAGTCCGGCTTCGCGGTGATCGGCGACGTTCAGTTCCTGCCCGGGTACTCGGTGCTCCTTGCGGACGAGCCGGGTGTTCAGCGGTTGTCCGACCTGCCGAGGGCCAAGCGGCTGTCGTTTCTGTCCAACATGGGCCAACTCGGAGAAGCGGTAGAGCGGGCCTGCCGACGGCTGGACCCCGATTTCCGCCGGGTCAACCTGGAGATCCTCGGCAACACGGACCCGTTCCTGCATGCCCATGTCTGGCCGCGGTTCGAGTGGGAGCCGGCGGAGCTGGTGGGCAAGCCGGTGTGGCTGTATCCACGTGAGTGGTGGAGTGACGAGCGGTTCAGGCTGGGTCCGCAGCACGATGCGCTGCGGGAGGCGATCGGCAGTGAACTGGACCGTCTGCGCTCGATGGCCTGACGGTGTCGGCCCGCCGACCGGCTGGGTCCTTCTCTTCGGGCAGGGAAGCGCCGGAGCTGACGAGGTCGGCCGCCGCACCACCGAGCTACCGCCCCAAACGCAGGGACAACTACCGGTGCTGGGCCTGCCGCACCTTCGGTCACGGACACGGGCCGCCTGCCGGGCCGAGTCCCCTTCACCTGCTGGAAAATCCACTGGTGGGAGAGGTGGGCGACCGGGCTACAGTCGCGCATGACGACGTACGGCCTCGGCCCCACCAAGCTCTACGCTCCCTCCGAGCGACTGCTCCACGGCAAGGGCGTGGAGTCCGCGATCGGGGCCGGAGAGGCCGGCGACTGGATCCGGCTCGACAGCGGCGTCCATTGGGCCACCCGCAGCAACGTGTTCCGCGGCTGGAAGTCGACCTCCTGGATACGCGTCGGCTTTCGGTCGGTGAACGCGCGGGAGATCGCGGACTGGCGCCAGGCCCCGTACTGGCAGGAGGGGCTTGGCGGGACCGGAGTCCCGTCCTGGAGCCTGCCGCCCACCGAGTCCGAGATCGCTCTGTGCCTCTGTCACGGGGATCCCCGCGTCCGCGCGGCGGCGCTGGCCCTCGATGAGTCGGCGGAACTGCCCGCCTCCGTCCTGCCGCTCGTCCTGATCCGGAGCGCGGACACCGACGTGCACGTGCGGACCCTCGCCCGCGCCATCCTCGACCGTGTACTCGGCGACGCCGACAAGGCGCTCCTGCGCCGACTGGCCTCTCTGGCCGCCCTGGTGGGCAGGCGGAGGCGGTACGGGACCTGGGCGCGGGAGGCCGTCCTGGGGCGCCTCGGCGCACTGCCCGACGACGCGCTCCCGCCGTTCGCGGATGACCCGGACCCCCGGCGTCCGCGGCACCGCCCTCAGCGCGTCTCCGCGGCACCCCCTGCCTCCTGCGGGACCTGCTCGACAGCTCGCGGGAGGACGTGCCGGCGCGGGTGGAGGTCCTCCTGGAACTCAACCGGATCCACCGGCAGGACACCTGCCGCTGCTGCCCGTCTCCGGCCTCGGCGCCGAGACGGTCACGATCGGCGAAGCTCCTGCCCGAGCCCCGGTAGCCCTCCATGACCCGCCCGGCTTCCTACGACTCTGGCCCCGGTGCCGGGGACTCGCTTCCCCTGTGGCTGAGACCGACGCGCTGACCACCCAGGCCTGCCCCGCCGAGTCGCTGCTGCGCGGCTCAGGAAGCCCAGGACGTGACGGCCCTGGCAGACCAGCGAGCGGTCGGCGGTTGCCTGGCAGATGGTGTCCTTGCGTGAGCTGGTCGCCCCGGTGGCGGAGGCAGAGATGTGAGCGGGCCCGAGCAACCCCGCAGGCACGGGGGTTGCTTCAACTCATGGCCTTGAGGCACCTGTCTGAAGATCGTTTGGGTGGGCTGAGTCGGGCCGGAGTGGTGTTTCGGCTAGGAGTGCCAGTGTGCGAGCTTGTGCATGGCGGCCGAGGCTTGGGCGAACCCGTCATCGCCGAGGAGATCGCGAAGTTCCGCGTTGAACCGGTCGATCTCCGGGCCGGCGGCGTGCAGTGCGGCGGCGCCCGCCTCCGTCAACTCCAGTACGACCGCCCGGTGTTCCCGAGGATGGGCACTCTTGGTGACGAGTCCGGCGGCGGTGAGCCGGCCCACCAGCGGTGTCACCGCGGACTGGCGCAGGCCGAGGGTGCGGGCGAGTTGCTGCTGGGTCAGGCCCGGCTGGTCCTGCACCGCGAACAGCGCGCCGAGCTGGGCAGTGGTCACTCCGGCGGCGGCCAGGCAGCGGCGGTCCGCAGTCAGGCGCAGGGTGTGTGCGGCCCGCTGCAGGAGGAAGAACAGGCGGTGGTCCGACTCAGGCGGCATGGGCCGATATTGACAGAGCGGGCCGCGCGACGCGATGCTCAGTTCACTAGTGAATTGAGGTCGTGGTGAACGCATACTCCCCGGATCTGGCACTCGCCCGCAAGGTGCTGGCCTCCCAGCCCTTCAGCATCTACCTCGGCGCTCGGCTGACGGATTTCGGCGACGGCGCGGCCACCCTGGAGGTGGACGTCCGCGAGGAACTGCGCCAGCAGAACGGCTTCGTCCACGGCGGTGTCCTCAGCTACGCCGCCGACAACGCACTCACCTTCGCCGCCGGTACCGTCGCAGGCCCTGGGCTGCTGACCGCCGGCTACACCATCGACTACCTGCGCCCCGCCCAAGGCACCGTTCTCCGCGCCCACGCCCAGGTCGTGCGTCCCGGCCGCACCCGGGTCGTCTGCCGTTGCGACCTGTCCATGCTGGATGCCGATGGCAGTCAGACGCTCTGCGCGATCGCCCAGGGCACCATCGCCGTCGCCGAAACAGCCCTGCCTGTTGCTGGATAGTCGAGCTACTCAAGCTCTGGTTGCCTCGAGACAGCCCGCCCTGAGGTGCAGGCCGGCGTGCCGTACGGGAAGTGGTCGCAGGCCAGGTAGAGGCGTTCGTGACCGCCGTCCTCCTGGCCACGTACTTCGGCTGGTCGCGAACGTAGGTGTCGCATTGCCGGGTCGGTTGGCAGGGTGAAGGCCATGAGGATCACCAAGTTCGGTCACGCATGCGTTCGGCTGGAAAGGAACGGCCGGGCGATCGTCATCGACCCAGGCGTTCTGACGTCAGATCCTGACGTACTGTCAGGAACCGAGGCGGTCCTCATCACGCATGAGCACTTCGACCACTTCGATCCAGAGCGCCTGCGCGAAGTCCCGACGGCCATCTACACCTGCGCCGGGGTCGCCCGGCACCTGAACGGGTTCTGCGAGCGTGTGCACGTGGTCCGCGAAGGCGACAGCTTCTCCGTCGCGGGCTTCGAGGTGTCGGTGGCGGGCGACAAGCATCACTTCAGCCACCCGGATGTGCCTCCCGTCGACAATGTCGGGTTCCTGATCGACGGAGAGGTCTTCCACCCGGGTGACGCGTTGACCGTGGTGGACGCGCCGACGCTGCTGGTGCCCGGCCAGGCGCCATGGCTGACGGTGCCCGACCTGATCGACTACCTGCGCCGGATGGCACCGCGCCGTGCGTACGCCATCCATGACGGGCTCCTGAACGAGTGGGGCCTGAAGGTATTGGACGACGTTCTCGCGATGGAGGCCAAGCGGGCAGGTGCCGATATCCGACGGCTGCACCCGGGTGAGACCGTCGAACTGTAGACGGTGCCGGTCTTGGCTCCATGGTGAGGGTTCTGCGGGAGGCCGGTGAGGCCCAGGATCCGGCCGTCGCGCGGGCGTGGCGGAGGCCGGCGCTGGTGCCGACGGGATTGTCAGTGGCCGTGTCTAGCATGGCGACCATGACGAAGACGCAGGTGGGGGCGGCCGGGCGGCTGCTGCGCGCGATGGTCGGGGCTGGCCAGGAGGCGGAGGACGCGGGTCCGGGGAGTGGTGCGGCGCTGCGCGTGGTGGAGCGGGCGCGGCCCGCGCGCTCGGTGGCTGCCAAGGTCGCCGCTGCGGGTGGAGTCGACGACGAGGCGTCCGCCTGCCTCAAGCAGTTGGCGGAGCGTCATCTCGGTGCGGACGGGACCCGCTGGCGAGGGCTGCACGACGCACTCGTCGGGTACGGCGGCAGCCTGCCCGAGCTGCTCGCCGCGCCGCCGGTGCCGCCGGAGTCCGACGACACGCTCCGGCCGCCCGCGCCCCGCAGTGTCCACCGCACGCTCGGCCTGCTCCTCGAGCACGCGGAGCCGCGTCACGCCGCCGCCGCGTTCGCCGCCCTGCCCGAACGGGTGACGACGGAGCTGCTGGCCGGCGGGACTCACCCGGCGCCCACCCTCGTCGCCGCCGTCGTCGAGCACGGCGACACGCGCACCCGGGCGGCCCTGGCCCGCCATCCCCGGCTCGACACCCGGGTCCTGGCTCGGCTGGTCGCGGTCGGCGACGCCCAGGTCGCCGCAGCCGTCTACCGCAACCCGCGCACCACGCAGTCCCTGCGCCGCACGATCGTGGACCGGCTCGACACCGTTCCGCTCGACAACGCTCTGCGCGCCGAGCTGACGGCGCCGCACGGCCAGGTCCCGCGCACCTGGCTCGCCCCGCTGCTCGGCTCGGGCGACCCGCAGCTCGTGGTGCCGGCGCTGCGGTGCGGCGTGCGCCAAGTCGCCCGGCAGTACGCGCTGCTGCGGATCTGGGAGCGCAGCGGTCCGGACGCCGTACGCGCCCTCCTCGACGATCCCGCCGCAGCCGCCTGGCTCAGCCGGACCGTCGTGGACACGGTCAGCGAGGCCCTGGCCGCCCCGGACGGCGACGGGCCGCACCGGCTGCGCGCGCGGTGCGAGCCGTACGAGGATCCGGCCCGGCTGCCCGCGCTGCTCGCCACCGCCCGGGGCACCAGCACCCTGCGCGACCTCCTGTCCGAGCCGTACGCCCACGATCTCGACGCCCTCACCGAGGCGCATGCCGCGACTCCGTTCATGCCCAAGGCCTGCGAGGAGCTGGCCCGTCACGAGGCGGCGAGCGACGCACAGCGCGAGGCGTTCCGGCTGAGTGTCCTCAACGAGCCGTGGCGGGCCGCGGGCCGTCGCGCGGGGAACACCACGCCGCCCGCGCGGCGCCTCACCGAGGAGGAACTCGACGACAGCGCCGCCGTCTGGGCGGAGGGCATGGCAGTGGCGGGGTACCTCGATCCGGTCGAGCTGATCGCCACCGCGCGCCCTGCCGTCCACGCCCTGGCCGCGCTCGCCCGCCTCGCCGAACGAGACCTGCTGGGCACGGCGGCGGTCGCCGAGTTGAGGGCATTGACGCAGACGCATCTGGGGGAGCGGGAGCGAGCCTGGGACGTGCTCGACGTCCTGCTGCCAGAGCACAGGGGAACGGTCGCGGAGCTGATCGCCACGGCAGGGAAGGCCGGGGGCGTGACCGCTGCGCCGGAACCACCGGCCGAGCCCGACAGGCCGGTCCGGGCCGAACCACCGGCCGAGGGCGCCGCCGAGCCCCGGTCCGCGGCCGAGCCCGTACCACCGGCCTCGGAACCCGCCGTGCCACCGGCCTCGGAACCTGCCGTACCGCCGACCTCGGAACCCCCATCCCGACGGCCTCCGCACCGGCGCGAGCGCATGCACGCTCTGGCCGCGCTCGACCTGCTGTACTCCCTCGCCCCGGACGGTGCGCCCCGACCGAAGGACCCCGAGGTGCTGCGCGCACTGACCATGTACGAGCCGGCGACCGCGCCCGGCCTCGCCACCCCTCGCTGGTTCGCCCTCGCCTGCGCCGCCCACGGCATCCCCGCCTCACGGGACGGCGTCGTGTATGAGGCGCCCCACCTCGCTGAGGTGCGTGCGCGACTCCCCGAGACGTACGGATCCGGCGCGCAGCACATCGAACGCGCCTACGTCCAGGGCGTCCTGCCCGCCGACGAGCTGCTCTCCCTGCTGCCCGCCCGGCGCCTGCTCCTGCTGCCGTACGACTGGCGGCGGCTCGCGTTCGCCGAAGCGTGGCGGGCCGCGCTCGCCCGGCGGCTGCGCGCCGAACTCGGCACCGACCCCGACGCCTGGCTCCGCCTGGCCGCGACCGTGACGGCATCCGAAGCCGCCTCGGAGAATCCGACCTGGGCGCAGTTGCTGGAGCGCGCGCAATCCGGTGCGAGCCCTGAAGACCGCCCGGGAACCTCCATCGGCAGGCCCAGGCCGACCACGCCCGACGAGGCCATCAAGCTGCTGGAGCGCGGCGACCATCTGTGGGCCTGGCCGGAGGGCACCCTGCTCTGCCTCGCCGACTCCGAGGTGGTCGACGCCGTGCTGCCCCGGCTCGGCCCCGACGCACCCTGGCTGCTCGCCGCGTATCTGCTGCGCCACGACCGCACACCCCGCGCCGTCCTCGACCGGCTGCTCACGGACCGCGACCACGACGCGCTGCGCGTCCTCGCCGCCCAGTCGCGCTGGATGAAGCGCAGCGGCGCGGTGGAGCGCCTGGTCGAGCTCGACGACCCCGAGGTCGACCTCGCCCTGCTGCGGCACTGGAATCCCCGGCCCGTCGTCCAGCGGATCGTGACCCGGTCCCGGCCCGACGCCGGACGGCCGTCCCTGGGCGCCCGGGTGCTCGCCGACTGGCGTGCCGGGAATGCCGCGCGGCCGGCCGGCGGTCTGATGTGGCTGTGCTCCGCCGAACCCGACCTCGTGCAGGAACTGCTGGAAAGAGAGGGCTCACGGCTCGGCCTCGGGCATCAACTGCTCGGCTGCGTGCGCCTGCTCGAGCATGGCGGCGCCGACCGGCTGGCGCGGCTCGTGGGACGCGACGTGCTGGGACGCTCCGCCACCACCGTATGCGCGAAGGCCCTGGCGTCCGCCGACCCCGCCGCCGTCCTCCGCGCCCGGCTGGAGCGCGAACTGGCGCCGGAGAAGCTCGTCAGGAAGCTGAGGCGCGCCCGGCACGCCGCGCACGCACGCGACCTCGTCGAGTCCCGCCCGCCGGGCGAGCCCGTGGACTGGGCCGCTCTCGAGGCCGCCCACGCCCAGGAACCGCTCCCGTACTGGCAGGACATCGTCCGCCTGGACGGCGTCCCCGAGGACGTGAGACTACGGCATGCGGCGCTGCTGCCCGAGCCGGGCCCCGACGGCCTGCCCGGCAGCGCGCGGCTCACCCGGGAGCGGGCCCGGCACGGGCTCGGCGGCCAGTTCCACTGCGCGCCGACCACCCAGCTGGACGGGCTGCTCACGGCGGGGCTGCTCGACGGCGCAGACCTGGTGCGCCTCGCTGCTCCGGCCGCGCTCCTGCTCGCCTACCTGGGCGCCGCCGCCCGCCGCACGGACGCCCCGCCCCAGGCCGCCGAGGCCCGCACGCTCCTCGCGGACCTCGTGCGCGCCCGACTCGGCACGGACCCGACAGCCTGGGGCCGGGTCGCCGAGCGGCTGACCGGCCTGGACCCCGAGTGGGATCCGAACTCGACGGTGGAGGCGCTGCTCGCCGCCTAGTACGGCAACCACCGTCGCAGTACCGGGCCCGCGACCGGCCGGCCAAGCGTCCCAAGCCGACACCGACCACCACCGGCCGTCGGGCGGGACCGGATTCAGCCCCGCTTGACCGCCCGCAGCACCACGAACTTCGGGTCGCTCGCGACGACCTCGCTGTTGCCGAACAGCCGCCGCAGCTTCACGTGGTAGCCGAGATGCCGGTTGCCGACGACCCACAGCTCGCCGCCCGGTCGCAGCACCCGCCGGGCGCCGCTGAACATCCGCCAGGCCGTGGTGTCCGTCGTGGCCTGGTGGGAGTGGAACGGCGGGTTGTTGAGGACGATGTCGACGCTGTCGGACGCCACCCCGGCCAGTCCGTCGCCCACCCGGAACTCGGCGTGCCCGGGCACCCCGTTGGCCCGGTAGGTGGCCTCCGCGGACGCCACCGCCTGGAACGACTCGTCCACGAACAGCACCTCGGCCTGCGGATCGGCCAGCGCCACCGCCGTACCGACGACCCCGTTGCCGCAGCCCAGGTCCACCACCCGCCGCGCCCCGCGGGTCTCGGGGAGATGCCCGAGGAAGAACCGGGTGCCGATGTCGAGCCGGTCCGCGCAGAACACCCCCGCGTGGTTGACGACCGTACGCCCGGAGACGGGCCCGATCCCGTCGGGCAGCGCGTAGCGGTACGGCCACGGGTTCTCGGGACGGGACAGCGACGGGTCCGGCGTGCAGAAGATCAGGCGCGCCTTCTGCTCGGCCGGCGAGGTCCGGGTCGGGCCGACGATCCGCTCGAAGAGCCGCAGCGTCGAGGTGTGGATCTCCTTCACCATGCCGGTGCCGACGACCACCGAGTCCGCGTGCAGCGCGGGCGCCAGCCGCGACAGCTGGTCCTCCAGCAGCGCCAGGCTCTTCGGCACCCGCACCAGCAGCACGTCGATCCGCTCGGGCGGTGCGTCCTGCGTGGTGAGCAGCCGCACGGTGCCCGGCTGCACCCCGGCCCGCGCAAGGTTCGCCCGGGTCGCCTCCTGGGCGAGGAAGGAGTCGGTGATCTGCGTCGGCCCGTGCTCCGCGAGCGCCGTCGCCAGCGCGCCCCACCGGTCGCCGACGATCACGACCGTACCGGTGAGCGGCGCTTCCCGGGCCGCGAGATGCCGCAGCAGATACGCGTCGGAGGCGTCCCAGGCCCGCAGCCTCTCGCGCGGGTCCTCGGGGAAACGGGTGAGCGCCAGCTCGCCCCAGGGGGTCGTCATACGGTCGTTCATCGTGTGTCAACCCTAGCCGAGCCGCAGCTCAGGGCCGGTGGGGGAGGATGGACGGCATGGACGCCGAGCTGTTCCCTCGAGCCCGCGCGCACGTCGCGCCGGACGCGGTGCACGTCCCGGACTGGCTGGATCCGGACGGTCAGCGCGCGCTGCTGGCGGCCTGCCGGGACTGGGCGCGCCCGCCCGCCGGCCTGCGCACGGTGCACACCCCGGGCGGCGGCACCATGACCGCCCGCCAGGTCTGCCTCGGCTGGCACTGGTACCCGTACGCCTATGCCCGCACGGTCGTCGACGGCGACGGCGCGCCCGTGAAACCGTTCCCCGCGTGGCTGGACGCCCTGGCCCGGCGCGCCGCGCGGGAGGCACTCGGCCGGGAGACACCGCCGTACGACATCGCCCTGATCAACTTCTACGACGGTGACGCCCGCATGGGCATGCACCGCGACGCCGACGAGCGCTCCGACGCGCCGGTGGTGTCCCTGAGCCTCGGCGACAGCTGCGTCTTCCGGTTCGGCAACACCGAGACCCGCACCCGCCCGTACACGGACGTCGAGCTGCGCAGCGGTGACCTGTTCGTGTTCGGCGGGCCCTCCCGGCTCGCCTACCACGGCGTGCCGCGCGTGCACCCGGGGACGGCGCCGCCCTGGCTGGGACTGCGGGGACGGCTCAACGTGACGCTGCGCGTGAGCGGCTTCCCGACGGCCGGCTGACCGGCGGATCATGGGAGACTCACTCTCATGAGCGGCAAGGCTGACCCCCGGCCGGCGGGGGAAGGGACCACCTCGAGGGCGCGGTTGGACCGGGGGCGCGGTGCGCTCGGACCCGCGCTGGAGCTCGTGCACACCGGACGGGCGCCCACGCGTGCCGTGCTCACCGCCGAACTCGGCGTCACCCGCGCCACGGCCGGCGCGGTCGCCGCCGAGCTGGAGGCCCTCGGCCTGATCCGGGTCGACGCCCGGCCCGGTGCCGCCGCGGGTTCCCAGGGCCGCCCCTCGCACCGACTGCGGCTCGCCGAGGACGGGCCCGTCGCGCTCGCCGCGCAGGTGCACGCCGACGGCTTCCGGGCCGCCCTCGTCGGGCTCGGCGGCCGGATCGTCGCCACCGCGCCCGGCTGCGAGACCGTCGACGCCGACCCGGCCAAGGTGCTCGGCTCGGTCGTCGAGGCGGGCGCCGAGCTGCTGCGGCAGACCGGGCGGCGCTGCGTGGGTGCCGGACTCGCGGTGCCGTCCGCCGTCGCCGAGCCGGAGGGCCTGGCGCTCAACCCGCTCCACCTGGCCTGGCCGGCGGGCGCGCCGGTACGGGAGATCTTCGCCGAGTGCGTGCGCGCCGCCGGCCTCACCGGACCGGCCTTCGCCGCCAACGACGTCAACCTCGCCGCGCTCGCCGAGCACCGGCACGGCGCCGGGCGCGGCGCCCGCGACCTGCTGTGCGTGGCCACCGGGCACCGCGGTGTCGGCGGCGCGCTGGTGCTCGACGGGCGCCTGCACTCCGGCAGTTCGGGCCTCGCCCTGGAGGTCGGCCACCTCACCGTCAACCCCGAGGGCCGCCCCTGCCACTGCGGCAGCCGCGGCTGCCTCGACGTCGAGGCCGACCCGCTGGCCCTGCTCACCACCGCGGGCCGCGCGCCCGGACCCGAGGTGTCGCTGCTCCAGCAGGCCAACGACCTGCTGCGCGAGGAGTACGACGACCCGGCCGTCCGCACGGCCGCCGAGGCGCTGATCGACCGGCTGGGCCTGGGCCTCGCCGGGCTGGTCAACATCCTCAACCCGGACCGGATCATCCTCGGCGGCCTGCACCGCACCCTCCTCGACACGGACCCCGACCGCCTGCGCGCCGTCGTCGCCGACCGCAGCTTGTGGGGCCGGAGCGGCGGGGTCCCGATCCTGCCCTGCACCCTCGACCACAACAGCCTGGTCGGCGCGGCGGAACTGGCGTGGCAGCCGGTACTGGACGACCCGCTCGGGGCCCTGTCGGGCTGACGCCCGGCCCCGGCCTCAGAGGAACCCCGGCCTCAGAGAGAACCCGGCCTCAGAGGGACGCGCCGCCGTCGACCACGAGATCGGTGCCGACCAGGGAGGCGGCGTCGTCGGACGCCAGATAGAGCACCGCCTGCGCCACCTCCTCCGTGGCGGCCACCCGGCCCAGCGGCGACTGCTCCTTCATCCGTACGGCCCGCTCCTCCTCGGTCTCGCCCGGCAGGAGCGACATGGCCGTGTCGGACGCCCCGGGGCTGACCGCGTTGATCCGCACCCCCTCGCCGATGTGGTCCAGGGCGGCGCCCCGGGTGAGCGAGGTGACGGCCGCCTTGGTCGCGGCGTAGGCGGTGGTGCCGTTCACTTGCCGGTGCACGCCCAGGTTGGAGGCGACGTTGACGATCGTGCCGCCGCCCGGCTGGGTGCGCATCCACCGGATCTCGGCCGCCATGGCGAGGAAGACGCCGGTGACGTTGACGTCCCAGACGGTCCGCCAGTCCTCCTCGGACATCTCGGGCAGCGGCCCGCCGCGGAAGACGCCCGCGTTGTTGACGGCGACGTCGA
This sequence comes from Streptomyces sp. NPDC052773, assembly GCF_044547145.1. Lineage (NCBI taxonomy): Bacteria > Bacillati > Actinomycetota > Actinomycetes > Kitasatosporales > Streptomycetaceae > Streptomyces > Streptomyces sp. NPDC052773. The sequence goes on along the minus strand of NZ_JBITZX010000016.1, from coordinate 90,345 downwards.
GCGAGCCGAACCGGTCGACGGCGGTCCGGACCAGAGCGGCCACGTCGTCGGCGCGGCTCACGTCGGCGGTGTACGCGAGCGCCGTACCGCCGGCCGCCTCGATCAGCGCGACGGTCTCGTCGAGCGCCGCCAGGCGCCGCCCGGCGACGACGACCCGGGCTCCCTCGGCCGCGAACGCCAGGGCGGTGGTCCGGCCGATGCCGGACCCGGCGCCGGTGACGAGGACGGTGCGGTCGGTGAAACGCTTACGGGACATGGTGAACTGCCTTTCGTATCAAGGGATCACGTCGATCGGGTCGGTGGTGTCGATCGGGTCGGTGGTCAGGAGCGCGCGAGGCGCAGCAGTGGGACGGCGAGCGCGAACAGCCCGGCCGCCACGGCGAGGCTCGCCCGGTCGCCGCCGGTGGCCAGCAACAGGGCGAGGACGAGGGTCGGCCCGACCTCCATCGCGGTGTTGTGCACCCCGCCGGCGAGGCCGGTCCGGGCGGCGGGCACCCGGTCGGTGGCGAGCACGGCCGCCCCGGCGAACGCGGCGGCGGCCCCGGCGGGCAGCAGCACCAGGCCGGGCAGTACGCCGTAGCCGTACGGGATTCCGGCGTCGAACCCGGTGAGCGCGAGCAGCCCGAGCCCCGCGGCACCCGCGGCCAGCCCGCCGCCGGTCACCGCGCCGGGCCCGCGCCACGCGACGAGCCGCCCCGCCAGCCGTCCGCACACGACGAGCACCACGGCGAACGGCACGAACGCCGCCGAGGCGGACAACGCCGACCAGCCGCGCTCCTGCTGGAGATGGAGGGAGAAGAGCACGAAGACGGTGCTGGTCCCGGCCGCCGTCAGCGCCGTGGCGACGAGTCCCAGCGCCCGCCGCGCGTCGCGCAGGAACCCCGGCGGCAGCAGCGGGTCGGTCGTACGCCGCTCCACGACCGGGAACACCGCGAGCAGCGCCCCGCCCGCGAGCAGCGGTCCCATCACGTGCGCCGAGGTCCAGGGATGGGCGTCGGTGAGGACGAGTCCGTAGCTGACGGCCACGATGCCCGCCGTCGCGAGCAGCGCGCCCGGCAGGTCGAGGCGGGGCCGGCGGGCGTGGTGGGTGTCGGAGGTGTCGCGGGCCTGTGGCCCGTCGGCCGGGAGCAGGCGCGGCGCCAGCGGCAGGGCCAGGACCGTGACGGCGAGCGGTGCCGCGAAGGCCCAACGCCAGGACAGCAGCGCCGAGATGACGCCGGAGAGCAGGTTGCCCGCCGTGGCGCCGAGCACCGACAACCCGCCCCAGGTCGCCATCGCGCGCCGGTAGGCGGGCGGTGCGGGGAACAGGGTGCGCAGTACGGTCATGGCGGCCGGCGCGACCAAAGCGGCACCGGCGCCCTGCGCGAACCGGGCTGCGAGCAGCGGCGGATACCCCGGGGCGAGCGGCGCGGCGACCGAGGCCGCGCCGAACAGCAGCAGACCCGCGAGCAGGGTCCGCCGCCCGCCGTACCGGTCGGCGAGACGGCCTCCGAACAGCAGCAGCCCGGCGAAGGCGAGCCCGTAGGACGCGCTCAGCAGGATCAGCTCCTCGCGCGCCAGCCCGAAGCGGCGGCCGATCTCGGGCAGGGGCACCGCGACGGCGGCCAGCGTGAAGATCAGAGTGACCTGTAAGGAGCCGAGCAGCGCGAAGGCCGAGCGCGTGGCACGCACACGGCCGGGGCCGGCCTCAGTGGCGTCGACCGCGGTCATTAGTCCCCCCTCCTGCTTGGTCATGCGCCTCCTCTTTCTGGATCGATCGGTCAAGTATCAGGGCGGCGAAAAGCGACCGCCCCGGAGGGCGACCGGATCGTTCGGGGCCGGCTCAGTCCAGCAGCGCGAGCGCCTGCTCGGCCGCGTCCCGCACCCGCGCCGGATCGCTCGACGCCTTGCCGACCACGCGCAGCCCCTGCATCAGCACGAGCAGCATCCGGGCCAGCGCCCGCGGATCGCGCTCCTCGGGCAACTCGCCCTGGGCCTGGGCGCGCACCAGCGCCGAGTGCAGCAGGGTCTCCACGTGCTCCCAGCTCAGCTCGACCCGCCGGGCCGCGGCGGTGTCGTGCGGGGCCAGCTCGGCCGCCGTGTTGGTGATGAAACACCCGGCCGCGCGGCGGGCGTCGTCCATGGCCTCGGCCGCGAACCGCCGGACGACCGTGCGCACGGCGGGCAGGGCGGGCCCCGGCTGGGACAACTCGTGCAGCAGCAAGGGGTTCTGGGACTGGCCGTACCGGTCGAGCGCCTTCAGGTACAGATCGCGCTTGTTGCCGAAGGTGGCGTAGATGCTGGCGCGCCCGATCCCGAGGTGCTCGACGAGGTCCGCCATGGACGTCGCCTCGTACCCCCGCTGCCAGAACAGTTCGAGGGCCGACTGCAGAACGGCGTCCGGATCGAATTCCTTGCTCCTCGCCATGCCGTGACCCTAGGCGATTCAAGAACGAGCGGTCAAGTATGGAAGGGGAGTCGGTACGCGAGGCGGGTGCCGGTCGGCCCGTCGGCCCATCGCGTCCCCGCGCGACCTGGTGCTCAGGACGCCCAGTCCACCGCGAACGCCCGGCCGGGATTCTCCGTGAGCACCCGCGCGACCAGCTCCGGCCCCAGCTCGGCCTCCAGCCTCGGCCGTACCCGGCGCAGCAGATACGGCATCCCGGGGCCGCCGTGGACCGAGCGGGCGGCGGACGTCGTGGTGTCACCGCCGAGGAGCAGCCGGTCGGCGAACCCGGCGTCGGCGAGCCGCCGCACGGCGTCCGGCATCCGCCAGTCCGTGGCGTGGTGCGCCCGCGAGGGCCCGTCGAAGGCCAGATACGCGCCCGACTCGGCGGCCTGGCGGTGGGTGACCGGGTCGGGGGAGCGGTTGAGGTGCCCCAGGATCACCCGGTGCGGCGGCACATCCGACTCGCCGCACAGCAGGTCCAGTACGTCGAGCGCGCCCGTGCCCAGCTCCAGGTGGACGGCGACGGGCGCGCCGGTCGCGTGGTGGGCCTCGGCCGCCGCGGTCATGGTCCAGCGGGCGTGCGCGTCCAGCGCGTGGAACCCGCCCGCCACCTTGATCAGCCCCGCCCGCACGCCCGACGCGCCGATGCCCTCGGTGAGTTCGGCGACGAAGACCTCCGCGAGCCGCCCGCGCAGCCCGTCCAGCGTGGCGTCGTCGTAGTGCGCGGCCTGGTGCAGTCCGGTCGCCGCGACCACACGCACCCCGGTCTCCCGGGACAGCCCCGGCAGCTCGGCCGCCCGCCGTCCCATGCCGTACGGCGTCCACTGCACCACGCTGCCGCCGCCCACCGCGCGGAACGCGGCCAGCTCCGCGCGGGCCGCGGACACGTCCCGCAGCTCCTGGCCGGGGAGTTGAGGGCTGGTCAGGAACAGATGGTCGTGCGCGTCGCAGACGCCCAGCTGCCCGGGGAGTACGTCCCCGAGCACCGTACGGACCCGGCTCACCACTGCCGGCCCCGCGGCAGCCGTGCCCGCTCCGGCGCCGACAGATGCAGCACCCGGAACACGTCGCCGTCCGCCTCGGGGGTGTCGCCCGCCCAGAGCGAGAAGAGGACCAGCTCCCAGCGGGCGGTGTCCACGGCCGCCGCCGCGCAGACCGCGCCGTCCCGCACCGCGAGCCGTGCGGTCTCGCGCACCGCCTCCTCGGCGGCTTCGCCGGCCACGGCACCCTCCGGAACCGGCCGGCGCTCGCGCACCGCGACCCGCGCAGGCGCACCGGCGGCGCCGCCCTCGTCGTAGGCGAGACCCGTCCACTGCCGTACGACGGGCCGGCCGAAATCGTCGCTGAGTCCTTGGAAACCGCCGCCCCAGAGGAAGGAGTTCATGCCCCGCACGGTGTTCCACAGATAGAACGGCGCGTACTGGTTGACCGGCGAGCCCCACACCCCGCGCTCCCGCATCAGATACGCCTTGAAGCCCAGCCCCTCCCAGTCGTCGAGGGCGTGTCCGACGCGGGCGACGCGCGCGCGGACGACGTCCATGTCGTAGTCGGCGGGCAGGGTGACCTCGTACTGCATCGCGTGCACCGGACGGCTCCTCAGGCGGTGGGTTCGGCGGGCGGCGCGAGGAGGGCGAGCAGGCCGCGCACCCCCGCGTCGAAGGCGGACGGGAGCCCGGAGGCGCGGGCGAGCACGTAACCGCCCTGGACGGTCGCGACGATCGTCGCCGCGACCGCCTCGGCGTCGAGGCCGGGCGCGAACTCGCCCCGCTCTCGCCCCTCCTCGACGATCCCGGCGAGCCGCTCGCGCAGCCAGTCGAGCGTCTCGTCCACGGGGGCGCGCAGCTCGTCGCTGGCGATGACGTCCGGGTCCATGGTCAGCCGTCCGACCGGGCAGCCGCGCAGCACGTCGCGCTCGCGCCGCAGATACCCCGCGATCCGCTCGTACGGCGTCCCCGGCCCGCCGAGCACGGCCTCGGCGGTGGCCCGCGTCTCCTCGGCCGTCCGCCGGATCGCGGCCAGCGCGAGATCCGGCTTGCCCTTGAAATGGTGGTACATGCTGCCCTGTCCGGCGCCCGCCCGCTCCAGGATCGCCTTGGGGCTCGTGCCCACGTAGCCGCGCTCCCAGAGCAGCTCACGGGTGGCGTCGATCAGTCGCTCCGAGGTGCTCATGAAGTGACTGTACATACTGGTAGTTACAGAAGTCGAGCGCTTTCGCTCCAACGAGTGCCTTCCCCGCGCCTTCACCCGACGGGCGCGTCTACCCGAGGGGCGCGTCTACGAGGGGCGCGTCGACGAGGGGCGCGTCTGGCCGACGGGCGCATTCATCCGACTTCACCCGACGGGCGCGCCGAACCACCTCCGCATCCGGTCGAGCAGTTCCCGCGGGTCCTCTCCGGCCCAGGCCACATGGCCGTCCGGCCGCAGCAGCACCCCGGGCACGTCCAGCTCCTCGCTGACGTCGACGACGTGGTCGACCCGGTCCGCCCAGCCCGCCACCGAGAGCCGGCCGGTCTGGTCCAGCAGCAACCCGCGGCCGGTGCGCGTCAACTCGTAGAGACGGCCCCGCTTCAGAGGCAGGTCCCGCATCCGCCGGCCGAGCAGTTCGTGGCCCTCGCCGAAGTCGTAGCGGACGTCGACCGCGGTGATCATCCCGGTCACGTACCGGCTCACCTCCTCGAAGTCCATCAGCCGCGTGAACAGCTCCCGCAGCGCGGTCGCGCCCGGATCGGTGCCCATCAGCGCGATCTGCGCGCGGGTGTTCCGCAGCACACGGGCGGCCACCGCGTGCCGTTCGGCGTGGTAGCTGTCCAGCAAGTCCGCCGGTGCCCAGCCGGCCACCGCGGCGGCCAGCTTCCAGCCGAGGTTGAACGCGTCCTGCACACCGATGTTGAGCCCCTGCCCGCCGGCAGGCGGGTGGATGTGCGCCGCGTCCCCGGCGAGCAGCACCCGGCCGACCCGGTAACGCTCGGCCTGCCGGGTGGCGTCGCCGAACCGGGACAGCCAGCGCGGCGCGTGCGCGCCGAAGTCGGTACCTGCGACGGCGTGCAGCTGCCGCCGGAACTCCTCCAGAGTCGGCGGCGCCGTCCGCTCCTCGTGCACCCCGTCGGCGGGCACGACGACGCGGTACATCCCGTCCCCGAGCGGGGCGGCACCGAACCGCAGCTGGGTCCTGCGGACCTCCGTGACCACGGCGTCGATCGTCTCCGGATCCTCGGTCAACGCCATCTCGCCCAGCAGCGTCTCCACCGTGGCGGGCTCGCCGGGGAAGCCGACGCCGAGCCGCTTGCGGACCGTGCTGCGCCCGCCGTCGCACCCGACGAGATAGCGCGAGCGCAACCGCGTACCGTCCGCCAGCTCGACGCTCACACCCTCCTCGTCCTGAGCCAGCCCGACCACCTCGCAGCCGCGCCGGATCTCGGTCCCCAGCTCCAGGGCCCGCCCGTTGAGCAGCCGCTCGGTGACCGGCTGCGGCGTGGCCAGGCCGTACGGGTGAGCGGTGTCCAACCGCTCCGGCCACGGCTTGGTGATCCCGCCGAAGAGGCCGCCCACCTGGAACTTCTCACTGACCGCCAGGAACCGGTCCAGCAGACCGCGCATGTCCATCACCTCGACGCTGCGCGCGTGCAGGCCCTGCCCGCGCGACTGCTCGGTCGGCTCGGCCAGCCTCTCCAGCACCACCACCCGCACACCGTGGAGCCGCAGTTCACTCGCCAGCATCAGCCCGGTCGGCCCGCCCCCGACCACGACCACGTCGATCATCCCCACACCCCGTTTCTCCCGCGCACTCCGGTCCAGGCCGGAGATTCTGCGCGACGACCGGGGCCTTGCCGCAAGCCCCCCGGTGCGCTATACGTTGAGAGTGGCAAGGAGTACGTGACTCCTTGCCTTCGTCGTTTTCCGCGGCTTTCTGGCTTCTTGCTACTCCCGACGAAGTACGCCCACTGCCGCCGGCCGTATGACGCCCCGCCCCCCTCCCCGGAGTCAGGCTCGACTCATCACCCTCTCCGGCCCAGCCGGACGAACCGACTCGGGAGACGACCCACGATGCAGACCCTGGCCCACCTCGGCGACGCCGGCCCCGGCGCCTGGATCCTCTTGACGCCCCTCCTCTGGGCAGCCGTGATGATCGCCGCCATCACCCTCCTGCGCCGCACCGCGTGGCACCGCGCCACCCCTTGGCGCCCTGCCTCCACCGACCACCCCTCACCCCTCACCGTCCTCGGCCGCCGCTTCGCCTCCGGCGAGATCGACGAGGAGGAGTACTGGCGCCGACTGTCGGTCCTCGAGGAGCAGTTCGGCCGTGGGGGAGGGGGGAAGTGACGGCGCCGATGGGGGAGGGGCCGTGCCCGGGGGCGCCCGGCGGAAAGAGGGCGCCAAGGGCCCACGCCCCCGCGGCGCCGCACCCTACTGGCGTCACTCGGTGCGGCCAGGGCGCAGCCCTGGGGGCAGGCCCCGCCTGGAAGCACAGGCCCCGCCTGCAGCGCACGCCCCGCTCGGAAGCCCACCCCGGTCCGAAGTGCACGCCCGCCCCGCAGGGCAGCCCCGCTTGGTGGGCACGCCCGGTCCGGAGGGCAGCCCCGCCTGGTGGGCACGCCCGGTCCGGAGAGCAGCCCGCCTGCAGCGCACGCCCCGCTCGGAAGCCCACCCCGGTCCGAAGTGCACGCCCGCCCCGCAGGGCAGCCCCGCCTGGTGGGCACGCCCGCCCGAAACGCCACCCGCCCGAAGCGCACCCCACCCTGAAAGGGCACGCGCTTCCGAAGCGCGCGCCCCTCACCGCCCGATCAACCGGGAACGGCCGACCGGGCGGGAGCGGGAGCGGGTCGGCGTGCGTCGACGGGCTCCGTGCCGCCGACGGGCTCGACCTCGGGGAAGCGGTGGACGGGGGCCTCCGCGTCCGTGCGGCGCGGCGGGCGGGGGGAGGGCTCGGTGTCCGTGCGGCGCGGCGGGCGCGGGGGTGCCTTGCGGGTGGGAGACGGCGTCGGCAGGGTGAACCAGACGACCTTCCCCTGCTCGCCGTCCGGCCGCGCACCCCAGCTCTCGCTGACCGCCGCCACCATCGCGAGCCCGCGCCCGCAGGTGGCCAGCGACTCGGCGTCCCCGACCACCGGGAGGCGGGGATCGTGGTCGCGCACCGAGACCTTCAGCCGGTCGAGCAGCAGCTCGATCTCCACGGTGCACATCTTGTCGGGCTGGGCGTGACGGTGGACGTTGGTGAGCAGTTCGGTCACACCGAGCAGAGCCCGGTCTATCAAGGCGTCCATATGCCAGTAGCGCAACTGCGCAGAAACGATTCTGCGGACCTGGCCGATCCGCGACGGCAGGGCTTGGAGCTCCACCGTGCAGTGTCTGCTTGGGTAACTGATCACGGCTGCGACTCCCCGACGTGAGGTCCGGAAGAACACGGAGTTCGGATCCAGCAGGGAGCCCGCGTGAAACGGCCGCCTGCTGTCGTGCCCGGCGGGCTGGTTCGCAGCGTTATCGCCGGTAAACCCAGAGTGACGTGAGACCAGCGTGACCCAGGGGGTGCGGTGGCGCAACTCACAGACGTCCCCGTCATCTCACTCGCCGCGACCCGCCGCCCGGCGTACCGCCTCGATGAACCGGCCCACCGCGGGCGGCCCCGGCTCACCCGGCGCCGGGTCGTGCTCGCCCAGGGTGAGCAGATACCGCTTGCCGTTCAGGTCGGCGAGAGCCCGCCCGTCGGAACCGAACCACGGCCGCGACGCCCGCACCGCCTGCACCGGCGCGCTGTCGATCTCGCTGCCGTAGCTGGTCAGCAACTCCAGCCGGCCGCGCCTGATCCGGACCTGACCGGCCCGGGTGAGCGAGCGCAGCCCCTTGCCGATCCGCACGCCCGTGGCCGTGAACTCCGGCTCCGCCATGCCCTCAACGCCCCCTTGTCGCGTCGTCACGCGTGGGCCCGACCGGGCGGCATCACCCCGCCCCCGGTGCAGTCTGCCCCGGCCTCGCATCGAGCACCAGTGCGCATGTGCCGGGCGCACCGGACACCCGGAGCACTCACCCGAATGCGCCCCCGCCCCGCGCCCCGCCCGCCCCCTCGCACGACTGTTCCCGCAGCCTGCCTTTGAGCCCTCCAAAGATGCGTTTATGCAGGTGAGAAGCGTGCGGAAGGTGTCTATCATCGGGGTGTCGGCCGCGCGAGGCGCCGTCGGCGCGCAGCCTAAGGAGCCCCGTCGTGAGCACCCGCACCCCTCAGCAGCCCCCCGTCGGCGCCACCCTCGACACCCTCGACGTCGACCGGACCGACCCCGCCTACCGCGACTGGCTGAAAGACGCCGTCCGCAAGGTGCAGGCGGACGCCAACCGCTCCGCCGACACCCATCTGCTCCGCTTCCCGCTGCCCGAGCACTGGGGCATCGACCTGTATCTGAAGGACGAGTCGACCCACCCCACCGGCAGCCTCAAGCACCGCCTGGCCCGCTCGCTCTTCCTCTACGGCCTGTGCAACGGCTGGATCCGCCCCGACCGCCCGGTCATCGAGGCCTCCAGCGGCTCCACGGCCGTCTCCGAGGCGTACTTCGCCAAGCTCATCGGCGTGCCCTTCGTCGCCGTCATGCCGCGCACGACGAGCGCCGAGAAGATCCGCCTGATCGAGTTCCACGGCGGCCGCTGCCACTTCGTCGACGACCCGCGCACCATGTACGCGGAGTCCGCCCGCCTCGCCGCCGAGACCGGCGGTCACTACATGGACCAGTTCACCTACGCGGAACGGGCCACGGACTGGCGCGGCAACAACAACATCGCCGAGTCGATCTTCCGCCAGCTGCGCCTGGAGCGTTTCCCCGAGCCCGCGTGGATCGTCGCCACGGCCGGCACCGGCGGCACCTCCGCGACCATCGCCCGCTACGTCCACTACATGCAGTACGACACCCGCGTGTGCGTCGCCGACCCGGAGAACTCCTGCTTCTTCGAGGGCTGGACCACCGGCGACCCGGATGTCACCTGCGACTGCGGATCCCGTATCGAGGGCATCGGCCGCCCCCGGATGGAGCCGAGCTTCGTACCCGGCGCGGTCGACCGGATGATGAAGGTCCCCGACGCGGCCAGCGTCGCCGCCGTGCGCGCCCTGGAACAGGCCATCGGCCGCAAGGCGGGCGGCTCGACCGGCACGGGGCTGTGGAGCGCGCTGAAGATCGTCGCCGAGATGGTCGCCGAGGGCCGTACCGGAAGCGTGGTCACCCTGCTGTGCGACCCGGGCGACCGCTACCTCGACAAGTACTACTCCGACGCCTGGCTCGCCGACCAGGGCCTGGACATCCGCCCGTACACGGCCGCGATCGAGTCCCTGCTGGCGACGGGCGTGTGGCCCGACTAGACCGGCCGGACACCCGGGAGGCGTACGCCTCGGACCGGATCGGCTCCGGGCGGCGCTCCCGCGCGAAGACAGCCGTACGGGCGCACTCTCGGCCGAGTCGGGCCCCACCCGACGCAGCCGACGGGCCGCCACGCGGACGCCCCCTGTCGACGGGAGCGTCGCCCCCGCTGACGCGCGTCAGCCCTCCGTGCCCTCGTCCGGCTCGCCCGCCACCACCAGCCGCAGATGCTCGGAGATCTCCGCGCGGGCCTCCGCCGGCAGCCCCGCGTCCGTCACCAGGGTGTCGACCTGGTCGAGCGTCGCGAACGAACTCAGGCCGACTGTGCCCCACTTGGTGTGGTCGGCGACCACCACCACCCGGCGCGCGGACTGCACCAGACGCCGGTTGGTCTCCGCCTCCGCGAGGTTCGGCGTCGACAGACCGGCCTCGACCGATATCCCGTGCACGCCGAGGAACAGCACGTCGAAGTGGAGCGTGGCGATCGCCTGGTCGGCCACCGGGCCCACGAGCGAGTCGGACGGGGTGCGCACCCCGCCGGTCAGTACGACCGTCGCCGCGCCGGCGCGCTGCCCCGAGGTGCGCTGCGCCGAGTGGAAGACGTCGGCCACCCGCACCGAGTTGGTCACGACCGTCAGATCGGGCACGTCCAGCAGCCGGTGCGCCAGCGCGTACGTCGTCGTCCCGCCCGACAGCGCGATCGCGGCACCCGGTGGGACCAGCTCGGCCGCGGCCCGTGCGATGTCCTCCTTGGCGGACAGCTCCAGACCCGACTTCGCCTCGAAGCCCGGCTCGTGCGTACTCGCCTCCGCGACCGGCACCGCGCCGCCGTGCACCTTCTCCAGCACACCCTGCCGGGCCAGCGCGTCGAGGTCGCGCCGGACCGTCATGTCCGACACACCGAGCTTGCGGGTCAGCTCGTTGACGCGGACGCCGCCGCGGCGCCGCACCTCGTCCAGGATCAGGGCGCGCCGCTGCTCCGCGAGGAGGTTCTGATTCTCGCTCACGTACGCTCCGGTCCTTTCCCTCAAACCTTCGACACGCCCTCGCACCCCCGGGCCCCGGCTCAGCTCCTCCGCTCGGACCGGGCGCACCCGCGCCGACGAGGACGTATCCTGCGGCCTCGGTGCGTGGGCGTCCCATCCTCGCACGGGCCGGGTCGGGCCGCGCCATCGGCTGCCGGACGCGCACATGTCACCTGTGTCTCATCTGTCGCTCATCCGTGACCCGTATCGGGGAGATTCCGTGACGATGGGGGTATGCCATCCGTCCGGCGGACATCCTGGTGCCCGCACGGACGAGAGTTGCCGACGGTGCGTCACGGGGGAAGTGCCACAGGTGGAGAACGCACAGGAACGTGCCCTGACCGAAACGGCTGCCGCGACCGGCCCCGCCGGGCCCGGAGCAGCCCTGGAACTGCTGGTCCACGGAGTGGGCGGCACCACACCGGAGCGGATGCTGGACGATCCGCGCACGACGCGCGTCGCCGGCGACGACACGGCCGCCGTCTTCCGCCGCACCGCCGACGTCGAGGACGCCGCGCGCAACGCCGGAACCGACGGCCGCCCGGTGCCCGAGGCGTACGTCTGGTGCAACCTGACCTCCGGCAACGGCGCCCGCGCCCTGTGGCTGCTGTTACTGCCGTTCATGGTGGTCAACCTCGCCCACTGGATGCGCCCCGCCGCCGAGGGCCGCCCGCGCGCGATCCGGTTCCACGGACTGCTGGTGCGGCTCACCGGACTCACCCTGACGGTGCTCCTGACCGCGGCGGCCTGCGAGGTCGCCCTCGACCTCGCGGCCTGGCAGTGCGCGGGCACCTCCGCGTGCGCCGAACGGCACTCCTGGATCGGCTTCCTGTCACCCACCGTCTCCGACGGCGGCTGGTGGAGCCTGCCGGGCCGCCGCCTCGCCCTCGCCGCACTGCTGCCCACCGCCCTCGTCGGCCTGCTCTGGTACCTCTCCCTGCGCACCTGGAACGCCTACGAGTCCCAGCTGCCCCTCACCCCCGCTCCCCGGACCGCCGAGGACGACGCGCCGACCGCGCTGGCCCGGCCCGGCTTCTGGTACGGGCGGCGCCTGGGCGCCCGGCTGCGCGCCGCGCACACCGCCGCCGGACTGCTGACGGTGGCGTCCGCGACCATCGGCCCCGCCGTCGAGCACGACCGCGCGCCCGGCGGACCGGCCGCGCTCGACGCGGCGGGCCTGCTGCTGACGGCGGCCCTGCTCGGCGTCGCGATCGTCGCCGTCGCCGTGGTCTGCCTGCGGGGCCGCAGCGAGCGCCGCCTCGACCAGCAGACCGACGAGTCCCTGGTCCGCCGGCTGCCGCTCGTCGCGCTCGTCCTCCTCGCCCTCGCCCTGGTGTACGCCGGGTGGGAGCGCCCGGCGTGGGAGTCCTCCGGGCGGCTGCCGGGCGACGCGGCCTTCGGCGGCATCAACCTGGTCCAGGGCGTGCTGGTGATCGCCCTCGCCGTCGTCGCCCACCTGCTCCACCGCAGCCGGCCCGACGCCCGCGCCGCCCTCAAGGGCCTCGGCGGGCCCGCCGTCGCCATGCTGGCCTGCGCCCTCGGCGGGGTGATGTCCGGCGGAGTGTCCCAGCGGGTCGCCGACTGGCTGGACGGCACCCACGCCGTCATCCCCGGCCCGCCCGTCCTGCTCACCTGGCAGGCGTCCGTGATCCCGCCGCTGCTCCTGGTCGTGCTCGTGCTCTGCGGCGTACTGGCCCGGCGCGCCGTGCGGCTGGCCCGCACCGAACGCGAGGCCGTGGCCCTCGACTACCCCGGCGAGCACCAGGAGCCGGACCGCACCCGGCGCATCGCCCGCGTCCGCGCGCTGGCCTCCCTCACCGACCGCGGCCCCCTCCTCGTCGCCGTCGTCTCCGCCTCCACCCTGCTGCTGGGCGCCGGGGCGCTGGTGGGTGCCCTCGTCACCGGACAGACCCCCAGCCGCGCCACCCGCGACGCCTACGGCTTCGTCCAGGGCGCCGCCGAGACCGCGCAGGCACTGGGCTCCTGGCTCATCGGACTCGGTTTCATACTGTTCGTCACCTGGGGCCGGCGCGCCTACAAGGACGCCTCCGCGCGCCGCACCATCGGCATCCTCTGGGACGTCGGCACCTTCTGGCCGCGCGCCGCCCACCCCTTCGCCCCGCCCTGCTACGCCGAGCGGGCGGTGCCCGACCTGACCTGGCGGATCGACACCTGGACCCGCACCACCGGCGGGCGGCTGGTCCTCTCCGGTCACTCCCAGGGCAGCGTCCTCGCCGCCGCCACCGCCTGGCAGCTCTCCCCGGCCACCCGCAAGCGGGTCGCCCTGCTGACGTACGGCTCCCCGCTGGAGCGGCTGTACGGCCGCTGGTTCCCCGCCCACTTCGGGCCGGCCGCGCTGAGCGCCCTGCACCGCGAGGTCGACTGCTGGCGCAATCTGTACCGCCTCACCGACCCCATCGGCGGCCCGGTCCGCGTGCCCGCCGACGGCGGCCCCGAAGTCGACCGCGCCCCGCTGAAGGACCCCCTGGCGCACGGCCGCACCGACGACCACCCGCTGCCCGCGCCCGTCCTCGGCCACTCCGACTACCAGGCGGACCCGGCGTTCGCCGAGGAACGCGAGCGGCTGCTGGCCCGGCTGCGGACCGACCTGCCGGGCCAGCGGCCCCCGTGCGCGCCCTGAGCGGACCCGCTCAGGGCAGGTCCGGCAGATCCTCCGCGTACAGCAGGGTCAGGTCGTCCTTGCTCGGCTCGTCGAACTGGGCGACCCGGCTCGCGTGCCGCTCCACCATCGCCTCGAACGTCTGCCGCGCGGTGCGGCCGTTGCCGAACGTGGGTCCCTTGGGGATCGCCGTGAAGTACTTCAGCAGGGCCTCGGCCGCTCCCGGCGCCAGCCGGTACTCGTGCTCCTCGGCCTGCTGCTCCACGATCCGCAGCAGCTCCTCCGGGCCGTAGTCGCCGAAGGTGATGGTGCGTGAGAAGCGGGAGGCCACGCCGGGGTTGACCGACAGGAAGCGCTCCATCTCGGCCGTGTACCCGGCGACGATCACCACGACCGCGTCGCGGTGGTCCTCCATCAGCTTCACCAGGGTGTCGATGGCCTCCTTGCCGAAGTCCCGGCCCGCGTCCTCCGGCGACAGCGCGTACGCCTCGTCGATGAACAGCACACCGCCGCGGGCTCGTTCGAAGGCCTCCTGGGTGCGGATCGCCGTGGAGCCGATGTGCTCGCCGACCAGGTCCACGCGGGACACCTCGACCAGATGGCCCTTCTCCAGCACGCCCAGCGAGGCCAGGATCTCGCCGTAGAGCCGGGCGACCGTCGTCTTGCCGGTGCCGGGGGAGCCGGTGAAGACCAGATGCCGCTTGACCGAGGCCGCCTTCAGGCCGGCCTGCTGCCGGCGCCGGCCCACCTCGATCATGTCGGTCAGCGCCCGCACCTCGCGCTTGACGCTCTCCAGGCCCACCAGGGCGTCCAGTTCGCCGAGCACGTCCTTGGACGTCCGGGCCGGCGGCCGCGACGGCGCCGCCGCAGCGGCGGGCGGACGCTCGGTGGGCCGCTGGTCGGGGATCGTGCTCAGCAGCCCGGGGGATGCGCCCACCGTCTGCACGGCGGGCTCCGGCGCCGTGGGCACCCTCAGGCTCGCGCTCTCGTCGCTGGTGCAGTCCTCGACGACCGGCCCCGCGCCCGCGTCCGGGCCGCCCTCCGCGAACTCGTAACCACCGCGCGCGCACCGCTCCGTACGGCACTTCCTGAGCGTCGTACGGCAGCCGTCGATCACATGGAAGCCGTAGCCGCCGCTGCCCGTGACCCGGCAGTTCTGGAAGGTGCCGCGACCGCCCGCCGAGACGTAGAAGCCCGCCTCCGAGGGCGACTCGACCGTGCACCGCTCGATGACCGGGTCCGCGCCCTTGGTGACGATCACACCCGTCTGGGTGCCGTCCAGCGTGCAGTTGTTCAGCGTGCCGCCGCTGCCGTGGTCGCGGAACCAGGCGCCCGTCGCCGCGTCCCGGATACGGCAGTCGTCGAGCTGAGCGGTCGCGCCGTCGCTCACCGACACGGCCGTGTTGCGCACCTGGGACAGGTCGCTGTCGACGACGTCCGCGCGGGAGCCGCGGTCGAGGACGAACAGCGCGTCCGGTACGTCGTGCACCCGGCAGGAGTCCAGGACCGCGGTCGCGCCGTCGCTCACCCACACCGCCGGATAGTCGCCGGTGCTGTCGAAGATCTCGCACTGGTTGGCGTCCACGCGGGTGCCCGGGTCCCACACCGACAGGCCGTTGCGCCCGAACTGCCGGACGCTGGTGCGGGTCAGCGTCAGCACCGAGCGGGACCTGAGGTCGACCGCGTTCTCCGGGATGTCGTGGATCCGGCAGTCGGCCAGGGTGAGCACCGCGTCCGTGTCGAGGGTGACGCCGTCCGCGGTCGTGCGGTGCACATCGCAGTCGGTGAGGTGCCCGGTGGCGCGGCCGGTGATCTGCACGCCGCTGCCGCGCACCTCGTAGACCTCGCAACCCAGCGCCTCCAGCGCCGAGTTCTCGCCGGTGACGGTCAGGCCCGAACCGGAGGCGTGGTGCACCCGGCAGCGCTCCAGACGCGGACGGGCACCGCCGCGCACCGCGACGCCCGCCTGCCCCGCCGCGACCACCTCGCACTCCTCGAACAACCCGCCCCCGCCGTCCACCACGGCGATGCCGATGCCCGCCGGGTTGTCGACGGTGCAGCGCCGCAGGGTCGGCCGGGCCGCGCCGCGCACCTCGATCCCGGCGGCGGACCGGGTGACCACCCGGACGTCCACCAGCTCCGGGGTGCCGTCCTCCACCAGCAGGGCGGGCGCCGCGGCGTCCTGGCCCTCCACGTGCAGGTCCTGCACCACGGCGGAGGCCCGCACGGTCAGCGGCACGCCGTCGGCCGGCGCGATACGCACCGAACCGGGGGAGCCCTCCGGTCCGCGCAGCGTCACCGCGCGGCGCACGACGAGGTTCTCCCGGTAGGTGCCGGGGGCGACGGTGAGCACGTCACCGTCGGCCGCGGCCTCCAGGGCGGCGGCGAGCGATGCGTACTCACCTGTGCGGCGCCGCCACCGCGACGTGCCGGTGTGCGTCACCTGGACCGTGCCCTGTGCCATGGCGTTGTCGTGCCCCCACCTCGTCGTACGCGGGTCGATGCCGAAGGGTTCGGCCGGTCCACCGTAGCGTGCGCGCGGACCGTGGGTTGACCGGAGCCGGAAGGCGGCCGACCGCCGTCGCCGGAGGGCGGATTCAGCTGTCGGCGCCGGTTCTGCCCCAGTCCGGTCCGGCCTGTTCCCAGGCCCGGTCGAGGCGGGCGTGGCGGCGGCGGACCATGCGCCACAGAACGAGCCGTCTGCCGGTCTCGACGAGGCCCGCGGTCAGCAGGGCGGTGCCGAACCCGGCGAGGACGGCGTGCGTGGTGGCGGCTGCGGAATCCAGGGGGCGGCTCACCAGATGACCCCGGGAGTCCGTCCAGAGTCTGAACCGGGCGCCGGGCTCCGCGGACTTGAGCTGCGCCAGGACGGGTCCCTGGTGCGCGCTGCCGTCCGGCGCGGTCCAGTCGGCGAGGACTCGGGTGCGGGTGTCACGGGTGGCGGTCTCGGGGTCGGCCTCCAGCGGGCCGCGCTCCAGGCGGCGGATCACGGTGGCCGTCACCTGGTGGCGGGTCAGGCGCTGTTCACGCGCCGAGCGTTGCAGGGACTCCTGGGCGGAGGAGCCGACGAGGACGCCGAGCAGGGGCGCGACGAGGAGCATCAGCAGCAGCGCCGTCAGGGCCAGCCAGGCCTCGGCCAGGTCGGTCGCACGGCGCAGCGGATTGTGCCGCCAGCGCCAGAGTCCGCTCAGGGCTCGCACTCCCGCACCCCCTTCCCGCTTCGTGACCATCTCCGGCGGAGCCGTCCACGTGAGGAACCCGGCCGACGGCGGTGCGGCCGCTCCCGCGGGGCGGGGGCTGCGACCGCGCCGGTGACCGTGGCGGTGCCTGCGGCCGGGTCCTCATGAACTTCTCACGAAACGCCAACGTGCGGGCCGCGCACCGCGGTTCCCGTGCGTCGCCGACTTGGCGGGATCTCGTCGCTGCGGGATCGCCCCAGCCGGCCTCCGACGCCGCCTCGCGGAACCCCGCCACCGTGGCAGCCCCCGCCGCGGCCTCGCCGCGGTCTCGGCTAGCCGAGGACGCGCACCGGGTCGCCGACCCGGACGGTGCCGGGGGAGAGGGGCACCAGATTCTGGCCGAAGACCAGCTTGCCGTCGATGCGGCGGTGGCGGCCCAGGGAGAGCAGGGGCTCCCGGCCGCGCTCGGCGCTGGACTGGTCGGTCGTGGTCACGACGCACCGCCCGCACGGCTTGGCGACCCGGAACTCGACCTCTCCGACGGCGAGCCGGGTCCAGTCGTCCTCCGCCCAGGGCGCGGTGCCGGCCACGACCAGGTTCGGCCGGAAGCGGTTCATCGGCAGCGGGCCCTCCGTGGCGTGGTCGCCCCGCGCGATCAGCGAGTTGAGGGCGTCGAGGGAGGCCGCGGAGGTGAGCAGCAGCGGATAGCCGTCGGCGAAGCTCACCGTCTCGCCGGGCAGCGCGTACTCCGGGTCGACGGGGCGGCGGGTGGCGGGATCGTCCATGTGCACCAGGCGGACGTCGATCCCCAGGTAGGCGCTGCACCAGGCGTGCGCGGCGGCGTCGGCAGGGACGCCCTCCACCTTGTCCCGCCAGATCTCCACCGGCACGGTGTCCGCCGGCTCCGGCACGGACACCGTCAGCGGGTCGAGGCCGGGCGCGGACAGCCGAAGGCCGCCGCCGGGCATCAGCTCGGCGGCGGCCAGCGCGAGGCGCGGTTGCTGGCGTTGCGTGACGACCTTTCCCCCGTCGTCGATCAGCACCCAGCGTCGGTCTCCGGCCAGCCCCCAGGGCTCCACGAGGGCTTCCGGGAGCGACAGGCCCCGGAACGCCTTGACCGGATGGACATGTATCGATTGCAGCTCCGCGTTCCCCATGGGGTCATCGTGCCAGGTGGCGCCGACGGCCCGGGGAGGCGGTCAGTAGCCGCGGTACTGCTGGTTGTTGTACGGGTCCTGGTAGGGAGCGGGCGCGGGGCGCGGCGCCGCGGGGCGCATCGCCTCGTAGCCGCTGCCCGGCGCGGCGGCCGGGCGTGGCTGCTGCGGAGCCTGCGGGCCCGGATACCCGCGGGGCGCGGTGGCCTGCTGCGGGATGTACGCCGTCGGCGCCGCGTGCTGCAGCGGCGCGGGCTGCGCGTGCTGCTGCGGATAGCCGTAGGCGGGCTGGGCGGGGGCCGCCGGGAGGGCGGGGAGGGCCGACGGCAGCGCGGGCAGCGACGGGGCGGCCGGCGTGTCGTAGGCGGCGGGGACCCGGATCGGGGCGATCTGCGGGGTGCCCCGCTCGGCCACGAGGGAGTCGTAGATCGGAGTGTCCGGGAAGGAGGCGGAGTAGTAGCCGCCACCATAAGTGGAGCGGGGGGAGGTCATGGCACATAAGTTAAGCCCACGATGTGCTGGTTGGGGAGACCGATAATGGGGTTGTTTTCCGTGTCTGCGGTGACGCCGGATCCCCAATACGAGCGAACTCGGGAAAATGGGGCGCCGCGTGGCGTTCGGAATGTGTAAAGGCTCAGCTCCGAGCGGGTTACCGCCGGTTGCCGTCTGATCTTCGTACAGCTCTCGAAGGGGGCGTGCGGGGCTATCGCGCACGCCCTGTGGGACTTCGCCGCCGCGGGCAATAGGTTGGGCGTCCGGAGAACCCGGAGAACGCGCGAGGGGGGCGGACATGTCCATGCTCAAAGGAGCGAATACGCCGGTGCCGACGACGGCCCTGCGGGTCGAGGTGGGCCGGCGCGGCGGGCCGGGCGTCCCCGACGTGGACGCCTCGGCACTGCTGCTCGTCGGGGGAAAGGTCCGCTCCGACGGCGACTTCGTCTTCTACAACCAGCCCGTCCACTCCTCCGGCGCCATCCGCCACGAGGGCAAGAGGGAGGTGGGTGGCCGGGTGACCGACACCCTGCTCGTCGACCTCGCGCGCGTGGAGCCCGCCGTCGAGACGGTGGTGCTCGCCGCCTCCGCCGACGGCGGCACGTTCGGACAGGTGCCGGAGCTGTCCATCGAGGTCAGGGACGCCGCGCGGGGAGGCGTGGTGGCCCGCTTCGACAGCGCGGACGCGACGGTCGAAACCGCCTTCGTGCTCGGCGAGTTCTACCGCCGCCGGGGCGCCTGGAAGTTCCGCGCGGTCGGCCAGGGCTACGGCAGCGGCCTGGAGGGCCTGGCCACCGACTTCGGCATCACCGTCGACGAACCGCAGCACACCGCACCGGCCGTGCCGCCCGCGCATCCCGTGACGGCCACGCCGCCGGTGGCACCCCCTCCGCCCGCGACGCCCGCGCCCCACGCGACGCCCGCACCTCCCGCCCGGCCGGCCCCACAGATGACGGCACCCTTCACAC
The DNA here is from genome assembly GCF_044547145.1 of Streptomyces sp. NPDC052773. Classification (NCBI taxonomy): domain Bacteria; kingdom Bacillati; phylum Actinomycetota; class Actinomycetes; order Kitasatosporales; family Streptomycetaceae; genus Streptomyces; species Streptomyces sp. NPDC052773. The sequence goes on along the minus strand of NZ_JBITZX010000016.1, from coordinate 71,145 downwards.
CGACCCCGCCCGCCCCGCCTGCCGCCGCACCCGTCCGGCTCACCAAAGTCACGCTCACCAAGGCCGCCCCCACCGTGTCCCTCGCCAAGCAGGGCGGCACCTCGGGCGCGCTGCGGGTCAACCTCAACTGGCAGGTGCGCAAGCAGTTCTCGGGGTGGGGCGGCAAGCTGGGCCGGGCCGTCGCCACCCACTCCGACCTCGACCTCGACCTGTGCGCCCTGTACGAACTCGCCGACGGCAGCAAGGGCGTCGTCCAGGCCCTCGGCAACGCCTTCGGCTCGCTGCACCGGCCGCCGTACATCCATCTCGACGGCGACGACCGCACCGGTGCCGTCGCGTCCGGCGAGAACCTGACCGTCAACCTCGACTACAAGGACGCCTTCCGGCGCATCCTCGTCTTCGTCACCATCTACGAGGGCGCCCGCTCCTTCGCCGACCTGCACGCCACGGTCACCCTGCAACCGCAGCACGGCGCCCCCGTCGACTTCTCCCTGGACGAGTGCACGGTCCCCTCCCCGGTCTGCGCGCTCGCCTTGATCACCAACACCGGCGGCGACCTCGTCGTCCGGCGCGAGGCCCGCTACCTCATCCCCGAGCACGGGGTGAGCCCGCAGCGCACCGTCGACCACGCCTACGGCTGGGGCATGAACTGGACGCCCGGACGGAAGTGATCAGCCCTCGTCCGCGACGGCGTCCGGACGGGTGTAGGTGCGGCCCTTCCAGGCCGCACCACGCCCCCGGTAGTGCTGCACCGCCGAGTCGACCGTCATCAGCAGATAGAGGAAGGCGGTGAACGGCAGCAGGGGAGCGAGCCACGGAGGCTGCCGGTAGTAGCGGAGCATCGGCACGTACGTCCCCGCCATCACCAGCCACGCCCCGGCACCGAGCGCCCCCGCCGCCGTGTCGCCCGCGAGCGCTCCGCCGACCAGCGCCACCGGCGGCACCAGATAGACCACGGCCAGTCCGGCGACCGTGCCGAGCAGCAGCAGCGGGTTGTGCCGCAGCTGGGCGTAGGCGCTGCGCGACACCATCCGCCACAGGTCGTGCAGCCGGGGATACGGCCGGACGCTGTCCACCCGCTCGGCCAGCCCCAGCCAGAGCCGGCCGCCGCTCGTCCGGACGGCGCGCGCGAGGGCCACGTCGTCGATGACGGCATGCCGGATGGCGTCCGGGATCCGCGCCCGCTCGGCGGCCTCCGTCCGCAGCAGCACGCACCCGCCCGCAGCGGCCGTCGTCCGCGCGCCCGGCCGGCCGATCCACCGGAACGGGTACAGCTGCGCGAAGAAGTAGACGAACGCGGGCACGACCAGCCGCTCCCAGAAACTCTCCACCCGCAGCCGCGCCATCTGCGAGACCACGTCGAAGCCACCGGTGCGGGCCGCGGCGACCAGCGTGCGCAGACTGTCCGGGGCGTGTGCGATGTCGGCGTCCGTCAGGAGCAGATATTCGGGGGTACGCGCGCGTGCCTCCCCGATGCCGTGGCGCACCGCCCACAGCTTCCCGGTCCAGCCCGCGGGCGGCTCGCCGGGCGAGACCACGGTCAGCGGCAGCCCGCCCCGCCCGCGCGCGAGCTCCCGCGCCAGCTCCCCGGTGCCGTCCCTACTGCCGTCGTCGACGAGGAACACCTCCGCGCGCCCCGGATAGTCCTGGCCGAGCAGCGACGGCAGGCTCACCGGCAGCACCTCCGCCTCGTCGCGGGCCGGCACGACCACACAGACGGACGGCCAGTCGGCCGGGTCGCGGCGCGGTGGCAGTCTGACGTCCGTACGCCAGAAGAAGCCCTGGCCGAGCAGCAGCCACAACCAGGCGGCGAGGGAACCGGCGGCGGTCCATGCGAGGGCGCTCACCCGCGCAGTGTGCCCCACGGGAGCGGGCGGCGAGGGCACATCGACTATCGTGGCCGGGTGAAGATCGCGCTCATGGACTCAGGAATCGGGCTGCTGGCGGCGACCGCCGCGGTACGGCGCCTCCGCCCCGACGCCGATCTGGTGCTCTCCCTCGACCCCGACGGCATGCCCTGGGGACCGCGCACCCCGGAGGACCTCACCCAGCGGGCCGTGGCCGTCGCCGAGGCCGCCGCCGCGCACCGGCCCGACGCCCTGATCGTCGGCTGCAACACCGCGACCGTGCACGCCCTGCCCACGCTGCGCGCCCGCCTGGAGCCCGACATCCCGGTCATCGGCACCGTCCCGGCGATCAAGCCTGCCGCGGCCGGCGGCGGCCCGGTCGCGATCTGGGCCACACCCGCCACCACCGGCAGTCCCTACCAGCGCGGACTCATCCGGGACTTCGCCGGCGGGGTACCGGTCACCGAGGTCCCGTGCTGGGGGCTCGCCGAGGCCGTGGAGCAGGCGGACGATGCGGCGATCGACGCGGCCGTCGCGGCGGCGGCCGAGCTGACCCCGGACGAGGTGACGACCGTCGTCCTGGGCTGCACCCACTACGAACTCGTCGCCGAGCGCATCCGCGCCGCCGTCCGGCAGCCGGGCCGTCCGCCGCTGGTCCTGCACGGCTCGGCCGGCGCCGTCGCCGCGCAGGCGCTGCGCCGGATCAGCGCCCGCCCCGCGCCGGAGAGCGCGGCGCGCGGCGGTGTGACGGTGCTGCTGAGCGGACGCGAGGGAGCGCTGCCCGAGCCCGCGCTGGCCTACGAGGAGGGGCGCCTGCTCACGCGAGCGGTTCCGGCGCCGGTGGCCGACCCGCGCTGACCTTGCCGGCCGAGCCGCGCCGACCCTGCCGGTCGCGGGGCCGTGTGGCGGGGAGGACCCCGGGTGGGCCAGTCACGGTGGGCGACGGGCTACCCGCGCAGCGAAAGCTGAGTAACCTCAAAAACATGAGGGACCACCCCCGCGACGCGCGTTCCCCCCACCCCGACGTCTGGACCGGCCGGGCCACCAACCGGGTCCAGTGGCTGATGGCGCTCGTCGGCGCCGCCTGTCTGGCGCTGGGCATCGAGCTGGCCGTGGACTCCGCGTGGACGAACGGCATCGCCCCGCTGGTCATGGCCGTCGTCGGGTGCATCGCCGCCGGGCTGCTGGTCCTCTTCGGCACCCTGGCCTTCGTACACGTCGCGCTGCGGGTGGACCGGGAGTGCCTGGAGATCCGCTGCGGGCACATCGGCGTACCCCGCCGCCGCATCCCGCTGTCCGACGTCGTGGGCGCTGACTTCGAGCCGCACGTCACGCCGCGTCACTGGGGCGGCTGGGGCTACCGGTGGCTTCCTGAGAAGGGCACCGCCGTCGTCGTACGGCGCGGCGAGGGCATCATCCTGAGGCTGTGGGACGGCCACACCCTCACCGTCACCGTGGACGACGCCGAGTCGGCCGTACGGGTGATCAGGGACCGCCTGATGCCCCGGGCCCCCGGAGCGGCCGGCTGACGCCCGGAACCGGCTCGGGGCGCCCATCAGGGCTCCGCTCACGGCTGCCCCGCCCGTCGGGACGGTTCCTGTGTCATGGGCCGTGCGGTCGCCAGTCCCGCCAGCAGTCCCGCACCCGCCGTCACCGCGGTGAAGCTGAGCGCGTTGCCGACCGCGGCGATCGCCGCGAGCGCCGCCAGCGCCGCGCCCGCGGTCAGCGCCACCGGCGTGGGGCGCGCGGTGCGCCACAGCGTGTAGAGCATCCAGCAGAACACCGCCGCCAGCAGGAGCAGCCCTACGACGCCCTGCTCGGCCGCCTGCTGCAACAGGGCCGAGTGCGGCTTGCCGTCGGACAGCGGCGACGCGGCCACGGCCTGGCTCAGCTCCTCGAACCGCCCCGGCCCCACACCCAGCGCGGCATCCCCGCGCGCGAGGGCCAACGCGTCCCGCCACAGCTCGACCCGGTGCGGAGTCAGCAGTCCCTCCAGCGACGCGGTGAGCCCGGGCGGCAGCACTCGCCCGGCGACCGCCCAGGCCCCGCCGGCGACCAGCAGCGCGGTCAGCGCGAGCGCCGCGAGGGCGGGTCCCCGGCGCCGTACGCGGCCGGCGGCGAGCGAGGCCAGCAGCACCGCCGTACAGGCGACGGCACCGGTCGTCGAACCCACGACGGCCGCGGTCACCGCGATCCCGACGGCCAGCGCGCCGAGCACCGGCCGCAGTACACCGGCGCGGGCCGACCAGGCGGCGCAGCAGGCGGCGCCCGTGGCCAGGGCCAGCAGGGCGGCGGTGGCCCCGGCGTGCCCGAGCGGAGGGCCGGGCTGCGGACCCGGTGCGAGGTGCGGTACGGCGACCGTCAGGCCGAGTCCGGCCAGGGCCCCGGCGCAGGGCGCGGCGACCGGCAGCAGCGAGGCGCAGATCCGTCCGGCGGCGTATCCGCCGGCCACGGCGAGCACGGCCAGCAGCACGCCTTCGGGCCGGCCGCCGTGCGCCGCCGCCGTGATCAGGGACCACGCGGCACAGGCGCCGAGTACGGCCACACCCGCCGCATCGGAAACGTTTCTTCGCTCGTCGTCCGTGTCCTCACCGGCCACCGACGCCGTCCCCATGGATCCCATGACCCCACCCGCCCCCGAAACCGGTCCCCCGACCTGTGGCGGACCCGTCCTCCGCCCGCGTCCCCGTCCGCCGCCCATGCCTCTGCCGAACGGCCGCGTCCCCACGCGGTCGCCGGAATCCCCGCCGGGCGGCTCAAGGTCCCGGCACACCGTAACGGCTGGTGGGCGGTTTGTGGATGCGTCCGCGGGAGATGTGCGGAAACGATACGGCAGGGGTGGGTGCGGGACGACGGCGGTGGCGGCCGGAGGGAGGACGCCGACGGGGACGGCCACGCTGTCGGCCTCGGGGGAGGCCGCCGTAGACTCCCGGAGTGACCGTCACCGCAACCTCCGTCGGCGAGTCGGACGACGTCCAGCCGCGGATCGCGCCCGCCCCGCGCGGTGCGCGCCTGCTGCGCCTCGTCCCGGCCGCCACCGCGGCGCTCTCCGGAGTGCTGCTCTACGTCAGCTTCCCGCCCCGCACCCTGTGGTGGCTGGCCCTGCCGGCCTTCGCCGCCTTCGGCTGGGTGCTGCGCGGCCGCGGTGTGAAGGCGGGCCTGGGCCTCGGCTATCTCTTCGGCCTCGGCTTCCTGCTGCCGTTGCTGGTGTGGACCGGCGTGGAGGTCGGCCCCGGTCCCTGGCTCGCGCTGGTCGCGATCGAGGCGCTGTTCGTCGCCCTGGTCGGCGCGGGCGTCGCCGCCGTGTCCCGGCTGCCCGCCTGGCCGGTGTGGGCGGCGGCCGTGTGGATCGCGGGCGAGGCCGCACGCGCGCGCGTGCCGTTCCACGGCTTCCCGTGGGGCAAGATCGCCTTCGGCCAGGCCGACGGCGTCTTCCTGCCGCTCGCCGCCGTCGGTGGCACTCCGCTGCTCGGTTTCGCGGTCGTCCTGTGCGGTTTCGGTCTCTGCGAGGTGATCCGGCTCGCGGTGGAGGCCCGCCGCGACCGCGCGGTCCGGCGGTCCACGGCCGTCGCGGCGCTGGCCGGCCTGGCCGTACCGCCGCTCGCGGCCCTCGCCGCCCTGCCGCTGGTCAGCGACAAGGCCGAGAACGGCACCGCCACGGTCGCCGTCGTCCAGGGCAACGTGCCCCGCGCGGGTCTCGACTTCAACGCCCAGCGCCGCGCGGTGCTCGACCACCACGCGCGCGAGACCGAGCGGCTGGCCGCCGAGGTGAAGGCCGGGAAGGTGCCCCGGCCGGACTTCGTGCTCTGGCCGGAGAACTCCTCCGACATCGACCCCTTCGCCAACGCCGACGCCCGCGCGGTCATCGACGGCGCCGCCAAGGCCGTCGGCGTGCCGGTCTCCGTCGGCGGTGTCGTGGAACGCGACGGCAGGCTGCTGAACGAGCAGATCCTGTGGGACCCCGAGAAGGGTCCCGTCGACACCTACGACAAGCGGCAGATCCAGCCCTTCGGCGAGTACCTGCCGCTGCGCTCGCTCCTCGACGCGATCAACGAGAACTGGACCAGCATGGTCCGCCAGGACTTCAGCCGGGGCGACGAGCCGGGCGTGTTCACCCTCGACGGCGTCCGGGTCGGCCTCGCCACCTGCTACGAGGCCGCCTTCGACTGGGCCGTGCGGGACACCGTGACCCACGGCGCGCAGATGATCTCCGTGCCGAGCAACAACGCCACCTTCGGCCGCAGCGAGATGACCTACCAGCAGCTCGCCATGTCGCGGATCCGCGCGGTCGAGCACAGCCGGACCGTCACCGTGCCGGTGACCAGCGGCGTCAGCGCCATCATCCTGCCGGACGGCACGATCACCCAGAAGACGGGCATGTTCGTCGCGGACTCCCTGGTGCAGGAGGTGCCGCTGCGCTCCTCCCAGACCCCCGCCGCCCGGCTCGGCGTCCTGCCGGAGATCGCCCTCGTACTGGTCGCCGCGGGCGGCCTCGGCTGGGCGGTCGCCGCGGCGGCGCGCGGGCGGCGCGCGGGTGACGTGTAACCGTACGACCGCCGTACGCCCCCGGAACCGCCGGGGGCGGGCCGAACGGGCCGTTAGGGTCGGGCGCATGGCTACTCCTGACTTCATCCGCACCCTGCGGGCGTCCGCCGGACACCAGTTGCTGTGGCTCCCCGGGGTCACCGCGATCGTCTTCGACGACGACGGCCGAGTGCTGCTCAACCGCCGCGCCGACACCCGCAGGTGGTCGGTGATCGGCGGCATCCCGGACCCGGGCGAGCAGCCGGCGGCCTGCGCGGTGCGCGAGGTCCAGGAGGAGACCGGGGTGCGGTGCGTCCCCGAGCGGGTGGTCGTCGTCCAGGCGCTGGAGCCGGTCACGTACGAGAACGGCGACGTCTGCCAGTACATGGACATCACGTTCCGCTGCCGCGCGGTGGGCGGTGAGGCGCGGGTCAACGACGACGAGTCGCTGGAGGTCGGCTGGTTCGAGGTCGACGCGCTGCCGGAGCTGAACGAGTTCGGGCTGCTGCGGATCAAGCAGGCCATGTCGGACGGACCCACGTGGTTCGACCCTATGACCTCGCAGTGAACTGTGGTGGTTGACCACATGGGGCGGGGGTCGGCTGCTGCCTAGGGTCGAGGTCATGACCCCGCCGCATGACCTTCCCGGCCCTCCGCCCGGATCCTCCGGCCCTCCGCCCGGTCCCTCCGGTTCCCCGCCCGGGCCGTCCGGCTCTCCGGCCGGACCTTCCGGCCCCCCGCCTGCGCCTTACGGCCCTCCGGCCGGGCTCTCCCTGTCCCCGCTCGACCTGGGGGGCCGTACCGCCCTCGTCACCGGTGCCGCCGGTGGCATCGGCCGCGCCTGCGCGCTGCGGCTCGCGGCCGCCGGGGCCAAGGTCAGAGCGGTCGACCGGGACGACGCCGGCCTCGCCGCGCTCACCGAGCAGGCCACGGACCTGGCCGGCACCGTCGAGCCGCACGTCCTCGACCTCACCGACCTGGACGCCGCCGAACTCGTCGCCGCAGGCACCGACATCCTCGTCAACAACGCCGGACTGCAACTGGTCCGGCCGCTGGAGGAGTTCCCGCCGGACGTCTTCCACACCGTCCTCACCGTGATGCTGGAGGCGCCGTTCCGGCTGATCCGCGGCGCCCTGCCGCACATGTACGGGCAGGGCTGGGGCCGGATCGTGAACATCTCCTCCGTGCACGGGCTGCGGGCCTCGCCGTACAAGTCGGCGTACGTCGCCGCCAAGCACGGCCTCGAGGGCCTGTCCAAGACCGCCGCGCTCGAGGGCGCGCCGCACGGTGTCACCTCGAACTGCGTGAACCCCGGGTACGTGCGCACCCCGCTGGTCGAGCGGCAGCTCGCCGACCAGGCGCGGGCGCACGGCATCCCGCGGGAGCGGGTCCTCTCGGAGGTGCTGCTCCAGGACAGCGCGGTGAAGCGGCTCATCGAGCCGGAGGAGGTCGCGGAGGCGGTGGCGTACCTCTGCGCGCCGCAGGCGTCCTTCGTGACCGGGACCTCGCTGGTCCTCGACGGCGGCTGGACCGCGCACTGAGCCCGGCGGTCCGACCGCGCACGGGGTCCCCCAGGCGGCCCGGAGTTGTCCACAGGGCTGCCGGGGTGACCGCGTCATGGTGAATCCTGTGAGCATGTCCCGCGATCATGTGCAGTCCGCCCAGCGCCCCGCCGGGGGAGGAGAGGCGCCCGCCGACGGCGTGACGGCGGTGCCCGCCACCGCCCTCACCCCGCCGGAGGGCGCTGCCGAGGCGCCGTTCCTCGAGCTGCTGGCGCGCGGCGCGTCCGTCGACGCCTACGAGCAGCCAGTGCTGCTCGCCCGCGCCGAGGGGCAGCCGAGCGAGCGGATCGCCGCGCTGGAGCGCGCCAAGCTGCTCGCGCTGCGGGTGCGGGCCGAGCTGGAAGGGCGGCGGCGCCGCGAGGCCGAGCTGTCGGCGCTGTTCGAGACGGCCCACGACCTCGCCGGGCTGCGCGACGTGGACGCCGTCCTCCAGGCGATCGTGCAGCGCGCCCGCTCCCTGCTCGGCACCGACGTGGCGTATCTCAGCCTCAACGACCCGGTCCGCGGCGACACGTACATGCGGGTCACCGAGGGTTCGGTCGCGGCCCGCTTCCAGCAGCTGCGGCTCGGCATGGGCGAGGGCCTGGGCGGCCTCGTCGCGCAGACGGCCCGGCCGTACGTCACCGACGACTACTTCCAGGACGACCGGTTCCAGCACACCGAGGCCATCGACGCGGGCGTGCGCGACGAGGGACTGGTCGCCATCCTCGGCGTGCCGCTGATGCTGGGGCAGCAGGTCATCGGGGTGCTCTTCGCCGCCGACCGCCGAGCCCGGGTCTTCGAACGCGAGCAGATTGCGCTGCTCGGCTCCTTCGCCGCGCTGGCCGCCGCCGCCATCGACACCGCCAACCTGCTCACCGAGACCCGCTCGGCCCTCGCCCGCCTGGAGCGCGCCAACGAGATCATCCAGGACCGCAGCGCCGTCATCGAACGCGCCTCCGAGGTGCACGACCGGCTCGCCGAACTGGTGCTGCGCGGCGGCGGGGTGCACGACGTGGCCGCCGCGGTCTCCGAAGTCCTCGACGGCACCGTCGAGTTCACCGAGGCGGCGGGCGCCCCGGCCCGCGCCCTGGACGAGTCCCGCGCCGAAGGACACGCGGTGCGGCACCAGGACGACTGGATCGCCGCCGTCGCCGCCGGCGGGGAACTCCTCGGCGCGCTGGTGCTGCGCGGCCACCCCGGCCTCGACCCCGTCGACCAGCGCACCCTGGAGCGCGCCGCGATGGTGACCTCCCTGCTGCTGCTCGCCCGCCGCTCCGCCGCCGAGGCCGAACAACGCGTCCGCGGCGAACTGCTGGACGACCTGCTGGACGCCCGTGACCGCGACCCGCGGCTGCTGCGCGAGCGCGCCGCCCGGCTGCACGCCGACCTCGACGCCACCCACGTCCTGCTGGCCGCCCGCCTCGACGGCCCCGCCGCCGACGCCGACCAGGAGGCCGCCGCCCGGCGCCGCCTGTGGTCCGCCGCCTCCCACCTCGCCGCCACCCGCAAGGGCTTGGCCGCCGCCCGCGACGGCGGCACGGTCCTCCTCCTGCCGCTGGCCCCCGGCGACAGCGCCACCGAGCTGGCCCGGCGCACCGCCCGGCACCTCGGTACGGCCGTCCACGAAGCGGTCACCGTCGGCGCCTCCCCGCCGGTACGGGACCTCGCCGCCCACCCCGACGGTGTGGCCGGGGCGTACACGGAGGCCCGCCGCTGCCTCGACGCCCTGCGCCTGCTCGGCCGCAGCGGAGACGGCGCCGCCGCCGATGACTTCGGCTTCCTCGGACTGCTGCTGGCCGGCGACCGGGACGTGACGGGTTTCGTGGACCGTACGATCGGCCCGGTGGTGACGTACGACGAGAGACGCGGCACCGAGCTGCTGCGCACCCTCGACGCCTACTTCGCCTGCGGGATGAGCCCCGCCCGCACCAAGGACGAGCTGCACGTCCACGTCAACACCGTCGCCCAGCGCCTGGAACGCGTCGCCCGGCTGCTCGGCGACGACTGGCAGACGCCGTCACGCGCCCTCGAGATCCAGCTCGCCCTGCGGCTGCACCGGCTGTCGGCCCCGGAACGCCACTGACCGCGGCCCCGTACGCACCGGCGTACACGGACCGCGGTCGGCGGATCTGCGGGTCAGATGGTGTGCGGGTCAGAAGGTGTGCGGGTCAGACGGTGTGCGCGTCCGTGGTCCGCGCGCTCTGCGGCGAGGCGTCCGCGGAGGGCTCGATGTCGGCCAGGTCGCGGTTGCGGGTCTCCTTGGCCACCGCCACGGCGACGATCGTGAGCAGTGCCGCGGCGATCACGTACAGCGCGATCCACGTGGAGCCGCCGGTGGCGTCGAGCAGGGCGGTCGCGATCAGCGGGGCGGGGGCACCGGCAGCCACCGAGGAGAACTGGGCACCGATGGAGGCGCCCGAGTAGCGCATCCGGGTCGCGAACATCTCGGAGAAGAAGGCGGCCTGCGGGGCGTACATCGCCCCGTGCAGGACCAGGCCGACGGTCACCGCGAGGAGCAGGCTGCCGAAGGAACCGGTGTCGACGAGCGCGAAGAACGGGAACATCCACAGAGCGACGCCGACCGCGCCCACCAGGTACACGGGCCGGCGCCCGACCCGGTCCGACAGCGCGCCCCACAGCGGGATGACGGCGAAGTGCACGGCCGAGGCGATGAGGACCGCGTTGAGGGCGGTCTGCTTGGAGACGTCGGCGGCGGTGGTGGCGTAGACGAGGATGAACGCGGTGACGACGTAGTAGCTGATGTTCTCCGCCATGCGCGCGCCCATCGCGATGAGCACGTCCCGCCAGTGGTGGCGCAACACGGCCACCAGCGGCAGCTTCTCGGCGTCCGCCGCCCGCGTCGCCTTGCGCGCCTCGGCCTGCGCCAGCGCCTGCTTGAAGACGGGGGACTCGTCGACGGACAGCCGGATCCACAGACCGACGATCACCAGCACGCCGGAGAGCAGGAACGGAATCCGCCAGCCCCACGTGTTGAACGCGTCGTCCGACAGCACGGCGGTCAGCAGCGACAGCACACCGGTGGCGAGCAACTGCCCCGCCGGCGCGCCGGTCTGCGGCCACGAGGCCCAGAACCCGCGGCGCCGCGCGTCCCCGTGCTCCGACACCAGCAGCACGGCCCCGCCCCACTCGCCACCGAGCGCGAAGCCCTGCACCAGCCGCAGCACGGTCAGCAGGACCGGCGCGGCACTCCCGATCGTCGCGTGCGTCGGCAGCAGTCCGATCGCGAAGGTCGCCCCGCCCATCAGCAGCAGACTCAGCACCAGCAGCTTCTTGCGCCCGAGCCGGTCACCGTAGTGCCCGAACACCAGCGCCCCCAGCGGGCGTGCCGCGAACCCCACCGCGTACGTCAGGAACGACAGCAACGTGCCGACCAGCGGATCGGACTCCGGGAAGAACAACTGATTGAAGACGAGCGCCGCCGCGGAGCCGTAGAGGAAGAAGTCGTACCACTCGATCGTGGTGCCGATGAGGCTGGCGGCGACGATGCGCTTGAGGTTGCTCGGTGTCGGGGGAGCGGATGCTGCGGAGGCCATGTGCGCCACTTCCTCGTGTGCGGTGGGGACGTTTGTGTGTCGCCACACCGTAGGAAGGCTGAGGTCAGAGGCGTATGTGGTGGGACACCATAGTTCCGCGGTGGGCTATGCGCGCTGTCCCCATGCCGCCGGAGCTTCCGACCAGAGCGGCTTGTGGCCAACATCACCACAGTCGACGTACCTACTGGTCGGTATGCTCACGGCAAGCCGCGACGACAGGAGGCGCGATGTCTGCGACCAACCGCCAGATCCGTCTGGCAGCCCGCCCCGTGGGCGAGGTCAAACCCGATGACTGGGAGCACTGTACGGGTTCCGTCGACGAGCCGGGCCCGGGCCGGTTCGCGGGCCGGACACGCGTGATCTCCCTGGATCCGGCGATGCGGGGCTGGCTGGACGACCGTCCCTCCTACCTGCCGCCGGTGGGCATCGGTGAGGTGATGCGCGCCGGATCGGTCATCGAGGTCACCGCATCGAACCACCCCGACTTCCAGCCGGGTGATCACGTGGTCGGAACGTTCGGCGTCCAGGAGTACGTGGTCTCCGACGGCAAGGGCGCCATGAAGATCGACACGTCCCTCGCGCCGCCCTCGACGTATCTGGGCGCGCTGGGCATGCCCGGCATGACCGCCTACTTCGGCCTGCTGGACGTCGGAGCGCTGAAGGAGGGCGAGACCGTCGTGGTGTCGGGGGCGGCCGGCGCGGTCGGCACCATCGCGGGTCAGATCGCGAAGGCCAAGGGCTGCCGGGTCGTGGGCATCGCCGGAGGGCCGGAGAAGTGCGCGCTGCTCACCGACGAACTGGGATTCGACGCGGCGATCGACTACCGCGCCGACGACGTCAAGAAGGCACTGCGCCGGCACGCCCCCGACGGCATCGACGTCTACTTCGACAACGTCGGAGGCGACATCCTCGACGCCGCCCTGACCCGGCTGGCGATGCACGCGCGCGTGGTGGTGTGCGGCGCGATCAGTCAGTACAACAACGACACCCCGGTCAAGGGCCCCTCGAACTACCTCTCGTTGCTGGTGCGCCGCGCCCGCATGGAGGGCTTCGTCGTCTTCGACTACGCCAAGCGTTACGCGGAGGCCGCGCGGGAGATCTCCGCCTGGATCGGCGCCGGCCGCATCAAGGTCAAGGAACATGTGGTCAGGGGGACCGTGGACGACTTCCCCGAGACGCTGCAGATGCTCTTCCGCGGCGAGAACGTCGGCAAGCTCGTCCTGGAGCTGGCGTGACGGCCGCCGAGAGAGGGGCCGCGCTCCGGGGCAAGGTGGCGATCGTCACCGGCGGTGCCAGTGGACTGGGCCGGGCCACGGCGCTGGCGCTGGCGGAGGCGGGGGCGCGCGTCGTGGTCGCGGACCTCGACGCGCGGGGCGGCCGCGAGGTGGCCGAGATGATCGGCGGCCATTTCCGCGCCTGCGACGTGTCCGACCTCGAGGCCAACCGTGCGCTGGTGGACTTCGCCGAGCAGCAGTGCGGCGGCGTCGACATCGCGTTCCTCAACGCGGGGGTGGCGACCGGATGCGGCGTCGGCGAGGACTTCGACCTGGCGCGCTACCGCCGCGCGATGGGGGCCAACCTCGACGGCGTGGTGTTCGGCACGCATGCGGTCCTGCCGGCGCTACGGGCCCGCGGCGGTGGAGCGATCGTGGCGACCGCGTCCCTGGCGGGCCTGGCCGCGGTACCGCTGGATCCGCTGTACGCGGCCAACAAGCATGCGGTCGTGGGACTCGCACGCTCCCTGGGACCGGCTCTCGCGCGTGAGAACGTGCGCTTCAACGCCGTCTGCCCGGGGTTCGCCGAGTCACGGATCATCGACCACCTGCGCGACATGCTCTCCGAGCAGGAACTGCCGATCATCCCGGCCGAGGTCGTGGCGGACACGGTGCTGCGGATCGTCACCGGCGACGGCACCGGGGAGTGCTGGTTCGTCCAGGCCGGACGCGACCCGGAGCCGTTCCGTTTCCGGCACGTGCCCGGTCCGGGCAAGCCCGTCGGCGCGTGAGAAGGCGCCTGGCAGCCCGTGTCCGCCACGGGCTGCCGGTGTCACTGCTTCGAGACCTCGCTGCACCGGGCCGATGCCGGGCAGCACGAGGCGGAGGCAACGAGGGCCCGGTCAGCCCGGTTTGAGAAGGCCCGCGTCGACGACCGCGCGGCCGAAGGGCCTCGCGAGTTCGGCGAGCCGCTCGCAGCCGGCGTCACCCAGGGCGGCGTAGGCGGGAAGGGCCAGACGGTCGGTGCGGTCCTCGATGTGCCGGCGCAGCTGTACGCCTTCCGGGCTGAGGGAGTCGCCGTCGAGGAGACCTCGCTCGCGCAGGCGCTCCTGGGTGCCGGCCCACTCCTCCTCGGGCCACGCACGGCTCGCCTTGAGGAAGCCGACGGGAACCTCACCGGTCGCGGCGTGCAGAATCAGGGCCTCCAAGCCCCCGAGGCCCTCGCTCAGCAGGCACGCGACATGGCCGTCTCCGCGGAACTCCCGGAGCAGTGTCTGGGCGTGCCACAGCTGCAGTACCGGCTCCTCCGGCCAAGGCAGGGCGGCATGAGCGGCGAACAGCGGGCGGCCCTGCGCGTGTTCGCAAGCCGCCTCGGCGGCCTGGCGGGCCAGCGCCAGGACTTCGTGCAGGTCGGGCAACTCGTGGATTCCCGCCCGCCGCAGGGCTTCGCCCGCCGCGGCGTACCGCGCGTCCAGCACCTGCTGCGGCGTCGTCGCGTCCCAGACTCCGTCGACCGACCGCCGTACGACATCGGGGTTGAAGTTGTAGAAGGTCGAGATGACCAGCTCGGCGGAGGCTCGGCCGAACGCGGCGCTCCGGGACGTGAAGTACCCGGCGCGGCCGCTCAGGCCGAGGCCCGCGTACCGTCGCCTTCCCTCGGGGACGAAGTAGATCATGGCGTGCACGGGCTCGAGACGGCGCCAGGCCGAGCGTGCTGCTGCCTGCATGAGGTCACCTCTTCGGAGAGTCGACGAGTGGGGATGCGCTGGACGGGTTATTCGCCGCACGGGTTATCGCTGCACGGGTTATTCGCCGCATGGGGTATTGGCTGAGCGGGGTGTGCGTCGCCGGTTCAGGGCTCGCCGTGCGCTCGCAGGTGTTCGAGCAGCAGGCGGCTCAGCGTCTCGGGCGCCTCCTCGGGGATCCAGTGGCTGACGCCCTGGAGGGTCTCGAACCGGTACGGTCCCTTGACCCACCGCCGGGTCTCCTGTGCGGCTGCCGGGCCGAACGCGCTGTCCTCCGTGCTCCAGACATACAGCGTGGGCACGTCGACGACGCCGATCGGGCCGTCGGGGCGGCCGGCCCGGTACCAGTTCAGCGCCGCGGTGAGAGCGCCCGGCCGGGACAGGTGGCGCACGTAGGCGTCCGCGCTGTCCCGCGGGACCTTCTCGGCGTAGAAATCGCGGAGCTCTCGGGCATCGTCGGCGAGCATGCGCTCCTCGGTCGCGGGTGTCTCGCGCCAGTCGATCATGTAGTGGGAGCGTGCGCGCTGATCCTGGTCGGTGCGCAGGGTGGTGGCCAGTGCGCCGGGGTGCGGGGTCGAGACAACCGTCAGGGTGCGTACGCGGCCGGGGTGGGCGTGCGCGGTCCACCAGGCCACCGCGCCTCCCCAGTCATGGCCGACCAGATCGAACGCCGCCCAGCCCAGTTGCTCGCTGATGGCGACCACGTCGTCGACGAGAAGGCCGATGCGATAGTCCTCGGGTCGCGGGGGGCGTACGCCGGGGGAGTACCCGCGCTGGTCGGGTGCCACCACCCGGTAGCCGTGCGCCGCCAGCGCCGTGATCTGCCACTGCCACGCCAGCCCTGTCTGCGGGAAACCGTGCAGCAACAGCACCGGGCGGCCTTCGGGCGGACCCGCCGCGAGGGCGTCGAACACGCCCGCACCCGTGGGGATGCTCAGCTGGATCACCATCCACCTCCCATACCGACTGGTCGGTAGACTTCCTGCGGGGGAGTGGACTGTCAAGGCGTTACGGATGGTTGAACCTGACGTCGAGTTCAACTATAACCGGTCGGGAGGCTGACTCCCGGCCCACGGCGCTCGCATTTCCGGCCCGAAGCTCACGGACAACCGAACCAGAAGGAGCAGTGAGGCGACATGAGGGAAGCAGTCATCGTTTCGACGGCCCGGACGCCGATCGGAAAGGCCTACCGCGGCGCGTTCAACGACACCCAGGCGCAGGAACTCGCCGCCCACGCCCTGTCGCACGCCGTGCGGCGCGCCGGGCTCGAGGGAGGCGAGGTCGAGGATGTGATCTTCGGCTGCGCCGTGCAGCAGGGGTCCACCGGTGTCAATGTCGCGCGTCAGGCCGTCCTGCGCGCCGGACTTCCGGACACCGTGCCGGGGATGTCGATCGACCGGCAGTGCTCGTCGGGCCTGATGGCCATTGCGACGGCCGCCAAGCAGATCGTCACGGACGGCATGCAGGTCACTGTCGGCGGCGGCGTCGAGTCGATCTCCCTGGTGCAGAACGACCACATGAACACCCACCGCATGGCGGATCCCTGGCTGGTCGAGCACAAGCCGAGCATCTACCTGCCGATGCTGCACACGGCTGAGATCGTCGCCGAACGCTACGGCGTGAGCCGCGAACGCCAGGACGAGTTCGCGCTGCTGTCGCAGCAGCGCACCGCCGCGGCGCAGGAGGCCGGCCGGTTCGACCAGGAGATCGTCGCGCTGCCCAGCGTCAAGAAGGTCCTCGACAAGCAATCCGGAGAGGTGCGGGACGAGGAGGTGACCCTGACCCGGGACGAGGGCAACCGCGCGTCGACGACGCTCGAGGGCCTGGCCGGGCTGGCGCCGGTGCTGCCCGACGGTCAGGTGAGCGCGCAGTCCACCGTCACGGCGGGCAACTCCTCGCAGCTGTCGGACGGGGCTTCGGCATCGGTGCTGATGGAGTCGAAGGAGGCCGAGCGCCGCGGACTGCAACCGCTGGGGATCTACCGGGGTATGACCGTTGCCGGGTGCGGGCCGGACGAGATGGGCATCGGGCCGGTGTTCGCCATTCCGAAGCTGCTGAAGCAGCACGACCTCACCATCGACGACATCGGCCTGTGGGAACTCAACGAGGCGTTCGCCTCCCAGGCGGTGTACTGCCGGGACGAACTGCACATCGACCCGGAGCGGTTCAACGTCAACGGCGGCGCCATCTCGGTCGGTCATCCGTACGGAATGACCGGTGCCCGGCTGGTGGGGCATGCCCTCATCGAGGGCAAGCGCCGGGGCGTCCGGTACGTGGTGATCTCCATGTGCATCGGCGGCGGAATGGGCGCAGCCGGACTGTTCGAGGTGGCCTGACGTGCCGGGCGTGACGGACAAGACGCGAACCGCGGTCCTGGTGGACTTCGGCGGTGTCATCACCTCCAGTGTGCTGCGGGCCTTCACCGACTTCGGCGCCTCGCTCGGCGTCGACCCCCGCCTGCCGCTGGAACTCCTCGGCCGGGATGAGGCATCACGCACCCTCCTGGCCGACCACGAGTGCGGCCGTATCGACACCGAAGCCTTCGAGCGGGGATTCGCCGAACGGCTCCGTGCCCACGGCGCCGACGTGGCGGCCGAGGGGCTCACGGCCCGCATGCAGGTGGGAATGTCGATCGACCAGGACATGCTCGCGCTGCTCGGTGATCTCCGAGCCGCCGGCCGTCCCGTCGCGCTCGTGTCCAATTCGTTCGGTACCGGAACCTACGACGGCGTCGAACTCGCCGCTGTCGCCGACGTGATCGTCATCTCCGCCGAGGTCGGAATCCGCAAGCCCTCCCGGCGGATCTACGCGATCGCATGCGAACGCCTCGGCATCGAACCCGAGGAGGCAGTCATGATCGACGATCTGCAGCAGAACCTCGACGGAGCGGCACGGATCGGCATCGGGGGCGTACTGCACACCAGCGCCGCCGACACCCGCCGCCAACTCGCCGAACACTTCGGCATCACCGCCTGACCGACACCGACGGCGACCTGCGCATCGTCGACCGAATCAAGGACTGATCATCCGCGGCGGCTGCAACGTCTGCCTCGGTGAGGTCGAGGAGGTGCTCTACGAGCATCCGGACATCGTCGAGGCAGCCGTGGTCGGCGTTCCCGACGAGCACTACGGCGAGGAGGTCGCCGCGATCATCGCCGCCCGGCCCGGTTCGGAGCTCGATGCGGCCGAGGTGTCGCGCTGGGCGCGGGAGCGGCTGTCCGCCTACAAGATCCCGCGCATCGTCCGGTTCGTCGACGCGCTGCCCGAGGGGCCCGAGCGGGAAGATCCTCAAGCGGTCCATCCACCGTACGGCGCTCGCCCGCGACACGTCGGCCGCCGACGCTGCCGCCCGCCGGCCCTGGGCGTCCGCCGGTTCGTGATCATGGTGTCGGATTCAAGTACAGTTCCCCGGATGGACAGTACTGCGCCCGAGGAGATCGACGGCGAGAAGGTGCCGCCCATGGCACCCCTCTCGCACCTTCGTGAGCCACCCACGACAAAGCGTGGAGCACGGACACGGGCCGCTCTGGTGAAAGCCGCGCGGAAGGTGTTCGAACGGGACGGCTATCTCGACACCCGCCTGACCGACATCACCAAAGAGGCTCAGTGCGCGGCGGGATCCTTCTACACCTACTTCGCCAGCAAGGAAGAGGTGCTTGCCGCCGTCCTCCTGGAGGCGCAGGAGGACATGATGCACCCCGGCATGGGCCGGGTGCAGGATACCGACGATCCCTACGCGGTCCTCGAAGCGAGTAATCGCGCATACCTCGAGGCATACAAACGGAACGCGAAGCTGATGGGCCTGCTCGAACAGGTCGCGCAAGTGGAGCCCGAGTTCCGTGAGTTCCGGAGGCGGCGCGCCGACGCGTTCATCCGCCGCAATGCCCGCGGCATCGCCGAGCTGCAGGCGCGAGGTGTCGCAGACCGTGAGGTCGATCCGATGATGGCCTCCCGAGCCCTGTCGGGCATGGTCAGCGTCATGGCCTACAACGCCTTCGTGCTCGGCGAACCGCAAGAAGAAGGCACGCCTGTGGACTTCGAGGAGCTCGTGACCACGGTCACCCGTCTCTGGGCGAACGCCCTACGGTTCCCCGGCCACCGCTGATCCGCCCGCCTCGCAGCCGCTCATACCCCCTGGGTCTGGGCGGCTTTCTCCATGGGGTCCACGCGAGCCCATTATTGAACTTGACGTCGGATTCAAGTATACAGGTGAACGCATCGCAGGCCCCCCGGCGGAGCGGGTTGCCGCGAACGTTGGGGCTGTGCTGCGCGGAAAGCTTCGGCCTCAGGCCTTCCGCGGGCCCCACGGCGTCGAAGGCGTCGCCAGTCACCTGGACAAGCGCCCGCCCGACTTTCCCTCCCTACCCGTCAGGAGTTCGGATGTCCCTCTTCGAGATGTCGGACCGCGCCAAGAAGTACCAGGCGGATCTGCTCGAGTTCATGGATGACCGCATCTACCCCGCCGAGGCGGTGTACCACGAGCAGATGCGCGCCTCCGGTGACCCGCACTTCCACCCGCCGGTCCTCGAGGAGCTCAAGGCGGAGGCACGCAGGCGCGGACTGTGGAACCTGTTCCACCCGCACCCGGAGTGGGGCCCCGGTCTGACGAACCTCGAGTACGCGCCGCTGGCGGAGATCATGGGCCGCAGCCACATCGCCCCCGAGGCGTGCAACTGCAACGCGCCCGACACCGGCAACATGGAGGTACTCACCCTCTTCGGCACCGACGAGCACAAGGAGAAGTACCTCAAGCCCCTGCTCGACGGGACGATGGCCTCGGCCTTCGCGATGACCGAGCCGCGTGTCGCCAGCTCCGACGCCACCAACATCGAGCTGCGGATGGAGCGCGACGGCGACGAGTACGTGCTCAACGGCCGCAAGTGGTTCGCCTCGAACGCGATGCACAAGAACTGCAAGGTGCTCATCGTGATGGGCAAGACCGACCCCACGGCGGCCCCGCATCGCCAGCAGTCGATGATGGTCGTCCCGATCGACGCCCCCGGCATCACCGTGGTCCGGAACCTCCCGGTGTTCGGGTACGCGGATCGCGAGGGACACGCGGAGATCATCTTCGAGGATGTCCGGGTGCCGGCCAAGGACCTGCTCAAGGGCGAGGGTGAGGGTTTCGCGATCAGCCAGGCCCGGCTCGGGCCCGGTCGTATCCACCACTGCATGCGGGCCATCGGCGCCGCCGAGCGGGCGCTGGAACTGATGTGCCGGCGCGCGCAGTCACGGGTGACCTTCGGCAGTCCGGTCGCCGAACGGTCCAACATCCAGGACTGGATCGCCGAAGCGCGGATCGACATCGAGATGATCCGCCTGCTCACGCTCAAGGCCGCGTATCTCATGGACACGGTCGGGAACAAGGAGGCGCGCACCGAGATCGCGGCCATCAAGGTGGCCGCCCCCGACATCGCGTTGAGGATCGTCGACCGCGCGATCCAGGTGCACGGGGGAGCGGGAGTGACCGACGACTTCCCCCTGGCGATGATGTACGCGCATCTGCGGACGCTGCGGCTCGCGGACGGTCCCGACGAGGTGCACAAGCGGGCCATCGCCAAGCAGGAACTGCGGCGGTACCGCGACGCGGCGGCGACGGCGGCGTTGAGCTGAGATGGCGGGACTCGATCTCACCGGTCGCACCGCCGTCGTCACCGGGGCCTTGCGCGGCATCGGGCCGGCGATCGCCCAGGCCATCGCCGCGGCCGGCGGAAACGTCGTCCTCACCTCCCGGTCCCAGGAGGCGGCGGACGCCGCCGCGGCCCAGGTCAAGGGCACAGCGGTCGGCGTCGGTGCGCACGCGGTCGAGGCCGTGTCCGCCTCGGTGGCGGTGGGCCGCACGGGGAGCCCGCCGACATCGCCTCCGCGGTCGCCTTCCTCGTCTCGGACGCCGCGAGCTGGATCACCGGCGAGACGATGGTGATCGACGGCGGGCAACTGCTCGGTGACGCGCTCCCGTTCAGGCAAGGAGCCGGGATCAGCTGAGGGGCTTGGCGAGGACGGCCTTGCGGTGGCTGAAGGTCTCGACGGAGTGGCGGCCGTGGTAGCTGCCCATGCCGCTCTCGCCGACGCCGCCGAACGGCAGGTCGGAGATGGTCAGATGGGCCAGCGGCAGGCCGAATCCGAGGCCGCCGGAGGACGTTTCGGCGGCGAGCCGGTCCCGTGTGGTGTCCGATTCGGTGAACGCGTACAGCGCCAGCGGCTTGTCGCGGTCGTTGATGAAGTCGATGGCCTCGTCGAGCCCGGCCACCTGGACGATCGGGAGGATCGGGCCGAAGATCTCCTCCCGCATGACGGGCGCGTCCGGTGACACCTCGGCCAGGACGGTCGGCGCGATGTACTTCGTCCCGCGGTCGTACGCGCCGCCGGTGACCTGACGGCCGGAGTCGAGGAGAACGGTCAGCCGGTCGAAGTGGCGTTCGTTGACGATACGGCCGTACTCCGGGGAGGCAGCCGGGTCGGACCCGTACAGTCCGTCGATGGCCTTGGTCAGGGCGGCTTCCAGAGCACGCGCGGTCCCGGGGTCGGTGAGGACGTAGTCGGGCGCGACGCAGGTCTGCCCGGCGTTGAGGAACTTCCCGGCCGCGAGCCGGGCGGCGACGGCGTCCAGGTCGGTGCCCCGGTCCACGAACGCCGGGGACTTGCCGCCCAGTTCGAGGGTGACGGGCGTGAGGTGCCGGGCGGCCGCGGCCATCACGATGCGGCCGACCGTGCCGTTGCCGGTGTAGAGGATGTGGTCGAAGCGCTGCTCCAGCAGGGCGGTGGTCTCCGGGACCCCGCCTTCGACCACGGCGACCGCGTCGGTGTCGAGGTACCGCGGCACGAGGCGGGCGAGGGCGGCGGAGGTGGCCGGGGCCAGTTCGCTGGGCTTGGCGACCACCGCGTTGCCCGCGGCCAGGGCACCGGCCACCGGGGACAGCAGCAGTTGCGCCGGGTAGTTCCAGGGGGCGATGACCAGTACGACACCCAGCGGGTCGTACTGCGTCCAGGCACTCGCCTCACCGATGAACGCGGGCACCGGGACCGGTTCGGGGCGCAGCCAGCCGTCGAGATGCTCCAGGGTGTGGTCGATCTCGCGTATGACGAAGTCGATCTCCGTGCGGTAAGCCTCGGTGGAGCTCTTTCCCAGGTCGGCGTGCAGTGCCTCGGCGAATGTCTCCCCCTGCTCGGTGAGCAGGGTACGCAGCCGGTGCAACTGCTCGGTGCGCCATGCCACGGGCTTGGTCCTGCCCGCGCGGAAGGTGGCGCGCAGCCGGGCGACGAGGTCGGCGGGCTGCTCGGGCGCGGGATTGTTCATGATTTCCTCACAGGTGCGGTAGGGGGACGGGGCGTTGTGGCCGCGCCGCCGGGCAGCCCGGGCGTCGGCGTCGTCAGGGGTCAGGGGTCAGGCGACGGTGATGACGATCTTGCCGCGGGTGTGGCCCTCGCGGTTGAGGCGCTGGGCGTCGGCCGCCTGCTCGAGCGGGAACACGGCGGCCACGTCCACCCGCAGCTCCCCGCGCTCGGCAAGCCCGGTGAGAGCCTCCAGGTCCCGGGCGTCGGGCCGTACGAAGACGTACCCGCCACCGAGGCCGAGCACGGCGCCGTCCACAGCGGAGGCCAGGCGGCCGCCCTGGGCGAGCAGCCCTGGCGAGACCTTCAGGGCGTCCCCGCCGACGAGGTCGAGGACGGCATCCACGCCCTGCGGGGCGAGGGCGTGGACACGGTCGGTGAGGCCCTCGCCGTAGGCGACCGGCTCCGCTCCGAGTTCTCGCAGGTAGGCGTGGTTGTACTCACTGGCGGTGCCGATGACCCGGGCGCCGAGCGACCTGGCGATCTGTACGGCCAGAGAGCCGACGCCACCCGCCGCGGCGTGCACCAGCACGGTGTCGCCGGCCCGCACCCGCAGGGATCGTGTCAGCGCCTGGTACGCGGTGAGCCCGGCCAGCGGAAGGCCGGCGGCCTCCTCGAAGGAGAGGTTGGCGGGCTTGCGGGCGAGCGTGCGGACCGGGGCGGCGACGTACTCGGCGAAGGTCCCGCGGGAGACGAAGTCCTCACGGACGTAGCCGATCACCTCGTCGCCCGGAGCGAACTCGGTGACCCCGATGCCGGTCTCCTCGACGACGCCGGCCATGTCCCAGCCGGGGATGACGGGGAAGACGGCGTCCATGACGGCGTCCAGGTACCCCGCCTGGATCTTCCAGTCGACCGGGTTGACGGAGGCGGCCTTCACGCGGACCAGCACGGTGTCCACGCCGAGCTTCGGGTTCGGTACGTCGCCGTACTCCAGGATTTCCGGGCCGCCGTAGGTGCGGTAGGTGATGGCCTTCATGGGGGGTTACTCCTTGATGTGGTGTGCGGTGGTGCGGTGGTGCGGATCGAGGTGGGGCTCATCAGGCAGCGGTGGTGGCAGCGGCCGGTTCCGTCGCGGGCAGGTGTGCCGCCCGGGGCGCTTGCTCTCCCCGCTTGAGGCCGGCCAGCGAGAGGGCCAGGACGAAGGCGAAGGCGATACCGCCGAGGGTGAAGCTCAGGGTGAACTGGCTCTCGGCGGGGAGCGGGGGGACTCCGGCCGGAAGGTTCTCGATGGTCCGGGAGGCGAGCAGTGAGGTGATCAGCGCGCTGCCGATCGCGCTGCCGACGGACCGGGAGATGGAATTGATGCCGTTGGCGATGCCGGTCTGGTGGGGTGGCACCCCCGCGACGATGAGGGCGGGCATCGCGGCGTAGCCGAGGCTGATGGCCGTGCCGACAGCCATCCCGGCACCGATGACCGAGGGGGTCGAGGAGTGTGCGGCGGCCAGCCACGAGAACCCGGTGATGCCGGTCACCGCGCCGAGGGCGAGGGTGAGGCGCGGTCCGATCCTGCGGATCAGTACGCCACCGAACTGGGAGACGACGAGGGACGCGATCGTGCCGGGCAGCAGGTACTCGACGGAGGCGCGGAGAACGGAGGCGCCGAAGCCGTAGCCCGCGACGTCCCTCGGCACCTGCGCCAGGTAGGAGATGCCGAGGAACTGGGCGAACATCCCGAATCCCACGAAGAGGCCTGCGAGGTTGCTGAAGAGCACCGGGCGGTGGAGGAACATCCTCATGTCGACCATGGGTTCGCGGACGCGGCTCTCGGTGAGGCTCCAGACACCCGCCATGACGACCGCCCCGGCGAAGCTGCCCAGCGTACGGGCGGAGGTCCAGCCCCACTCGTGCCCCTGGGAGATCGGCAGCAGCAGGAGAACGAGGAAGAGGCCGAGGGTGAGGGCGCCGAGTATGTCGGTGCGTCCGCCGGTCTTGGTACGGCTCGCCGGTACGAGGAGGGCGACGGCGAGCAGAGTGACCACCGCGAGGCCGGTGGCCAGCCAGAAGACGTGGTGGTAGTCGGCGTCCGCGCCGCGCGTCAGCAGACCGGTGGTGACCAGTGCGAAACCGCTGCCGAACGCCAGGGTGCCGCTGACCAGCGCCATCGCTCCCGGCAGACGGTGGGCGGAGACCTCCTCGCGGAGCACCGACAGGGCGAGCGGAAAGATCGCGGTGGCGGCGCCCTGCAACACGCGGCCGACGATCAGCCAGACCAGGGAGTCGGTGGTGGCGGCCAGGACGGAGCCGACGATCATCACTGCCAGCACGGCGATGAGGGTCGGCTTCTTGCCGTGCTGGTCGCCGATGCGGCCGAGCAGCGGGGTGAAGACGGCAGCCGAGAGCAGGGTCGCGGTGGTGACCCAGCTGACCTCGGCGGAGCTGGCGCCGAGGCTGTTCTGGATCAGGCCGAGGATCGGCACCACCAGTGTCTGCATCATCGACACGATCATCGCGGCGAGGCTCAGGGCGAGGATGACCGCGGTCTGGGCTCGGCGTCGGCCGTGCGGCGGAGCAAGGGGTTGTGACACGGGTGCTGTTCTCCGGTACGGGGCGGGGCAGGGTGGCGGGAACCCGACGGGGACTGTCGAGACCAGATGCTTGATGAAGTCAAGCGATGACGGAGACGGTAGACCTCAATGGTTGAGGAGGTCAAACATTGAAGGTCACCTACACTTGAGGCATGGCCCACACCACCCCCGCGCCCGCCGACCGCTCCGCTGCGCCGGACAGCGACCCTGCCCACGACGCACTCATGGAGCGCCTGGCACGCGCCGCTGCCGGCTACTACCGGGACCTGACAGCGGCAGCCGCCCTGCACGGCCTCACCATGACGCAGGCCAAGATGCTGATCCTGCTCCGGCAACCGCTGCCCATGCGCGCCCTCGCGGGGCGGCTCGGCTGCGACGCCTCCAACATCACCGGACTCGTCGACCGGCTGGAGGCGCGTGGACTGGTCTCCAGGCACGCCGACCCGACAGACCGGCGGATCAAGAACGTGGTCGCCACCGAAGAGGGCAGGGAGGCGGTCCGCCTCATCCGCGCCGACATGCGGGCCACCTCGGCAGCCTTCGCGCGTCTGGACGAGGAGGGGCGCCGCAGTCTCTACGAGCTGCTGGGGCGCCTGCACCCCGAGGAGACCACCTGATCGCGGCGGGCCGCCGTCCGCTGTATGTCACCCCGCGTGGGTTCGCGAAGACCACGCGGTCGTCGACACCGCGTCGGCGAGCGGCACGGCCTCCGAGGCGAGCACAGGCCGCCGCCTCCCGCCGCACAACGCCGTGAGGGCCGCACTCCCCGCCCTGTCCGCGCCGGGCGCGGCGCCCGCCACGCCGTGCCACTCGACGGGCGAGGCCGTGGCGCCGCCGAATCAATAGGCTTGCATGGCAGCAGCAGGTCAGCGTGCTTCGGGGAAGCGACCGAGGACAAGGTGGTGTCCAGCGGTGGAGAAGCGGATGACGGAGCTCAGCGAAAGCCACGACGATCCGTTCGCCCTGCACCTCGCCGCCCTGGAGGTCCTGGACGACCGGGGCACCGTGGTCGGATGGAACCGGCGGGCCGAGGAACTGCTCGGTCATCCGGACACGGCTGTGATCGGTCGTCCGGCATTCGACGTCCTCGTCGATCCTCGCGATCTGCCGGCCGTCCGGGAGGCCGCGGCGAGCTGCGGGAGAGCCGGCGGCTGGTTCGGGACGCTCACCGTGCGGCACCGCGACGGGCGGCTCGTGGAGGTGGGGCTCAGGGCCCACGCGCTCTCGCGCGACGGCCGGGTCCGTGAGTGGGTCCTCGCCGGGGCACTCGCGGCTGACGTCCTGGAGTGGCAAAGGGACCGCGCGGTTCTCGAGGGGCTGTACCGCCGGTGCCCGATCGGCCTGGCCGTCCACGGCCCCGACCTGAGACTTCTCCGGGTCAACCGGGCCGTCGAACGCTTCAGTGGCATCCCGGCAGCCGGCTTCCGGGGGCTGCCCACCGGCTGTTTCCTCCTCCCCGACGACGCGCGCAGGGCGGTTGAACGGGTGCGCCAAGTGATGGACACCCGCAGGCCTTTGGTCTACTCCGAGCAGTTCGCACGCCTGGAGCAGGATCCGGCGCGCGAGCGGGTCGCGATGGTCTCGTCCTTCCCGATGGAGGATCCCTCCGGCCACATCCTGGGTGTGGCCGAGATGATCGAGGACATCACCGAACGCCATCGCGCCCAGCGCCGGCTGGCGCTCCTCGGCCAGGCCGGCGGCCGTATCGGCACCACCCTGGACGTGGCGGAGACGGCCCGGGAACTCGCCGAGGTGATGGTGCCCCACCTCGCCGACCACGCCTCGGTGGACCTGCTGGAGCCTGTGACGCGTGGTGAGGAAGCGGCGCGGCCCCTGGCAGGGCCGGTGGTACGCGTGGGGACCAGCGGCGTCGGTGCCCACGTCGGCCCGCGCCACGGCGAGGGCAGGCCGATGGAGTTCGCGCCGGACACACCCCAGGCCAGATGCCTGGCCGAAGGGCAGCCCGTCCTGGAACCGGTGCTCCCGCCCGACTGGTTCTCGGCGGAAGGCCGCCAGGGGGCCCACGCCCCGGAGCTGGGCGCCCACTCGTTGATCGTGGTCCCTGTCGCCGCACGTGGCCTGGTGCTCGGAGTGATGGCCCTGTGGCGGTCGCGCCGCCCCGATCCCTTCGAGGCGGACGATCTCACCCTCGCCCAGGAGCTCGCCTCGCGCGCCGGCGTCGCCATCGACAACGCGCGGCGCTTCACCCAGCAGCAGCAGACCGCGTTCACCCTGCAGAGCAGCCTTCTGCTTCGGGCGGTCCCGGACCAGTCGGCCGTCGAGGTGGCCCTGCGGTACCTGCCGGCCAGCGCGGCTCCCGGCCTGGGCGGCGACTGGTTCGACGTCATTCCCCTGTCCGGGGCCCGCGTCGCCCTCGTCGTCGGCGACGTGGTGGGACGCGGCATCCACGCCGCCGCCACCATGGGGCGGCTGCGTACCGCCGTACACACCCTCGCCAGCCTCGACCTGGAACCGGACGAGGTCCCTCTCCCGCCTCGACGATCTGGTCGACCTCCTGGCGGCCGAACAGGAGGCAGTCGGCGAACCGCCCGTGGGCGAGCAGGTCGTCGGCGCCACCTGCCTGTACGCCGTGTACGACCCGGTTTCCGGGCGGTGCTCCCTGGCTCGCGCCGGCCACCCGCCGCCCGTGGTGACCGCTCCGGACGGACAGGTGTCTCTACTGGACCTGCCCGCAGGTCCACCGCTCGGCCTGGGCGGCCTGCCGTTCGAGGCACGGGACGTCGAACTGGCCGAGGGAAGCCTGCTGTGCCTCTACACCAACGGACTCATCGGCGAAGGCCACGTCGATGCCGACGCCGGCCTGGCCAAGCTGCGCGCGGCGCTCACCCGCCCCGCCGACGCGCTGGAACGGACATGCCAAGCGGTGGTCGACTCGCTCGTGCCCTCGCGTCCCAGCGACGACGTCGCTCTGCTGATCGCCCGCACGCGCAAGCTGCCACCGGACGATGTCGCCTCGTGGTGTCTGCCGCCGGAGCCCGCCAGTGCCGCTCGGGCCCGGGCCCTGACCTCCGCCAAGCTGACCGAATGGGGTCTGGAGCACTTGGCGTTCAGCACCGAGTTGATCGCCAGCGAACTGGTCACCAACGTCTACCGCTACGCCGGCGGTCCTGCGACCCTGCGGCTGATCCGGGAACGGTGTCTGGTGTGCGAGGTGAGCGACACCAGCCACACCTCACCCCACCTACGCCACGCTCGTACCACCGACGAGGGCGGGCGCGGCCTGTTCCTGGTGGCCCAGATGACCGAACGCTGGGGCACCCGATACACCCGCGAGGGCAAGATCGTGTGGACCGAACAACCGCTGGCCGGCATGTCCACCTGACGGTTTCGGGCCTTGTCGGAACGTGGGCCCGGGCGGACCGCGGCGGAGGCCCGATGCCGCCGCGGTCCGCCCGGGCCGCCGTGGTCATTCGGCCGCGGCGAGCAGCCGGGCCTCGCTCTCCTCGTACAGCCGCCGGTTCTCGAGGCTGTCGGCGGGACGGCGCCAGTGGTCCAGCCGACTGCCCAGCCAGCCCGCCAGGTAGCCGAACGGGATGGAGACCAGTCCGGTGGACTCCATGGGGAACCAGTGGAAGTCGGCGTTCGGGAAGATGGCGGACGGCGTGCCCGAGACCGCCTTGGAGAAGACCATCAGCACCAGCGCGCAGGCCGCGCCGCCGTAGAGGGTGGCGAGCAGGCCGGTGCGCGTGAACCCCCGCCAGAACAGCGAGTAGGTGAGCGCGGGCGCCACTGCCGACGCCCCGACGCAGATGGCCAGCGTGGTCAGCACGCCGACGTTCCAGTTCTGGACCAGGGTGGCCAGCCCGATGGCCACGGTTCCCACGGCCACGCTCGTCCACACGGCCACCGTCATCTCCGTACGCGGCTCCACCTGCCCCCGCCGTGCCACATGGGCGAACAGGTCGTGGGCGAGCGACGAGGCCGCGGCCAGGGTCATTCCCGCGACCGAGGACAGCAGGGTGATGAACACCATGCCCGCCACGGCCGAGTAGAGAATCGTCGTGCCCATGGATCCGGGTCCTCCGCCGAGCGTCTGCGACAGCAAGAGCACCGACGTCCTGCCCTGTGGATCGGCCGCGGTGATGGACTGCGACCCCACCAGCGCCGCCGCGCCCGTCCCCATGACGATCACGAGCAGGCAGAACGTGGTGACCGTACCGACCGCCCACGACATGGAGCGACGTACGGCGGGCACGTCCTGCGCCGAGTACAGACGCATGGTGATGTGGGGCAGGCAGGCCACGCCGAGGACCACGGTGATCTGGAACCCGATGAAGTCCAGCCGTTCACCGGCCGAGGTGCCCAGCTGGAGGCCCTGCTGGAGGAAGGCGGGGCCCGCGCCGCTGCCCTGCTGGGCGGCCCTGAGCACCTCGCCAGGGCTCCAGTCGAAACGGTTCAGCACCAGGGCGGCGACGGCAAGGCTGGTCGCGAGCAGAAATACGATCTTGACCATCTGGACGAGCGCGGTGCCTCTCATGCCGCCGAGCGCCGCGTAAACGATCATCAGGCTGCCGACGATGACGATGCTGCCCGTCCTGACGCCCGCCATGTGCGGGAGGTCCAGGATGAAGGTGAGCAGCGACCCGGCCCCGGAGAGCTGGACGACCAGGAAGGGCACGGTCGCCGAGAGCGTCACCATGCAGGCGGCGACCCGCACGGCCCGCCCGGGCAGGGTGCGAGCCAGCACGTCACCCATGGTGAACCGGCCGGCGTTGCGCAAGGGTTCGGCCAGCAGGAACATCAGCAGCACCAGGGACAGGGCGGTGCTGACCGCGAGGACATAGCCGTCGTATCCGGTGAGCGCGATGATGCCGGTGGTGCTCAGCACCGTGGCCGCGGAGATGTAGTCGCCCGCGATGGCCAGGCCGTTCTTGAACGGGGTGAGCGAGCGGTAGCCGGTGTAGAAGTTCGTCAGGTCGTCGCGGTCCGGCCCCGCCATCACGCACATGAGCAGCGTGAGGGTGACGAGCACGGTGAACAGGAGAAGGACGGTGGCCTGCGTCCCGGAGCTGAAGTCGTTCATCTCGTCACCCCGGGGTTTCCGCCGGCGGCGACCGCCTGCTCCCTGACGGTGCGGGCCAACGGATCCACCGAACGTCGTGCGCTGCGTCCGTACCAGAAGACCGCCGCGAACGTGACGACGAGCTGGAGGATCCCCAGGGCCATGCCCAGGCTCAGCTCTCCAGCGATCTTGGACCCCATCAGGTCCGGGGCGCCGCAGGACAGCACGACGTACACCACGAAGGAGCCGAGTGCCGTGAGCGTGGAGACGCGGCGGAGGAGGCGGTAGGCCGAGCGGAGGGCGGCGAGGTCGGCGCCGTGCTGATGGAT
The DNA here is from genome assembly GCF_044547145.1 of Streptomyces sp. NPDC052773. Taxonomy (NCBI): domain Bacteria; kingdom Bacillati; phylum Actinomycetota; class Actinomycetes; order Kitasatosporales; family Streptomycetaceae; genus Streptomyces; species Streptomyces sp. NPDC052773. Next base: position 41,505 of record NZ_JBITZX010000016.1, on the reverse strand, counting down.
CCCCTCCGCATACGGCTCGTCCCAAGGGGATCGCCCGTCCTGGCCGTACCCAGGAGGGACGTCGTATCCGTGTGACGGGCGATCGGTGTGTGTCCGGGGCCATCCCGGTGACGTTGATGGCGGATACCGGTTCTGGTCGGGGTGTGTCATCGCCTGGCCTTCCGCTACGGCTCGGATCCGTGCAGGGGAACGGGGAGTGGCTCAGCGGCGCACCATACCGACTGGTCGGCATGCCTGTAAGCAGGCGGTGGATCACGTTTCGGGGTCGATGCGGATGCGGATGCGGATGCGGCTCTGGGGACGCCGGCCCTAGGAGGCTGCTTGGAGGGAAACAGCGGCCCCGAAGGTGGCGCCGGACCTACCGTCCCCGTGTGGCCCGGGCGTGGCGGCGGCCCAGCAAGGTGGTGCCCAGGAGGACCAGGCCGAAGGCGACGGACTTGGCGGCCCAGTAGTAGGCGGGTGCCAAGTTCTGCGGGGTGCCGGGCAGTCGGAAGGAGGCCCATACGGCCGACAGACCGCCGAGGGCGATCAGCGCGACCGCGCCCCAGGTGCCGGGGTCCGCCCACCAAGGCCCCGGGATGTCACTCCGCTCGTCGCGGCCCTGCTCAACGCCTGTCTCTGTCACGGTCCGTTCCTCTGTCGTGCGTGATGACGGTCGCGTGGGAAGACGGAGGTCGGGTGGAGGTGGTTCACCATGTCGCGCTGTGGCGCGCCAGACGGTCTGAGACGGTTGCCGCCCGGCGCGTCACGGGTCATGCGTCGGCGGGCGTGGCCCACTCGACGAACTGGACGATCACGCCGTTGGGGTCGGTGATCTGGAACAGCCGTTCGCCCCAGGGTTCCTCGCGCAGCGGCAGGGTGATCTCGACTCCGGCGTCGCGCAGCCGCTTCTCCTCGTCGTCGAGGCCGGCGGCCAGGGTGAAGGCGACGATCAGGCCGTCGGCGTGCCGGTCGCGCTGCTCGGGCGGCAGGACCTGGGTGCCCCGGGCGAGGAGCACGATGTCCGCCGCGGCGGAATGGGTGAGGGAGGCGAAACCGTCGGCCTCGGCCCGGACGGTGTAGCCGAGATGGGTGGTGAAGAACGCCTGGGAGGCGGCGACATCGTCGATGGTGAGCGCGATGGTGGTGGCGGTGATGTTCACGTCGTCTTTCCTTGTCAGGGGGGTCCGGATCACCGGTGGGGTTGGTGGAAGGGCAGGGGCACAGCAGGGCGGTTCGCGGGTGAACCGCCGCCGCGCGATGGGGTCGGCGGTCGTTCAGTCCGCAGCCGGTGAAGGGTGAAAGGCGCGGCCGAGGCCTCGGCTGGCCCCGGTGATGAACCAGACCCGGGATGCGGGGCTGACTGGAGTTTCCATGCAGGTTCCTCTTCCTCACACGGCAGCAGGAACCGTTCGTCTCCGCTGCGGCATGACCGACCGAACCACGCTGTGTTCGCGGGCTCTTGATGACGGCCTTCAGCTTCCGCCAGGGCGGTCACCGGCATCAACGACGACCTCGGCAACGTACTGTTAAGCGTTTGGCGACAATCCGAGGAGCGGTGGTGGACCTTCGCGACATCCAGATCTTCCTGACGCTGGCCGAGGAACTGCATTTCGGCCGGACCGCGGAGCGGCTGCGGCTCACGCCGGCCCGGGTGAGCCAGTCGATCAAGAAGCAGGAACGGCGGATCGGCGCGCCGCTGTTCCACCGCACCACCCGCACGGTCAGGTTGACGCCCCTCGGCGAGCAACTTCAGCGCCGGCTGTCCGAGGGCTACGAGCAGATCGTCGCCGGCATCGACGCGGTCACGGCCGCCGCGCGCGGGATATCCGGATCGCTGGCCCTCGGCACGATGGGCGCGATGGCCCGCGCCATCGGTGACGTCCTCGATCTCTTCCGCAGCCGGTACCCCGACGTGGAGTTGCGTTTCCGGGAGATCCACCCACCGGATCCGCTCACCCCGCTGCGGTCCGGCGAAGTGGACGTCGGTGTGCTCTGGCTGCCCGTCCGGGAACCGGACCTGACGGTCGGTCCGGTGCTGCGCGCCAGTCCCATCATGGTGATGGCGGCCCCCGCCCACCCGCTCGCCGCGCAGGATGCCGTGACCCTGGAAGACCTCGGCGACCACGCCGTGCTCGGACCGGCCGGACCGATCCCGGAGTACATGGAAGCCGGACTCATCCCATTCCACACGTCGAGCGGGCGGCCCATCCGCCGGGCGGGCCGCGTGAACACCTTCCAGGAAGTGCTCACCACCATCGCGGACGGCCACGCCGTCGCACTGACCCAGGCCGAGGCCGCCGACTACTACCCATGGCCGGACATCCGCTACCTGCCGATCCGCGACGCCCCACCCTCCCGCTGGGCACTGGTGTGGAAGTCCGCGGCCGAGACGCCCCTCATCCGCGCCTTCGCCGAAGCCGCCGCGGACGCCCGATCCTCCACCTGAAAGCAGACGGCTCCCCGTCCCGGGAGGACGCTCAGTCGAGACAGAACTCGTTGCCCTCGATGTCCTGCATCACGAGGCACGACTCGTTGTGGTCATCGGCGAGCAGCAACCGTACCCGCTTCGCGCCGAGCGCCATCAGCCGTGCGCACTCGGCCTCCAGGGCGGCGACGCGCTCCTCGCCCCTGAGCCCGGTGCCGACCCGTACGTCGAGATGGAGCCGGTTCTTGACGACCTTGCCTTCGGGGACGCGCTGGAAGTACAGCCGCGGGCCCACGCCCGTCGGGGCGACGCAGGCGAACCCCCCGCCCTGCTGCTCGGGCGGCAGCGAGCGGTCGTAGTCGGCCCAAGTGGCGAACCCCTTCGGGGCCGGCGGTACGACGTACCCCAGCACCTCGCACCAGAAGCGGGCGAGACGCTCCGGTTCCGCGCAGTCGAAGGTGACCTGGAACTGCTTGATCGTGGACATCGGCGCACCATAGCAGGGGCCTCCGTCGTTCATCACCCCACGGCAGTCCGCGAGTTGGGGAGGGGAGCCACCCGGCCGTGTCCCGGGGGTCGCGCCGACGCGTCGCTGCGTGCATACTGTCGCCTCGCCACTGCAACAAAATGTTGAAGGAGGGGGAGTTGGCAGCCCGTTTCAGGACACTCATCGAGGTGGAAGAGGCCCATCGCGCCCAAGCGGAGGCGCTGGACCGTGCCTTCCAGGAGGCGATCGCGCCCGCCACCGTCAACTACGACTTCGGGCACATCCGTGATGCCGCCGCCCTGCTTCCCGACAGCGAGATCGTCAGGATGGTCCGGGGCTGGGGGCTCCAGGAGGAGGCGCCGATCCTGGTGATGGCGCTCTCCCTCAAGGAGGCGGTCCGCCAGGCGCTCCCGCCCGAGGCGGCCCAGGCCGCGTTCTGGGACACCGTCGAGCGCGACCTCATGGACGCCTTCACCGGTCTCGCGGAGCAGGAGGGTGAACCGGGACTGGTCTACTACGAAGAGGAACCGGACCGCACGAGCTATTACCGCGACCTGTTCTTCGCCCTCCAGGACGAGGTTGCCGGCGCCTTTCTGTACGCCGTCGCCTTCTGCGCCGACGTCACCATCGGACGCGGCAAGTCCCAGGTCGGGGCCCTGGGTCTCACCGACACCGCGCCGTTCGCCGTCCGGCTCAACGCGATCGTCGTACGCCAGAAGACAGCCCCGTCCATGTGAAAGTCGCTTCACGAAGCCGCCCCACGCAGCGCGTCCGACACCGACTTCGCGCCCCCGTGCGCGGTGAGGCCCCCGTCGACGGGGATCTCCGCGCCGGTGATGAACGAGGAGGCGTCTGACAGCAGGAAGACGACCAGAGGGGCCACCTCCGCGACCGTGCCGGTGCGGCCCAGCGGTGTTTCGCGGATGCCGGCCTCGCGGAAGGCCGGCGCGGCGGAGGCGGTCATCTCCGTCTCGATGTGACCGGGGTGGATCGTGTTGACGCGGATGCCGCGCGGGCCGAGTTCCAGGGCGGCGGTCCTCGACAGGCCGCGCAGCGCCCACTTGCTGGTCGTGTAGGCGACCGGGTAGTGCGCGGTGAGGGCCGCGGAGGAGCCGACGTTGACGATGGACGAGCCGGGCGGCATGAGCGGGGCGAGGTGCTGGATGCCGAGGAGCGGGCCGGTGACGTTGACGGCGTGGACGCGTGCCATGTCCTCGGGACGTACGTCCCCGATCCGCGCGCGCCAGGTGATGCCCGCGTTGTTGACCAGGCCGTGCACCCGCCCGAACGACTCCCTCAGTTCGGCGGCGAGCGCCGCCCACTGCTCCTCGCTGGTGACGTCGAGCCGGCGGCAGCCGGGTGCCTCGCTCACGTCGGTGGCGATGACCCGGGCCCCCTCCCGGGTGAGCAGGTCGGCCTCGGCGGCGCCCTGGCCGCGGGCCGCGCCGGTGACCACCACGACCTTGCCGAGCAGACGCCCGGGATGCGGTTCGCTCACGGCCGCTCCCGGGAACGGCGGCGACCGGCGGGGATCGCCACCGGGTCCGGGCCCGGCACGACCGTGTTGGTCACGCGGCCGACGCCTTCCACGGTGAGGGTGACCGTGTCGCCCGGCTTCAGCGGGCGCGGGTCCCGCCCGCCGCGCCGGCCCCACAGCTCGGCGAGGCAGCCGCCGTTGCCGCAGGTGCCCGAGCCCAGGACGTCACCGGGCACCACCCGGGTGCCACGGGAGGCGTAGGCCACCATCTCCTCGAAGGTCCAGCTCATGTTGGACAGCAGGTCGCGGCCGACGACCTCGCCGTTGACCTCGGCGGTCAGCGCCAGGCGCAGGAAGCCGTCCGGGTCCCGGTACGGCGCCAGTTCGTCGGCGGTCACCAGGTACGGGCCGAGGGTGGTGGCGGTGTCCTTGCCCTTGCACGGGCCGAGGCCGACCGTCATCTCCGCCGACTGAAGGTCGCGCGCGGACCAGTCGTTGAAGACGGTGTAGCCGAGGATGTGGTCGCGGGCCTGCTCCGGGGTGAGGTCGCGGCCCTCGCGGCCGATGACGGCGGCCACCTCCAGTTCGAAGTCGAGGACCGTGGAGCCGGGCGGCATCGGGATGTCGTCGCCCGGGCCGTACACGGCGTGCGGGTTGGTGAAGTAGAAGGTCGGCGCGGCGTACCACTGCTCGGGCACGCCGACGGCGCCGCTCACCGAGCGCCGTACGCCCTCGACGTGTTCCTCGAAGGTGACGAAGTCGCGTATCGAGGCGGGCTGGAGCGGCGGCAGCAGGCGCACTTCCGACACGTGCGGGCCGGCGGGCGCGTCGAGGGCGGCGGCGCCGAGGTCGAGGAGCGCGGGGAGACCGGCCCCCGCGGCGATGATCTCGCTCAGCGAGCCGACGCGGGTGAGCGAGCGGGCGCCGGTGACCGGGCGGGCGCCGGTGACCGGGTGGAGGCCGTCGTCCTCGTCGAGCACGGCGACGTGGACGTCGCCCCGGTGGGCGTAGGTGGCGAAGCGCACGGAAGGGCTCCTGGCAGGGGAGGGCTGGGCCGGAGGCGCGGCGCAGTCAGGGCATGACAGGAAGGCCGCGCCTCCGGAGTCGGGGAGGAGGGGAGGTCGCCGCCGCGGGATCAGACCGGCGGGGCGACGAAGACACCGCGGTCGGGGTCGTTGAACGACTCCTTCGCGACGAGTTCGTTCATGGGGTTGGCCGTGCCCCACTGGTCGGTGACCTCGGGCTGGGAGAAGTCGTAGACGTGCGGGTGCCAGGTGTCCTCGTCCAGCAGCTCCAGCTCCGTCGTGTACTCGACGGTGTTGCCGTGCGGGTCGAGGAAGTAGGTGAACGTGTTGTCGCCCGCCATGTGCCGCCCGGGGCCCCAGATCTTGCGGTAGCCGGCGCGCATGACCCGGCCGGAGCCGCGCATGTACTCGTCGAGGCCGCGCATCTCGAAGGAGATGTGGTGCAGGGAGGTGTGCGGGCCCTTGGCCAGCGCCATGGAGTGGTGCTGGTTGGAGATCCGCATGAAGTGCATGACCTCGCCCATGTGCGGCGAGCTGAGCGTGTCGGAGAGGCGGAAGCCGAGGTGGCGCTCGTACCACTCCCGGGCGCGGTTCAGATCGGGGGAGTTGAGGACGACGTGCGACAGCTTGACCGGGATGGCCTCCTTCTCCTGGATCTTGCGGTGCCGCCGTACCTCGACGTCGGCGGAGACCTCGATGGTGCGGCCGTCCACGTCGAAGAAGCGGAAGCCGTAGCCGCCGCCGGGGGTGTCGACCTTGCCGGGCTGGGAGATCAACCGCACGCCCCCGGCGAGGAGTCGCTCGGCGAGCGTGTCGACGTCGGCCGGGCTCGCGGCGCCGTAGGAGACGAGGTCGAGGCGCTTCTCGTCGGCCTTGCGCAGGCGTACGACGTACTGCTCCGGGGAGCCCTCGGCAGCGAGGAAGGCGATGCCGGAGTCCTCGGCGACCTTGGTCAGGCCCCAGACGCCGGCGTAGAAGTCGAGCTGCTTGGCGTAGTCGGGCACGGCGAGGTCGACGTGGCGCAGATGGGTGAGCAGACGCATGGTGTCACTCCTTGAAGAGGAGGGCGGCGGCGTTGCCGCCTCGTACGGCGTGGAAGTCGGCGTCGGGCAGACGGGCGGCGCGCAGCGCGGCGACGGGGTCCTCGCTGCCCATGTCGAAGGGGAAGTCGGAGCCGAGCAGCACGCGGTCGGCACCCGCGACCCGGACCAGCTCGCGCAGCACGTGCGGATCGTGGACGAGGGAGTCGAAGTACAGGCGCCTCAGATAGCCGCTGGGCAGGTGGGCGCAGCCGGCGCCCGCGTCGGGGCGGGTGGCCCAGGCGTGGTCGGCACGGCCGATGTGGGTGGGCAGATAGCCGCCGCCGTGGGCGGCGATCAGCGTGAGCCCCGGGTGCCGGTCCAGGACGCCGGAGAAGATCAGATGGGAGAGCGCGACGGCGTTCTCCGTGGGCTGTCCGACGGTGTTGGACAGGTACCACCGGTCCAGCCGCTCGTCGAGGGTGCAGCCGAACGGGTGCAGGAACACGAGCGCGCCCGTCTCCTCCGCCCGGCTCCAGAAGGGTTCGTACGCCGGGTCGGAGAGTTCCCGCCCCGGGGCGTGGCTGGAGATCTCGACGCCCATCAGGCCCTGGTCCAGGGCGTGGTCGAGCAGGCGGACCAGGTGCCCGGGGTGCTGGAGCGGTACGAGCCCGAGGCCGCGCAGCCGCTCCGGGGCGGCCGAGCAGTGAGCCGCCGTCGCCTCGTTGGCGAGCCGGCAGACCTTCTCCGCCGTCTCCTCGTCCGCCCAGTAGTGGTAGTGCGAGGGGGAGGGGCTGACCAGCTGCACGTCCACGCCCCGGGCGTCCATGGCGGCCAGACGCGCGGAGACGTCGGTCAGCTTCGGGATGCGCTCCCGCACCATCGGGCCGCTGACCGCGAGGGCCGCCGGACCGTTGCGCCGGGCGTCCAGGGCCTTCGCCTCCGCCAGCCCCGCCAGACCGGCCACCAGCGCCTCGACCTCGGGCAGCAGCACATGGGCGTGGACGTCCACGGTGGGGGCCGTGCTCACGGCAGCTCCCGCAGCATCGTCATGGTGCGGCCCATCAGGCCGGGGACGTCCGCGTCACGGACGCCGTCGAGCTGCCACTGCCCGATCCGGACGGACGCCTCCACGACCGGGCGGACGCGGGCGACGCGCCGCTCGTAGTACGCCTGGAGAAGAGCGTCGTCCCACGTCCGCGTCGAGGTCAGCAGCCGGGCGAGCACCCACGCGTCCTCCAGGGAGAGCGCCGCGCCCTGCGCGAGCGTGGGCGGGCAGCAGTGCGCGGCGTCGCCGATCAGGACGATGCGGCCCCGGTGCCAGGAGCCCTCCACCAGCAGCCGGTCGAACCAGGTGTAGTTGACCTTCGCGGGGTCGGTGATGTGTGCGGTGATCTCCGGCCAGAACCCGCCGTACGCGGAGGCCGGCCGGCGCATCTCGTCCGCGTACGACTCCTCGGGGATCGACGCCCGGTCGCGGTTGGCCTCCACGACGTACGCGTAGAGGGTGGTGTCGCTGGTGGGGCAGTACCCGGCGATGTAGGCCGGGCCGCCGTAGGCGAGGTCGGTGCGGACCACGCCCGCCGGGCGCGGGGCGGCGACGCGCCAGATGGCCATGCCGGTCGGCTCCGGCTTGTCGGTGATGCCGATCGCGGCGCGCGTCGCCGAGCCGAGACCGTCGGCGGCGATCACCAGGTCGTAGCGGGCCTCGGTGCCGTCGGTGAACCGTACGGTCACACCGTCGGCGTGCTGTTCGAAGTCCGTGGCCCGGGTGCCCAGGCGCACCCGCGCGCCGGCGGCGCGGACGGCGTCGATGAGGATCTGCTGGAGGTGGGGGCGCTGCATGCCGACGGTGGCGGGCAGGTCGTCGCCGCCGGTGCGGATGTCGCGGGCGACGTGCAGGACGGTGCCGTCGGGGGCGGTGATGCCGACCGAGCCGAAGCCGAAGCCGGACTCCTTCACCCGCTCCCAGACGCCGAGTTCCCGCAGGACGCGCAGGGCGTTGCCCTGGAGGGTGATGCCGGAGCCCGCCGTGGCGTTCCAGTCGTCCTTGGCCTCGATCAGGTCGACGGCGATTCCGGCCCGGCGCAGCAGGATCGTCACGGCGTTGCCGGCGGCGCCGCCGCCGACGACGAGGACCGTGCGGGGTGTGCTCATGGGGAACTCCTTCGTTCCACGCTCGCTGGAGCAGGCAGGTCGCCTGCTGGAGGGGCGACTTGCCTGCTGGACGGGCTACTTGACGGCGATCGGGTTGACCGGGGAGCCGACCGCTCCGGTGATCGGCAGGGGAGCGGCGGTGAGCCAGAACTCGTACACGCCGTCGGCCGCGCAGTCCTCGGCCAGTGCCTCCAGGTCCCACATCTCGCCGACGAGCAGGCCCATGTTGGGGATGACGACCTGGTGCAGGGGCTGGAAGGCGTTCTCGAACTCGTTGGGCCGCACCTCGAAGCCCCAGGTGTCGGTGGCGAGCGCGGCGATCTCGGTGCGGTGCAGCCAGCCGGCCGTGGTGAACGACAGACCGGGCGCCGGGCCGCCCGCGTACTCGCCCCAGCCGTCGCGGCGGACGCGGGCGAGCTGCCCGGTGCGGACGAGGACGAGGTCACCCCGTCCCACCCGCACCCCGTGCGCCTCGGCGGTCGCCGTCAGGTGCTCCTCGGTGATCGGGAAGCCGTCGGGCAGCTCCCCGTCCTCGCCGACCACCCGGCCGACGTCCAGCAGCACCCCGCGCCCCGCGACATACGGCGCCATGTGCTCGATGCCGGTGACGAGATCGCCGTCGGAGGTGACGACCTTCTCGGCCGGGCGGCCGTTCCAGGCCTTGCCGTGGTCGAAGATGTGCCCGAGCCCGTCCCACTGGGTGGAGCACTGCAGCGGCATCGCGATCACGTCGTCCGCGCCGCCGATGCCGTGCGGGAACCCCTGATGGCCGAGGGCGGCGTCGGTGCCGGTGTCCAGCATGGTGTGCACCGGGTTGGTGCGCCGCCGCCAGCCGCGCTGCGGGCCGTTCATGTCGAACCGCTGGGACAGGGAGAAGCTCGCTCCCCGCCGCACCAGGGCGGCGCCCTCCCTGCGCTTGGCCTCGGTGAGGAAGTTCAGCGTCCCGAGCACGTCGTCCTCGCCCCAGCGGCCCCAGTTGGAGTACGCCTTGGCTGCCTCGGCGATCGCGCCCTCGGGGTCCCGGCGGTTCACGGGGTCGTGGCGGTTCACGAGGCCTCCGCCACACAGCGGGTGCGCTGCGTGCCCAGTCCGGTGATGGAGCCCTCCATCACGTCTCCGTCGCGCAGCAGGCGGCCCCAGTGCATACCGTTGCCGGCCGGGCTGCCGGTGAGCACCAGGTCGCCGGGGAGGAGCCGCGCGGTCTCGGAGGCGTACGACACGATCCGCGCCACGTTGAAGATCATGTCCTTGGTGGACTCGTCCTGCATGGTGTCGCCGTTGAGCTTCAGCGTCACGCGCAGGTCGCCCGGGGCGCCGACCGACTCGGTGGGCACGATCCACGGGCCGAGCGGAGTGAAGCCGGGCGCGTTCTTGCTGCGCAGCCAGTCGGTGCCGATCTGCGGCATGTCCCGGCGGAAGACGGTCGCGCGGTCGGTGAGGTCGTTGGCGATCGTGTAGCCGGCTACGTGGTCCAGGGCCTCCTCGACACCGACCCGGTGCGCGGGCCGGCCGATCACGACAGCCAACTCCAGCTCCCAGTCCGGCTGCTGCGCCCACGCGGGGAGCACGACGTCGTCGTACGGCCCGGTGATCGCGCTCGGCAGACCGATGAAGACGTACGGCAGGTCCTCCGCGGCCCGGCGGTCCATGATCTCCGCCGCCTCGGCGCGCCGTTCGGCCTCGGGCCGGTCGTCACCGGGGGCGCGGTGCGCGACGTGCAGATCGATCACGTGCTGCCGGTAGTTCGCCCCCGACTGGAACACCTGGCGCGGCTCGACCGGCGCGTGCACGCGGAAGCCGGCCAGCGGCGCGTGGTCCGGGCCGCTCTCGCCGGCCAGCGTCCGCAGCCGCGGCAGGGCGGCTTCCCAGTCCTCGAGGAGACTGCGGGTGGTCAGCCGCTCGTCGGCGAGGGCGACGCGCAGATCGAGCACCCGGGCGTCGGGGGTGACCAGGGCGGGGAAGGCGGGCCCGTCCGGGGCCGAGAGCGTCGCGAGGGCGAACGGTCCGGCGAAGAGCGCGGACGCGGGTTCGGGTTTCACGGACATGTCCTCCTGATTGCGGTGGGACTAATCTGGACCCGCCGCCCGCGATCAGGGAAATAGATTGTGTGGATGATCGACATCCACCACGTTTATTCGCCCCGTTCGTCGCCCACCGCAAGGGAAAGCCCGTGAACCTGGCCCGCCTCGACCTCAACCTCGTCGTCGCCCTGCGCGCCCTGCTGGAGGAACGCAACGTCACCCGCGCCGGGCAGCGCGTCGGACTCAGCCAGCCCGCGATGAGCGCCGCCCTGGCCCGGCTGCGCCGCCACTTCGACGACGAACTGCTCGCCCGCGTCGGCGGCCACTACGAGCTGACCGCCCTCGGCCAGGTCCTCCTGGACCGCACCTCCACCGCCTACGACGTGCTGGAACGCCTCTTCTCCAGCCAGGCCGACTTCGACCCGCGCCGGGAGAGCCGCGAGTTCAAACTGGTCGCCTCCGACTACGCCGTGGCCGTCTTCGGCGCCGAACTGGCCCGCGTCGTGCACGCGGAGGCCCCCGGCATCCGGCTGCGCTTCACCCAGACCCCGTCCACCGTGGTCGACGACACCGCCACCCTGCTCAGCGCCACCGACGGCCTGCTCATGCCGCACGGCGTCATCAGCGACTTCCCCGCCACCGACCTCTACGACGACCGCTGGGTCTTCCTCGTCGCCGACGACCACCCCGACGTCGGCGACCGCCTCACCCGGCGGGACCTCGCCCGCCTGCCGTGGGTCACCTACCAGCGCACCTACGACGCCCCCGCCGTACGGCAGCTCGGCATGCTCGGGGTCGAACCGCGCGTCGAGGTCTCCGTCGACAGCTTCCAGCTGCTGCCGCTGCTCGTCGCCGGGACCCGGCGGATCGCGCTGATCCAGGAACGCCTCGCCCGGCTCGTCGAACCGCTCGCCCCCGTCCGCCTGCTGGAGCCGCCGTACGAGGCGGTGCCGCTGCGCGAGGCGCTGTGGTGGCATCCGGTGCACACCCATGACGCGGCGCACATCTGGCTGCGCGAGACGGCCGCGCGGGTCGGGGCCGGACTGCGCCGCCCCGGGGAATCCGGCACACCCGAGGACGGCGACGGACCCGCACCCGAAGACGGCGACGGACCCGCACACGGGGATGACGGCGAAGGCGCACACGCGGACGACGGCGGAGGCGCACACGCGGACGACGGCGAAGGCGCACACGGGGATGATGGCGAAAGGGAGGGCACATGACGAGGACACCCCACCGGGAGTCGTTCCTCTCCCGTGCCGCACGCGGATCGCCGGACGCCTCCCCACCCCCTCACCACGCGAACCCACCCGACCGTCGATTTCACGGCCGCCCTCCGTCGACCCGGCCAGGCACGGGCCGAGCCATCGCATCGTCCCCCCGACCTGCGGGTACTCGCCCCCGCGCCGGGGACGCGAACCGCCGGACGCGTCCGCACGAGCAGCGAGGGAGCGCGTCATGGGACGGTCGCGGAAGGAAGACGCCCACGCCGAGCGCCTGCGGGAGATCGCCGCGGAGGTGTTCGGCTGGGACACCCTCCTGCCCGACCAGCTCACGGCCATGCGATGGGTGGTGGACGGCGAGGACACCCTCGTCGTCATGCCGACCGGATCCGGCAAGTCCGCCGTCTACCAGGTGCCCGCCCTGATGCTGACCGGCCCGGTCGTGGTGGTGTCCCCCCTGCTGGCCCTCCAGCGCGACCAGATCGCCGGCCTGCCGGACGACGACCGCGCCGCCGGGGCCGTCGCGGTCAACTCCGACATCGGGGCGGCGAGGACCGAGGCCGCCTGGGAGGCGGTACGCCGCGGTGACGCCCGTTTCCTCTATCTGTCCCCAGAGCAGCTGGCCAAGGACGAGGTGGTGGAGCGGGTGGCGGAGGCCCGGCCCGCGCTGTTCGTGGTGGACGAGGCGCAGTGCGTCTCCTCGTGGGGCCACGACTTCCGCCCCGACTACCTGCGCCTCGCACACGCGGTGCGCCGGGTGGGGAGACCGCCGGTGCTCGCCCTGACCGCGACCGCCGCGCCACCGGTGCGCAGGGAGATCACCGAGCGCCTGGGCATGCGGCGGCCACGGGTGATGGTGACCGGCTTCGACCGGCCCAACATCAGGCTGGAGGTCCAGCGCTTCCAGGACGAGGACGACCGGCGCCGCGCCGTCGTCGAACGGGCTGCCGCCGAGCCGAAACCGGGCATCGTCTACGCGGGGACCCGCAAGGACACCGAGCACTACGCCGCCGAACTGGCCGCCCTGGGACTGACCGCCGAGGCGTACCACGCCGGGATGCGCGCCGCCGAGCGGTCCCGCGTCCACGACGCCTTCCTGTCCGGTGCCGCCGACGTCGTGGTGGCGACCTCGGCGTTCGGCATGGGCATCGACAAGGAGGACGTACGGTTCGTCCTCCACGCGTCGCTGCCGGGGTCCCTCGACGCCTACTACCAGGAGATCGGCCGCTGCGGCAGGGACGGCCGCCCGGCTCTCGCCGTACTGCACTACCGACCGCAGGACACGGGGATGCAGACCTGGTTCGCGGGCCGCACTCCGAGCCGCGAGACCCTGTCCGACGTGGCCGACGCCGTCCACGACGACGGCGACGACCCCGCCGGCCTCGACGAGCTGCGCGAGGAGACCGGACTGTCCAGGAACCGGGTCACCGCCGCCGTCAACCTGCTGGAGGAGGCCGGCGCCGTCGCCACGGGGGAGGACGGGGAGATCCGGCCGGCCCCCGGCATGACGCCCGGCCGCGCGACGGAGCGGGCCACGCGGGCCGCGCAGGCGCACCGCCGGACCGACCGGTCACGGGTCGAGATGGCCCGGGCCTTCGCCGAGACGACCGGCTGCCGGCGGCATTTCCTGCTCGGCTACTTCGGTGAGGAGTACGACGCGCCGTGCGGCAACTGCGACCGCTGCGACGAACAGGGTGCCGAGCCCGAACCCGAGGAGCGCCCCGCCCACCCCGCCGCGGCCCGCTATCCCGTCGGGACCGAAGTGCGGCACGAGCGGTGGGGCGACGGCACGGTGCTGAGCGAGGACGGGGACCGCATCACCGTACTGTTCGACGAGGCCGGCTATCACACCCTCTCCCTGGAGGCGCTGGCCTCCCGCGACGGCCTGCTCACGGTGGTGCGCCGGCCCGGCGCGGACGGCCCGGGGCCCTGACGCGTCCCCTGTCCCACCCGCCCCACCTGGGCGAACCGCCGCCAGGCGTCACCTCCCGCTGTGTGGGTACGCGGAAGCGCGCCCGACGGCGACTGGGCAGCGCACCGGGCGCCCCCAGGGAGAGGCCCCTGCGAACCAAGGACCGGCGACGATGGAAGCCACCGCGGACACCGGGCGGATCCTGCGAGACCTGATGCAGGCCGCGCACACGGCGACGTTCGAGCAGCTGCCCGGGCTGATCGCCGGGCACGCGGCCCGGGCCGGGTTCCAGAACGTCGCGGTCTTCGTCGTCGACATCCGCGAGACGGTACTGCGGCAGGTCACCGGCCGCGGCCTGGAAGCCGCCGAAGGCGGGGAGCAGCTGACGGTGGACGGCACGCTGCCCGGCCGGGCCTTCCAGCGGGTCGACGTGCTCACCGAGTCGGCCCCCGCCGGCCGGCGGGGACAGCGGTGGTGGGTGCCGGTGACCGACGGGATCGTACGGCTCGGGGTGCTGCGGGCGGACACCGCCGACGCAGGCGACGACACCGTGCGGGACGATCTGCGCGATCTGGCCTCCCTGGTGGCGCTGCTGCTGCTGAGCAAGCGGTCCGTCAGCGACTCCTTCGCCCGGCTCGTCCGGACCGAGCGCATGAACGTGGCCGCGGAGATGCAGTGGAACCTGATGGCGCCGTCCGCCTTCGCCGGCCAGGACGTGACGGTCGGCGGACTGGTGGAACCCGCCTACTCGGTGGGCGGTGACGCCTTCGACTACGCCGTCAGCGGCACCACGCTGCACGTGTCCGTCTTCGACGCCATGGGCCACGACACCACCGCCGGGATCACCGCCAACGTGGCCGTGGCCGCCTGCCGCAACGCCCGCCGCCAGGACGCCTCCCTCGCGGACACGAGCCGGGCGGTCGAGGACCTGCTGATGACGCACTTCGGCACCAGCCGCTACGTCACCGGCATCCTCGCCGACCTCGACCTGGTCACCGGGGAACTGACCTGGATCAACCGCGGGCACCATCTGCCGCTCCTCGTCCGCGACAACCGCTGGACCGTCGAGCTCTCCTGCCCGCCGGCCGGGCCGATGGGCACGGGGCTCGGCCTGCCCATCGCCGTCTCTCGCCGGCAGCTCCAGCCCGGCGACCGGCTCCTGCTCTACACCGACGGTGTGGTCGAGGCACGGGACGCCGACGGCCGGGAGTTCGGCCGGGACCGCTTCGTCGACTTCGTGGTGCGCCACCACTTTGGCCACCAGAGCCCGCACGAGACGCTGCGCCGTCTGATGCACGCGGTGATCGAGCACCACGCGGGCCGTCTCGCCGACGACGCGACCGTGCTCCTCGTCGAATGGCGCGCCGGCCACCAGGACGAGCTGACCCCTTGACCACCGGCGGTGCCGGGGCGGAGCGCCGCGCCACCGCCACGTGAGACGAAGACCACGAGGAGCGGAGCAGCGAGCATGGCGAAGACCATCAAGCACCAGACCGTCCGGCAACTGGGCGGCCCCCGCAGCGTCCTGGCGCGGCAGCGCCGCGATCACGCCGAGATCGACCGGCTCATGGAGCGGTACCGCGCCCGGCGCGACGACGAGGACGGCGAACGGATCCTGAAGGAGATCGTCCAACTGGTCTTCAGCCACGCCTTCGCGGAGGAGACCGTGCTGTGGCCGGCGGTGCGCCGCTCCGTCCCCGGCGGGGAGGAACTGACCGCCCGCGTCGAGGAGGAGCACCAGCAGATCAACGATCTCGTCACCGCCGTCGAACGCCTCCCGCACGGCGACCCGGAACGCGCCGACAAGGTGGAGCGCGCCTTCGCGCTGATCCGGCAGGACATCCGGGACGAGGAGGACCTTCTCCTGCCCCGGCTCCAGGACGCCATGGGCACCGCTGGGCTCCGACGCCTCGGCACCGCCTGGGAGACGGTACGGCGGACCGCGCCCACCCATCCCCACCCCGCCGTCCCGAGGCGCCCGCCCGGCAACGCGGTCCTGGGCGTCCCGCTGAGCCTGCACGACCGGACGCGCGACGCGCTGAGCGCCCGCGGCTCCGCCGCCACCCCGGCAAAGGTGGCCACCGGTCTGGCCGTCCTGCTGGCCTTCGCGGGCGCCGCGCTGGCGATCCTGCGCGGACGGCGGTGAGCGCGCCGTCGCCCACTATGACCGCCGGTCCGGCACCCCGAGCGGCCGGCGGACGACGTGGCCGGGCGCGGAGTGACCGGCGGGCGGAGTGATCGGCGGGCGGAGTGACTGGCGGGCGGAGTGATCGGCGGGCGGAGTGACTGGCGGGCGGAGTGACTGGCGGGCGGAGTGATCGGCGGGCGGAGTGACTGGCGGGCGGAGTGATCGGCGGGCGGAGTGACTGGCGGGCGGCGTGACTGGCGGGCGGAGTGATCGGCGGGCGGCGTGACTGGCGGGCGGAGTGATCGGCGGGCGGCGTGACTGGCGGGCGGAGTGGCCGACGGGCGGCGTGACTGGCGGGCGCTGTGACCGGCGGGCGCTGTGACTGGCGGGCGCTGTGACCGGCGGGCGCTGTGACCGGCGGGCGCCGTGACCGGCGGACGACGTGGCCGGGTGCGGAGTGATCGGCGGGCGGAGTGGCCGACGGGCGCTGTGACTGGCGGACGACGTGACCGGCGAGCGAGGCAGCCGTTCGGACGAAGCGGCTAGCGGACGATCAGTCCCGCCAGTGTGCCCGCACCGACGGCGCAGGCGAGCACGGCGCAGGCGGCCGCCGTGTGGCGGGTGAGCAGGTCGCGGCGGAGAGCGGCGTAGCGGTCCTCGTACTCCTGGCGCAGCCGGGCGGCCCGGTCCACCGTCTCGCGCAGCATGCACCGGGTGGCTTCGAGGCGCTGCTCGACGTAGTGCCGCGTGACGTCGTCCGCCTGCGCGCTGGTCAGCCAGGGCATCCGGGAGCACAGCAGTCCGGCTTCCCGATGCGCCTGGTCGTGGTGGGCGCGGGCGAGGAGATAGCCCTCCACGGTGTGGGTCGACGCCGTGTCGGTCGACGCCGTGTCGGTCGAGGCCGTGCGATCCCGGTCGTGTCTCACTGCGGTCCGCCCTTGTGCTCGTCGGCGGCCACGACGTCGCGCTGCCCGGCGTTCGCCCGCTGTTCCAGTTGCGCGAGGTCGGGGTGGTGCAGGTCGAAGGCGGGGGACTCGGAGCGGATACGCGGCAGGGTCAGGAAGTTGTGGCGGGGCGGAGGGCACGAGGTGGCCCACTCCAGGGAACGCCCGTAGCCCCAGGGGTCGTCGACCTCGACGCGCTCGCCGCTCTTGGCGGTCTTCCACACGTTGTAGAGGAACGGCAGGGTGGACAGGCCGAGGAGGAACGCGCCGATGGAGGAGACGGTGTTGAGGGCGGTGAAGCCGTCGGCGGCCAGGTAGTCGACGTAGCGGCGGGGCATGCCTTCGGCGCCGAGCCAGTGCTGGACGAGGAAGGTGGTGTGGAAGCCGGCGAACAGCGTCCAGAAGTGGATTTTCTCCAGGCGTTCGTCGAGCAGGGTGCCGGTCATCTTGGGCCACCAGAAGCTGAACCCGCCGAACATGGCGAAGACGATGGTGCCGAACAGGACGTAGTGGAAGTGCGCCACCACGAAGTAGGAGTCGGTGACGTGGAAGTCCATCGGCGGTGAGGCGAGCAGGACGCCGGTCAGGCCGCCGAAGAGGAAGGTGACGAGGAAGCCGGCCGCCCACAGCATCGGCGGCTCGAAGGACACCGAACCCTTCCACATCGTGCCGATCCAGTTGAAGAACTTCACGCCCGTCGGCACGGCGATCAGGAAACTCATGAAGGAGAAGAACGGCAGCAGCACCGCGCCGGTGGCGAACATGTGGTGGGCCCAGACGGTCACGGAGAGTCCGGCGATGGCGATGGTGGCGCCGATCAGTCCGCCGTAGCCGAAGATCGGCTTGCGGGAGAAGACCGGGATGATCTCCGTGATCACGCCGAAGAACGGCAGGGCCAGGATGTAGACCTCGGGATGGCCGAAGAACCAGAACAGGTGCTGCCAGAGAATCGCTCCGCCGTTCGCCGGGTCGAAGATGTGGGCCCCGAACTTCCGGTCCGCCTCCAGCGCGAACAGGGCCGCGGCCAGGACGGGGAAGGCGAACAGCACCAGCACCGAGGTCAGCAGCACGTTCCAGGTGAAGATCGGCATGCGGAACATGGTCATGCCGGGGGCGCGCATGCAGATGATCGTCGTCATGAAGTTGACCGCGCCGAGGATCGTGCCGAACCCGGACAGTCCCAGCCCCATGATCCACAGGTCGCCGCCGAGCTGCGTGGTGCGTTCCCCGCCGCTGAGCGGAGTGTAGGCGGTCCAGCCGAAGTCCGCCGCGCCCTCGGGAACCATCAGGCTGCTGATCACGATGAGGCCGCCGAAGAGGAACAGCCAGTACGAGAACATGTTCAGCCGGGGGAAGGCGACGTCCGGGGAGCCGATCTGCAACGGCATGATCGCGTTGGCGAACCCGGCGAACGTCGGGGTGGCGAACAGCAGCAGCATGATCGTGCCGTGCAGGGTGAACGACTGGTTGTACTGCTCGTTGGAGAGGATCTGCAGCCCGGGCCGGGCCAGTTCGGCCCTGATCGCCAGGGCCAGGACGCCGCCGAGCAAGAAGAAGACGAACGACGTGATCAGGTAGAGGTGACCGATCTTCTTGTGGTCGGTCGTGGTCAGCCAGGTCACGATCACCTGGCCGAGGCCGCGCTTCTCGGCCGCGGGTACCGGAGCAACCGGTTCGGTATGTGTCGCCATCGGGTCCTCGGTCGGCAGCAGTTCGGACGCGTGTAGCCGGTTCAGCGGAAGCTAGTCGTCTTTCGTGGCCGGGAGTGGGCACGCGGGCCGTGCTTGGGCCGTACGGCCCATCGGTCCATCCGTCCGAGTGGACGGCCGCCCCGTCCGGGGGAGTGGTGCGGCCGCGTGTCAGGGGCCGCGAAGCCGCTCGCCATGGGCGTACCCGCCTCCGCGTCCTGTGAGCTGTTGCGTTCCCGGCGGGCGATGCGCGGGCGGCGCCCCCCTGCTCCGTGTGCCGGATGCGGTCGTCGCTCCGTCCGGGGCGACCGCACCATGCCGCGGGTCGCGAGGGTCGCTCGCCCGATCGCCTCCGTACGCCACCCCCCTTCGCATACGGCGGAGGCGGCCGTCAGGGCACCCGGCAACCGGATCGGACCAATGAGAGTCTGCTGATGCGACTTACGTTGTGCGTCTTGTCCGTGTCACGTGCCGCCGCGCTAGCTGGTGAGACCGCCGCCGGCCGCGAGGAAGGCCGACGGCACCGCTCACATCGAGGTGAATGACATGAAGAAGGCGTACGAGGCCCCCACACTCGTCCGGCTCGGGTCGTTCCGTCAGAAGACCGGACTGCTCCAGCGCAGCGGCAACGACCGTGTGATCCTCAGCAAGAACTGACGGCGACCGGAACGTAACGGGACTCCATGTCCGACATGCACGTGGGTGCGGAAACGGGCCGCGGCGACGAGACGGCCGCCGTCACGGCGCTCGTCGAGCGGTTCGACATCGACCGCGACCGCGCCGAGCAGGACGTCACGGCACTGGTACGCGACCTCCGGGACGCGGGGCTGCTCTCATGACCACCCCCAGCGCCCTCGACCGGCCCACCGGAGTCCCCCTCGCCCGGCGCCTCGCCGCCCGCCTCGTCCTGCTGCCCGCGCCGGCTTCCTGTCGTTCCTGCCGCCCCGTCACCTCCGCGCCGTACTCGAGTGGGTCCGCCACGGCGCGCGCCCCGCAACTCCCGCGCAGGCCGCGGCGGCCCGTGAGGCGATGTGCGCGGTGAGCCTGCGCTGCGCGGGGCCGCGCGGCTGCCTGCCCCGCTCGCTGGGCGCGGCCCTGCTGTGCCGGATGTACGGGGCCTGGCCCACCTGGCGCACGGGGAGTACGCAGAGTCCCGCCGTTCTCCGCCCACGCCTGGATCGAGGCCGGCGGCCGTCCCGTGGGGGAGGGCGTCCCGGACGACTACTTCGCACCGCTCGTGACCGTGGCCCCCGTGCGGCGGGCGCGGACGTGAGCGACACGGTCGTCGCGGACGACGCCCCGCCCGGCACCGGTCCGGCCGACGGCGAGCCGGGACGGCCCGTGCGGCCCGCGGGCCGCACGACGCGAGGCTCGGTCGCCGCCCTGTTCCGCCTGACGGCCGGTCACCGGCCGAGCAGCACCGCGCCGACACCGAGCGCCGCCTGCGCGGTGGGCGGCCTGGTGGTGCGGGGGCGGGTGGTGACACGTGCGGGGGCGTGGCCGGGCACGGCGTGCCGCCGCCGGTCGGGGTCCGCTTTTTAGACCGCACCAGCCGCATCGGGGGCCACGGACACAACAGCCGGAGCGGCAGGGCGATTCGGCGACAGCGGTTGTACCAAGCTCCAGCAGCCCGGGGACGCGGGAAGCGGAACGTCACCCGCTCTCATCCGAGGTGTGGTGTCCCCGTGGAGGTGTGGGTGCGGGGCGTCGTGCCCACACCCTCGTGGGTGGTGGGCATGGGGGACGGGGTGGCCTCCGAGACCGTGGCGTCCGTCAGGCCGTCGTCTTCTCCCGGGGCGTGGGCGGGGACGAGGGACGCCAGGGCGAGCAGGAGCGCGCCGGCGCAGGCCGTGCCGACCACGTGCCGCAGCCGGCGACGCCGCGCCGGACCGTCCAGATCGCGCCAGGCGGGCGAGGTGGTGTCCTGCGGCTCCCACAGCTCACCGACCGCCTCGTACCGGACCTCGGGAGCGGGCGAGGGAGCGGGTGCGGAAGCGGGCGTGGAAGCGGGCGCCGCGGGCGGCAGCACACGGGCGCCCTCACCGCGCGCGAGGGCGGACGGTTCCCTGGGCGCCCCGGCCGCGGTGCCCTGTGCGCACTCCTCGACGAACCTGCGCCACATCTCCTCCGTGAGGGTCATGCTCCCCCTCCTCCCCACCGGCTCGACGTGAACTCCGCCGAGTCTAAAGGAGGTACGGCGGCCGGGCCTGTGCCGACCCGCCCCCTCGCGGGCGCCGTCCGGCGGTCGTCCGGCAGCCGGCCCACCTGACCCGCCCCGGCCGTGTCCGATATGTCCGCACACTGGAACCCGGCCGACGCGTCGTGTATAACCCCGCCCTGTCGCCGTCCGAGGAGTTGGAAGATCCCAACTCCCTTGGCTCAGGGGGGATTTCATGGTCAACGGTGCTCAAGAGCCTTCCAAAACGCCGGTGGGGGAAGGTGAGGCGGCGAACGGCGCGCGCAGGCGGTTCGGACGCCCGGACCGCGCGGGTGTGATCACCGCCGCCGTGGTGCTCGCCGCGTGCGGTGGGCTCGTGCTGTACGGCGTGCTCGTCCCGGGCGGCGAGGAGGAGGAGAAGCGTACGGTGCCCACCGCCAAGGTCACGTACGAGGTGACGGGCACCGGCACCGCCGACATCACCTATCAGGCGCGCAGCGAGTCGGGCGAGGCGACCGTCGTGAAGGCGGCCACCCTGCCCTGGCGCAAGACCGTGCCGGTCCCGCTCGGCCGTACCCCCGTCGTGAGCATCGTGCTCGGCGAGAAGGGCGGCCAGGCCCGCTGTGCCGTCGCCGTGCGCGGCCGGCATCTGCAGAGTGCCACCGCCAGTGGCGGCTTCGGCCGCGCCACCTGCACCGGCAGCCTGCCCAGCCCGAGCCCCAGCCCCGATCCGGCGGACGCCGCGGCCACGGGCTGAGGCCCGCCGCCCCATGGTGTCCGAAACGTCCAACTGATTGACATGTGCACGACCACGTGGTGAAGAACCCTCCGCTGCCGTCTGCCGACCGGCGGACGAGCCCGGTGATTCGGAAGGGAATCCGATGCACAGACCAAGGGCCCGCAGGGTCCTGGCGTCGAGCGCGGCCCTGGCCGTCCTGGTCACACTCGCGCCGACGACGCCCGCGTTCGCCGCCCCGCCCGATGTGGGACGGCTCGGTGAAGGCCTCACCCAAGGCCTGCGCGACCTCTTCGGAGACGACGACGGCGAGCAGGCGACCCCGCCCGATCTGCCCGACACCGACGTCCCCGCCAACGAGCACCTGCCCAAAGGGAAGAAGGCCCCCAAGCCCCAGCGCGTCGAGGAGCTGACGGACCGCAGGACGCCCCACTCCCGCCACTGGCGGCTCTCCGACGGCCGCGTCCAGGCCGAGGTCTCCTCCGTGCCGACCTCCTACGCCACCGGCAAGGGGGACAAGCGCACCTGGAAGGCCATCGACACCGCGGTCACCGACACCGACCGCGCCGGTTTCGAGAAGGCCAACACCACCAACGTGGCGCGGACCTACTTCGGTTCCCGCCCCGGTGAGCTGGTCCGCTTCCAGCTCGACGAGGACCGCTGGGTCTCCCTCGGCCTGAAGGACCCGGCCACCGGCGTCGAGAAGCTCGTCCCCGAGACGGACGGCAACACCGTCACCTACCGGGACGCCTTCGGCAAGGGCGTCGACCTCCGGTACACCGTCGGCAACGGCAGCCTGAAGGAGGACATCGTCCTCCACGACCGGCCCGGCAAGGCCCCGGCCTACGACTTCACCCTCACCACCCACGGCCTGACCGCCACCGCCCGCAAGAACGGCGCCATCGCCCTCCACGGCGAAGGCTCCGGACCCGGCCGGCCCGAACTGGTCATCCCCGCACCGTCGATGACCGACTCCCGGCGCGATGCCGAGTCCCCCTACGGCACCACGGGCACCGACGCGGTCCGGCAGACCCTCACCGGAAAGAACGGCTCCTACACGGTGAGCCTGCGCCCGGACGCCCGCTGGCTCACGGCCGAGGAGCGCCGCTACCCGGTGACGGTCGACCCGACCATCACCCTCGCGCCCACCCCGTCGCAGTCCGAGGACGTCATGATCTCCTCGGACGGTCCGGCCGACAACTACGACGGCAGCTGGCGGCTCTCCGTCGGCAACACCTCCACCGGCAGCAGCCGCGCCCTGCTGCGCTTCGGCCTGCCCGGCATCCCCGCCGGCACCCGGCTGGACTCGGCCGAACTCAAGCTCTACTACGACCAGACGCACACCACCGGTGACAGCGAGGTCCGGCTCGAGGCCCACCGCGCCACCGGCCCGTGGAGCGAGGCCGGCGCCACCTGGAACAGCGCCAAGGACCTCACCGGCGAACTCTCCGGCACCTCCGTCCTGGTCGACGACGGCGACCTTGGCACCACCGCCGCCAAGGGCGCCTGGCCGGCCTCCTCGAACACCGCCTACACCCAGTACGCGGTCAACCAGGACTACCGCTTCAACAAGGACGCCACCGCCGGCGACACCTACACCTGGCAGCCCAGCCTCCCCGAGAGCGGCGACTACCAGGTCGACGTCCACTACGTCCCGGCCTCCGACCGTGCCACCAACGCCCCGTACACGGTGACGTACAGCGGCGGCAGCAAGACGTACACCGTGAACCAGCAGGCGGGCAGCGGCGGGGCGTGGAAGTCCCTCGGCACCCACCCGTTCACGGCGGGCACCACCGGCAAGGTGGCCCTCGGCGACGGCCCCGCCTCCACGTCCACCGCGGTCATCGCGGACGCCGTCCGCTTCACCAAGGGCGGCGTGGTCACCAAGCGGCCCGGCGAGATCAACACCTGGCACAGCTTCCCGGTGACGAAGACTGTGCAGCAGTGGCTCGACGGCACGCACACCAACCACGGCTTCGTGGTGAAGGCCGCCGACGAGTCCGCGAGCGCCCCCAAGGGCGGCCCGCGCTACGAGGCGTCCGAGTACGCCTACAAGGGCGAGGTCGCCACCTACCCCAAGCTGGTGCTCACCTACGGCACCCAGGGCGTCGACGTGAACACCCCGAAGGTGATCCACGCGACCGGCGCCGAACTCGACTGGCCGGCCTACACCGACCCGTCGACCGCGCCGGGCGACGACATCGTCGAGTACCAGGTCCACCGCAGCGTCTTCCAGCACTTCACGCCGTCCGCGCAGACCCTGCTAGCCCCGGTGTCCAAGGACACCCGCAGCTACACGGACACCACGGCCACCCCGACCCCGGCGGACTCCGCCGACCCGTTCGGCAACGCCTACTACTACATGGTCGCGGTCAAGACCCGCTCAGGGCAGGTCCTGCCGTCGGCGACCCAGCTCGTCCGGCTCCCCAAGGCGGGCCGCACCACGGTGGTCCTCCAGTCCGGCCAGCAGGACACCACCCTGACCTCCGCCCAGCCGTCCACCGGCCACGACACCCTCGACGACCTGGGCACGCCACGCCCCTGGCTGTCCGTGGGCAACAACTCCGGCACCTACGGCACCACCCGGGCCCTGCTGAAGTTCCCCGGCGTCGCCGACATCCCCGCGGGCGCCCGCGTGCTGGACGCCCAGCTCGACCTGTGGGGCTTCACCACCACGACCGGCAGCCCCGGCGCGATCTACGAGGCGCACGGCCTGACCCGGAGCTTCGACGAGGCCACCGCCTCCTGGAACAAGGCGAACACCACCACCTCCTGGACCACTCCGGGCGGTGACATGACCGCCACGGTGTCGGACACCGTCGGCACCGTCACCAACGACCCCGCCCGCCAGAGCTGGTCCGTCACCTCGCTCGCCCAGGGCTGGATCTCCGACCCGGGCAGCAACCACGGGGTCGCCATCCGGCTGCGCGACGAGTCGCCGTCCGGCCCGCAGGAGCGGACGGTGTTCCTCTCCTCGGAGGCCGAGGAACCCCAGCTGCGCCCGCAGCTCGCCGTGACGTACCTGTCCAAGTCGACGGAGAGCACCTACTTCGCGCCGTACACGCCGTCCCGGATGATCCCCGGCGACGAGTACACCGTCGACGTCACCCTCACCAACACCACCACCCGCACCTGGGCGCAGGGCGAGTGGGCACTGTCCTACACCTGGGCGCTGCCCGACGGCACCGACGCCACCACCGGCGGCAACCAGCTCCAGACGGCGCTGCCCGCCGAAGTGCTGCCCGGTGACTCCGTCACCGTGCCCGCGAAGCTCAAGGCGCCCATCAACTCCGACTCCGGCAACAAGCGCCTGGAGTACGTCCTCAAGTGGGACCTGAAGCGGACCAGCGACGGCAGCTGGCTGTCCGCCACGGAGAGCATCCCGCCGCTCGCGCAGAACGTCCGCACCGAGGACCCGACCTCCGACCAGCTCGGCCTGGAGGACTTCTACTCCTACGCGGGCAAGAACACCGGCGCCGGCTCGTCGCTGATGACGAACCTGTACGCGGGCAACGCCGTCTGGCAGTACAACGCGTTCTCCAACCCGGGCCGCGGCCTGTCCACGTTCGTGCGGTTCGCCTACAACTCGCAGGACACCTCCGACACGGTCCTCGGCCACGGCTGGTCCGCCCAGGCGGCCATGCCGATGCGGCTCGGCGCCGCGCTGGACTTCCACCCCAACCCCCGCCCCACCGAGGTGACGCTGCCCGACGGCGACGGCACCGCGCACGTCTTCCGCAAGCAGGACGACGGCACCTGGCGGGCCCCGGCGGGCGTGCACTACCTGCTGCGGCAGGGCGCCGGCGTGGACTGCGTGCCCAACAAGGACGGCGACCCGCGCGCCTGGTCCCTGACCCGCCCCGACCGCACCCAGTTCTTCTACGACTGCGACGGCTACCTGACGTCGGTCGTCGACAAGAACGGCAACACGCAGACCTACACGTACGCCCAGCGCAAGTCCAACAACAAGCCGGTCAAGTTCCTCACCTACATCACCGACCCGTCCGGACGGCAGACGCTCACCGTCGACTACTGGACGAAGGCCGACACCAACAACCCGAAGATCGTCGACCACGTCCGGTCGATGACCGACATCTCGGGCCGCAAGGTCACCTTCGACTACTCCGACCAGGGCCTGCTCACCACCCTGACCGACGGCGCGGGCAGCACCCAGCCCAAGGTGTTCCGCTTCACGTACGACATGGAGCAGGGCAACAAGAACGCCAAACTGGTCAAGGTCACCGACCCGCGCGGGAACTCGACCTCGCTGGACTACTACTACCCGAGCGAGGGCGACGACCCGAAGTTCCACTGGAACGCCCAGACCGTCACCGACCGCCTCGGCGGCACCACCGGATACGTCTACAAGGACCCGGACGGCACCGCCGGTTCGGTGATCCAGACCACGGTGACGGACGCGGAGAACCACGCCACCGTCCAGACCCTCGACGGCTACGGCCGCCCGACCGCGATCACCAACGCCAAGTCGGAGACCACCAAGCTCGCCTGGGACACCGACAACAACGTCACCCGGCTCGAGGAGCCCAACGGGGCCGTCACGACCTGGACGTACGACCGGAAGACCGGCTACCCGCTGGAGCAGAAGGACGCAGAGGCCAACAAGAACGGCACCGCGGCGCAGACCTTCACCTACGCCTACGGCCTGGACGGCCACATCGCGGACCTCTTCGAGAAGAAGTCCCCGGAGGGCCGCACCTACCGCTTCGGCCACGACACCCGCGGCAACCTGACCTCCGTCACCGACCCCAAGGGCGTCGCCACCACCGACGTCGACGGTGACTACACCTCCCGCACCGAGTACGACCAGTACGGGCAGGTCACCAAGGAGATCGACGCCAACGGGCACGACACCGAGTACCGCAGCTACCACGCCGTCGGCTACCCGGAGACCACCCTCGACCCCCTCGACCACCCCTCGCACTCGGTGTACGACGTGCGGGGCAACGTCACCAAGGTCGTCAACGCCAAGGGCGCCGAGGTCACCCAGACCTACGACGTCTACGGCCGGCCCCTGGAGAAGAAGGAACCCAAGGACCAGGGCAAGGGCGACTTCATCGTCACCAAGGCACCCGTCTACGACCCCAACGACAACATCGTCACGGCGTACGCCGCCAACGGGGCCGAGACGACCTCCGTGTACGACAAGGCCGACCAGGTCACCGAGACCGTCGCCCCCGGCGACGAGACCACCGACCCCGGCCGCAAGTCGACCTTCACCTACGACAAGGTCGGCAACGTCGTCACCCGGACCGGCCCGCAGGGCAACCTGACCGCCACCGCAGGGGACTTCACCTCCACCACCCGCTACGACGCGGTGTACCAGCCGGTCGAGGTCACCGACGCCGAGGGCCACCGCTCCACGGCCGAGTACGACAACGTCGGCAACCTCGTCAAGGTGGTGGACGCCCGCAAGAACGCCACCGCGAACCCCGACGACTACACCACCCGCTACGAGTACGACCTGAACCACCGGGTCGTGCGCACCATCGACGCGCTCGAATGGGCCACCTCCGTCCGCTACGACAAGGACGGCCTGAAGATCGCGCAGACGGACGCGGAGGGCAACGAGTCGCTCGCCACCTACGACGAGCGCGGCGCCCTGGTGGAGTCCAAGGTCCCGGTCAGCGAGAACGCCTCCGGCGACATCACCTACCGCACCACCCGCTACGTCTACGACCAGGTCGGCAACCGGACGAAGACGATCACCCCGCGCGGCGTCGCCACCACCGACGACGACACCGACTTCGTGGCGGAGACCGTCTACGACGAGCTGAACCGGGTCAAGGAGGAACGCTCGCCGTTCGACAAGGACGACGCCCGCTACTCCAGCTCGGACACGACGCGCTACTTCTACGACGAGGTCGGCAACCTCAGCGAGGTCTCCGCCCCGCCGTCGGACGGCCAGTCGGTCCGCAACGTCACCAAGTACACCTACTACGACAACGGCTGGACCCGGACCAGCACGGATCCGTGGGACATCACCTCCTCCTACGAGTACAACGCGCTGGGCCAGCAGACGAAGAACACCCTGACCTCGGCGGGCGGCTCCCAGCAGCGCACCCTCACCTGGGACTTCTACCCGTCGGGCAACCAGCGGGCCCACTCCGACGACGGTGTGCCCGTCGGCCGGCACGTCGTGCTGGTCGACAGCTCGGACTTCAACAACGTGGCGCTCCAGGGCACCTGGGCGCGCACCGAGGCCGAGAAGCAGTACGGCTACGACACCTACTCGCACCCCGCGGGCAGCGGCAGCGCGTCCTTCTCGTGGCAGCTGAACATCCCGCAGAACGGCACCTACGAAGTCCTCGTCCGCCATCCCCAGGTCAACGGCGCCGCGACCGACGCCAAGTTCCGCATCGACCACGACGGCGGCAGCGCCACCCGGACCGTCGACCAGACCCAGCGGGCCGGCGAGTGGATCTCCCTCGGCTCGTACGCCTTCGTCGAGGACGGCCCCCAGAAGGTCACCCTCACCGACCAGGCGAACGGCACGGTGCTCGCCGACGCGGTGAAGCTGGTGCGCTCCCACACCGGTGAGACGGACAACGAGAAGAAGGACTTCACCTACCGGTACAACGCCAACGGCGACATGGTCGAGGTCAAGGACAACTCGCCCGGCGCCAGGATCGACACCTACAAGATCGCGTACAACGGCCTGAACCGGATCACCAAGGTCGAGGAACTCGCCGGCGGCACGGTGAAGAACACCACCGAGCTGACCTACGACGAGACCGGCAACCCGGTCACCTCGACCCACGACCTGACCTGGTCGAAGATCGAGTACGACGAGCGCGACCTGGTCAGGAAGGTCACCAACGCCGCCTCGCCGACGGCGGACAAGCAGCAGGTCTCCACCATGACCTACACCGGGCGCGGCCAGCTGCTGAAGCAGACCAAGCCCAACGGCAACACGCTCGAGATGACGTACTACCTCGACGGGTCCGTCAAGCGGTCCCTGGAGCAGACGTCGAGCGGCACGGTGGTGGCCCAGCACGACCTGGAGTACTCCCTCAACGGGCACCGCTCCAAGGACGTGCTGAAGCTGATGAACGCCGACGACAACGCGGCCTACATCAACAACACCTACAGCTACACCTACGACCCGCAGGACCGGGTCGTCAAGGTCGACAAGGCCGGCGACGACCCGGCCACCGAGACCTACGCCTACGACCGCAACAGCAACGTCGTGGAGCAGACGGTCGACGGCGTCACCACCACCCAGCGCTACGACCGCAACCGGCTGCTGTCGGCGACGACCAACGGGGTCACGTCCACCTACAACTACGACCCGCTGGGCCGTCTCGACACGGTCAGCTCCGGCGGCCGGACCGCCCAGAAGTACTACTACGACGGTTTCGACCGCACGGCCAAGGTCCGCGCCGGCACCGGCGCCGCCGCGGTGACCACGTCCTACGTCTACGACCCGTTCGACCGGACGGTCTCCGAGACCACCTCCGGCGCCGAGTCGAAGACCAAGGCGTTCACCTACCTCGGCCTGGACAACACGCTGCTGCGCGAGACGGTCGACGGCAAGGCCGACAAGGACTACCAGTACCTGGCCGGCGGCCAGCGCGCCACGCAGATCAAGCACAAGGAGGACGGCACCCAGGAGTACTCGCACTACGTCACCAGTCCCCGGGGCGACATCGAGGCGATCACGAAGGAGGACGGCACCACCCGCGCCACCTACGGCTACACCGCCTACGGCTCCGCCGACGAGTCCCAGATGACCGGCGAGGACAAACCCGGCACGGGCGGCGAGCAGGAGGACGACTACAACTCCTTCCGCTACAACTCCTCGCGCTGGGACGGCGGCTCCGGCACGTACGACATGGGCTTCCGCAACTACGACCCCGGGCTGAACCGCTTCCTGACCCGGGACTCCTACAGCGGCGCCCTGGCGGACATGTCCCTGGCCACCGATCCGTTCACCGGCAACCGGTACGCCTTCGCGGGCGGCAACCCGATCAGCTTCGTGGAACTCGACGGCCACCTGTTCGGGCTCTCCCTGTCCGACATCGGTCACGCCGCCCTCGACGTGGTCGGTCTGATCCCGGTGGTCGGCGAGGTCGCCGACGTCGCCAACGGCATCTGGTACGCCGCCGAGGGCAACTACGTCGACGCCGCCCTGTCCATGTCCTCGGCGATCCCGTTCGCCGGGTACGCGGCCACCGCGGTCAAGGCGGGCAGGTACGTGCAGAAGGGCGTCGAGGCCGCCGACACGGCCAACGACGTCAAGAAGGCCGAGAACACCGCCGACGCGGCGACTCCGTCGAAGCCCAAGACCGACGAACCCGAGGCGCCCAGCTGCCCGGTGAAGCGCAACAGCTTCGTCCCGGGCACCAAGGTGCTGATGGCGGACGGGTCCACGAAGGACATCGAGGACCTGAAGGAGGGCGAGTTCGTCCTCGCCGCCGACCCGGAGACCGGTGACCTCCAGGGCCGCCAGATCACCGACACCCGCGACCACGCGGGCAAGAAGACCCTGGTCACGCTCACCGTCGACACCGACGGCGAGGAAGGCGACGGCAAGCCGTCGAAGATCACCTCCACGGAGGAACACCCCTACTGGGTGCCCGACTTCGGGAAGTGGTTCGCCGCCGGCGAGCTGAAGCCGGGCATGTGGCTGCAGACGTCCGCGGGCACCTGGGTGCAGATCACCGCGGTCGACGTCACCCACCGCAGCCAGCGCGTCCACAACCTCACCGTCGAGGGCCAGCACGACTTCTACGTGCAGGTGGGCGGCGTCCACGTCCTCACCCACAACGAGGACCGGCGGGTCGCCCCGGGCACCTGCCCGGTCTCGGACGACGAGGCACGCCAGCTGCTGGACGACGCGGAGGCCATTCACGACGCGAGGACCACGGGCATGGACCCGGACTCGGCGGGCGCACGCATCGCCGAACAGGGCACCACGGTGGCCACCGGCGTGTTCAACGGCAGGAAGTACTACACCACCAACAACAACCGTGCGACCCAGGCCATGAAGGACAAGGCGGAGGAGCTGGGGTACGAGCGGCTCCACGGAGTCGAGTTCACCACCCCGAGGCTGGAGACCGACGCCGAGCAGATCTTCATGAACGCCCGCCAGGACGGGACGCTCGTCGGTCCCGGCACCATCGCGTCGTCGCGCAAGGCCTGCGGACCGTCCCGGCAGAACTGCGCGGGCCGTGCGAACGACCCGGAATTCGCCGATATCGAACTCTGGGAGCGGGACCGCGTCGCCCCCTGGGACCGGAAGAACTGAGGAGGAGTCAGGGTGAACTCCGAGTGGCCTCCCGCCGGGCGGGGGGCCACTCGGCTCTTTCCCGGCCCCGAAAGCGCGCCGGATGCTAGGCTCCCGGGGACGGAAAGGGGGCCGGAATGACTTTGTGGGGCGCGGAATTCGGCGGGGTGGACTTCGAGGGGATCCTGGACACCCGCCGGGACGCGGTGGGGCTGGTGCTGGACGTCCTGGACGCCACCCTCGGCCTGGTGAACAGCGAGGGTGAGGAGGTGTTCGACTCCGACACCGTCGCCTTCACCGACCGGGCGACCGGCCTGCTGCGGGCCTTCGTCGACACCGGAGACGTACCGCCTTTCGACGAAGAGGAATTCTTCGAGGCGGCCTTCCTGGAATCCGACTCCCTTTCCCCTTACGCCGGAAGCGCACTGCGCCTGGGCCTCGGCCACATCATGCAATTCGCCACGGACCAGATGGACTGGACCGGAGTCCGGGACGCACTCGACGCCTGCTATGAGATCGTGCTCCAGCGCCAGGCATTGGGTCGCGTCGTCACGGTCGAAATGGAACACGAAAACCTCTCCTGCCGCCGGGCGATCGAGCTCCAGAAGGAATTGATCGCGACAGCCCGCCGCTCCTGACCGGCAGGCCCCACGGTGACCTCGCCACGCATGACCAAGGCGGTACGGGCGGAGCTGGACCGTGTCGAATGGGACCGGCTGCGCTGCGCCTGCGGCCACGGCGCACAGCACGTTCCCGACCTGTTCCGGCGCCTGCTGGAGGCCCAGACCGACGACGAACTGCTCGCCTCGGACCTGGAGGGCCACCTCGTCGACCGGGGCGGCCTCTTCGAGGTGGCGGTTCCCGCGGTCGCCGTGATCCTCGCCGCGCTCGCTGGGCCGCTGACGGACGCCGCGCGTTCCTCCCTCGTGACACTGCTCTGGCATCTCGTCGCCGGCGACCCGCACCCGGTGGAGGAAGCACACGGCCGCACCCACCTGGACCAGGAATGCCGGCTCCGGGCCCGGGAAGGCCTCGCGCTGATCCTCCGGGAAGCCGTCTCCGGCGAACGCGAGACGGCGATCGACATCCTGGAACTGGTCGACCTCGACAGCGACCGCGTCGAGCACTACCGCCGCTACGTCCGCAAACGCAAGAGTGTCAGTGGCGGGCCGTAGGGTCCGCACCCATGAGCATTCCCACCGTTGAGGAATCCTGGGCCCGCATCGACGACTGGCTGGCCCGTCACGCACCCGTCAGCCACTCCCTGCTGCGCCCGCCGGCGTCCGACGCGGACATCGAGAACCTGCGGCTCGAACTCGGTGTCTCCTTACCCGACGACCTGGTGGCCTCGCTGCGCTGCCACGACGGGGTGGAACTGCGGCCGGGCGCACCGGTGTTGAGCACCTACGGGCCCCTCGCCGGCGTGGCGGACCTCGCGAGCAGCGCGCTGTTCCTGCGCGATGTCGCCGGAGACCTGGCCGGCGACCCGGACGACGAGGACGAACTGGCGGCCTTCTGGCGCCGGGAGTGGCTGCTGATCACGCTGGGCGTCGGCTGGCAGTCCTCCGACGGACTGTTCCTGTCGTGCCGCCCCGGCCCCCACTTCGGCCGAGTCGGCCGGTACTTCGACGAGGATGCCCCCTCCTTCACCCGCTGGCCCTCACTGCGGCACCTCCTGGCCGACTTCGCGGACGCCCTGGAACACGGCCGCACCTTCAAAGCCGAGGTCCCCCTGGCCGTGGACGGCGTCCTGCTGTGGGAACGGGAGGAAGAACCCCTCCTCGCGGACCCGGTCTCCCCGCTGGCACTGGCCGCGGCGGCCCGCGAACCCGAACCGGCCCCCACGGAGCCGGACCCCGCACCCCTCGTCCCCCTCGCGGACGGACGCACCGCCGTACTCGCCTTCTCCCGCATCGTCACCCACATCCCCGAACCGCTCCCGGACCAGCCGGACCTCCTCTTCGCCGAAGGCCTGACCCCGGACGAACTGCTGCGCCGGCTGGGCGCCCTCCCCGCCACCCTCCGGCCGCGCACCCGGGAGCGGGCACGCGCGGCCGGGGCCTCACCGTGGGCGGCGCGCCGGCCGCTGGTCCGGGCGGGTACGGCCGGCGGATGGGCGTACGCCGCACAGGAGGCCGGCGCCGCGCAGTTCGACCGGCCCGAGGTGCTGCGCCGCGTGTCCGCGGGCACCCGGGCGGTCGCCCTGACCAAGCGGGGGCCGGAAGTGCGCGTCACGCTCACCGAGGACGGCATCGCGTGCCCGGACGCCTCCCGCAGCGTCATGTCCCCGCGCGAAGGCAGCGTCCAGCTTCCCGAGGGCATGCCGCCCCGCTACGTCGGCGCGGACCCCTGGCCCGGATCCACCACCGCGTACACCCGCCTCCTGACCGGCCTGGCGGACGACCACGGCATCGTCCACGACCCGGACGACGACGCGGACACGGAGCTGACCAGCGCCCTGCTGCTCCCCGTTCTCGACGACTTCCCGGAGTACGAGCTCCGGCCCGTGACCGTGGTGCGCAACTTCGACCTGGCCGCTCTCGTGGAGCGGACGGAGCCGCGGCGGCTGCGCGCCGCCGTCGCCGCCCAGTTGACGCGGCTGGCGGCGGAGACCCGGATCGACACCTACCCGGAGGTGGCGGACGCGCTGGCGCGCATCCGCCGTGGCGAGGACGTCCGCGTCCTCCCCGACGACCCGCTCGACCTGCGCATGCGCACCCTCGCCGCGGAGACCTGGGCGGCACGCCGGATGGTGCCGCCCTCCTGGAGCCGTGATCCGGCTCCCGTCGGCCCCGAGGACTTCCGCGCCTGGGTCGTGCGCGAGAGCGCGGCCCAGGCGCTGCGGGCGTTCATCGAGCTCCCGGTTCCCGTCGCCGCGGAGAAGATCCTCCATCAGCGGCTGTCCGTGCACTGGCGGGGCGAACTCGCCGCCGATCTGCGGGAGTCGTGACCCGGGGGCCCGGCCGGTCGAGGGCGCGCAGCTCGGCGAGGACCGGCGCGTCCGTCCCCTCCAGGGCGGACAGCGCGCCGGCCCACCGGCCCCGGGCCCCCTCTTCGTCTCCGAGCGCTCGGAGGACGTGGCCGTACTCGTACTCGGCGAGCCCCCGCCCGTAGGAGTCGCCCCGCGCGGCGGCCTCCGCGAGCAGCGCCGCGCAGGTGTCACGGGCCTCCTCCAGGCGGCCCAGCGCCCGCAGCGCCTGGGCGCGGCCGAGGCGGGTCTCCCGTTCCGCGTTCCAGTGGGCGGTGCCCGAGACCATGACGCGCAGCGCCTCGTCGAAGCTGCGCAGCGCCCGGTCGGGCTCGCCGAGGGCCAGATGCGCACGGCCCGCGTTGCACAGCGCGACCTGCTCGACGACGGTGCTGCCGGCCTCCCGGGCGCGTGCCCTGCTGCGCAGGTGGTACGAGACGGCCGTGCGCGGGTCGGTGAGTTCGGCCACGTACCCCTGGTGCCCGAGCAGCAGCGCCTCGTCGCCGGGGGAGAGACGGTTGGGGCGCAGGGCGAGACACCGTGCGAGGGTCGCGCGGGCGGCGGCGCCGTCGCCGAGTTCCCGCAGCAGCGCGGCCCGGTTGCCGAGGTGCCGCATCCGGGTCATGTCGTCGCAGTCGTGCTCGCTGAGCCGTACCGCCTCGTCGAGGACGAACACGGCCTGCCGGACGCGCCCGGCCGAGTAGTGCGCGGTGGCGAGGTGCCCCAGCGCCCGCCCCTCGGCCGCGGTGTTGCCGCCGGCTCGGGCCAGGGCGATGGCGTGCCGCGTCAGGCGTTCCAGGTCGCGGACCCGGCCGCGGTCGTGCAGGTAGGGGAACAGGGAGTTGATCAGCTCCAGCGTGCGGGCCGGGCCCAGGCGTCCGTGCCCGCCGGAACCGGCCAGGGCGAGGAGGTTCGCCGCTTCCGCGTCGCCCCAGGCCAGCGCCGCCGCCGGATCGGCGAAGACCGGGCCCGTACGGACCCCGGGGTGCCGGGCGGTCCCGGCGTGCCGGGGCTCGCCTGGCGGCTCCGCGCGGTGGCCTGGGTGGCTGGTCTCGTCTGCCGGGTCCGCGCGGTGGCCTGGGTGCCGGGGCTCGTCTGCCGGGTCCGCGCGGTGCCCTGGGTGCTCGGCCTCGTCCGCCGGGCCATCGGGCTGCCGGGGCCGCCCGGAGTGCCCGGAGGCCCGGCCGGGGTCCGGCCGCAGTGCCGCCGCGCACCGCGCGAGCCGTTCCTCGTACCAGCTCAGGGCCCGCTCGACCGCTCCGGCGGTGCGGCCCCGCTCGTCCGCCCGCCCGGCCAGCTCCCGGGCGAAGTCGCGGACCAGGTCGTGCGGCGCGTAGCGGCCGAAGCGCACCTCCTGGAGCAGCGCCACCTCCGCCAGCCGGTCCAGGGCCTGCTCGGCGGTCCACTGCGAGCGGTCCAGGGCCGCCGCCAGCAGCGGCGCCCCGTACTCGGGCAGGTCCAGCGCACCGATGAGGACCAGCGCCGCGGCGGCGTCCGCGTCCCGCGGGTCGCCCGAGCCCAGCAGCGCCTCATGGGCCGCCAGCAGGGACCGGCGCACACTCAGGTCCTCCAGTTCCAGCTCGTCCAGGCGGTCCTCCTGCCGGGCGAGGCGTTCCACCAGCTTCTCCACCGGCAGGGTCCGCCGGCTCCGCAGCCGGGCCGCCGAGATCCGCAGCGCCAGCGGGAGACGGCCGCACAGGGCCACCAGCCGGGCGACCGGCTCGGCGTCGGACGCGTCCCACGACCGGCCGGAGGCTTGCTCCAGCAGCAGGGCGCCGTCCTCGGGCGAGAGCGGTTCGAGCCGGACGTGCGCCGAGGCTCCCAGGGTGGCCAGCGGCCGTCTGCTGGTCACCAGTACGGCGCAGCCGGCACCGGCCGGGAGCAGCGGGCGTACCTGGCTCACCGAGGCCGCGTCGTCGAGGACGAGCAGGGTCCGGGTCGGGGCGAGCACGGAGCGCAGCAGGGCGGAGGCGGCGCCCACGTCACCCGGGATCCGCCGGGCCTCCACCCCGAGGCCGTGCAGGAGGACGGCGAGGGCGTCGGCGGGTTCGAGGGGGGCCACGCCGGGGGTGGCCCCGTGGAGGTTGAGGTGGAGCTGACCGTCGGGGAAGGCGTGCCGGAGCCGGTCCGCGACGTGCAGGGCGAGACCCGTCTTGCCCACGCCCGCCATG
Organism: Streptomyces sp. NPDC052773; assembly: GCF_044547145.1. NCBI lineage: Bacteria > Bacillati > Actinomycetota > Actinomycetes > Kitasatosporales > Streptomycetaceae > Streptomyces > Streptomyces sp. NPDC052773. The sequence goes on along the minus strand of NZ_JBITZX010000016.1, from coordinate 5,737 downwards.
CCGCTGATCACGGCGAGCGCGGTGCGGCGGCGCTCGGACTCCAGTGCCGCGCGCAGCCCGGCGATGTGCTCGGCCCGGCCGACGAACTCTCCGGGCGGCGCGGGAAGCTGCGCCGGCCGCGGAGCCGTACCCGTCGGCGCGGTGGTCGCGGCGACGGTGGCGTTGGTGGCGAGGGGCGACGCGCGGTGCCGTACACCCGTGCCCCGCAGCACCTCCAGGTGGGCTTCCTGGACCGCGGGCCCTGGCTCCACCCCCAGCTCCTCGACCAGGGTCCGGCGCAGCGACCGGAAGTGCGCCAGCGCCTCCGCTCGGCGGTCGGTGCGGCCGAGGACGAGGATCAGCTGCCGGTGCAGCGCCTCCCGGAACGGGTGTTCCTCGACCAGATCCCCCAGTTCGGCGGCGACCCCGTCGAGGCGGTCCAGCCGCAGCAGCGCCTCGAAGCGGCACTCGAGCGCCTGCAACCGCTGCTCCTGAAGGAGCGACACCACGGGATGGCCGGCGAGCGCGCGCACGTCGGCGAACGGGGTGCCCCGCCACAGCGCCAAGGCGGCACCGGCGTCCCGCTCCACCGCCTCCCAGTCCTCCCGGCCCCGCGCCTCCCGCGCCCGGCGCACCCGCTCTTCGAACAGATCCCGGTCCAACTCGCCTTCGGAAACCCGCAGTTCGAGCCCGTGGGTCCTGGTGGACAGCCGGGTGCCGCCGGTGTCGCCGAGGCTTCGCCGCAGCCGGGCCACGTGGTTGTGCAGCGAGGCGGTGGCCGTCGCCGGGGGCCGCTCGCCCCACAGCGCCGTCATCACCGTGTCCAGCGGGACCGTGCGGTTCGGCTCCAGCAGCAGCGCGGCGAGCAACGCGCGCGGCTTGGGCCCGCCGAGGGCGACGGCCGCACCGTCGTCGTCGACCGCCGTCACCGCTCCCAGCACCGCGAACCTCACGGACATCATCTTCGTCCAGCGCCGCGCCCGGTTCAAAGCGCCGTTGTTGGCCGGTTGTTGGCGGGCGGTTGGACGCCGTCGGCATGCTGCGTCTCCCGCGCACCGAGAGAGGGAAGACACCCATGCCGCACATACCGCACAGGCCGGCACGCCGGATCCGGGCCACGCTGGTGGGCGTGACAGTGATCGCGGCGGCGGGATCGGCGTTCCTGACGACACCCGCCGCCGCGGCCGACGGCACGGTGACCGCCGTACCGACCCGGCAGTCCCGACACGCCGCCACTCAGGACGCCATGGACGCGGCCGTCACCGCGGGCGTGCCGGGGGTCGTGGCCGAGGCGCGCGACAGCCGCGGGGTGTGGAAGGGCACCTCGGGCGTCGCCGACCTCGCCACACGGCAGCCCCGCGGCTACGGCGACCGGTTCCGCGCGGGAAGCGTCACCAAGACCCTGGTGGCGACCGTCCTGCTCCAGCTCCAGGCGGAGGGGAAGCTGGACCTCGACGCCCCGGTCGACCACCATCTGCCCGGCCTGGTGCGCGGCAACGGCCACGACGGCACGAAGATCACGGTCCGTCAGCTGATGAACCACACCAGCGGCATCTTCAACTTCACCGAGGACGCCACGTTCGCGCAGAAGGTGCTGGGCATCGACTTCCTGGAGTCCCGCTACGACGACTGGACCCCGCGGCAGGTCATCGCCCTCGCGCTGCGGAACCCGCCCCAGTTCGCCCCCGGCACCTCGTGGAAGTACTCCAACACCAACTACCTCCTGCTGGGCCTGATCATCGAACGGCTGACCGGCAGGCCCTACGCCGAGGAGATCGAGCGGCGTATCACCCGGCCGCTCGGCATGCGCGCCACGTACTTCCCCGGCCGCGACCCGCACGTCCCCGCGCCCACCCGGCACTACTCCACCTTCACCGAGGACCCGGGCACGACCTACGACGTGACCGAGCTGAACCCCTCCTGGGCCTGGGCGGCGGGGGAGATGATCACCAACTCCGCCGACCTCAACCGCTTCTACACGGCCCTGTTCACCGGCAGACTGCTGCGCCCCGCCCAGCTGGACCAGATGACGACCACGGTCTCCACCGAGGGCAACCTGCCCCGCCAGCGCTACGGCCTCGGCCTCATCGAGTACGAGACGAGTTGCGGGACCAAGGTCTGGGGCCACTCCGGCGGCATCCACGGCTCCTCGACCCAGGCCTTCGGCACCCGGGACGGCCGGCACATGATCACCCTGAACTTCAACGGCGACTGGGTCGGCGGCGGCAAGAACGTCGTCTCGGCCGAGTTCTGCCCTCCGGGCCCTTCGGCCACGCCCTGAGACGTCCCGCGCCCCCGGTCAGGCCCGGCCCCCGCGCACGGCGTCCCGGCGCGGGGCCAGCGCCCAGCGGATCCCCGCCGTGACCGCCGTGCCGAGCGGGCGGGCGACCACGTCCCCGGCCACCGGGAGCCGGGGCAGCCACAGCGCCCGGGCCGCCCACGGCGGCAGCAGCGACACGGCGGACGCGGCGACCGCCCCGTAGGGCACCCGCGCCACCAGCGGGACGGGTGGCCGCAGCAGCAGGTATCGCGCCGTGGCGCGGGCCTCGGGTGTCGCCCGCAGTTCGGCGCGGTAGGCGGCGAGACACCGCGCGAGACGGGCGCGGTCGGTCGGCGGGTCCGGTATGCCGAGCGCGGTCGCGACGCGGGCCATGTCCGCGACGTACCCGTCGCAGCCCGCGTCGTCCAGCGGACGGGCGCCGTAGCGCTGGTGGGCGCGCAGGAAGCAGTCGACCTCCGCGATGTGCACCCAGCACAGCAGGTGTGGGTCCGAGGCGGCGTAGGGGAGGCCGTCGGCGGTGGTGCCGCGCACCCGCTCGTGGACCGCCCGGACCCGGTCGCAGGCCGCCCGCGCGCTGTCGGCGGGGCCGTAGGTCGTGACGGCGAGGAAGGTGCTCGTCCGCTGGAGCCGCCCCCAGGGATCGCCGTGGAATCCGGAGTGCGCGGCCACGGCGGCCATGGCCAGCGGGTGCAGCGACTGGAGCAGCAGGGCGGCCAGGCCGCCGATGAACATCGAGGCGTCGCCGTGGACTTGGCGGATCGGCCGCTCGGGCCCGAACCAGCGCGGTCCCGCGGCGCCGTGGATGTGCGCTCGGTTGCGCGGCCCGTCCGGCCCGGCGACCCGGGAGAGGATCGCCTCGCCCACCCGGTCGCGCAGGGGGCTCAGGTCCGGGGAGAGTCTCATGGTGCCGTCCCCTCCTTCCCCTGGCGGCGACAGGTGACGTCTGTCCATACTGCTCCGCCGCGTTCCGTTCCGGCGAGACCCGGCACCGGCTGTGAGCCCGCGGGAACGCGGAGTGACCCCCGTACAGTGGGGAGGAAGGGCCGTACCGCACCATGGGCACCAAAGCTCACCGAACACCCCTCGGCACCACCGCACCGGAGCACTCATGCACCACCCGTCCCCCACCCCGGACGACGGCTCCGGCACCCTTTTCGGGCTCGAAGCGCTCGACGGGTTCGACGCCGTCGGCGGCGGGCCGGCGCAGGTCCGCGAAGGCCCCTCCTTCCGGGACTCCGCCACGGCGCGCCGACTGCTGCCGGTACGGGAGATCCACGCCGAGCCCGCGGCGGCGGCCTCCCCGCGCGGCCGGCAGATCATCGCCCGGTACCCTGAGGCGCGGCTGGTCACGGTGGACTCGCACTGGCGCATCCCCGGACTGCACGGCAACGAGGGAAACGTCGAGCGCTGGGTCCGCGTCAAGGGGGAGACGCTGGTCCTGGGGGAGCGGAAGACGCTCGCCGTCCGCCCCAACGGCCGGTCCGCGGACTGGATCGCCCCGGGCGCCTCCAACGGCTGCGCCATGGCCTGCGCCTACTGCTACGTGCCCCGCCGCAAGGGGTACGCCAACCCCGTCACCGTCTTCACCAACATCGACCGGATCATCGCCCACCTCGCCCGGCACATCGCACGGCAGGGACCCAAGACCGAGCCCAACCAGTGCGACGACACGTCCTGGGTGTACGACATCGGCGAGAACGGCGACTGCTCGGTGGACGCCCTGATCTGCGAGAACACCGCCGACCTGGTGCGCGCCTTCCGGCAGTGGCCCACCGCGAAGGCGTCCTTCGCCACCAAGTTCGTCAACCCCGACCTGCTCGCCCTCGACCCGCGGGGCCGCACCCGGATCCGCTTCTCGCTGATGCCGCCGGACGACTCCCGGCTGCTGGACGTGCGCACATCACCCGTCGCCGAGCGGGTCCGCGCCGCCGCGGACTTCGTGGACGCCGGGTACGAGGTGCACTTCAATCTCTCGCCGGTGGTGATCCGCCCCGGCTGGCGGGACGCCTGGGCGGAGCTGCTGACCCGGCTCGACGACGTGCTGCCGGAGCGGGTGAAACGGCAGGCCGCCGCCGAGGTGATCACCCTCACGCACAACCGGGAGCTGCACGAGGTCAACCTCGGCTGGCACCCCCGGGCCGAGGACGTCCTGTGGCGGCCCGACCTCCAGCGGGCCAAGCGCTCCGAGAACGGCGCGGTCAACGTCCGCTACCGCGACGGGGTCAAGGCGGAGGCGGTGGACGCCCTGCGCACACTCATCGGCCGCCACACCCCCTGGCTGCGCGTCCGGTACGCCTTCTGAGACCCCCGCACGGGCCCTCACCGTTCCGTGGGCGCCTGCCGTGGCTCGCGGTCCGAGGCGGGCCAGACGTACGGCAGGTCGTCCGGCACCCCGGGAAACAGCCCGCCGTACACCTCCGGATCCTTGCGGACGAGCGCCGAGCGGTGGCTCTCGTGGAACGCCTCGTCGCCCAGCCACGGCGGCAGCTCACCGGCCGCCGCCAGCTCCGCCTGCCCGCGCACCGGGGCGCCCGGCCGGTACGCGGCCAGCCCGGCGACCAGGGAGGCGGCGCAGCTGTCCTGATGCCCCTGCTCCCGCCAGACCCGGCAGATCTCCAGGCCGTACCGCACCAGGGCCTCCTCGTACCCGGTCCACATCCGCACGGCCGGGTGCCGTCGCCACCCGTAGCCGGGCACGGTCAGCCCCCGCAGCACCTGCAGCGCCTCGACCCGCTGCTTGCCCAGCCGGCGCCGGTCCAGCAGCAGGGCGGTCCGCCGGAAGTCGGGGTGCGGCAAGAACGTCTGCATCCATCCCAGCTTTCCGGGAGCCCCACGGATCGCGCACCCCTGGGGCTGCGCGCGGGTGAACGGCGCACGACCATCCGGACGCCGCTCGCGTGGCGCACGCCCGGGCCGTGGCGCGCGTGGTGTGCCCTGAGACGCAGGACGGACCCACCCGCGAAGGAGACACCCGGCATGTTCGGTCAATCCCAGGCGTTCAGCGGCTTCTCGGTCGACGACCTCGACGCGGCCCGCCGTTTCTACGGCGACACGCTCGGCCTCGAGGTGCAGGAGGCCGGGCAGGGGGCCATGCGGATGCTCATCCTCAGCCTCGGCAGCGGCGCGCGCGTCTTCGTCTACCCGAAGGACACGCACACCCCGGCGACGTTCACGATCCTCAACTTCCCCGTGGACGACATCGACGCCGCCGTCGCCGAACTGGAGCGGCGCGGCGTGACCCTCGAGCGCTACCCCGAGTTCGACCACGACGACAAGGGCGTCGTGCGCGGCGGGGGCGGCGAGGGCCCCGCGGCGATCGCGTGGTTCACCGACCCGGCCGGCAACGTCCTGTCCGTGCTCCAGGAGAGCTGACCGACGGCCTGACACCCCCTAGGTGTGCTGTCCGGACAGGTTGGTGACGCGGCTGGCTGGTGGGTGGCCGCCGATGCCGGTGTGGGGTCGGTGGTAGTTGTACCA
>NZ_JBITZX010000015.1:0-200725 GCF_044547145.1 Streptomyces sp. NPDC052773 | reverse complement strand
ACCTACAACCACCACCGCTGCCACACCGCACTCGACGGACACCCGCCAATCAGCCGCGTAAACAACGCTACGGGTCAATACACCTAGGGGGTGTCCAGCACCGCCCGGACGCGCTGCTCACCCTCCTGCGCCCTTTCCTGGCCGGCTGACCGTCCCGTACACCTCGGGCGTCCAGGAGAAGCTTTGAGCCAAAGGGGACCGCACGGGCCGGGCAAGTGTGTTCAAGGCGGCGCGCGGCAGCCTAAGTTGAGTGCCGGATCCTGCCCACGGGGCGCAGGAGCAACATCGCGCGGGAACGGGAGACTTGGCCACCTTGCGACGGCAGGTGAGGAGAAAAGACGAGTACGCGGAGTTACAGCGGAAATGCACGGCGATCCTGCGTGATCTCGGGATGGACCGGCCGATGTCCCTCGACGCGATCCGTGAGCGGGTGGAAGAGCTCCGGGGCCGCCCGCTCGTGGTGCGGGAACTGCCCGAGCAGGCGGCGATCGCGGGAGCCTGTGGTCTCTGGCTGGGCACCGACGACGCCGATTACGTGTTCTACGAAGCCCAGACGGCGCCCCTCCACCGCGAGCACATCATCCTGCACGAGATCGGCCACGTGCTGTGCGACCACCACCGGACCATCACGGCCGAGGGCGACGAGCTGACGGATCGGCTCCTCAGCGGCCAGGGGCTCCCTCTCGTCAAGCGGCTGATGGCACGGACCAGTTACACCACCGCCGAGGAACAGGAAGCCGAGATGATCGCCAGCCTGATCCAGAGCGCGGGGAGGACCGGCCCGGTGGCCGGCCCGCTCGGACGACTCGGCGCGTTCCTGGGAGTGACGGTCGATGTCGACGCATGAGCTGGCGACCCAGGTGGGCGTCTGCAGCGTCTTCGCCATGTGGTTCGCCCTCGTCTGCCGGGCCCGCCCCGCGCTGCGTCAGCCCCACCAACGGGGACTGTGGCTCACGGTCCTGGCTGCGGCCGTCGCCATCACGCTCTTTCAGCCAAAGATCGTCCGATCGCTCACGAACACCGGCGTGGACGTCCACACGATCGCCCTGACCCGCAACCTGATCGGCGTCCTCAGCGCCGGCCTGGTCCTGCTCTTCATGGTCGGCTCCACCCGTGCTCGTCGCCTGCGCCTCTCCGTGCTGGTGGGCCTGACGGCGACCATGGGGGCGCTGCTGATCCTGGACCGGCTCCAGATCGATCACCCGCGCGAGGGACCCGCGTCCCTCCAGGGGCCGGCCGACCCCGCGTCCGCCTACTGGTTGCTCCTCATCGTCGCCCACCTGGTCGGTGACGCGGTCGCCCTCGTGGTCTGCTGGCTCTACAGCCTGCGGACGGCGGACCGCGATCTTGTCTGGTCCCTGCGGCTGTTCGCGGTGGGAAGCGTCTTCGCGTTCGTCTTCTGGTGCGGCTATCTCTGGCACCTGTGCGGCGGAACCCCCGCCATGCTCCCTTACCTGTCCCTGATCATCGGCGTCCACGGCCTCATCCGGGCGGCATCACTGCTGGTCCCCACCACGACCGCCCTCGTCCGGTCGTGGACCGCTCTGCGGATCACCTGGCACCTGTGGCCGCTATGGCGCGATCTTGTCGCGGCGGTGCCCCACGTGGCACTCGCGACGCCACAGCGGACCAGGCTCCAGGAGGTCCTGCGACCGCGTTTCCCACTCGCACTACAGGCGCACCGGCAGACCATCGAGACGTACGACGCACTCCTGGACCTTCAGCAGTACGTCCAGCCCGGCGCCTACGAGGAAGCCCACCGGCACGCCCGGCAGGCAGGAGTGCGAGCCGATCATCTGACCGCAGCCGCCCTCGCCGGCGCGCTGGGCCAGGCCCGGCGCGCCAAAGTCGCGGGCACACCACCATCCATCCCCCGCCCCCTGCCCGGCGTGGTGCACGGCAGCCCCGAGACACTGCTCGGGATCGCCCGGATGTGGCCGTCCATGACGGACGCACTGCCCTGCCCCTCTCCCGCCCACCCACTCTGACCGCGGGGCGGACGACGCTCATCCAGAAGTGCCGGACACCTCGCCACGGCGTGGCGCGACATGGAAGTCGAACGCGAGCGTCCCGGGATCCAGGGCCGTCACCCCGCCGTCGACGGTGAGCACGGCGCCGTTCACATACGACGCCGCCGGGGACAACAGCCACCCCACAGCCTCCGCGACCTCACGCGGCTCACCCGGCCGCCCCGCCGGAAGGACCCTGGTCACCTCCTCGTACCCGGCCCGCACGCCATCCCCCTCCAGGCCGGCTTCCGCGGCGAAGCGAGCCATACGGCGGTCGGCCATCTCGCTTCTCACCCAGCTCGGACACACGATGTTGGCCCGCACCCCCTGACGCCCGTAATCGACGGCGACGGAACGGCAGAGCTGCAGCAAGGCCGCCTTGGACGTGGCGTACGGCACGTTGCTCGTGCCGTTGCGCAGCGCGGAGACCGAGGCGACGGCGACCACCGCCCCGCTCGCCTCCACCAGGTGCGGGATCGCCGCGCGCAGCAACAGCAGCGGCCCGGTGACGTTGGTACGCATCACCTCGTTCCAGTCCTCCAACGACAAGTCGCCCACGGTCCCCCCGCGCCCGATCCCCGCGTTGAGCACAACGCCGTCGACGCGTCCATACGCGTCCAGTGCTGCCCGGACCAGACCCTCGGCGGCCTCGGGGTCCCCCACATCGGACGGATACGCAAGCGCCCCGATCTCCCCCTCGAGCCGCTTCAACGGCTCCCTCCGACGACCGGACACCACCACGTGGTGCCCTCCTTCCCGGAGCAGCCGCGCGGTGGCCTCCCCGATGCCCGTACCTCCACCGGTCACGATCACAACTCGCTTGTCAGCCACAGCTTTTCCGGCTCCTTCCACACCACGGGACGCAACCGAGCCTAGAACCCAGTGATCCTTTACTGACGGCTTTGAGCCAACGGCCCGGCACCCGAGAGGAGAGGAACCCCGGCCGCCGCACGGCCGGGGTTCCTCGGGGCGGTGAGTGAGATCGGAAGGTCAGCGCCGCAGGGTGAGCACACCGGGCCGCCACGGCAGCCGGTTGTAGTCGCCGCCCGCGGTGGGGGACTTGCCCTGGTAGAGGAACTGCAGGTTGCAGGGGTCGATGGTCATGGTCTGGTCGGGGTTGTCGCGGACCAGATCGCCGTGGCTGATGTCATTGGTCCAGGTGGCGCCGCTGTTGGCCTTGCCCGCGAAGGGGTTGCTCTCGGTGGCGGCCTGCGGGGTCCACGAGCCGTTGAGGCTGGAGGCCGTGAAGGAGCGGAAGTAGCGCCCGTTCGCACCCATGGCCTCGACGATCATGAGGTACTGGTTCTGGCCCTTGACCTTGTAGACCTGTACGCCCTCGAAGAGGTTGGCCTTCGTGTCGCTCATGATCGTCGTGTACGAGGACCCGAAGTTGCCCGGGAAGTTCCCGATCGGCATGCTCGCCCGGTAGATCTTGCCGTTGTCACCGGCGAAGAACAGGTACATGTTCTGGCCGTCGGCGATCAGGGTCTGGTCGATCGGGCCGGTGTCGGAGCCGGAGATGCTCCCGGTGAACAGCGGCTGCGGCGCGGACCAGCCGTTGGGGTTGGTCGGGTCGCTCGACGTGCGGTAGATGAAGGGCCACTGACCCCACTGGTAGGCCAGCACCCAGATGTTCTTCGGCGCGAAGTAGAACAGCGTGGGCGCCACCGCGGCCTGGTTCATCCCGGTCTGGCGGGCCGACGCCATGTCCGACCAGTTCGTGAAGGGGCTGAACATCATCGAGCCGTACGACGAACCCGAGAAGTTGGACCCGTAGACCAGGTACTTGCCGTTGTGCTTCACGGCGGTGAAGTCCTTCACCGAGTCCCACCCGTTCGCCGGCTGCGCCAGTACGCCCGTCGACGACCACCGGTACGTCGACGGCAGCGGGCACGTGCCGTCCGGCGGGGTCGGAGTCCCGGACAGGCCGGCCCACTTCTGGTTGCTGCCGCCGTTGCACGTCCAGAGCTGCACCGCTGTGCCGTTGGCCGTACCGGCGCCCGCGGCCTCCAGGCACAGCCCGGACTGAACGCCGACGACCGTGCCGTCGGCGTTGACCCGCCACTGCTGGTTCGCACCGCCGGAACAGGTCCAGATCTGCACCCGGGTGCCGGCCGTGGTGGCGTGGCCGGGAACATCCAGGCACTTGTCGCCGTACACGGTGAGCTGGTTGCTGTCCGTCAGCGTCCACTGCTGGTTGGTTCCGCCCCAGCAGTCGTAGAGCTGGAGATACGTGCCGTTGGTCTGGGCGGCGCCCTGCACATCGAGACACCGGCCGGATCCGACACCGCGCAGGGTGCCGCTGGAAGCCGCCTGAGCCGGGGCGGCGACGAGCATCGCCGCCAGCGCGGCCAGGGCCGCAACCACGGCGGCGAGCACCGCAGAGGGATGCCTGCGGCTGAAACTTCCTCTGTACATGGGGCTTTCCTCAACCTTGAGTAGGGGGTCCCGGTTGGCCTCGTCAGAGGCTGTCCGGATTGATGCGTCCATGACATTCATCGGGTTCGAGATGTCGAACGCATGTCGAAGTGTCGAGCAACCTGAATGATAGGGAGCCGACGAACGGCGTCAATACCTCTCGCACGCTCGCCACAAAGGCCGCAACGTTCGAAGGGAGCTTCGACCCCAACCTCGCCCCCGACACCCGATCTCTGCCCTACGACATTCGCCGACTACGACCCCACGCTGACGCCACCCGCCTCACCCGGGATTCCGAAACATTCGGTCGAGGAACTGAAACTTTTTCTGCGAGGAGTGTTGACGAGCCGTCGTCAACACCTCAATCATCCCTGTCTGAGCACCGGCCACAGTTCGATATTTCGATAAGCGCCCGCGCCCCCGTTTCGTTCGGGTGACGGTCCCCCGGCTGATGCCCCGATGCCGAATGGGAGCGGACGACTCGATCTCCCTGCGTTTCAGTCCTTCCGTGATCTCTACCTTGGAGGCACAGTCATGGGCTCGTACGCCCTTCCCAGACCCGCTGTCCGCCGGAGGCTGCTCGGCCTGCTGCTGGCGCTGCTCGTCGGCGTCCTCGGGGCGGCCGCCGCACTGGTCGCGCCGCCGACCGCACACGCCGCCGAGAACACGCTCGGCGCCGCCGCGGCGCAGAGCGGACGCTACTTCGGCACCGCCATCGCCTCGGGCAGGCTGGGCGACTCGGTGTACACGTCGATCGCGAACCGTGAGTTCAACTCCGTGACGGCGGAGAACGAGATGAAGATCGACGCCACCGAACCGCAGCGGGGCCAGTTCAACTTCACCGCCGCCGACCGCGTCTACAACTGGGCGGTGCAGAACGGCAAGCAGGTGCGCGGTCACACCCTGGCCTGGCACTCCCAGCAGCCCGGCTGGATGCAGAGCCTCAGCGGCAGCGCGCTGCGCCAGGCGATGATCGACCACATCAAGGGCGTGATGGCCCATTACAAGGGCAAGATCGCCCAGTGGGACGTCGTGAACGAGGCTTTCGCCGACGGCAGTTCGGGAGCCCGGCGCGACTCCAACCTCCAGCGCACCGGCAACGACTGGATCGAGGTCGCCTTCCGCACCGCGCGCGCCGCGGACCCGGCCGCCAAGCTCTGCTACAACGACTACAACGTCGAGAACTGGACCTGGGCCAAGACCCAGGCCATGTACGCCATGGTCCGGGACTTCAAGCAGCGCGGCGTGCCGATCGACTGCGTCGGCTTCCAGGCGCACTTCAACAGCGGCAGCCCCTACAACAGCAACTTCCGCACCACGCTGCAGAACTTCGCCGCTCTCGGCGTCGACGTGGCCATCACCGAGCTGGACATCCAGGGCGCCCCGGCCTCGACCTACGCCGCCGTGACCAACGACTGCCTGGCCGTCGCGCGCTGCCTCGGCATCACCGTCTGGGGCGTGCGCGACAGCGACTCCTGGCGAGCGAGCGACACGCCGCTGCTCTTCAACGGCGACGGCAGCAAGAAGCCCGCCTACACCGCCGTCCTCAACGCGCTCAACGGCGGCTCCACCACGCCCCCCGCGGGCTCGGGACAGATCAAGGGCGTCGGCTCGGGCCGCTGCCTGGACGTGCCCAACGCCAGTACCACGGACGGCACCCAGCTGCAGCTGTGGGACTGCCACAGCGGCACCAACCAGCAGTGGACGTACACCGACGCCGGCGAGCTCAGGGTCTACGGCAACAAGTGCCTGGACGCCGCCGGCACCGGCAACGGCTCCAAGGTCCAGATCTATAGCTGCTGGGGCGGCGACAACCAGAAATGGCGCCTCAACTCCGACGGATCCATCGTCGGCGTCCAGTCCGGCCTCTGCCTCGACGCCGTCGCGGGCGGCACCGCCAACGGCACCCTGATCCAGCTCTACTCCTGCTCGAACGGCAGCAACCAACGCTGGACCCGCACGTGACGGAACCTGCCGCAAACGAAAGGGCGGATCGATGACGGCCTACGGTGCGGCTTCTGCCGCCCCTCCAGGAAGACATCGCTGGTGGTCGCGGCTCGCCGCCGTGGTGGCGGCGACCCTCGCGATCGGCATGCTCACCGCGGTGAATCCGGCGCCCGCCGAGGCGGCGACGGTGGACACCGATGCCTGGTACGTCCTGGTCAATCGCAACAGCGGCAAGGCGCTGGACGTCTCCGGCGCGTCCACCGCCGACGGCGCGCGGGTCAGCCAGTGGACGCGCAACGACGGCGCCCACCAGCAGTGGCAGTTCGTGGACTCCGGCGACGGCTTCTACCGCCTCAAGGCCCGGCATTCGGGCAAGGTTCTCGACGTGGCCGGCGCCTCGACCGCGGACGGTGCCGCGATCCAGCAGTGGGCCGACCACAACGGGGCCAACCAGCAGTTCCGCCTGGCCGACTCCGACGCGGGCCACGTCCGGCTGATCAACCGCACCAGCGGCAAGGCGGTGGAGGTGCAGGGCGCCTCCACCGCCGACGGCGGCAGCGTCGTCCAGTACACCGACTGGGGCGGCGCCAACCAGCAATGGCAGCTGGTGAAGCTGACGTCCGGTGGCGGCGGATGCGGCAGCGCCCCGACTCTGACGAGCGGTACGCACACGATCCAGAGCGGCGGCAAGACCCGCAGCTTCATCCTCCGGGTTCCCGCCGGCTACGACAGCAACCACCGCTACCGGCTGATCTTCGCGTTCCACTGGCGGGGCGGAACCGCCACCGACGTCGCCTCGGGCGGAACGAGCGGGAGCGCCTGGTCCTACTACGGCCAGCAGGAACAGTCGAACAACACCGCGATCCTCGTCGCCCCCCAGGGCCTCGGCAACGGCTGGGCCAATTCCGGTGGTGAGGACATCACCTTCGTCGACGACATGATCCGGCGTATCGAGGCCGGCCTCTGCGTCGACCCGGCACAGCGTTTCGCCACGGGCTTCAGCTGGGGCGGCGGCATGAGCTACGCACTCGCATGCAGCCGGGCGAACGTCTTCCGGGCCGTCGCGGTCATCTCCGGCGCGCAGATCAGCGGGTGCAGCGGCGGCACCCAGCCCATCGCCTACTTCGGAATCCACGGCATCAGCGACAACGTCCTCGGCATCGCTCAAGGGCGGTCCCTGCGCGACAGATTCGTCGGCAACAACGGCTGCACCCCCCAAAGCCCGCGCGAGCCCGCGCCGGGCAGCCGAACGCACATCACCACCGCCTACTCGGGCTGCCGTGCCGGATACCCGGTCCAATGGGCCGCGTTCGACGGAGGCCACATACCCGGTCCGGTCGACGGCTCCCCCGCCGAAAGCGGCGTCGCCACCTGGACCAAAGCCGAGATCTGGAGGTTCTTCGCACAGTTCCAGTGACAGGCCCGCACCGTGGAGTGGAGCCAGGACTCCTGGCTCCACTCCGTCGACGTTGTGGTCTCACAGACTGCTCAGAATCTGTGGGGCCAGGATCTTGATCACGGTGTTGGTCCAGCGTATCTGACCCGTACGTCTTCCGCCCCGAGCGGTTCCTCGAGCACGCGGTCGAGCGGGACGAACTGATCCCCCAGGGCGGTGGTGAGCCGCGCACCGGTCACCGCTGCCCTGGCGAGGGCCTCACCATCGGGCTGCTCGAAGCCCTCGCCCATCGTCTTGCCTGCCTCGAGTACACCGTCCCCGACCAGGCCTTGAGGATCTGCCTGCGGCGCATCCCGGCGCGGGTGCGCAGCGGCTTCGCCGTACGGGACGTGCGCGTGCCGAGCGACCGCGCGCTGACGGCCGTGTGAGGCCCGCGCCGACGGCACGGCGGGCAAGCGTCCTCGGCACGCGGGCAGGCCGCCCGACGTCCGCATCGGCGCCGACGCCGACGTGCGGGAGGCCCGGCGCACGACGACCTTGCACGCTCCCGGATGCCCAGCGCTCCCGCCGCCCAAGTTCCGCGACGCCCCGCGATCATGGGGAATCGTGGCCGCAACTCGGGGCATACGCATGCGCGTACGACCCTTGTGAGTGGCTGCGAAAGGGAGAACCCCCATGCTCATGGCACACCCGGCCGTGCTGCGGAACCTGGTCGAGCAGTACGAGACGCTGCGCGCCCTGCACGCCGAGAACGGCAGCCTGGAAGCGCGTCAGCGCCTGGACGACGTCACCTACACCCTGTGCGTGTCCACCGGCACCCGCGACATCGACTCCGCGCTCACCGCCGCGCGCCGGCGGCTGAACGGGGTCCGTCCGGCGGACGACTCGCTCGTCACCGCCTGACCTTCCGCCGAAGGAAACGTCCGGGCGGCTCCGGCACCCTGGGGCCTGGCAGGTCACACGCCCTTCGCGGCCGGCTACCGTCGGCGATCAGCGTGGGGGTTACGCCGATGGCGGCCTTGGCACCGGTGTCCTCCCAGGCCCGGCAGTCGTTGCGGTTGCCGGCAGCGGCGCTTCGGCGTGAGCGCCGGAGAGGAGGCGCCCGCACCGGGGTGCGACGACCGGGAGGCCGAGGCGCACAGCATCTGGTGGACTGTGCGGACCGCGGCGGAGACCACCGGCTCTACCCGGACCCCGGCAGCCGGGCGGAACAGAGGGCGATCGATGACGACGATCGGTGTGGAAGAGAAGCATCTGCTGGTCGACGCGGTCACCGGCCTGCCAGAGCCTCAGGTGGCCGGTTCGGCCTTCTTCCTGGCACACGGGGTGGGGACGGACGAGCAGTGGCGGCGCCATTCGGTCCTTCCGGCAGCGGCAGGGGCTCATGCCAGTGCGTTCACCGCTGCTGCGAAAAGGCGTGGCAGGCGTGCGGCGGTGGGCATGATGCGTGAGGCGAGCACGGGCTGCTGGCGGGCCCTCACCAGCAGGTCCGTCAGGAGGCGGTGGTGACGGGTCGCGCGGCTCCAGTCGGTTTCGTAGCGGCTGGGTGTGCCGCGGCACACGTTGGCGACCACGGCTTCGGCGCCGCTGAGGGCGAGGGAGACGCCCTCGCCGGTCAGCGCGTCGACGTATCCAGCGGCGTCGCCCACGAGCAGTACCCGGCCGTGAACGCGGGTTCGGGCTCTCTGGCGCAGCGGTCCCGCGCCTCGCACCGCGGTGACGGCCGCTTCCGGGGGGAGGCGGGCCGCCAGTTCGGGGAAGCCGTCCAGTTGGGTGCTGAAGGGGGCTCGCCGGGCCGTCAGCAGAGCGACGCCGACAAGTGAGGGGCCGAGCGGGGTGACGTACGCCTCCGCGTGCGCCCCCCAGTGCACCTCGACGTAGGACGACCAGGGGGGCACCGCGTAGTGCCGGCGCAGCCCGTATCGGGGTGCCCCCGCCGCCCGGGTCCTGACCTCCAGGCCGAGAGAACGGCGCACGGGTGAATGCAGGCCGTCCGCAGCGACCAGCCACCGGGCGCGCAGCCCCGTGCCGGGGACGCTCACGCCCGCGGTGTCCTGCCGTACTTCCTCCACCCGCAGGGGCAGTACCGGCACCCCGGCGTCCAGGACAGCCCGGTGCAGGGCGCTGTGCAGGTCGGTGCGGCGCGCGCCGAGGCCGGGGCCGCACCGGAACGCGGCCTGGACCTGGCGGGGACCCTGGATGTAGCGGATGCCGGTGATGGCGTGGCCGGGGACCTCCAGGCCGAGCGCGGCGAGGGCGCGGACGGCGCCGGGCATCAGGCCCTCGCCGCACGCCTTGTCGACCGGCGCCCGGCGTGGCTCGGCGATGACGGTGTCGAGACCGGCGCGCGCGGCATGCAGGGCGGTGGCGAGGCCGGCGGGTCCGCCTCCGACGATCAGCAGGTCGTGGCTGCCGCTCACGCGGCCACCGCTCGGTTGAGGGCCGCGTTCTCGCAGCGGACACGGACCGCGAGCAGCACCGCGTTGGCGACGCTGAACACCGTCGCGGTCAGCCAGGCCGAGTGCACCAGGGGCAGGGCGGCGACCTCCACGACGACCGCGACGTAGTTGGGGTGGCGCAGGAAACGGTAGGGTCCGGCGCGGACCATGCGCGCTCCGGGAACGACGATGACCCGTGTGTTCCAGTAGGGCCCGAGTGTGGTGATGCACCACCAGCGCAGCGCCTGGGCCAGTACGGCGAGCGCCAGCATGGGCCACCCCAGAGCGGGCAGGAACGGCCGATCGGCGAGCACGGGTTCGACCAGGCAGCACGCGAGCAGGCCCGTGTGCAGGACGACCATGACCGGGTAGTGGCCACGGCCGTGCTCCACACCGGCGCGGGCGAGGGTCCAGGCCGCGTTGCGCCGGGCGACGGTGAGTTCGGCGACGCGTTCGGCGGCGACGGCGAGGACGAGAAGCGTGTACCAGGGCACGAGGACCACTCACTTACCAGCGCAGCAGAACGAGTTCGGAACAGAATCCCGGGCCCATCGCCATGAGCATCCCCCACGTACCGGGCTCGGGCCGACGGGACTCCCGGATGCTCTGCAGGATGTGCAGGACGGAGACCGAGGACATGTTCCCCACCGCAGCGAGGGAGCGCCGCGCGGAGTCCAGGGCATCGTCGGGCAGGCCAAGGGTGTCGGTCACGGCGGAGAGGACCCTGGGGCCTCCCGGATGGCACACCCAGGTCCCGATGTCGTCGGTGGTGAGGCCGTGTTCCGCCAGGAAGGCACGCAGGTGCCGACCGAAGTGGTCCCGCACGATGCCGGGAACACCGGCATCGATCACGACACGGAATCCGCCGGCGCCGATGTCCCACCCCAGGAGCCGTTCGGTGTCGGGATACAGACGGCTGCGCGTGGCCACCACCGAGGGCCCGGCCGAGTCCGGCCCGGCGCAACCGCCGTCACCGCCATCGCCGCTTCCGCGGGCGACGAGCGCTGCCGCACCGTCACCGAACAGGGCTCCGGCGACGAGGTTGGCGCGGGAGTCGTCGCGGCGCTGGAGCGTCAGCGAGCACAGTTCGACGGTGAGCAGCAGAGCGGTGTCGTGGGGGTGCCCTCGCAGGTAGTCGTGCACCCGGGCGAGGCCCGCGGCGCCCGCCACGCAGCCCAGGCCGAACACCGGAAGTCTCTTGATGTCGGACCGCAGCCCCATTCGCCCGGCCAGCCGGGCGTCGAGCGACGGGGCGGCGACGCCGGTGATGGAGGCGCACACCAGCAGGTCCACATCGGCCGGTCCGAGTCCCGCCTTGTTCAACGCGCCGGTGAGGGCTTCCTCGCCCAGTTCCAGGCCCGCGGCCATCCACGCGTCATTGCTCTGTCCGAAGTCGCCGAGACCGGCGTACCGCTCGATGGGCAGGGCGAGGTGACGCGTGCGCACACCGGCGGAGGCGTGCAGGCGGCGCAGCACGGCGCGGTCCGCCCCGGGGGGCAGGCACAGGTCGCCGATCGGCTCGGTGAGGTCTTCCTGGGAGTAACGGTGCGGCGGCAGCACGGTGTGGACAGCGGCGATCGTGGTCGCCGCGGCGGGCACGGCTCTGCGGCGCGGCGCGGTGGGCGGGGACGGCGATGGGGACAGGGACGAGGAACGGTCGGCGATCAGGGGGACACGCATGTCGGTAATGCCTTCCTCGCGCTGGACACCCGATTACCGTGCACACGTGTCTCTCCACCCGTCTGGGGTTGTCTCGCGCACGACACACCGTGTCCCGGTGTTGCTGCGCTCCTGCCACCTGGAGCCGGCGCTCGCCGTGACGGTATTCGTGACCGCCCTGGCCGTGGCGGCGGGCCGCGGGGTGGCGGGATCGGCGGCGGTGGCCGCGGCCGTGCTGACCGGTCAGCTCTCAGTGGGCTGGTGCAACGACGCGGCCGACGCACAGCGCGACACGGCCTGCGGGCGCCGCGACAAGCCGGTGGCCACCGGGGAACTCCCGCCCCGGGCAGCGGCCGTCGCTGCCGGAACGGCGCTGGCGCTGTGCGTGCCGCTGTCACTGCTGAGCGGCGCCGCCGCGGGAGCGGCACACCTGGCGGGCGTAGCGGCCGGCTGGGCCTACAATCTGCGGCTCAAACACACGGTGGTCTCGCCACTGCCCTATGCGACGGCCTTCGGCGCGCTGCCGGCCTTCGTCACTCTCGGTCTGCCGTCGCCGTCCTGGCCCGCCTGGTGGGCGGTGACAGCGGGGGCGCTGCTGGGCGTGGGAGCGCACCTGGCGAACGTCCTTCCGGACATCGAGAACGATCTCGCGACCGGTGTGCGGGGGCTGCCGCAGCGGCTGGGCCCTACGGCCTGCCGGTGGCTGGCCCCGCTCGTGATGCTGGCGGCCATGGCCGTGGTCGTCGTAGGGCCGCCCCGTGGGGTGAAGATCTCGGACTGGGTACTGGCGGCGGCCGGGATCATCGCGGTCGCGGGTGCGGCTGTGCCGTCGAGGGCCCGGACCAGGTGGCCCTTTCGGGCCGCGATCGTGGTGGCCGGCATGGCCGTGGCACAGCTCCTGCTACGCGGCTCGGACATGTCCTGATCCTGGGCTTGCCCCTGGGCGGCACGGCGCCGTCCGGGCGAACGGGAGGTTCCTCGAGCGGGTCCTGCGCTCCGGCCGGCCACAGGCCGATCCCCGAGCCCCCGCCAGGCGGCGATACGCCGTATCTGCTGGTTGACCCGGTCACGGGCCTGCCTGCCTGTGGCAGACGAGGTGGGCGTCGCGGCGGGCCTGGGGCGCCTCGTGGCCGACCAGGAGGTGTGGTGCGAGCTGCTGCAGGCGCAGGTTGAGGTGGCACACCCGGGTTGTGCGGGACTCTGAGGAGACGTCGGCCTGGGTGGCTTCAAGGATGCTCGGTGGTTGTCATCCGCCGTCAGCGTGGGGGTGAGCCGGGAGGGCGCCGGAGGTGACGCCATCGGCCTTGGCCGCGTCGGCGAGGGCCTGGGCAGCGGCTTCTGCGGCCTGCGCTGTGTCGTTGGCGGCCCGGGCAGCGCTGTCGTCCGAAAGTTTCTCGCGGGTGGCCGACGACTGGGGAAGCACCTCGCTGAAGGCTCGGGACACACCCTGGAGCGCGGAGGTCATCTCGCTGGGGATCACCCAGAAGGTGCTGCCCGAGCCTTGCGCGAGTTGGGGCAGCATCTGGAGGTACTGGTAGGCGAGCAACTTGGGGTCCGGGTCGTTGCGATGTACGGCCTGGAACACCTCGTCGATGGCCCGGGACTGGCCCTCGGCCTGAAGGATCGCAGCTGTACGGTTACCCTCCGCGCGAAGGACCGCAGCCTGCTTGTCGCCCTCGGCGGTGAGAATCTGCGACTGGCGTTGTCCTTCGGCCCCGAGGATCGCGGCCCGCTTGTCCCGCTCGGCTCGCATCTGCTTCTGCATCGCGTCCTTGATGGACTGAGGGGGGTCGATGGCCTTGATCTCCACTCGGTTGACTCTCAGCCCCCACTTGCCGGTTGCCTCGTCCAGCACGCCACGGAGCTGGCTGTTGATGGTGTCGCGCGAGGTGAGAGTCTTTTCCAGATCCATGGATCCCACGACGTTGCGCAAGGTGGTGACGGTGAGCTGCTCGACTGCCTGCAGGAAATTCGCGATCTCATAGAAAGCCGCTCGTGGGTCGGTGACCTGGAAGTACAGAACGGTGTCGATCTCGACGACCAGGTTGTCCTCGGTGATGACCGGTTGCGGTTTGAAGGAGACGACCTGTTCCCTCAGGTCGATCATGGGATGGACGCGGTCGATGTAGGGGATGACGAGATTGAGGCCGGGTTTCAGTGTGCGGTGGTAGCGGCCGAGTCGTTCGACATTGCGAGCGCGCGCCTGGGGCACGATGCGTACCGCCCGCACGACGGTGAAAACCGCGATGAGCGCGACGATCAGGCCGGCGATGAGGAACGCCGAGGCTTCCATGGTTCATTCCCTGGGGTAGACGAGCGCGGTGGTGCCGCTGATCTCTATGACATCGACGGTCGTTCCTGGGGGAATCACCAGCGTCTCGTCGTAGGCGCGGGCCGTCCATTCCTCCCCGTCGATGCGGACTCTGCCGCCCAGGCCCGTCACCTCCGAGACTACGTAGGCAGCCCTGCCGACGAGTGCATCTATGCCGAATCGCGCTGCCTGGGGCTGGAGCACGTGGCGCAGCGCAATGGGGCGCACGAACAGCAAGCTGACTGTGGCGACGATGGTGAACACCAGGAATTGGAAGGGCAACGGCAGCCCGATCGCGGCGAATCCCGCAGTGACCAACGCGGATGCACCCAGCAGCCCGAGCGCAGTAGTGAGGGTGAAGATTTCCACCACAGCCAATACAGCCCCGGTGATCAACCAGATCAGCCATACATCCATCGCGCGCCTCTTCCGACCGGTGCCGCCGACGATCACCCATTGGCCACCGATACACCCCAGGCAACTACTTCGCTCGCAATTTTACCCGGACCGAGAACAATTCTTCCTTTCGCTCAGAAGAGGGGCGATTTAACAGACCGGGCGACCGCCCGGAGCTGTACGGCAGGCCGGGAGAGGTGAGCAAGCCGCGAGTGCGTACTGGAAACCGGGGTTTCAACCAATCCTGCGGGCCCGTTGAGGCCATCACAGAGTGATGCTTCGTTACAGGACGGATGACGGATGTGCGGCGGTATTGGCTGCGGCAGGGCCGCCGTATACGAGCAGTCCGCCGTCACGAGCGGCTGCAGGAACTCGCCGCGCACTTGCCGGACCACACCGTCACCGCCGAGCGGACCCACGCCATGGCAGCGTTCCCTCCGTCGTCGAAGCCGGCCGAGGTGTTGCCGTTCGAAGGGGCGTGGGCACTACTCGCGGGCGCGCCGCGGCCGTGGTCGTCGACCGCGCAACGGGGGTGCGGGGATGCCTCTGGGCAGCGCCCTGCGCCGAGAGCGACTGCAGATTGCTGTTCAGCTCCCGCAGGACGTCCTGAAGGGAAACCGGCCCATAACCGGATCGCGCAGTGGGCTCGCCGCTGTCACCACGTGGTTCTACGTCATCCATGCCGGGACGGTACGAGAGCATGGGTGCAGTTGCTGTGGCACACGCGCAGGGACCCGTTGCCACGTGGACAGCTGCGGTCCTGGCGGCGGCATCGCACCACCAGCCGACTGGCGTCAGCACATCACCGGCCAGGCCGACCGGGACGCTGCTGCTTCCGTGCAAGGTGTGAAATCAGCAGGGTGCGGCGCTTCATTCGGTGTGCGAATCTGACAAAAAGGACTGAACGGGTGGTGTGAGGAGGAGCGGTCATGGACGCCGAGAGGATGAGGCAACGGGCCAGGGAGATGGTGGGCAAACTGCGGCAGAAGCACCCGGCTGAGCAGAGCAGCAAGGGACGGCACAAGGCCGGCACTCATCGCGGCGGGCTTCTGGAGAGCCAGATGAAGAAGCTGCAGGAGCGTCGACACCGGGGCCGGTGACCCGGCGGGCAGTAGCGGGGCGGAGGCTGGGTTGGGTGCCTGGACGCGGAGGTGGAGGAGCGGGCTCCGGAGGCGCCGACCGAGCTTGGGAAGCGATCCTTGGGGCGGTGCTGAAGGGAACGCTGAAGGAGTTCAAGGACGACGAGCTCGCAGACCGGGTGCTGCCCCGACCAAGGGTCGCCGTGAAGCAGCTGCGGGGCTACGGCGGGGTGGGTTTCGTCATGGCGATCGTGGGTCTGGCGCCGACCGTGTGGTCGGCGTCGGGCTAGGTCGCCGCCTTCCTCCGTACTCACCGGTGGGCTGCCGGTGGGCCGGCACGTCAGGCGGGCGCCGTGCTGGGCCTGGGGGACGCGGCGCTGGCGGCGTGGTCGATCGCGAAATGGCCGGTCCTGGTGGTCCTGGTTGTCACGGTCATGGTCGCGGTCCTGCTTCTGGGCGACGCCCAACGTGACGGGGCGCGGCTTCAGGTGGGTCACGCCGGGCAGTCTTCTTCCTTGCTGGTGTGGATGGTGCCGTCTCACCTGAGGCAGCGCTCCCACCGACCGGGCGTCGGGCTCGCCCGTGAACGCCCGCCGGTATTCGCCGTGCGTGGCGGGATTGGCCGCCTGATCACAGGACACCCGAGAAGTTGACGTGTTCCGGCCCAGAGGTAAGGAGGAGGAGACGATGGCTGCGCGCTATGAGGTCCGGCACACCCCGGGTAAGGGGTATCACTTCGTTCTGATTGCCACGAACGGGCAGGTGATCGCCACCAGCGAGCACTACGAAACCCACCGGGCCTGCCTGGGCGGCATCGACTCGGTCAAGCGCAACGCCGACGCCCCCATCCAGGACGACACCACTCGGGACCACTGAACGGGCACACAGGAGTCGACGAGCATGGCGCATACCGACCCGTACGGCGCTGGACACCCGTCCCCCGAGCCCGCAGCGGGCCATGAACCCGTCGGTGAGCTGGTACAGCGTGCTTCGCAGCAGCTGACCGAGCTGGTGCGCGGGGAGATGCGGCTGGCACAGGCCGAGATGAAGGAAAAGGGCAAGCGGTACGGCAAAGGCGGCGGGCTGTTCGGCGGCGCGGGCGTTTTCGGCATGCTGACCTTGCAGGCCCTGGTGGCCACCGTGATCGCCGCCATCGCCGTGGCGCTGCCGCTGTGGGCTGCGGCCCTGATCATCACCGTCGTACTCGGCTCGATCACTGCGGTGATGGCCCTGGTGGGCAAGAAGCAGATCGCCGAGGCAAGCCCACCCGTTCCCGAGCATGCCATGGACAACGTCAAGGCCGACGTGGCACAGATCAAGGAGAGCGCACACCGATGACCCAGCCCTCGCACGACGAACAGGCCGCTTCAAGCCCCGAAGACCTGCGCGAGCAGGTCGAACACACCCGTCAGGAGCTGGGCCAGACCGTCCAGGAGCTGGCCGCCAAGACGGACGTCAAGGCCCGCGCTCAGGAGACAGCGGTCGCCGTCAAGGAACAGGCGGGGCAGAAGGCCGCCGAGCTGAGCGGGCAGATCAAGGCCAAGGCGGCCGACGCCGCTCACCTGGTACAGGACAAGCTGCCCGACCCGGTCAAGGAGAAGGCAGCCCAGGCAGCCGAGCAGGTGAAGGCCAAGGCCGGCCAGGCCGGCCAGGTCCTGCAGGACAAGACGCCCGAACCGCTGCGGGAGAGGGCAGGGCAGATCGCGCCGCTCGTCCGCGAGAACCGGACCGCCCTGTTCACGGCCGCAGGCGCACTCCTCGCGGCACTGCTGTTGCTGCGCCGCCGCCGGGGAAAGGGGTGACCTGGCGAAGGCTGCGAAGATCGCCTACGAGCCGGTCGGTCTCGCCCTCGGTGTCCTCAGCGGCGTGATCGCCGGCGCCGCATTCAAACAGGCGTGGAAAATGCTGGGTCACGACGAGGACGCCCCCGACGCCACCGACGAGGACCGCACCTGGCAGGAGGCCCTGCTCGCGGCCATCCTCCAGGGGGCGGTCTTCCCCGGGGCCAAGGCCGCCGGCGACCGCGCCGGCGCCACCGTGACACGTCGTTTCACCGGCACCTGGCCTGGCTGACGCGCTGTCGCTGGTGCGGTGTGGGCGCCCATGCGCCACCACCGCACCACACTGCACGCTTCGCAGGGGAGGCCACGTGGGTGTGTCCGTTCGCCCCCATTGTCTGCGCTCACAACGAACTGTCCTGCGCCGCAGGACACGCGTTGCGCCCCCGAAGCCATCCGACGGCGCGCCGGATGTGGCAGCCGAGCAAGCGACCTCTTACCCGGATCTGGCCCGCCGACTGAGTGTGCGGTTGCTTGCCGGGCCATGGGCCGCGGCCCTTCTTGGCGGGAGCCGCCCTGCGGTGGGCAGGCGAGCGTTACGCGCCGGCTGCGCTGATACGGGCTCGCCGCAGTGGCGCTCCTGCTCGGTGGAGGCCGGCGAGTGCCTGCCGGTAGGAGCTGATCAGGCCGGTTTCCAGGTAGTCCACTCCCAGGTCCTGGCAGTAGCGGCGGACGATGGGCCGGGCCCTGCGCAGGTGGGGGCTGGGCATGCTGGGGAACAGGTGGTGTTCGATCTGGTGGTTCAGTCCGCCCAGCGCGAGGTCGGTGAACCAGTTGCCGCGTACGTTGCGTGCGGTCAGGACCTGGCGGCGCAGGAAGTCGGGGCGGTCGTTGCCGGTCAGGATCGGCATGCCTTTGTGGTTGGGTGCGAACAGGCAGCCGAGGTAGAGGCCGAACAGGCACTGGTGGACGGCCAGGAACGCGATCGCCATACCTGCGGGCAGGACGAGGAACAGCGCGGTCAGGTAGGCCGCGATGTGCCCGTAGAGCAGCATGCCGTCCAGGGTGCGGTTCTTCAGGGCGCGGTTGCCCAGTGCCCGCGCGCTTGAGACGTGAAGGTTGATCCCCTCCAGCGCGAGCAGCGGGAAGAAGAGGAACGCCTGCCAGCGGCCGATGAGCCTGGGCAGTCCGGTTGCGGCGCGAGCCTGGTCTTGGGACCACACCAGCAGGTCGGGGGCGATGTCGGGATCGAGGCCCTCGTGGTTGGGGTTGGCGTGGTGGCGGGTGTGTTTGTCCTGCCACCATCCGTAGCCCATCCCGATCGCGGCCCCGGCGATACGGCCGGAGGTCTCGCTGGGCCCGCGTCGGCGGAACACTTGGCGGTGCGCGACGTCATGGGCGAGCAGAGCGACCTGCCCGAAGATCACGGCGAGGAACGCGGCAACCGCCAGGGTCCACCAGCCGGCGCCGATGAGGACGAAGGCGGCCCAGGCACCGGCGTAGGCGACGGCCACGGCGATGGACCGGCCGGTGTAGTAGCCGGGGCGCCTGTTCATCAGGCCGGCCTCGGCGATTTTCCTGGACAGGCGGGCGAAATCGCTGCCGCCCGCGGGGGGCGGGCGACGGAGCGGGGTATGCGTGGTCATGCTGTCGATCCGTCCTTCCCGGCTGACCGGCCGCGTCCGGCCGGGTGGCGCGCCGACGCGCGCCGGCAGCCGGGTACCCTCATCCCTGCCGTCGGCACGGCAGCCGCGGCGATGTATCCGGAAGCCGACCACAGTGCCAGCGCGATTCCGATGATCAGCGCGATGCTTGCCCCGCCCTGGTTTCCCTGGAGCTGCTTCAGGACGTTGTTGAGGATGGTCCGGGCGGCGCCGTGGGCCAGACTGCCAAGGTTGTCGATCATCGGTTTGATCGCCGAGCTGCCCAGCAGACCGAGGATCGAGACCAGGGCGAGCAGGGTGGGGAAGATCGCCAGGACGCCGTAGTAGGTCAGGGCGGCAGCCCGGTCAGTCCTTGGGCAGGTCGGTCGGCTTCTTTGCCGGCGGGGTCGTGTGCCCGTCCAGGCGGGAGGTCTCGTCGCGACCTGTGCGGTGGCGGGCCATGGCCACCCCTTCCGATCGCTGCCGCTGCACCCGGAGGAACCCAGCGGTGCAGCGGCAGCTGATGATTCAGGCAGAGCCGGGGGGTTGCTGACGGGCCTCGTCGGTTACCTGCCGGCCGGACTGCCGGGCCTGCTCCGTGACCTGCCCGGCCTGGCCGCTTGCCTCTTCCTTGGTGGTGCGGGCGGCTTCCGCGGCGGTGTCCTTGACCTCCTGGGCGGCCTGCCTGGCCCTCTCGGTGGCGTCCTCCTTCACGTGCTGCGCGGACTCCATCGCCGCCTGCTTGACGGGCTCCATCGCCTCACCGGCCTTCTCGGAGAGCTGGGAGGCTGCCTGCTCCTCGGCCTGCGAGGTGGGCAGGAGCGAGGCAGCCAGCAGCCCGGCGCCGAAGGCGATCAGCCCGGCCGCCAGCGGGTTGCCCTGCGTCTGCCGGACCGCCTGCTCCGGCGCGCCGCTGACCGCTTCGCCGACCTGGCCGGCCGTCTGACGCATCGTGTCCGCGGCCTGGCCGACGCTGTCCTGAACGGACGCTGCGGCCTGCTGAGTGCGGCCCTTGGCGTTGTGCGTGGTCGCGGAAGCGGTGCCCATGACGCGCTCGCGCGCGCCGGAGACCGCGCTACGGACTCGATGGGTGCGGCGGCGCACCATCCGTTTCGGACTGGTGCGGTCGGCCAGCCGGTCGACGTTCTCCGACAGGCGCTCGCGGGTCGCCTCGATCTCGCTTCTCACTTGGTCGGGTGACGTGCCCATTGCGCGTCCTCCTTCAGTGTCTCCACGGTCTGCTCCGGCTTCGGGGACACCTCCCGCATCCGGGAGCGGCCCATCACGAACAGCACTGCCGCAATCACCGCCCACACCGCGGCGACGATCAGGGCTGCCCATCCGGTGTCCACCACATTGGCCAGGCCGAACATCGCCGCCAGCGAGGCGAACAGCGCGACCATGTACCCGCCGAACCCGGCACCGCCGTACACGCCGGCGGCCTTGCCCACCTTGGCGGTCTCCTCCCGGATCTCGGCCTTGGCCAGCTCCACCTCCTGCCGGAAGAGCGCCTGGACGTCCGAGGTCACCTCCGACAACAGCTCTCCGACCGAAGAGTCCTGGCCCCGCGGCTCCGGTGCCATCGATGACATGTCACACCTCCGGATAGGCCCGCGGTCCCGGCTGTACGGCCCCTTGCGGGTAGGGCTGCGCCTCCGGCTGTACGGTCCTCTCGGGCACCTCCGGGTAACTGCGGTACTCCGGCCGGACGGCCCCCTCGGGTGCCCGCGGCGAGCCATCGCCCTGGACCGGAGTCCGATCCTGCTGCGACCCCTGTCCGGACTGCGCCTTGCTGCCGGCCTTGGCCATCCTGCCGACCGCGAGCCCCGCCAGCGCCGCCCCCGCCAGGAACGCACCCGGCCGGCGCCGCGCGAATCCCTTCAGGTCCTCGGTCATGCCTTCCACACCGTGCCGGTCCAGGTAGTCCGCCGCCCGGTGACCACCATCCGCCACCTGGGACACCATGCTGCGGACCGAGGAGTCGTCGGGCGCGTTGCGCGCCAACTCCGCGAGATCGTCCGCCCACTGGCGCACCGTCCCGGCCGCCCGCCGCGTCTGACCCTCCACCTCCTCGGTCACACGGCCCCGAAGGTCACCCACGGCGCTTCCGGCCTGGCGTCGCGCCTCGCCGGCCACCGTCCTGGCCTGATCCAGCGCGGTGCCCGCCACGTCGCCGGCGGCCTCCCTGGCCTGGCCCGCTGTGGCCGATGCCTGCTCCTTCGCGGTCTGTCCGGCCGCCTGTACACGGCCATCGGCGGACTGAGCACTCATGGCCCTCACCCTCTCTCCGGGCGCGGACAGCCTCCAGCTTCGGTGAAAGACCGTGCGGGGGGAATCGCTGCACCCGCTCGCTACAGTCGCCGTCTCTCGACTCGGTGCGGGCCTTACCACGCCCGTGTGCTTATGTACCGTTGACGCATTTTGCGAGTATCCGGGCCATGACATGCGAAACAGCATCCTGATCGCGTTCGCTGCCTGGTCGACAGAGGTCAGGCCAGAAGCAGAGTGACGCGTCGTGGCTCTCCGCCTGAGCTGGCTCTCCTCATCTGGTGGTCAACCGGCTTTTGTCGCTGACGCAGCTTGCCCGCGTTGCCGGCACTCGTCTGGTCGACCAGGGCCTACGGCGCGCACCCCAGCCTCCGCAAGGTCTGGGTCGACGCGGCTACCGCCGGCACCTCGCCGAGAACGCCGCCACTGTCCGCATGGACATGGAGATCGTCCAACGCACTGCGGAGGTCGAGATCAGTGACGGGGATGACTGTTGGACTGGCGGCCGAGCGACCACTGGTCTTCAGAGCCCAGGCCGTGTCGATACTGTTCGCGCGATACGAATTTGCGTGACGAGGACGGTATGCCGTCGCACATGACATGTGCGGAGGGGCAGCGGCCGAAACAGCGGCCGGCGATCACGACGTCCGATGGGAAGACATCGGAATGCTTACCGCCTCTCACAGCCGTGTGGCCATCGAGAAGGTCTGATCCACACCCTCACTCCAGACGCTCCACGGCCAGGTGGATAGGTCCTCCGTTTCAGTCCGGGCTCGGCCCCGCGCGCGGGTGGCACCCCGACTGGCCCGGTCCCGCTCCTGTCGTCCCGGAGGCCGGTCGGTCAGCTCGTCGCCCGTACCGCGTCTCTGATCAGGTCGGCGACCCGGGTGGGCTCGGAGAGGACCACGGCGTGGGAGGCGTCCGGAAGTTCGACGACGAGGGCTCCGGCCCGTGCGGCGCCGAAGCGCTGGACCTCGGGGCTGATCGTGCGGTCCGCCCCGGCCACCAGGGCCCAGGACGGTTTGGTCCGCCACGCCGCCGCGGACGCGGTCTCGGTGAAGGCGGCCACGGCGAGCGGGCGTTGAGCCGCTGCCAGGACGCCGGCGACGTCCTCTGGCACGTCCGCCGCGAACACGGAGGGAAAGGCCGTCTCCTCAATGGTGACCTCGACCCCGGAGTCGCCGTCGGGGAGTGGGTACGCCCACTCCTTCAGGCTGCCCGTCAGCGGGGACGCGGGGAAGCTCCCTTGAAGCTGGCCGAGGCTCTCCCCCTCGTGGGGCACGTAGGCGGCCACGTAGACGAGCGCCACGACGTTCTCCGCGGCGCCGGCCACGGTGATCAGCGCACCGCCGTAGGAATGGCCGACGAGTATCACCGGGCCGTCGACCTGTACCAGGACGGAGGCGAGATAGGCGGCATCCGACGTCAGGCCCCGCAGCGGGTTCGACGGAGCGATCACTGGGATACCGCTGCTCCGCAGTTCCGAGATGACGCCTATCCAGCCTGTCGCGTCGGCGAAGGCACCGTGCACGAGGACGACGGTGGGGTTGGTCATGCGAGTTCTCTTCTCGGTGTCCGGCCACGTGTGGGGCGTCGTCACGACGGTCAGGTCGCGGCCCGGAATTCGGCAAGAGGTCCGTGCGACCGTTACTCACGGTAGGACCGTGGATGTGGCGCCTCTTGCACGTGCGCGCATCCGTTCTGTCACACGCGCGCACCCACGTCTCAGCGCCTTCGCTCGTCCGGGGCACCGGCAGTCGTCGCCGCGAAGGCCGATGTCGCCAGCGCCTGCCATTCGCTGGGGCTCATGCCGTAGGCCCCACGGAACGTGCGGCTGAAGTGCGAGGGGCTGCTGAAGCCCCAGCGGTGTGCCACCGCAGCCATGGTGATTCTCCGGTCGGAACGGCCCAGCTCGAACCGGCAGGACTCGAGCCTGCGCTGCCGCACCCACTGGGTCACCGTGCTGCCGTCGTTCTGGAACAGCTTCTGCAGGTACCGGACGGAGATGTGGTGGGCGCGTGCGATCGACTCCGGCGAGAGGTCCGGGTCCATCAGGTGTTCTTCGATGTGGGCGTGGATACGGGACAGCATCTCGTTGCTGGCTCCGAGCGCGTCGTCGGCCGCGTCCGCCGTCTCCGCTTCGAGGAGCTCCATGACCAGGACGGAGAGGAGCTGTACGGCCGTCCGAGCACGTCGGTCCCCGATCGTGGACCGACGGAACTCCGCCTTGTCGGCGAGCGCGGTCAGGAACTCGGACGCCAGCGCCCCGATCCCCTCCCGGCCGCGTACGGGTACGCCGAGCACCCTGTTCAGTTCCGACTCCGTGAGACCCAGATAGCAACGGGGCACCCGGAAGAAGATCATCTGGCAGTCCTCGCCGAAGCGCAGCAGGTGCCGTCGGGCCGGGTCGCAGAAGACCAGGTCGCTCGGCTCCAACAAGGTCTCGGCGCGCTCGTGGACGACGGTGACCGGCCCACGGACATGGACGCCGAGGTAGACGTGGGTCCGGTCGTTCGTCTCCGGCATCTCGGAGAGCATCTGGACCAGCCCCCCCGAGCGGGAGGAGGGCGAGGTCAGATCGGGCGCTTGCCGGGGCACCCGTTCGTGCGCACGTGACATAAGTGTGAGGGTCATGGGGATTCTCCTAGCCGTAGGTGTGTGCGGGCGGAGGGCGGATTCACGCCCCGTTCGCCGGCTCCTCGGCCAGGAACTTCTCCACCACGGCGTTGAAGGCCGGCGGGTTCTCCAGGAAGGGGAAGTGCGAGCTCGCCACGTCGGAGGCGAAGACGTGCAGGCGTGCGCCGGGAATCCGCTCGGCGACGAAGCGCTGCGAATCGGGATGCACATGGCTTCCCTCACAGCCGATCACCAGGGTCGGCACATCGATCCGGGGAAGCACGTCGCGCCAGTCCTGCGCGCAGTGGTCGAACAGCAGCGGTACGCCCGCATAGGCGGGTGTCGACCGGATCTCCTCGCCGACGAAGGCCAGCACCTCGGGGTCGGGCTCGCCGGAGAACATGCCGCACACGAAGTCGGCGCGGACCGTGTCGCCCTCCGGCCCCGCGAGGGCCGCACCCAGGTACAACAGCCCCGACACGTCGAAGATGGCGCCGGAGTCCCGCTGTTCCCGCTCGGTCGTCCAGGGCACGGCGGCGACCGCCGCGGGCTGGTCGACGGCGACGAAGCGCCGGATCCGTCCGGTCCCGTACTGGTCGATGAAGCTCCACCACACGGAGACGCCCATGGACCAGCCCAGGGCGTCGAACCGGTCAAGGCCGAGGTGGTCGACGAGTTCCAGCACGTCGCGGGAGAGCCGGGCGATGCGGTAGCCGTGGTGCGGCTTGTCCGACTGACCGTGGCCGCGCAGGTCGACGGTGACGACCCGACGGGCTGGTGCGAGCCCCTCGATCTGGTGGCGGAACATCGCCTGCGTCTGCCCCCAGCCGTGCAGCATCACCAGCGGGACGCCGTCGCCGCCGGTGTCCTGGTACGCGAGCCGTGCGCCGTCCGTCGTGATCAGTTGCTCCATGACCTCTCCCCTGGTCAGAGGCGGTACGTCGTCCCCGCCCGTCCCGTACATCATCGAATGGGGCCCGTCGCCGGCACCACCGCGAGCTGTAGGAATCGGGCCGTGGATCCTCCTCGCTTTGTCGAAGCGAGTCGGGGTCAGCCGGCCCTGCCGGCGCCCGCGTCGAGGAGTTCGCCGACCCTGAGGCCGAGGTGCAGAGTGAGCCGGTGGGCGCCGTCGTCGAGGTCGAGTCCGGTGATCTCCTGGATCTGGCGCAGGCGGTAGTACAGCGAGGTGCGGTGGATGCCCAGCGTCTCCGCGGTCTTGGGGATCGACCCCGCGTGTTCGAGGAAGCAGCGCAGGGTGTCCCGCAGGCGGTCGCCGCCGTGAGCCTCGGCCAGGGTACGGAGCGGCTTCGGGATTAGCGACGCGTTCAGAGCGTGCTCGGGGAGCTGGAGCAGCACGGCGAGCTCCCCGAGGAATTCCCAGTCGCCGATGCTGTTCAGGGAGGGCAGTCGGCGTGCCGCGCGGGCCGCCACGAGCGCCTGCTCGTACGACGTCCACGCGTCGTCCAGGCCGGGGTGCCGACCACCGACGCCGATCACCGGGTCCGCCGACGGGCCCAGGAAGGTGTGGAGTTCGTCGAGGATGCGAGCGGACTGGGCAGCGACCTCCTCCGGGCCGGGTGGGCGGTCGCGGAGCTGGAGCAGCGTCGCCCGCTCCTTGCCGATCGCGATGAGGCCCTGGGCGGAGCGCGTCTGCCGGAACCCTTCCAACGCCGCGCACAGGGCAGCCTCGGACTGCCGCACGAACTCCGTCGCGCCGCTCAGTTGGACGACGGTGACCAGGACGTGCTCCGCCGCTCCGAGCAATCCGAGTTCCCGGCCTCGCCGGCGTGCGGTGGTACGGGTGGCGACGTCGGTGCCGACGAGTGCGAGGACCAGGTCCCGCTCGTCGGCCTTCCGGGTGTCGGCGGCGATGTGCTCTCCGTACATCTGGGCGGCCATGGCGTCCGCCGCCCGGGCGATGGCACGCGTCTCCTGCTCTCCGAGCGCCTTCTCGGGCACGACCACCATGAGCAGCCCGAGGAGATGCCCGCGCTCGCGCAGCGGCACGACGTAACGGGGCAGCAGTCCGAGATCGTCACGGCCGTCGATGAATCCGGCTCTGGACCACTGGGTCACGCCCTGGGCGAGGACGTAGCGGATGGTGGCGTTGTCGGCGCGGCCCTGCAGCAGGGTGCCGATGCGCACCGGGTCCTCGTCCCCGAAGTGGCGGCTCGTGCAGACCATGCGGACCAGCGGGTCGTCGACGGCTACGGACCGGCCGAGCCGCTCCGCGAGCTCGTCGACGAGTGCCTGGAGCTCGGGGCTGCCGGGGCGGGCTCGCTGGAGCCTTACGGTCATGCGCTGTTCCTCTCTCGATCAACTGTCCCGCGGGCTTCTCCATTCCGCGGTTCTTGATCAGTCTGAGGAAACGACGACGTCGGCACATCGCATGAATCGTCCATTGCCATGACGCCCACGTGGGATACGAAGCGACTACTCTCCGCTGTCGCGATGCTTGACCAGCCGGGCCAGCTCCGTGCGCGAGGTGACGTCCAGCTTGGTGAAGGCCCGGCGCAGGTGCGAACTCACCGTGTGCTGGGAGAGGGAGAGCTGCTCGGCCGCCTGCTGGTTGGTCAACCCTCGGGCCACGAGCCGTACCACGCGTGTCTCCGCGGCCGTCAGCTCCGGCCATTCGCTGTCGAGTCCGACCGGCGAGGGCCGCTTGCGGACAGCGGCGGCCCGCAGGCGGCGGCGCACCCGTGCGACGTCCCGTTCGGCGCCCGCGCGCGCGTAGAGCGCGAGCGCCGTCTCGAAGTACGGCACCGCTTCGGACCTTCGGGTGGCTGCCAGCTTGCGTCCGGCGTCTTCCAGTGCCGACGCCCGGACCAGCACCCGGGGGCAGTCCTCGTAGAGCCGGACGGCGCGTACGAGGGGGGCGAGGTCGTTGTCGAGGAGCCCCCGGGCGTGCGCGGCAGTGGCGGCGAGGAAGGTGAGGCCGGGATTGAGTGTGGCTCGCCGCTCGGCCTGGGCGACCGCCTGCGCGGCCCGTTCGAGCGCGCCCGCCCGCAGCGCCAGACGGACGAGCACGGGGGCGTCGGCGGGGTCGATCAGGCCGGCGTACGCGGGCCGGTCCTCGGCGGGCGACGTCATCACCGCGTCGAGTTCGGCCATGGCACGGTCGGGCCGACCTTCGGAGTCGGCCATGAGTGCCAGCATCCAGGAGCCGAAGTGCCGGACGACGGGTGCGCCGTCGCTCCGCATGCGCCTCGCCTCCGCCGCGTACGCCTGTGCGGTCTTCCGGTCGTCGGTGTGGAGGGCGACGCGCAGCATCACGTACCGGAGTGTGACGTCGGCGAGGTTGCCCGGGCCGGGATCGTCGGTCGCGGACGCGGCTTCGCAGTCGGCCCGGGCTTCCGCCAGCCGTCCGGCTTCCAGCAGGATGCGGGAGCGCGTCATGAGCCACATGCGGGTGGCGGCCGTACGGCCCTGCTCCCTGGTGATCCGGATGCCCTCCTCCGCGACGGCGAACGCCTCCGCGGTGCGTCCGGTGGTGTGCGACAGGAGGGCGTGCCACAAGGCCTCCGGCACCCACAGCGAGGTGCTGACGCCCAGGGCGTCGGCCAGCGCGGCGGACCGCTCGGCCTGCCGGAACGCCTCGGTCAGGTCCATGTGGTGGAAACTCACAGCCGAGCGGACCGTCGTCAGAGTTGCCTCGGCGCTGCGATCCCCCGCTGCGGCCGAGGTCTCCCACGCCTCCGTGGCGACCTGTTCGGCCGCCGCGTGCTCGCCCGACATCGACAGGCCGACGGCGAGCGCGGCGAGCAGTCGCCCCCTCGCGGTCGCGGAGATCCCGGGCAGTGCCGCGCCGGCGCGGGCCTGCCGGACCGCCTCGGAGAAGTCGAACGGTACGGCGAGGCGTGCCAGGGCGAGGCGTACGAGCGCCTCGTCCTCGGGTCCGAGACCGCCGGCCGCCAGGGCGGAGGCTCCCAGCTCACGCGCCTGTTCGGCCCGGCCCGTCTGCCAGAGCAGCGGGATCGTCTCGGCGATGAACCGCGGCCGCTCCGGAGCGTCCGCCGCGATGAGTTCCAGGGCCTTGAGGCTGCGCTCCGCGGCAGGTCCGGGTGCGGTGGCCGCGAGTTCCGCCGCTTCGGTGCGCAGCCGGTCGGCCTCCGCGGCGTCCCTCGGCGCCGGCCTCTCGGCCTCCGCAGCATCAGCCGGTGCTCTCCCCGGCGGCAGCCCGGCGGCCTGTTGGCGCAGGGCCTGACGCAGGGGCAGGGGCAGGCCGGCTTCCACCGCCTCGCGGATCAGGTCGTGGCGGAAGGCAAGGCGATCGCCGCTCTCGGCGAGCAGATCCGCGTCGAGGGATTCCCGTACGGCGGTGATGAGCGCCGCCAAGGACTCGCCGAGCAGTTCGGCAAGCAGCGCGACGGTGACCGTGCCGCCCACGGCGGCCGCCGTCTGCACCAGCTCCCGTGCCTCGTCGGACAGCTGGTCGAGGCGGCGTGCGACAGAGGGAAGTTGGCGTGGGGCGGTAGGTCCGGCCGACAGCCTGGCCATGCCGTTCTCGATCGTCACCGCCTCCTCGCGCAGCGAGCCGAGCAGCTCGACCAGCAGCTGGGGCACCCCCTCGGCGCGGTGGGCGAGGCGGAGGACGTCCGGGTCGGGAGGGGCGCCGAGAACGTCCTCGGTGATCCGGGCGATCGCACGGTCCTCCAACGCATCGATGACCAGCTCGCGTGCGCCCGCCTGACGGATCCGGTCCAGGGTGGTGCGCACCCCCGACGGCACGCTGCCGCCGCGCACGGCGACCAGCCACAGGATCGGGTACGACGAGAGTCCCGCCGCGAGGGTGTGGAAGGTGAGAAGGGTCAGGTCGTCGCACCACTGGAGGTCGTCGAGGACGACGAGCAGGGGGCCGTTCCGAGCCGCCTCCCGCAGGCGGTCCCCCAGCTCCTGAAGCAGCCAGAACCGCTGGCCGGGTGTCGTGGCGAGGTCCCGGAGACGTTGGGCGCCCGACAGCGCGTCCTCGCCGGAGAGTACACCTTCCAGGAGCGGCCCGAGCGGGACGAACTGTTCGTCGGGGTCGGCCGCCCCCTCGAACACCCGCGTCCCGCGCCGCCTCGCGGCCGCCGCGGCCTCGGCGAGGATCCTGGACCTGCCGATTCCGGCGGGGCCCTCTACGCGGACGATCCCGCCTTCACCCCGGCCGAGCGCGTCGAGCCGCTCCTCGATGAACGCCAGTTCGGCGTCCCTACCTCGGAGGGGTGTCCGTACGCCGTCGAGCTCCTCCGGCACGGTCCTTGTCGTCACTCGGTTCACGCTCATACGGCGGAACAGTATGAACCATGTGAACCACCCCGGTGTCGCCCGGCCCGGGGGCCCGTCTCAGTCGAAGCGCAGGTCGGCGAGTTGCCGTTCGAGGACGGTGACGTCGTCCCCGGGCTCTTCCCTGACCGGGCGCGCCGCCATGAGCGTGGCTAGCTCGACGCCCGCGCGGCGGACCCGGCCGGGCAGGCCGTCGGTGTACTCGTCTCCGCCCGAGCCCCAGTCCTCGGAGGCCGCGAACACGGCGGTGGGGACGACGACGGCGCGGAGATAGGCGAAGAGCGGGCGGACGGCGTGCTCCAGGACCAGGGAGTGTCGGGCGGTTCCGCCCGTCGCCGCGGTCAGGACCGGCTTCCCGGTGAGGGCGTCCGGGTCGATCACGTCGAAGAAGGACTTGAAGAGTCCGCTGTAGGAGGCCGCGAACACGGGGGTCACGACGATCAGGCCGTCGGCCGCCGTCACCACGTCGATCGCGGCGCTCAGTCGCGGGGGCGGAAAGCCGGTCACGAGGTGGTTGGCGATGTCGCCGGCCAGTTCGCGCAGCTCAACGACCTCCGTCGAAGCCTCGTGCCCCCGGGCGGCGAGTTCGTCGCGGGTCGATTCGGTCAGCCGGTCCGCAAGCAGGCGGGTGGAGGAGGGGGTGCTCAGCCCGGCGGAGACCACGATCAGCTTCATGCGACGGGCACCTCCCCCACGGCTCGGAGCGACGCGTGCGTGGGGGCCTCCGGCACGTCGGCCGGACGTCCCTTGGCGAATTCACTCCGCAGCACGGGCACGACATCCTCGCCGAGGATGTCGAGTTGTTCGAGGACGGTCTTCAGGGGCAGGCCCGCGTGGTCCATCAGGAACAGTTGGCGCTGGTAGTCGCCGACGATCTCCCGGAACGACAGGGTCCGGTCGATGACCTGCTGGGGAGAGCCGACCGTCAGCGGGGTCTGCTCGGTGAAGTCCTCCAGCGACGGCCCATGGCCGTACACCGGCGCGTTGTCGAAGTAGGGACGGAACTCCCGTACGGCGTCCTGAGAGTTCTTCCGCATGAAGACCTGGCCGCCCAGGCCGACGATCGCCTGCTCGGGGGTGCCGTGGCCGTGGTGCGCGAACCGGCGCCGGTAGAGCTGCACCATGCGCCTGGTGTGGTCGGCGGGCCAGAAGATGTTGTTGTGGAAGAAGCCGTCGCCGTAGAAGGCGGCCTGCTCCGCGATCTCGGGGGACCTGATGGAGCCGTGCCAGACGAAAGGCGGGACGTCGTCCAGGGGCCGAGGTGTCGAGGTGAAGGCCTGGAGCGGCGTACGGAACGTGCCCTCCCAGTCCACGACGTCCTCGCGCCACAGCCGGCGCAGCAGCGCGTAGTTCTCCTTGGCGAGGCTGATGCCCTGACGGATGTCCTGTCCGAACCACGGGTACACCGGGCCGGTGTTGCCGCGGCCCAGCATGAGATCGACCCGGCCGTCGGCCAGGTGCTGGAGCGTCGCGTAGTCCTCCGCGATCTTCACCGGGTCGTTGGTGGTGATCAGCGTCGTGGCGGTGGACAGGATCAACTTCTCGGTGCGGGCGGCGATGTAGCCGAGCATGGTGGTCGGCGACGACGGTACGAACGGCGGGTTGTGGTGCTCGCCGGTCGCGAAGACGTCAAGGCCGACCTCCTCGGCCTTGAGCGCGATGGCGACCATCGCCTTGATGCGCTCGCGTTCGGTCGGCGTGCGACCATCAGTGGGGTTTGGGGTCACGTCCCCGACGGTGAAGATGCCGAACTGCATGGGGTGTCTGCTCTCTCAAGTGGACCCGTTCCCGCGCGAGGGGACCGGGAGCCGGGGTGACACCGGGAACTCCGGCGTCACCCGGCGGGTCAACGGTGCGGCGTCACTTCGCCAGGAAGGCGAGGAGAGCGGTGTTGACCTCCTCGGCGTGGGTCCACAGCAGACCGTGCGGGGCGCCCTCGATCTCGACGTAGTCGGCCGACGGGAGCGCCTTGTGGAAGGGGCGCGCGGTGCCCTCGGCCGGGAGGATGCGGTCGGCGGTGCCGTGGAGGATCAGGGCCGGCACGTCGACGGCGGGGATGTCGGCGCGGAAGTCGGTGTACCAGGTCGCCGGCGCGGCGGACGCGGCGAAGGAACCGCCGCGGGCCGCGGTGTTCCAGCTGTTGCGGACGGCTTCCTCGCTGATGCGGGTGCCCAGGTTCTCGTCGAGGTTGTAGAAGTCGTTGAAGAAGGCGGTGTAGTAGGCGTATCGGTCGGCCTTGACCGCGGCGACGACTCCGTCGAAGAACTCCTTGGGGGCCACGCCGCCCGGGTTGTCGTCGGTCTTGAGCAGACAGGGCTCCAGCGAGGCCAGGAAGGCGACCTTGGCGACGCGGGCGGAGCCGTACGTGGACACGTAGCGGGCGACCTCGCCGGTGCCCATGGAGAAGCCGACAAGGACGGCGTCGTTCAGGTCGAGGGTCTCCATCACGGTGTTCAGGTCGGCCGCGAAGGTGTCGTAGTCGTAGCCGGTGGTCGGCTGCGAGGAGCGCCCGAACCCGCGGCGGTCGTACGTGATCACACGGTGCCCGGCGTCGAGCAGCGCGGCGGTCTGCCGCTCCCAGGAGTGGCCGTCGAGCGGGAAGCCGTGGATGAGGACGACCGGCTGCCCGGCCCCCTGGTCCTCGAAGTACAGCTCGACGGGGTTGGTGTTCTCCTGGCCCACGGTGATGTACGGCATGGAAATCTTCCTCGATCCGGGGTGGCTGGTTCGCGCGTCGAAGCAACGCGGTGTGCCCGTCACGCTAGGGCTGGCCCCGCGCCTCCTGTTGCCGCACCGCGCACCACACCTTGCACGGGGGCGCAGAGCTCGCGCTCAGTCGTCGCCGGCCGTTCCGTCGTCGTCCTCCGCGAGGACGATCCGGGCCAGGTGGACCCTGGAACGCACCGCGAGCTTGCGGAAGATCGACGCCAGATGGGTGTTGACCGTGTGCGGGGAGACGACGAGGGCCTCCGCGGCCGACCGGTTGGTGTGGCCCGCCGCGATCAGCCGGGCCACCTTCCGTTCCGAGGCCGTGAGCGCGTCCCAACCCTGGTCGGTGCGCGGCCGGAGACGTCCGGTGCGCCGGCCGGGGCGGCTTGTGGCCCGTTCCAGTTCGGCCCGGACCCGGTCGGCCTCGGCGTCGGCCCCGGCCCGGGCGTAGATGTCGTGCGCCCTGGTCAGGGCGGGTGTCGCGGCGGGGTCGCCAGAGGCCAGAAGCGCGCGCCCGAGGTCGGCGGACGCGGCGGCCAGGGACAGTGGCCGGGGGCCGTTCAGGAGGATGTCCACCGCCCGCTCCAGGAGTCCGTGGTCGGCGTTCACCAGGGCGGACGCGTGGGCGGCCGTCCCCTGCGCGGTCGGCACGTTGGGGTTGCGGGCGGCGTGTGCGGCGGCCTGGGCCGCGAGGTCCTCGGCCAGCTTCCGGTCCCCGCCGCGCAGGGCGATCCGCACGGCCTGGACGACATGAGGGCGCAGGAGCCGCCACCGGATGAAGGGGTGGTCGCGCTGCACCGACCGGACGAGTTCGGCCGCTTCCGTGTGGTCGCCGTCGGCGTCGGCGACGACGGCCTCGAAGTACCGGTGCGTGGCGTGGTTGCCCGTGTTCGGCCGGTCGGCCACGGCCGCCCGCACGACGTCCAGGTGTTCCCGCGCGGCCTCCCGGTCGCCGCGCAGCATCGCGAGGAGGCCGCGGTTGACGCGGATGTTGACCAGGTTGCCGGGCACGTGGAGGTCCGCTTCGAGACGCTCGGCGGTGACGAAGTCGGCGTCCGCGTCGTCGAGCCGCCCGAGCCCCATGTTCAGGGTTCCCTGGGCCCAGATGAGCATGGCGGGGCGCAGGGGAGCGTCGCCCGCCGTCCGGAGCAGTCGCCGTACGGCGTCGAAGTCGTCCATGTGGATCAGGGCGACAACCTCCTCGGGAAGGAAGGCCGAGTCGAACACGCTCAGCGCGGTGTGGTGTTCGACGGCGGCGGCGCAGTCGCCCGCGTTGAGGGCGATCTCGCCGAGACCCCACAGTGCGAGGACACGGGCCTCCCGGTCGCCTGCTCGCTCCGCCTCGGCGAGCGCCCGTTCGCCGGTCTCGCGAGCGGCAACGAGGTCGCGCCCGCGGGACCGGGCGAGGGCCTGCCGGGCGGTGAGCCGGGCGCGGATGGCCGGGTCGGTGACCGCTGCCAGCGCCGTCGCCGTGCGGCGGGTCAACTCGTGAACGTCGTCGAGGTGCCAGAGCGCGTCGCCGAGCACGGACTGCAGACGGGCGAAGACGTCCAGGGGCGGCTGCCGGGCGAGCAGCACGTCGCCGGTGTCCCGTGCCTGCGTGTACCGGCCCGCGCGGGTCAGCGCGACGATGGCCCGCTCCCCCACGTCGTACGCCATGGGCGCACGGGTCGGTACGAGTTCCAGGGCCCGTAAGGCCAGGTCGGCGGCAAGGTCGGGCATCATGGCGATCACGTCCTCGGCGGCTGTGCCGAGCAGCGCGATCGCCTCCATGTCGCCGGGTTCGGCGCTCTTCAGCAGATGCGGGACCGCGTCGCCGGAGCCCCGGCCCGCCGCGACGAGCCGGCTCGCGGCCTCCCGGTGCAGTGCCCGGCGAACGGAGGGGGCGAGGTCGGCGTACACGGCCTGGCGGAGCAGGTCGTGGCGGAACAGGAGGCGTTCGCCGTCGTCGTGGAGGACAGCGGCGGCAATCGCCTCGTCCACTTCGGCGCTCAGTCCGGAGGCGGGCCGGCCGCACAGGGCGGCGGCGGCGGCGAGCGAGAAGGCGCGACCGAGGACCGAGCCGATCCGCAGGAAGTGCAGCGTGTCCGGCCGGAGGCCGGCCAGTCGGCCGCGTACGCCGAGGACCAGCCGCTCGGGCGGTTCCTGCCCGTCCGCGCCCGTCGCCGCGATGCCCGAGAGCATCTCGGCCGCGAGGAAGGGGTTGCCGCCCGCACCATCGAGGAGCTCCTCGACCTGCGCCGGCAGGTCCCCGCCGAGCACGTCGCGTGCCAGCTCGGCCAGGGCCGCCTCGGACAGCGGCCGCAGAAGGAGGGTCGTCGTCAGCGGCCCCTGCCCGTACAGCTCCGGGTCCTCCCTGCTCGTGAGCAGCCAGAGGACCGGGGAGCTGAGCAGCCGTGCCGGCATGACGCTCAGGGCGAAACGGCTCAGCGGGTCGGCCCATTGGACGTCGTCGACCGCGATCAGTACGGGTCTGCCCGCCGAGCGTTCCTCGATCAGCTGGGCCAGTCGTTCGACGAGCCAGATGCGCTGGTCGTGGTGGCCGGCGAGGTCCGCGAAGTCCGTGCCGGAGAGCAGCGGCGGGTCACCGTGCAGGAGGCCCGAGGCCAGTGAGGCGAGCGGTGCCAGCTCGTGCAGCTCCTCGGCCCGTCCATGGCTGACGAGGAATCCCTGGGCCCGCGCGAGCGAGACGGCCTCCTGGAGCAGCGCGGTCTTCCCGATCCCAGGCTCGCCGA
Organism: Streptomyces sp. NPDC052773; assembly: GCF_044547145.1. Classification (NCBI taxonomy): domain Bacteria; kingdom Bacillati; phylum Actinomycetota; class Actinomycetes; order Kitasatosporales; family Streptomycetaceae; genus Streptomyces; species Streptomyces sp. NPDC052773. The sequence continues at coordinate 166,058 of NZ_JBITZX010000015.1, read as the reverse complement.
GGAGCAGCGCGACCGCGCCCCCCTCGCCGTCGCGCACCCCTTCGACCAGGGCGCGCAGCTGCTTCAGCTCGGCTTCGCGGCCCCGCAGTCCGGGCCGGCTCAGCCCCGTCGCCGCGACTCGCTCCCCGGGCAGGTCGGGGCTCATCCCTTGACCGATCCGGCGAGCAGTCCCCGTGCGAAGTGCCGCCGCAGGGAGAAGAAGACGAGCAGCGGGACCAGCGCCGCCACGAAGGCTCCGGCGGTGAGTCGCTGCCATTCGTTGCCGTAGGTCCCGGCCATGCTCGCCAGTCGGACCGTCATCGGCGCGGTCTCGGCCGTTCCGCCCGACAGAGTCAGTGCCACGAGGAGGTCGTTCCACACCCAGATGAACTGGATGACGGCGAAGCTGACCAGGGCCGGGCGGGCCAGGGGCAGGACGATCCGGAGCAGCACGGTCCCGTGCGACGCGCCGTCGACGCGGGCGGCCTCGATCAGGTCCCGGGGCAGCGCCGCCAGGAAGTTGTGCAGGAGGAACACCGCGAAGGGCAGCGCGAAGACCGTGTGGGCGAACCAGACCTGGCCGAACCGCGCGGGACCGGTGAGGTGCCACGCGGGCAGGAACAGCCAGCCCTGGGAAAAGAGCTTCAGGAGAGGGACGAGCGCCATCTGGAGCGGCACGACCTGGAGCGCGAAGATGCCGACGACGAGCGCGTCGCGCCCCTTGAAGTCGATCCAGGCCAGGGCGTACGCCGCGAAGAAGGCCAGGACGAGCGGGAACAGCACCGAGGGAACGGTGATGACGACGGAGTTGACGAAGTACTCCGCGAGCCGCCCCGACCCGTTCCCGCCGCCGGACAGCACCTCGCCGTAGTTGTCGACCGTGAGGTGCGGCGTGCCGAACACGGTCCACCAGCCCGTCGTCTTGATCTCCTTCTCGGGGCGGAACGAGGAGAGCAGGAGACCGATGGTCGGTGTCGTCCAGAGGACCGCGATCACCACGGCGATCGACGTGACGGCGCGGGAGGCCAGTCGCTCCCGGACGCCGTTCACCCCGTCCTCCGCTGCGCCCGGACCTGGTGGGCGACGAAGGGGGTGACGAGGAGGAAGAGGAGTACGGCGAGCGCCGCGCCGCGGCCCGTCTCGCCGTAGCGGAAGGCCTGGTCGTACATCTCGTGGGCGATGACGCCCGTGTCGAGCTGTCCGCCGGTCATGGTCTTGACGATGTCGAAGGCCTTGAAGGTGCCGATCGCCTGGGCGAGGAGCACGACGAGGAGCATGGGCCGGATCGACGGCATGGTGATCCGCCGGAAGATCTGCCCGGGGGACGCACCGTCGAGCCGGGCGGCCTCGGTCAGCTCTGCGGGTACGGCTCTGATCGCGCCGGCCAGTAGGACAGCCGCGAAGCCCGCCTGCGTCCACACCATCGCCACGATGAGGAACAGGACGTTCCAGGGAGAGTCCACGAGCCATTGCCTCGGTTCGCCGCCGAACGCGACGACGAGCTGGTTCAGCAGTCCGACCTGCCCGGCTTCCGTGGGACGGTAGGCGTAGACGAACTTCCAGACGACACCCGCGCCGACGAGGGAGATCGCCATCGGCATCAGGACCAGGGACAGCGCGAACGTTCTGAACCGCGACCGTGCGACGGCCGCCGCGTAGAGCAGACCGACCGCGGTGGACATCAGCGGCACGAGGACCACCCACGCCAGGGTGTTGCGCAGCGCCACCAGCGCCCGGCGGTCGGTGAACATCCACACGTAGTTGTCGAAGCCGGCCCACGTGTCTCCCCCGCTGTCGGTGAACGACAGCGCCAGCGTGCGCAGACCGGGCAGGAGAAGACCGATCGTGAGCAGCAGCAGCGCGGGGGCCAGCAGGATCAGGGCCGCGGCCCTCCTCCGTACCGGTCCCCGGTGCAGCGTGAGGAGGATCAGGGAGACGACCGCCGTGAAGGCGGCGACGCCCTGGAGCAGGTACAGCAGCTTGGGCTGCTGGGCGACGACGTCGAACGACATCACTTTCTCGGCCAGGACCGTTCGATGGAGTCGGCGACCTGCCGGGTGCTCGCGCCGCCGATCCAGTCGACGGCTCCCTTCCAGAACGTCCCGGCACCGACCGACGCCGGCATCAGGTCCGAACCGTCGAACCTGAATTGAGTCCCTGGGTCCTGGAGCAGCTGGATCGAGAGCCTGTCGACGGGGGTCGCGGCGTTCGCCGGATCCACGCCCTTGTTCGCCGAGACGAACGGGCCCTTCCTCATCCGCGCGTTCGCGAAGTCGGCGGAGGCCAGGTACTCCTGGAACGCCCGCACTTCGGGGCGGTCGGCGAACGCCGAGGTGAACACTCCACCGCCCAGGACGGGGCGGCTCGCCGGGTCGGCACCCGGCAGGAGGAAGGCGTAGACGTCCTTGTCCGGTCCGATCTCGGTGCCCTTCGGCCACAAGTCGGCGTAGAACGAGGCCTGGCGGTGCATCGCGCAGTCGCCGGAGAGGACCGGGGTGCCGGCTTCCTGGAAGGAGATTGACGCCATCGACCGGGCCGGACCGAAACCGCCATTGGCATATCGGTCGTTCTTGAGGATGGACCCCACGGTGTCCATGGCCTTGATCACGCGCGGGTCGTTGAACGGGATCTCGTGGGCGACCCACTGGTCGTAGACCTTCGTGCCCTGCTGGCGCAGGAGGACGTCCTCGATCCAGTCCGTCACGGGCCAGCCGGTCGCCTCGGCGGACTCGACGCCCGCGCACCACGGCTTGACGCCCGACGCCGCGATCTTCTCCGTCACGGCCATCAGCTCGGACCACGTGCGGGGAACGCTCAGTCCCCCGTCCCGGAAGAACTTCGGGGAGTACCAGACGAACGACTTCACGTTCGCGACCAGCGGCGTGCCGTAGAGGGTGCCGTTCACGGTCGCGTAGCTGTTCCAGTCCGCCGGCCAGCCCTGCTTCGCCAGGGTCGCGACCCCGGGGCTCACGGGCTTGAGCTTCCCTGCCCGCGCGAAGCGTTCCAGGAGCCCGGGCTGGGGGAAGAACGCCACGTCGGGCGCGCTCCCGCCGTCGACCCGGACCTGGATCTGGGCCTCGAACTCCCCGTCCCCCTCGTACTGGACGTCGATTCCCGTGCAGCCGGCGAAGTCCGCCCATGTCTCTTCGAACAGGTCGGCTTCACGGTCCCTGTTCTCCGCGTAGACGGTGACCTTGGTGCCGGGGTGCTTGCCGTACCGGGCGTACGGTGCGCAGTCCGCGGTGGTGTGTGACCGCGAACCGCCGTCCTGCGGGGTGCCGCAGGCCGTGGCGGTGACGGCGAGGGTGATGACGGCGAGCGCGAGCCTCGCGCCGAACCTCATGGGTGTGCTTCCTCCGATCGCCCGCCGCATGTTCTCGGCGGGCGTTTCGGAAAGCTACCGCGTTCGAACGACATAGACCAATCGTTCGATGTTCAAGCGTCGGATCAGTTCCCCGTGGACCGGGCCGCGTCGATGATCAGCTCCGCCACGGCCTTGGGCTGGGAAAGCATGACCAGGTGCGAGGAGCCGACCTCGACGGTGGTCATGCCGGCCCGCTCGTACCCGTACCGCTCCACATCGGGGTTGATCGTGCGGTCGGAGGAGGCGACCAGGCCCCACGAGGGCTTGGTCCTCCACGCGGCGACCGGGGCCGCCTCCGAGAACGCCCGTGCGGCCAGGGGCCGCTGGGAGACGGCGAGCACCGCGGCGAGGTTGGGGTCGACGTCCGCCGCGAACAGAGCGGGGAACCGGTCGACCGCCACCGAGACGTCGGTGCCGGTGTCGGTGGAGCCGGGCACCGGGAACGGGGTGTAGACGAGCGCGTCGGCGAGACCGGAGTCGGGGAAGCGGCCCTGCAGCTCGCCCAGGCTCTCGCCCTCCTCCAGCGCGTATCCCGCGAGGTACACCAGGGCGCGGACGTTGTCCTCCGTACCGGCGAGGGTGATGACGGCGCCGCCGTAGGAGTGCCCCACCAGGATCACCGGGCCTTCGACGGCACGGACCACCGAGGCGATGTACGCGGCGTCGTCGACGAGGCTGCGGTTGGGCACCGCCGGGGCGATCACCTCCATGCCGGCGGCGGTCAGTTCGGGGATGACGCGGGTGAAGCTGGAGGCATCGGCGAAGGCGCCGTGGACCAGGACGACGGTGGGGCGGGCGTGTCGGGGCATGGGGGAACTCCTCGGTGAGTGGCTGGGGTAGGAGGCTGTGGGTTGGTTCACAGGCCGAAGCGGGCGCGACGCGCCTCGGGCACCAGGTCGGCGTACTCGGGGTTCTTGCCGATCCAGCCGCGGATGAAGGGGCAGTACGGCAGGACGCGCAGCCCACGGTCCCGGGCGTCGTCGAGGGCGCTGCGGGCGAGCAGCCCGCCCAGGCCTTGGCCCCCGAAGCGGGGATCGATCTCGGTGTGGATGAAGGCGATCTCGCCCTCCGAGAGGTGGTACTCGGCGAAGCCCGCGGTCTCGGTGCCGTCGCCGTCGTCAGTGGCGAGGACCTCGTACCGGGACTTCTCGGGCCGGTCGATGACGTGGGGGTCCATGGGTGCTCCTGCGGGGTCGGGGTGTGACGGGGTCGGTGGCTGCGATCAGAGGGTGCGGCGCACGCCCGCCTGGCGTTCCAGGTTGCGGAGCTGGACGGCGAGGTCGCCTTCCACGGCGAGGTGGGCGGGGCCGCTGCGGCCGATGGGCAGGACCTGCTCGCTGCGCATGTCCTCGAGCATCAGGGCGAACGCCGTGTACATCGCGACGAGCGCCACCACGAGGCCGAGCGCCCCGGACGTGCGCGTCAGCCATTCGGCCCCGGTGACGCCCGCGAGGCCGGTGGCCGCCCAGCGGGGCAGGGAGACCGCGAGGACGAGCCACAGCGCCCGCTTGGGCCCGGTCACGGCGGTCATCAGCGCGCCGAAGCAGAGGAGCGCCAGGTTGAAGACGCCGAGGACCTTCAGGCCGTCGGCCGCGCCGCTGAGCATGATGAGCGAGTAGGGCAGCCAGCTGCCCGCGAACACCGCCATCAGGGTCGCCGCGATCACGTCACGGGCACCGAAGGCCAGGAAACTGACCAGGAGTTGGAGAACGAAGGCCGGCAGCACCGTGAACGCGACGGCGGCACGGGCCTCCTCCCCGAGGATCCCGAGCTGAAGACATCCCGTCATCACGGACGCGATGGCGATCGTGAAGAAGCCCAGCGGCATGGGTGAGGCGATGGGGCGCAGGGTGATCCGTGTCATCGACCGGAGGTCCGGCTCGAAACGGCGCCCGGGCGGGGCGGCCGGGTCCTGTTCGTCGCCGTCGGCGGCCGAGGAGGCGGCAGTCATCGGATGTCTCTCTTTCAGTGATCGAAGCAGGGGTCGACGAAGGACGGCGTCGTCTCTGGGACGGAGCCGCGCGCGACGCGCCACCGGCGGTGCTGCTCGGACTCGGCGACGGCCTCGGCCACCAGCGAGGCCTGGTAGGCGCCCCCCTGGCCCGACTGGTAGCCGCCGAAGTGGGCGACGGGGCTCCATTCGGGGCGCACTGGCGGGACGGCCTCGTCGAGTCCCTCGTACTCTGCGGTCGCGTAGACGATCCGGCCGCCGACGACGGTGAGGACGGACTCGATGTCGGGAACGACGTCCTCGGGCACGGTGAGGTAGTCGTCGGACAGGATCGCGAGGTCGCCGTACGACCCTTCTCGCAGGGTTCCCTTGACGTCCTCCTCGCCGGTGAGCCGCGCTCCTCCCCGGGTGTAGAGGCCGAGGGCGGTCTCCCGGTCGAGCAGGTTCGCGGCCGGGTACAGCGCGGTGCCGCCGACGGTGCGCCCGGTCACCAGCCAGTGCAGTGCGACCCACGGGTTGTACGAGGAGACGCGGGTGGCGTCGGTTCCGGCCGCGACGGTCAGGCCCCGGTCGAGCATGGCCCGGACCGGCGGGGTGTGGGCGGCGGCCTCGGCACCGTAGCGGTCGAGGAACGCGGCGCCCTGGAAGGACATCCGGTTCTGGACCGAGACGGCTCCGCCGAGGGCGGCGATCCGGTCGAGGCTGCCGGCCGAGACGGTCTCCGCGTGGTCGAAGAGCCAGCGGTTGCCGCCGGGGAAGAGTCCCTCCGCGGCGAGCTTCTCGAAGACGGTCAGGTCGCGGCGGATCGTCTCGTCGTAGGTCGCGTGGAGCCGGAAGCCCCAGCCGTTCTCGAGCAGGAGCCGTACGGCCTGCTCCAATTCGGTCTCGTACCCGGCGGCGAGTTCGGGCCGCGGCTCGGAGAAGTTCTCGAAGTCGGCGGCAGCCCAGGTCAGGTTCTCGCCCGCGCCGTTCAGCCGGAGCCACTCGTCCCCGTCCCCGGGCTTGACCATCTCGGTCCAGCGCTTCAGGTCGGCGAGCTCCTGCCCGGCCGTCTGCGGGAAGAGGTGGTAGGCGATCCGGAGGGTCAACTCCCCCGACCTGGCGAGGTCGACGACGGTCGCGTAGTTGTCGGGGAAGTTCTGGAACCCGCCGGCGGCGTCGACGGCGGACGTCAGTCCGAAGCGGTTCAGCTCGCGCAGGAAGTGCCGCGTCGAGGTCCGCTTGTCGGCCTCGTCGAGGGCGGGTGCCTTGGCCAGGGTCGAGTACAGGACGAGAGCGCTCGGTGCCGCGAGGAGGACGCCGTTGGGTTCGCCGTCCCGGCCCCGGACGATCTGCCCGCCGCGGGGATCGGGGGTGTCGCGGGTGAACCCGGCGGCCTTCACCGCGGCCCGGTTCATCAGGGCCGACTGGTACAGGTGCAGGACGAAGACCGGGGTGTCGGGGGCTGCGGCGTTCAGCTCGGCGACGGTCGGCATCCTGCGCTCGGCGAACTGCTCCGCCGTCCAGCCGCCCACGACCCGGATCCACTGCCCCTTCGGGGTGCGGCCGGCCTGCTCGCGCAGCATCGCGAGGGCGTGCCGGAGGCTTCCTACGCCGTCCCAGCGCAGCTCCAGGACGTAGTTCAGGCCGCCCCGGATGACGTGCAGGTGCGAGTCGTTCAGGCCGGGGATCACCCGGCGGCCGAGAGCGTCGACGACCTTGGTGCCCGGCCCGACGAGGTGGGCGAGGTCGTGGTCGTCGCCGAGGGCGATGATCCGGCCGTCGCGGATCGCGACGGCGCGGGCCTCAGGGCGGTCGGCGTCCCCCGTGAACACCTTGGCGTTGCGGACGAGGAGATCGGCGTGCTCGTGTTCCCGCCGCGGGGCGGGCACGAGGCCTGCCACGGGCATGCTCGTCGAAGGCCCGGTCATGGTCATGCGAGGGCCTTCCGGAGGATGTCGGTGGCGAGACCGATGGCGAGTTCGGCGCCGTGCGTCTCGCGGAGCGCGTTCAGCATCACGAAGTCGTGGATGACGCCCTGGACCCGCAGGGCGGTGACGGGGACGCCGGCGGCACGGAGCTTGGCCGCGTACGCCTCGCCCTCGTCGCGCAGGACGTCGGCCTCGGCGGTGATGACCAGCGTCGGCGGCAGGCCGGTCAGCTGCGCGGTGGAGGCGCGCAGCGGCGAGGCGGTGATCTGGGCCCGCTCGGCCTCGTCCGTCGTGTACTGGTCCCAGAACCACTTCATGGCGTCGCGGCGCAGGAAGTAGCCCTCGGCGAACTCGTGGTACGAGTCGGTGTCGAGGCTCGCGTCGGTGACCGGGTAGAAGAGGACCTGCTGGACGAGCGTCACATCGCCGCGCTGCTTGGCCATGAGGGTGAGGGCGGCGCTCATGTTGCCGCCGACGGAGTCGCCCGCGACGGCGATACGGGTGCCGTCGAGGTCCTTGTGGTGGCCCTCGCGGGCGATCCACTGGGCGACGCTGTAGTTCTGCTCGATGGCGACGGGGTAGCGCGCCTCGGGCGAGAGGTCGTACTCGGGGAACACCACGGCCGCCCCCGTGCCGACGGCGAGTTCGCGGACGAGCCGGTCGTGGGTGTGGGCGTTGCCGAACACCCATCCCGCGCCGTGGATGTAGAGGATGACGGGAAGCGCGCCGGTGGCACCGCGCGGGCGGACGATCCGGGCGCGGACGTCGCCGGTCGGGCCGCCGTGGACGGTGACCCACTTCTCGTCGACCTCGGGCAGGGGCACACCCTCGCCGCTCTGGACGTCGTCCACGGCCTTCCGGCCTTCGGTGACGGGGATCTGGTTGAGGTACGGCGGCTGGGCGGTGGCGTCGGCGAACGCCTGGGCGGCGGGTTCGAGGACGGGACGGTTGTTCACGAGGGGCTCTCCTTCGGGATGTACGGGAGGGGCAGTCCGGGGGCTCAGCGGGTCGCCCGCGCGGCAGCGAGGATCACATGGGTGACCACGGCCGGGCGGGAGACGGCCACGGCGTGCGACGCGTCCACCTCGGTGACGTGAGAGCGGGCGCGCCGGGCCATCCACTGCTGAGCAACCGGAGGGATGTTCTTGTCGGCGGTGGCGATCAGCGCCCAGGACGGGACCGCCTTCCAGGCCGCCTCGCCGGCCCTTTCCTCCAGCGCGGCGGTGGCGACCGGGCGCTGGGTCGCGGCCATGACGGCCGCATCGTCGGTGGGGACGTCGGCGGCGAACTGCCGGTGGAACTTGGTCCGTTCGATGACGAGTTCGGTGCCGGTACCACCGCCGGGCAGCGGGTACGACCGCGGGTTCACGGTGTCGCCCAGGGTCGAGCCGGGGAACTTGGCGGCGAGCTCGGCCGCGCTCTCGCCCCTCTCCGGGGTGAACGCGGCGATGTAGACGAGGGCCTTCACCCGGCTGTCGCCCACCGCGGCGCCGCTGATGACGGCGCCGCCGTAGGAGTGGCCGACCAGGACGACGGGTCCGTCGACGGCGGCCAGCACGCTGCGCAGGTAGGCGGTGTCCTCGGCAAGACCGCGCAGCGGGTTGGCGGGGGCAAGGACGGGGTAACCGGCGTGCTGCAGCCGCCGGATCGTGCCGCTCCAGCTGGAGGCGTCCGCGAATGCTCCGTGGACCAGGACGATCGTGGGCTTGGGATCGTGCCGGTCGGCGCCGACGGCAGCCGGCCGGCTCGCCGGTCCGGCGCCGACCAGGACGGCCAGCGTCGCGGGCAGCGCGAGGCCGAGGGCGAGGGTGCGCCTCGTGGGATGCATGGGTGGGTGACTCCTTGTCGGGTGGTGAGTCGTTCGGGCGTGCTCGGTCGGGCGGGAGGGTGCGCCGATCGGGCCGAGCGGGTGCGGCGGTCGGCGGGGGCTCGCGTCAGAGGCCGTACGCCTCCAGGAGCCGGAGCCAGACCTCGCTCACCGTCGGGAAGGCGGGCACGGCGTGCCACAGGCGCTCCAGGGGGACCTCGCCCACGATGGCCACGGTGGCGGTGTGGATGAGCTCGGTGGCCATCGGGCCGGTGAGCGTGCAGCCGACGACGACTCCTCGGGGCTCGTCGACGACGAGCTTGGCGAGGCCGCGGTAGTCGTCCGCGTGGAGCGCGGCGCCGGCGACGTCGTCGATGCGGTACTCCACCGTGCGTACCTCGAGACCCGCTTCGCGTGCCGCGCGTTCCGTGAGACCGACGCTCGCGACCTCGGGACGGGTGAAGACGGCCTGCGGGACGGCGAAACGGTCGGCTTCCGCGCTCCACGGCTGCCGGCCGCCGGTGACGGCCGGGGGGCGCCCTGCGGCTCGCTCGGCGATCGCCGCCGCGCAGGCACGGGCCTGGTACTTGGCCATGTGGGTCAGCAGCGCACGGCGGTTGACGTCGCCGACGGCATAGAGCCAGTCGCCCTCGACTGCGGTGACCCGACACGTGTCGTCGACCGGAAGCCAGTCGCCGACAGGCAGTCCGACGGTCTCCAGGCCGAGGTCCGCAGTGCGCGGGCGCCGTCCGACGGCGGCGAGGACCTCGTCGCAGACGAGGGCGGTGCCGTCGTCGGTCTCCACGGTCACGGTCCGAGTGGTCTCGTCACGGGCGACCCGGACGGCCGACACCCCGAAGCGGATGGTGACACCCAGATCACTCATCCCCCGAGTGACCTCTTCGCCGGCACACGGCTCCCAGCCGGTCAGCAGGGCCTGATCGCGGACCAGCAGGGTGACGGCGGAGCCGAGCGAGCGCCACGCGGTGGCCATCTCGCAGGCCACCACTCCCCCGCCTATGACGACGAGCCGCCCGGGCACCGCGTCGGCCGTGGTGGCCTGCCGGTTGGTCCAGACACCGATCCGGTCGAGCCCCTCGACCGGCGGAAGGGCGGGGTCCGTGCCGGTGCAGATCACGACCGCGCGCCGGGCCCGCAGGGTACGGACCACGCCGTCGGCCCCCGTCACCTCCACCCGGCGCTCACCGGCGAGCCGCCCCTGCCCCCGTACGAGCGCGATGCCCGCGCCGTCGAGCCAGTCGGCCTGGCCGGTGTCGTCACCGTGCCCGGTGAAGCGGTCGCGGCGGGCCAGGACGTGTGCCGGGTCGAGTGGCGCCGTAACCGCCTGCCGGGCCCCGTCGGCCGATCGGGCCTCCGCTCGGGCGGCCCCGGGTCGCAGCAGGGCCTTGCTCGGCACGCAGGCACAGTAGGAGCACTCGCCACCGACCGCGTCGGCCTCGACGACGACGGTGGTCAGCCCCGACCGTACGGTCCGGTCGGCGACGACCTCGCCGGCCGGTCCGCCGCCGACCACGACGACGTCGTACGTGTCCATCAGCCGCGCACCAGCGGGGTGTCCACGAGGTGCTCGGCCAGGAACCACACCTGCGCCTCGCCGGTGCGGATGACCTCGGAGACGAGCAGGTCGGTGCTGCCCTCGTCGCCCTCCGCCGAGATCCGGGCGGCGGCGTCCCGGGCGTCGATCAGGATCCGCTCGTGTGCGTCGAGGAGCCGCGACAGCATGACGGGAACCGGCTCGACGCCGTCCGGCGGCCGGGGGATCACCGTCAGCTCGGCGACGTGGCGCGGGTCTCCTACGGCGACGCCGCCGAGGCTCTGGACCCGCTCGGCCAGCGCATCCACGATGGCCAGTTGGGCCTCCGCGTGCTTGTCCAGCATGAGGTGGAGCGAATAGAAGGTCGCACCGCGCATGAGCCAGTGGTGCTTCTTGTACAGGGAGTAGAGGATCTGCGTGTCGGCGAGGACGCGGTTAAGCCGCTGGCACGCATACATGCGGGTGTCGTGGCCGAGGCCGATCGGCAGCTGCTTGAGCGTGCCGAACGCCTGGGTCTCGGAGCCCTTCTGGTGCAGCAGCGGCTGGCCGCCGCCGTGCGGGGTCGTGAGGGTGTCCATCGAGTGCTCCTGAGGGGGAAGGGGTGGGAGGGGCCCGGCCGCCCGGTCGGGGGTACACGAGCGGCCGGACCCGGTCCGCGTGGCTCGCGCTCGGCGCTCAGCGCTCGGCGATGGCCGGGGCCGCAGGCCGGTGCAGGACGAGCCGGGTGAGGAGTCCGCTGCCGAGACCGGCCGCGAGCGCGAGGGCGGCCCACCACAGCGGGTACGGCGTGAGGCCGAGGGCCGCGTCGAGGGACCAGGCGCCGGGTCCGGTGGCGGCGAGGGCGGCGGCGGTGCCGATGAGGACGAGCGGGTACTCGTATCCGTCGTTCTGCACCCAGAGCCCGTGGTGCCATTTCACGGTGAGCGCGACCGTCATGACCCCGATGGTGCCGGTCGCGGCCAGCGGGGTCAGGAGGCCGGCGGCGAGCAGCAGACCCGAGCCGATCTGGCCGCCGCCCGCCGCCAGGGCGGTGAGGGCACCACCCCGGAAGCCGTCGGCACGGAACTCCTCCGTCCCGCCCTGAAGTCCCTTGCCGCCGAGGTGCGAACTAACCTTCTGCACCCCGTGCCCGGCTACGAGCAGTCCCACCAGCAGACGCAGGATCAGAATGCCGGTGTCCACGGAGGTCAGCCCGCGGCGTGCGCGCCGATGACGCTCTGCGCGTAGACGACACCCAGGCCGTACGCGCCCGCGTGCGCCTTGACGATCTCCATGACGTCGCCGTACGTCTCCTGGCGCGCCCAGTCGCGCTGGAGCTCCAGGAGGACCTGCACCCAAGTCACCGGGACGGCGCCGGCGGCGATCATCCGCTGCAGAGCGTGCTCGTGGGCGGCCGGGCTGACGCCGCCGGAGGCGTCGGTGACGACGTACACCTCGTAGCCCTGCTCGAGCGCGGAGAGCGCGGGCAGCACCAGGCAGACCTCGGTCCACAGGCCCGACAGGATGATCTTCTTGCGCCCGGTCGCCTTGACCGCCGCCACGAGCGCCTCGTCCTCCCAGGCGTTCATGGTGGTGCGGTCGATGATTTCGTTCTTGGGGAACACCTCGGCGAGCTGCGGCAGCAGGGGACCGGAGAAGGACTCGGCGGCGACCGTGGTCAGGACGGCCGGCACGTCGAACGCCTTCGCCGCCTTGGCGAGACCCACAGTGCTGTTGATGATCGCGGCACGGTCACCGCTGCCGGTACCGAAGAACATCTGCGGCTGGTGGTCCACGAAGAGCATGACGGAGTTGTCAGGCGTCAGTAGGTCCTTGCTCGGGGCGGCCTGCACCTTGGCGATGTCGAACATGAGGGGTCCTTTCGGAGCTGTCGGTAACGTGCCCACCGCCTCCGCGGCTCGGCACTTCCTCAAGCTACGAGCGACCCGACCGGCCGAATTGACCTCCTGCGCCCAGGGGTTGGCACGACAGCGCACAACCGGTCCCCAGGCGCTGATCACCGCCACCGAGAACGAAGGACACTCCGGTTCGGCAGGACAGACCGGCTCCGCGCCCCCCGTCTCATCGCCGCCGCAGGGCGGACCCCCACCTCACCATCACCGCACAGGGCCAGGCAGTAGGGTTCCTCGGCCTCCAGGAACAGGACCGAACCGAGCACGTCGCCACCAAGAACGAACTCGCCGAGGCCAAGAAAGACTCCTGGGTCAGGATTCCCCGCTTCGGCTACACCCCGTCCGAACGCCTCCGCTTGGTCCTCAGCGGCGGCCAGCCGCACCGGGCGAGTAAATGGGCCGACATCCCCGGACTTTCCCTCGAAGACCAGCTCGCCTAGATCGCGCAGGAGGCCACCCTTCGGATCGACTGGCCAGCAGCCCGCGTAGAGCGCTCTGAACACACCGCCCCGGCTGCCCGATATCCCCGAACCACGAGCCGACGATCCCAGGCCCTTTCTCGGGGACTGGAGCCCGTACGGCCCATGACACAACCCGCACCGGACACCCACCTGGTGTCACAGAACGTCACTAGCGAGAAGCGGATGGGGCAGGGCGACCACCAGCTCGGCAGCCACTACCCCAGCCATTTCAAGGTGCCCACCGGCATACAGCTGGGAGCTCCGCCCGACGGCCGCCGACTATGCATGACGCCCCATCAGAAACCGCGCCGTCCGTGCGTCAAACGTGCGTCACGTGCGTCGAATATGCGTCAAGATATCGCACCTAATGCACGTAACACCCATAACGCACACTCGGAGAAACGCCGGGTCAGCGACCCTTTTCAGCGGGCTCAAGGATCGCGACGCACTCGACATGCTGGGTCATAGGAAACAGATCGAACACCCGTAGCGTCCGCACCCGATACCCCCCGTCCCGGAAGTACGCGATGTCCCGCGCCAACGCGGCCGGATCGCACGCCACATAAGCGATTCGCCGCGCGCCGAGGGACGCGAGGTGGGCGACCGTCTTGCGGCCTGCGCCCGCTCGGGGCGGGTCGAGGACGATGAGGTCGACCTCGGTGATCCCGGTGCGCGGGAGGACCGACTCGACCTTGCCCTGTTCGATGCGGACGCGGGGGAAGTCGGCGAGGTTGTGCCGCGCGTCCTCGACGGCGCGCTTGCCGGACTCGATGCCGAGGACCGCGCCCGTCTCGCCGACCCGGTCGGCGAGCGCGCCGGCGAACAGGCCGACGCCGCAGTAGAGGTCGAGCGCCATCTCGCCCTTGCGCGGCAGCAGGCCCTGCATCACGGCCGTGACCAGGGTGTCGGCCGCCTTCGGGTGGACCTGCCAGAAGCCGCCGCTGCCGACCCGGTAGGTCCGGCCGTCCGCGCGCTCGCGGACGAAGGGGCGGCCGTGGACGCGGTGGACGCCGCCGTCCTTCTCCCCTACCCGCATCACCGAGACCGGGCGGTCGAGTTCGACGATCGGCAGACGCGCGCCGGGCTTCGGCGTGAGGATCACCTGGCGGTCCTGGGAGCCGGTCGCCGCGATCGCCTCCACCGACTCCATGCCGGTCCAGTCCCGCTGCTCGACACCCAGCTCGCTGACGCCCGCCGCGGCGATCATGCAGTGGTCGATGCGCTGCACCTCGTGCGAGCGGTGCTTGCGCAGACCCGCGTGGCCCTCGGCGTCGACGGCGTACTGCACGCGCGTACGCCACTGCGGCACCTGCCCGGCGGGCACCTTGTCGCCCTCGGCCGGCATGACCGTGCCGTCCCAGCCGGCCTCCTCCGGGGTGAGGCCCGCGAGCCGCTTCAGCTGCTCCGCGACGACCTCGCCCTTCATCCGGCGCTGGGCGCCCGGCTTGGCGTGCTGCCAGTCGCAGCCGCCGCAGCGGCCGGGACCGGCGAAGGGGCAGGGGGCCTCGATACGGTCCTTGGAGGCCTGGAGGATCTCCACCGCGTCCGCGCGCAGGAACCGCGCGCCCTCCTCGCCCTCGGTGACCCGCGCCACGACCCGCTCGCCGGGCAGCGTGTGCCGGACGAAGAGCACCTGGCCGGCGTCGGTGCGGGCGATGCAGTGCCCGCCGTGCGCGACGGGCCCGACCTCGACCTCGTACTCCTCGCCGACCAGGGACCCCGCCTGCGTTTTCTTCGGTTCTGCCTGCATGGCGGGGTGACTCCAGATCGGGTACGGGGACGGCCCGCGACGGGACCGGTCCATGGCCGGACAACAGCCCACCAGTCTACGTCGTCCACGCAGCGGTCAGCCCCGCGTCCTCCGCGTAGCGGTCAGCCCCGCGTCCTCCGCCCAGCGGTCCACCCGCTGCCGTCCGCGCAGTGGTCAGCCCGCCATCACCGCCACCGGGCTCAGCCCGCCATCACCGCCACCGGGCTCAGCCCGCCGCCGTCCCCACCGCGCTCAGTCCCGCGCAGCCCCGCGCTCAGTCCCGCGTGACCCCGCGCTCAGTCCCGCGCGCCCGTCTCCCTGGCCGCCCGCTCCTGCGCGGGACCGCGCCGCACCGAGCCCGGTGCGTTCCACTCCTGCTGCTTGCGGGCGCGCTTCTTCGCCACCTCCGAGGAGGCGAGCTGGTACGGCACCGAGGTCACCATCACGCCCGGCGTGAACAGCAGCCGGCCCTTCAGGCGCAGCGCGCTCTGGTTGTGCAGCAGGTGCTCGTACCAGTGGCCGACGACGTACTCGGGGATGATCACGGAGACGGCGTCCCGCGGCGACTCCCGGCGCAGGCTCTTGACGTACTCGATGATCGGCCGGGTGATCTCGCGGTACGGCGAGTCCAGCACCTTCAGCGGTACGTCGATCCCGCGCCGCTCCCACTCCTCGCGCAGCGCCTTGGTCTCGGCCGGGTCCACGTTGACGCTGAGCGCCTCCAGGGTGTCCGAGCGCAGCAGCTTGGCGTAGGCGAGGGCGCGCAGGGCGGGGCGGTGGATCTTGGACACGAGGACCACCGAGTGCACCCGGGAGGGGCGCACGCTGTCGTCGCTGGGCCCTTCGGGGGCGGCGAGTTCCTTGGAGACGTGGTCGTAGTGGCGGCGGATCGCGGTCATCGTGACGTAGAAGATCACCATGCCGAGCAGCGCGACCCAGGCGCCGTGGCTGAACTTGGTGACGAGGACGACGACCAGGACGGTGAAGGTGAAGAAGGCGCCGAAGGCGTTGATCGCGCGGGAGCGGATCATGTGGCGGCGCTTGGCCGGGTCCTTCTCGGTGGCCAGGTGGCGGTTCCAGTGCCGGACCATGCCGGTCTGGCTGAGCGTGAAGGACACGAACACGCCGACGATGTAGAGCTGGATCAGCCGCGTGGAGTCGGCTTCGTAGATCCACACCAGCAGCGCGGCCGCGCCGGCCAGCAGCACGATGCCGTTGGAGAAGGCGAGGCGGTCGCCGCGGGTGTGGAGCTGGCGCGGCAGGTAGCGGTCCTGGGCGAGGATCGAGCCGAGGACGGGGAAGCCGTTGTACGCGGTGTTGGCGGCGAGGAAGAGCACCAGCGCGGTGGCCGCGGCCAGCACGATGAACGGGAAGCTGCCGGCGCCGAAGACCGCCTCGGCGACCTGGGAGATGACCGGGTGCTGGACGTAGTCCGGGCCGACCGGGACACCGTTGTCGAACAGGTCGTGGGCCGGGTTCTCGGCCATGCGGACCTTGGAGACCATGGCGAGGCCGATGATCCCGCAGAACATGGTGACGGCGAGCAGGCCCATCAGCGCGAGCGTGGTCGCCGCGTTCTTCGACTTGGGCTTACGGAAGGCGGGGACGCCGTTGGAGATCGCCTCGACGCCGGTGAGCGCGGCGCAGCCGGAGGAGAAGGCGCGCAGCAGCAGGAAGACCAGGGCGAATCCGGCCAGGCCCTCGTGCTCCGGTTTGATCTCGTAGCCGGCGGTCGGCGCCCGCATGGTCTCGTCCAGCACCAGCCCGCGGAACGCGCCCCACGCGATCATGATGAAGACGCCCGCGACGAAGACGTACGTCGGGATCGCGAAGAGCGAGCCGGACTCCTTCACACCGCGCAGGTTCATCAGCGTCAGCAGCACGATCACGGCCATCGCGCAGAACACCTTGTGCTCGACGACGAAGGGGATCGCGGAGCCGAGGTTCTCGATGCCGGAGGAGATGGAGACGGCGACGGTGAGGACGTAGTCGACCAGCAGGGCGCTGGCGACGGTCAGGCCGGCCTTGGGGCCGAGGTTGGTGGTCGCCACCTCGTAGTCGCCGCCGCCGCTGGGGTACGCGTGCACGTTCTGCCGGTAGGAGGCGACGACCGTGAACATCAGTACGACGACGGCCGCCGCGATCCAGGGGCTGAAGTGGTAGGCCGACACGCCCGCGATGGACAGGACCAGCAGCACCTCCCCCGGCGCGTACGCCACGGAGGACAGCGGGTCGGAGGCGAAAACGGGGAGTGCGATGCGCTTCGGCAGGAGCGTTTCACCCAGCCGGTCGCTGCGCAGAGCGCGCCCGATGAGGATCCGTTTGGGCACGTCGGTCAGTTTGGACACAACAGAGGATCGTAAGCCTTCGAACAGGGGGGCGCCCACCTGCCACCCCCATCTGCCCGCCGAGTGAAATCGGCCAGAGGCACGCGCTCACCTGCGACGGACGGGGCACCTTCCGTGCCTATATGACAAAACGCCTGCCCTCGCCGCTGTCAGCGCCTGGCCAAACCCTAACGATTTCTTGACGGTCACCGGAGGACCCCATGTCCAGCACCGCGGAACTGATCGGAGCCACCGCCGCACTCATCGGCCTCGGCATCCTCACGGTCGTGAGCGTCTGGAGTATCAGCCGCCGCTGACCTCAGCGCCGAACCGTGCACGGGGGTGCCCTCCGCCGACCGTGCGTGTGTAGCTTGGTCGGCGGTCTGAGACCCTGTTAAAGCCAGGTCAGCAACTCTTGACATCGGAAGGACGGTCGTGCACATCGTCATCATGGGCTGCGGCAGAGTGGGTTCCGCTCTCGCGCAGACCCTGGAGCAACAGGGGCACACGGTCGCCGTGATCGACCAGGACCCCACCGCCTTCCGACGACTGGGCTCCTCGTTCGGCGGCCGCCGGGTCACCGGGGTCGGCTTCGACCAGGACACCCTGCGCGAGGCGGGCATCGAGGAGGCCGGCGCCTTCGCCGCCGTCTCCAGCGGCGACAACTCCAACATCATCGCCGCGCGGGTGGCCCGCGAGATGTTCGGCGTGGAGAACGTCGCGGCCCGTATCTACGACCCCCGCCGCGCCGAGGTCTACCAGCGCCTGGGCATCCCCACCGTCGCCACGGTCCGCTGGACCGCGGACCAGATGCTGCGCCGGCTGCTGCCGTCCGGTTCCGAGCCGCTGTGGCGCGACCCCACCGGCGGCGTCCAGCTCGCCGAGGTGCACGCCTCCGCCTCCTGGGTCGGGCACAAGATCAGCAGGCTCCAGGAGGAGACCGGCGTCCGGGTGGCGTTCCTCACCCGGCTCGGCGAGGCGATCCTGCCCACGTCGCAGACGGTCCTTCAGGAGGGCGACCTGGTGCATGTGATGATGCGCACGGACGAGGTCGAGAAGGTCGAGGCGGCGTTCGCCCAGGGTCCCGAGATGGAGGGCGGTCACTGATGAGGGTCGCCATTGCCGGTGCCGGCGCGGTGGGCCGCTCGATCGCGGGCGAGCTGCTGGAGAACGGCCACGAGGTCCTGCTGATCGACAAGGCGCCGACCGCGATCTCGGTCGAGCGCGTGCCCCAGGCGGAGTGGCTGCTCGCCGACGCCTGCGAGATCACGTCCCTGGACGAGGCGGCGCTCCAGCGCTGCAACGTCGTCATCGCCGCGACCGGCGACGACAAGGTCAACCTGGTCGTCTCGCTGCTGGCGAAGACGGAGTACGGCGTTCCGCGCGTCGTCGCCCGGGTCAACAACCCGAAGAACGAGTGGCTGTTCAACGAGGCCTGGGGCGTGGACGTCGCCGTCTCCACGCCGCGCCTGATGTCGGCCCTGGTCGAGGAGGCGGTGAGCGTCGGTGACCTGGTCCGGCTGCTGCGCTTCAGCCACGGCGACGCCAACCTCGTCGAGCTGACCCTCCCCGAGGAGTCGGCCCTGGCCGGCACCCAGGTCGGCGACGTCGAGTGGCCCGAGGACACCTCCCTGGTCACCATCATCCGCGGCACCCGGGTCCTCACCCCCACCCAGGAGGACTCCCTGGAGGCGGGCGACGAGCTGCTCTTCGTCGCCGCGCAGGCGCGGGAGGAGCAGCTGGAGGACCTGCTGTCGGTCCGCCGGGACGACACCAGGGGCTGATTCGGCAGGCGATACGGCGAGAGGGGGCGCCCGGAGATCTCCGGGCGCCCCCACTCGCCGTATCGCCGTGCGGGCGCCCCCCACCGTAGACGCCCTCGCCGGAATGCGCGCCCCCCGCCCCCCCACGCGGGTTTTTTGCGCCCCCCCCCCCCCGGGGGCGCCCCCCCACCCCCCCCCCCCCCCCCCCCTCTCGCCGTATCGCCTTGCGGGCGCCGCGCTCCTACTCCGCCGACGCCGACTTCCGCGCCGCCTCCCGCTCCTTGGCGGCAGCCTCCTCCGCCTCCATCTCCGCGAAGACGTCGATCGGCGGCGGAGCCTTCGCCAGGAAGACCCAGGTCAGCCACACCGCCAGCAGGAAGGGCGGGATCTTCAGCGCGACCAGGACCCAGCCGAGCTGGGTGGTGTCGGCCCACCAGTACAGCGGGAAGAGGATCGCGCACTTGGCGAGCAGGATGAGCCCCCAGGCCCAGCTGGCCTTGGTGTACGCCTTCTTGCGCCCCGGGTTGCGGGTGCGCCAGGAGAGGTTCTCCTTGAACACCGGCCCGAGGATCAGTCCGATCAGCGGCACACCGGCCATCGCCGTGACGATGTACGCCAGGGCGAGGCCCAGGGTGTAGAGCATGCCGGGGAGATAGAAGTCCTTCGCGTTGCCGGTCATCATCGCGAAGACCACGCCGAAGGCCACCCCGAAGACGCCGCTGAAGGCGTGCTTGACGGTGTCCCGCATGACGAGGCGCACCGCGACCAGCAGCAGGGACACACCCAGCGCGGCGATCGCCGAGAGGTGGAGGTCCTTGTTGATGGTGTAGATCGTGACGAAGAGCAGCCCCGGCAGCACCGTCTCGACCATGCCCCGCACGCCGCCGAACGCCTCGAAGAGCGCGGCCTCCGTCACCGCCTTCGCATCCTGGGGGGCGTCTGGCGCGTTCTGGGTCGGCTTGTCGAGCGACGTCACCGGCTACTCCCGTCCGAGGGGTCTCAGTTCGTATTTCGGATTGAACAGCACCCGTCGGCCCCGGCTCATCGAGACCCGGCCCGACGCGATCAGCTTGCGCCCCGGTTCTATGCCCGTGATGGACCGCCTGCCGAGCCATACCACGTCCAGCGCGGCGGAGCCGTCGAACAGTTCGGCCTCCAGGGCCGGGACTCCCGCGCGCGGGCGCAGGGTGACCGTGCGCAAGGTACCAGTAACGGTGACGATCTGCCGGTCGTGGCAGTCGCCGATGCGCGTGCAGCCGGCGGTGGCGGCGTCTTCCCGCAGCTCCTCGGACTCCAGGTCCTCCTGCGACGAGGAGAGCCGGTCGAGCATGCGCCGGAACCGGCCCACCGGCTTTTCGGAACGAGGAACAGCACTCATGCTTGAAGCGTACCGGGGCCCACCGACACGGTCGTAGCCCCTGCTCACTTCTCGAAGCGGTAGCCCATGCCGGGCTCGGTGACGAAGTGTCTCGGATGCGAGGGGTCCGCCTCGAGCTTGCGTCGCAGCTGCGCCATGTAGACGCGCAGGTAGTTCGTCTCCGTCCCGTAGGACGGCCCCCACACTTCCTGCAGCAGCTGCTTCTGGCCGACCAGGCGCCCGCCGTTGCGCACCAGCACCTCCAGCAGATGCCATTCGGTGGGGGTGAGCCGTACGTCCTTGCCGTCGCGGTGGACCTTCTTGGCGGCCAGGTCGACCGTGAACGTCTTCGTCTCCACCACCACGTCCCCGTCCCCGCCGACGGGCTCCGCGCGGCGGACGGCGGCCCGCAGCCGGGCCAGCAGCTCGTCCATGCCGAACGGCTTGGTGACGTAGTCGTCGGCGCCCGCGTCCAGGGCCTCGACCTTCTCGTCGGAGGAATGCCGCGCGGAGAGCACGATGACCGGCACGCGGGTCCAGCCGCGCAGCCCCCTGATCACCTCGACGCCGTCCATGTCGGGCAGTCCCAGGTCGAGCAGGACCACGTCCGGGTGGCGGGCGGCGGCGAGCTCCAGGGCGGTGGCACCGTCCTGTGCCGCGTCGACCTCGTACTTGCGCGCCTTGAGGTTGATCACCAGCGCGCGGACGATCTGCGGTTCGTCGTCGACCACGAGGACGCGCGTGGGGGTCGTGCGGGGTGCCGTCCCTGCCGGGCTCACCATGGGATCTGCCTTTCTGGTTCTGCGGGGGAATCCGGCCGGGCGCCCGCCGCGCGCAGGCCGAGGACCATGGTGAGGCCGCCGCCGGGGGTGTCCTCGGCGTGCAGGGTGCCGCCCATGGCCTCGGCGAAACCGCGGGCGACAGCGAGACCGAGCCCCACCCCGGCACCGCGCGGGGCGTCGCCGTAACGCTGGAACGGCGCGAAGA
This sequence comes from Streptomyces sp. NPDC052773, assembly GCF_044547145.1. Taxonomy (NCBI): domain Bacteria; kingdom Bacillati; phylum Actinomycetota; class Actinomycetes; order Kitasatosporales; family Streptomycetaceae; genus Streptomyces; species Streptomyces sp. NPDC052773. The sequence continues at coordinate 144,955 of NZ_JBITZX010000015.1, read as the reverse complement.
TGCGTTCCTTGGCCTCGTCGGGCACCCCGGGCCCGCGGTCGACGACCCGCAGCTCGACGCGGTCGCCGAGGGCGCTGGCCGAGACCAGCACGGGCGTTCCGTCCGGGCTGTACTTCACGGCGTTCTCGACCAGGTTGGCCACCGACCGCTCCAACAGTCCCGCGTCGACGGCGACGATCGGCAGCGTCTCGGGTACGTCCAGGTGCACGCTGCCCTCCGGGACGCCGCCCAGCGCCATCGGGACCACCTCGTCGAGGTCGGTCTCGCGGATGATCGGGGTGACCGTGCCGGTCTGGAGGCGGGACATGTCCAGCAGGTTGCCGACCAGGTGGTCGAGTCGGTCCGCGCCGTCCTCGATGCCCTCCAGCAGCTCCGCGCGGTCCTCCTCCGACCACTCGACGTCGTCGGACCGGAGCGAGGACACGGCCGCCTTGATGCCGGCGAGCGGCGTGCGCAGATCGTGGCTGACGGCGGCGAGGAGCGCGGTGCGGATGCGGTTGCCCTCGGCGAGCGCGCGGGCCTGGTCGGCCTCCTCCCGCAGCCGTCGGCGGTCCAGGACGACGGCGGCCTGGGCGGCGAACGCGGCCAGCACCCTGCGGTCCTCTGCGGGCAGCACCCGGCCGGTCAGCGCGAGCGCCATGTGGTCGCCGACCGGCATGTCCACATCGGCGTCCTCGGGCCGGTCCACGGGCCCGCCGGAACCGACCCGGCCGACGCACGTCCACGGGTCGACGTCGCTCTTCCGTTCGAGGAGGGCGGCGGCGTCCATGCCGAAGGTCTCCCGGACCCGTTCCAGCAGCGCCTCCAGGCTGGTCTCGCCGCGCAGCACGTTGCCCGCGAGGAAGGACAGGATCTCGGACTCGGCGCGCAGCCGGGCCGCCTGGTGGGTGCGGCGGGCCGCGAGGTCCACCACGGAGGCCACCGACACCGCGACCCCCACGAAGATCACCAGGGCGACGATGTTCTTCGGGTCCGCGATGGTCAGCCGGTGCAGCGGGGGCGCGTAGAAGTAGTTCAGCAGGAACGATCCGAAGGCCGCCGACGCGAGCGCCGGGAACAGCCCGCCGAGCAGCGCCGCCGCCACCGTCATCGCCAGGAACAGCAGCATGTCGTTGGCGAGGCCGAGCTGGAAGCCCCTGAGCAGCAGGGCGAGCAGCGCCGGGCCGAGCAGCCCGACCAGCCAGCCCCAGACGATCCGGGCCCGCCCCAGCCGCGCCCCGCGCGCCACCGGCAGCCCGCGCCCCCTGGCGACCTCCTCGTGGGTGACGATGTGCACGTCGAGGTCGGGTCCGGAGTCCCGGGCGACCGTGGCGCCGACGCCGGGTCCGAGGACGTACTGCCAGCGTTTGCGGCGCGAGGAGCCCAGCACGATCTGGGTGGCGTTCACGCCGCGCGCGAAGTCGAGCAGCGCCGCCGGTATGTCGTCGCCGACCACGTGGTGGAACGTTCCGCCCAGGTCCTCGACCAGGGTCCGCTGGAGCGCCAGCTCCTTCGGCGAGGCCGAGGTCAGCCCGTCGCTGCGCGCTATGTAGACGGCCAGCACCTCTCCGCCGGCGCCCTTCTCCGCGAGCCGGGCGGCCCGCCGGATCAGCGTCCGCCCCTCCGGGCCGCCGGTCAGCCCGACCACGATCCGCTCCCGCGAGCCCCAGATCGCCGACACCCGGTGCTCGCTGCGGTACCGCTGCAGATGCTCGTCCACCCGGTCCGCGACCCACAGCAGGGCCAGCTCGCGCAGGGCGGTGAGGTTGCCGGGGCGGAAGTAGTTCGACAGCGCCGCGTCGACCTTGTCCGGCTGGTAGATGTTCCCGTGCGCCATCCGCCGGCGCAGTGCCTCGGGCGACATGTCGACCAGCTCGATCTGGTCGGCCCGGCGCACCACCTCGTCGGGCACGGTCTCCCGCTGCCGTACGCCGGTGATCGACTCGACGACGTCGCCCAGTGACTCCAGGTGCTGGATGTTGACGGTGGAGATCACGTCGATCCCGGCCGCCAGCAGTTCCTCGACGTCCTGCCACCGCTTGGCGTTGCGCGAGCCGGGCACGTTGGTGTGCGCCAGCTCGTCCACCAGGGCCACGCGCGGGCGGCGGGCCAGCACGGCGTCCACGTCCATCTCGGCGAACACCGTGCCGCGGTACTCCAGCGGCCGGCGCGGTACCTGCTCCAGGCCGTGCAGCAGGGCCTTGGTGCGCGGCCGGTCGTAATGCTCCGCGAAGGCCACGACGCAGTCCGTGCCCCGCTCCACGCGGCGGTGCGCCTCGGACAGCATCGCGTACGTCTTGCCGACGCCCGGTGCCGCACCGAGATGGATCCGCAGCCTGCCGCGTGCCATGGCCTCATTGTCTTCCGGTCATTTCCGCCTACGCAGCGTCGACCTTACGGCCGGCGGTCCCGGCGGAGCGGCCGGGGTGCGGGCATCCGGCCGGTCTTGGACGCAACCCTGACGCGGGCGGCCGTGCCCCGGGCACGGCGAAGGGCCGCATCCGCCCGGGATACGGCCCTCGAACTCGCCTCTTCGTCGCGGTACGCGCGTCAGCGGACCTCGGTGATCTCCGGGCCGCGCTGGAGCTGACCCATGCCGCCGGAGAAGCGGGAGCCGCCCTGCTCGTCCTGCTGGACGCCCTCGGGGACCATCTGCGCGTCGTTCGGCAGCTTCAGGACGATCGGGTCGCGGGGTGCCATCGGGCCCTCGCCGCGGACCACGACCGTGTCCCGGAAGATCTGCTCCAGCAGCCCGGCGGCCTGCGGCTGCACCGCGCCCTGCCCGGAGATCACACCGCGCAGGAACCAGCGGGGACCGTCCACACCGACGAACCGCACCACCTGATAGCCGCCGGTGCCGTCCGGCAGCTGCACCGGCACCTGGGCGCGCAGCTCCCAGCCCAGCGGACCCTCGACCTCGTCGACGATGCCACCCTGCTGGGTGATGCCGGCCGCGATCTCCTCGCGGACCTCGCCCCAGATGCCCTCACGCTTGGGAGCCGCGAAGGCCTGCAGCTGGATGGCGCTGTCGCGCAGCACGACGGTCGCCGCGACGATCGCGTCACCCGCGACCTCGACCCGCAGCTCCATGCCGTCGACGCCCGGCACGAACAGTCCACCCAGGTCCACCCGGCCCTCGGCCGGGTCGCGGACCTCACTGCTGTCCCAGGGGCCGTCGGGCCGGGGCCCCGGCTCCAGCCGCACCCGCTCCCGCGTGCCCTCGTCCGCCTCAGTGTCGACGCTGTCGACGACCTGCTCGGCCTCGCCGGCCGCGTCCTCGGCGGCACCCTTCTTCTTGCGACGTCCGAACACGTCACTGTCCTTCCCGGTCGGATACGACCGAAGCGTATCGATTCCCACCCGTCGTGCCGCCCATGGCGGCCTGACCGCTTGTGCCGCTCCCGCCGTCCACCGCGGCATGGCCGCCGGTGGAACCGAAGCCCCCCTCGGCCCGCACCGAGTCGGGAAGCTCCGCCACCTCCTGGAAGCGGACCTTCTCGACCTGCTGGACGACCAGTTGGGCAATCCGGTCGAAGCGCTCGAACCGCACGGACTCGCGCGGGTCGAGATTCACCACGATCACCTTGATCTCCCCACGGTACCCGGCATCAACCGTCCCCGGGGCATTCACGAGGGCGACACCGCACCGGGCGGCCAGCCCGGAACGCGGGTGCACGAAGGCCGCGTACCCCTCGGGAAGCGCGATCGACACCCCCGTGGGCAGTACGGCCCGCTCGCCGGGCGCCAGCTCGCAGGCCTCGGTGGTGCGCAGATCCGCGCCCGCGTCCCCGGGGTGCGCGTACGCCGGCAGCGGTACGTCGGGGTCGACGCGACGGATCAGCACGTTCAGCGGTTCGCGGCTCACGGGTTCACCTCGAAGGCGCGGGCCCGGCGGATCTGGTCCGGGTCGTTCATGGCGGCCTGGATCTCTTCCTCCCGGCCGTGGTTGACGAAGTGGTCGACCTTGACCTCGATGAAGAGCGCGTCCGCGCGGACGGCGACCGGCCCGTCGGGGCCGCCGACGCGTCCGGTGGCGGTGCAGTAGATCTTCCGCCCGGCCACCGCGGTCACCTCGGCCTCCAGATGGAGCGTGGTGCCGACCGGCACGGGCCGTACGAAGTCGGTCTCCAGCCGGCCGGTGACGGCGATGGTCCGCAGCAGCCAGTTCAGCGAGCCCAGCGTCTCGTCCAGCGCGGTCGCGAGGATCCCGCCGTGCGCGAGGCCCGGGGCGCCCTGGTGCTCGGGGCGGACCGTGAACTCGGCGGTGATCGACACGCCCTCGCCGGCCCGCGCCTGGAGGTGCAGGCCGTGCGGCTGCTCGCCGCCACAGCCGAAACACCGGCCGTAGTGCGCGCCGAGAAGCTCCCCGGGCGCGGGGGCGTCGGGGTGCCGCACCGGCTTGACGGCGTCCAGGGGAGGCTGCAGAGCTGCGGATGTACCACTCACAGGCGCAGACCTTACCCGCGCGTCGGCCCCCCGCCGACACCGTGCCAAGCTTGGTTTCATGCAGCTCTCCGCCACCTCGTACGACGAACGCCTCACCGCCCCCCGCTCCTGGTGGCTGATCAGCTTCCTGGTGGGGCTCTCGATGGCCCTCATCCTGCTGCCGTTCGGCACCCTGCCCATGCTGGGCGGCCTGGTCGGCGGCACGGCGGTCGCGGCGGTGGCGGCCAGCAGCTACGGCTCGCTGCGCATCCGCGTGGTGAACGGCTCGCTGATCGCGGGCGAGGCGAAGATCCCGGTGACCGCGCTGGGCGAGGCCCATGTGCTGGACCCGGAGGAGGCCCGGGCCTGGCGTACGTACAAGGCCGACACCCGCGCCTTCCTGCTGCTGCGGGCCTACATCCCGACTGCGCTGCGGGTGGAGGTCACCGACCCCGAGGACCCGACGCCGTATCTGTACCTGTCGACGCGGGAGCCGGAGCGGCTGGCGGCGGCCATCGAGGCGGCCAGGACGGCCGCGGCCTCCTGACGGGCGGGCCCGGCCCTCAGCCGCCGCCCGGTCGTCAGCGGCCGAGCTCCTTGCGGCCGTCCGGCCCGTGGTCGTCGCCCGGCCCGTGAGGATCGTCCGGCTTGTAGGGGTCGTCGCCCACCGGCAGCGGGTGGGCCGGCTGCTCCAGCGGCGGCAGCTCGGTCAGCGCGTCCCACGGGACCTGCACCTTGCGCAGGTCGGCCCGGATCCGCGCGGCGAGGTTGCGGGTGTCGCGCCGGTTCATGACCGCGCCGACCGCCGCGCCCACCATGAACGGCATCAGGTTCGGCAGGTTGCGGACCATGCGCTTCATGATCTGCTGGCGCAGCTGCTTCTTCATCGGGCTGCCGAACGCGGCGTTGAGCGAGGCCGGCTTGCGCGGATCGATCCCGCGCTCGTCGGTCCAGGACCTCAGATAGGCGCTGCTGCGCTCCTTGAGGGTGCCGGGCGGGCGCACGCCGTACACCTCGTGCAGCTCGGCGATCAGCTTCAGCTCGATCGCCGCGACGCCGGTGATCTCGGCGGCCATCTCCGCCGGCATCGCCGGCGGTACGGGCAGCATCGCGGCGGCACCGACGCCCGCCCCGACGGTCGCGGAGGCCTTGGCGGCGCCCGCCACGAGCTTGTCGGCGAGTTCTTCGGGCCCGAGGCCCGGGAACTGTCCGCGCAGCGTCGTCAGGTCCCGCACGGGGATCCGCGGCGCCAGGTCGATGATCCGGTCGGCGAGATGGCCGAGACCCGCGCGGGCGCGCTCTCCGCCCTTGCGAGCACCCTCTCTGGCCAGTTCCCCGGCCCTCGCCCGGAACGCCGCGGCGCGGCGCCTGGCGACGGGCGCGGGGCTCTGCGCCGGCACCGGGCGGGTGTCCCGGTCGCCGGCCGGTTCGAGCGAGGCCGACCCCGTGGGGACCGGTCCCGTCGTGGATGAGCCTCGCTCGTCGTCACGCGCGCCTTGGGGGCCGTCGGACGGCCCCGTGTCCGCTCCCCGGCCGGGGAAGCGGCGCTTCCAGGGTGGGGTCGAGCCAGTCACGGCCGACCCCTCCTCAGTCGCAGTCGCGGCAGATCGGCTGACCGTTCTTCTCCCGGGCCAGCTGGCTGCGGTGGTGTACCAGGAAGCAGCTCATGCAGGTGAACTCGTCCTGCTGCTTCGGCAGCACACGGACGGCCAGCTCCTCGTTCGAGAGGTCTGCGCCGGGCAGCTCGAGGCCTTCGGCGGCCTCGAACTCGTCGACGTCGACGGACGACGCGGACTTGTCGTTCCGCCGGGCCTTCAGTTCTTCGAGGCTGTCCGAGTCCACGTCGTCGTCGGTCTTGCGTGGAGTGTCGTAATCGGTTGCCATGGTCGCTCTCCCCCTCCGGGTGTCTGCGGTGTCTCCAGCGCACGTAACGCGTGAGAGGCCGGACTTGTGCCCGACCCGAGGCGGAGATTTTGCCTCACATCAAGGTCTGTTACTCAATCGACACCCAACCGGACCCCTCACGAGTGATCGGGTTGGACGGCGATCGGGACCGTACACGGTCCGAATGTTGCTCTTCAAAGGCGTCTCACCGTGTACTTCCCGTGATCAAGCCGCCAGAAAACCCGGATTTTCCCGGCTTTCCGGCGGTCCGAGGGATCACGGAGAGTAGATGGCCTGAAAATCGCCCTTGTGATCGATCACACACGGGGCACCTGGACGGGTGCCCAGAAAATTCAGCGCAAAGCGAACATTCCCCGGGTGTGTCGGCACATGCTCTCAGAGAGGCAGGGTGACCCGCATCACGAGCCCTCCGCCCTCGCGCGGCTGGGCCGCGATGTGCCCGCCGTGCGCCCGCGCCACGGACCGCGCGATGGACAGGCCGAGACCGACGCCCTTGTCGCTGCCCGTGCGCTCGGTGCGCAGCCGCCGGAACGGCTCGAAGAGGTTGTCGATCTCGTACGCCGGTACCACCGGGCCGGTGTTGGAGACCACCAGGACCGCCTGACCGTGCTGGATCTCGGTGGTGACCTCGACCCAGCCGTCCTCCGGGACGTTGTACCTCACCGCGTTCTGCACCAGGTTCAGCGCGATCCGCTCCAGCAGGACGCCGTTGCCCTGGACCACCGCGGGCTCGCGCTTGCCGCGGATCTCCACGCCCTTGGCCTCGGCCTCGGCGTGCACCTGGTCGATGGCCTGCGAGGCCACCTCGGCGAGGTCCACCGGCTTGCGCTCGACGATCTGGTTGTCGCTGCGGGCGAGCAGCAGCAGGCCCTCCACCAGCTGTTCGCTGCGTTCGTTGGTGGCCAGCAGGGTCTTGCCGAGCTGCTGGAGCTCCACCGGCGCGTTCGGGTCCGACAGGTGCACCTCCAGCAGCGTGCGGTTGATCGCCAGCGGGGTGCGCAGCTCGTGCGAGGCGTTGCCGACGAAGCGCTGCTGGGCGGTGAACGCGCGCTGGAGGCGCTCCAGCATGTCGTCGAAGGTGTCCGCCAGCTCCTTCAGCTCGTCGTCCGGGCCGTCCAGCTCGATCCGGCGGGACAGGTCCGAGCCGGCCACCGCGCGCGCGGTGCGGGTGATCCGGCCGAGCGGCGAGAGCACGCGCCCTGCCATGGCGTAGCCGAACGCGAAGGCGATCACGGCGAGGCCGAGGAGGGCGAGGAGGGAGCGGCTGAGGAGGTTGTCCAGGGCGACCCGGCGCTGGTGGTCGATGCACTCGCTGATCGCGGCGTTGAACTCGGCGAGCGTCAGGCTGCTGGAGTTGACCGGTGGACAGTTCTCGCTTGCGACCTTGATCTCGGTGCCGTCCACGATCTTGAAGAGCGGCTCATTGCCGGTGTTGAGGGCCTGTGCCGCCAGCAGGTAGATGATCGACAGCAGCAGGATGCCGGCGATCAGGAACATCCCGCCGTACAGCAGCGTGAGCCTTATCCGGATGGTCGGGCGCAGCCAGGGGAACGGCGGCTCCGGCCTGCGCGGGTCCCAGGTGGGTTTCGGGGGCGCCTGGGGAGGCGCCGGGGTCGTTGCCACGGCGGATCAGATCCGGTAGCCGGAGCCGGGCACGGTCACGATGACGGGCGGCTCCCCCAGCTTGCGGCGCAGGGTCATGACGGTCACCCGGACCACGTTGGTGAACGGGTCGGTGTTCTCGTCCCAGGCCTTCTCCAGCAGCTGCTCGGCGGAGACGACCGCGCCCTCGCTGCGCATCAGCACCTCCAGGACGGCGAACTCCTTGGGCGCGAGCTGCACCTCCCGGCCGTCGCGGAAGACCTCGCGGCGGTTGGGGTCGAGCTTGATGCCGGCGCGTTCCAGGACCGGCGGCAGCGGCAGGCTGGTACGCCGGCCGAGGGCGCGCACGCGGGCGATCAGCTCGCTGAACGCGAAGGGCTTGGGCAGATAGTCGTCGGCGCCGAGCTCCAGGCCCTCGACACGGTCGCTGACGTCACCGGAGGCCGTGAGCATCAGCACGCGCGTGGGCATGCCGAGTTCGACGATCTTGCGGCAGACGTCGTCGCCGTGCACGAGCGGGAGGTCGCGGTCGAGGACGACCACGTCGTAGTCGTTGACGCCGATGCGTTCCAGGGCGGCCGCACCGTCGTACACGACGTCGACGGCCATGGCCTCCCGGCGCAGTCCGGTGGCCACGGCATCGGCGAGCAGCTGCTCGTCCTCGACGACGAGTACGCGCACGTCGCTTGTCCTTCCTGTGTCCACCCGCGTAGCGCCATGGGCGTGCGCGGGCAGGGTCTGGGTGGGTGTGTGACCTCCATCCTGCCCTTTTCCGCCATAAGTCGGCGGTAAGCCGGTGTGGCGGGGACCGCGCGGGGGCCCGGGGAACGCCGGGGCGAAACCTTGGCGAACGGCTGTGGGCGGGCCGGTGAGATCACGCCGCCCGCCCCGGGAATGCCGGAATTTCTCCGGTGGTTGAGGTTTCCGCGGAAGGGAGCGGGGGGAGGACGGTTTACACCCCGCGATCACGCTCTGCTTGTGCCGCAGCACCATGCGGTACGCCGCGGTCCGCTTCACGCAGAGTGGGCGTGGGTGTCCGGCGCCGTCGCCGCCCAGCAGGGCAGCGCTGGGCACTCATGGGAGACGTGATCGCCCCTTCCGAACGGCACACCCCCGTGCCACCGACCCACGACCCTGGACGAGGGGGCGCAGCATGGACGCATTCACGGCAGGACTTCTGCAGCGCATAAGGGCGACCGAGTCCGACCTGACGCGGGCTCGTGACGAGGGCGACGACTTCCTCGTCGAGGTGGAGCAGGGCGAGCTCGACGACCTGCGCCGCCTCGCCGCCGAGCATGGCGTGGAAGTCGGCGCGTACAGCGTCTGAACGGGCCACACGTACGAGGCGGGCCCCGGCGAACCCATCGCCGGGGCCCGCCTCGCGCTTTTACGCGAGCCTCAGTCGTGCCAGGCGCCGAAGTCCTCCAGGAGCCGCTGGAGGGGCTCGAAGACGCCGGGGGTGGCGGCGACAGTGAGTTCCCTCGACGGGCGCTCTCCGGGCCTGCCACCGGTCAGGGCGCCCGCCTCCCGGGCGATCAGGTCACCGGCGGCGAGGTCCCAGGGGTGCAGCCCGCGCTCGTAGTACCCGTCGAGGCGGCCCGCGGCCACGTCGCACAGGTCGACCGCGGCGGAGCCGCTGCGCCGGATGTCGCGCAGCCGCGGGATCAGCCGCTGGGCGATGTCGGCCTGGTGGGCGCGGACGTCGGCGACGTAGTTGAAGCCGGTGGAGACCAGCGCCTGGTCCAGCGGCGGCGCCGGGCGGCAGCGCAGCTCCCGCTCGCCGTCCCAGGCCCCGGTGGCGTGGGCGCCGCGCCCGCGCACCGCGCTGTAGGTCTCGCCGCGCATCGGCGCCGCGACGACGCCGACGACGGTCTCGCCGTCCTGCTCGGCGGCGATGGAGACGGCCCAGGTGGGCAGCCCGTAGAGGTAGTTCACGGTGCCGTCGAGGGGGTCGATCACCCAGCGGATGCCGCTGGTGCCGTCCGTGGAGGCGCCCTCCTCGCCGAGGAAGCCGTCGTCGGGTCGGTGCTCGGCGAGGAAGCCGGTGATCAGCTTCTCGGCGGCGATGTCCATCTCCGTCACCACGTCGATGGGGCTCGACTTGGTGGCGGCCACGCCGAGGTCCGCCGGGCGGCCGTCGCGCAGCAGCTCGCCGGCCCGGCGGGCGGCCTCCCGGGCGAGCGCGAGCAGGTCCGTGTGCAGGGGGTCGGTCACGGCGCTCCTCAGGCGTAGGGGCTGTCGGCGCCCGCGGCGGCGGGGCGGGGGGCGCGGGCGGGGCAGCAGCCGGCCGGGCAGAGGTGGTGGCTGGGGCCGAGCGCCCCGAGGGCGCAGGGTGCCACCTGCTGTCCGCGCTCGACGGCGGCCCGCTCCACGATCAGGTCGCGGACCGCGGCGGCGAACCGCGGGTCTGCGCCGACGGTGGCGGAGCGGCGCACCGGCAGGCCGAGCTCCTCGGCCTTGGCCGTGGCCTCGGTGTCGAGGTCGTACAGGACCTCCATGTGGTCGGAGACGAAGCCGATGGGGGCCATCACGACGGCCGGGGCGCCGGCGGCGTGCCGCTCCTCCAGGTGGTCGCAGATGTCGGGCTCCAGCCACGGGATGTGCGGGGCGCCGGAGCGGGACTGGTAGACGAGCTGCCAGGGGTGGTCGACGCCGGTGCGCTCGCGGACGGCGTCGGCGATCAGCTGGGCGACGTCGAGATGCTGCCTGACGTACGCGCCGCCGTCGCCGTGCTCCTCGGCCGGGCCGGAGGTGTCGGCCGCGGAGGTCGGGATGGAGTGGGTGGTGAAGGCGATGTGGGCGCCGTCGCGGACGTCCTCGGGGAGGTCGGCGAGGGAGCGCAGGACGCCGTCGATCATGGGCTCCACGAAGCCGGGGTGGTTGAAGTAGTGCCGCAGCTTGTCGATCTTCGGCAGGTCCAGGCCCTCGGCCTGGAGGGTGGCGAGCGCGTCGGCGAGGTTCTCGCGGTACTGCCGGCAGCCGGAGTAGGAGGCGTAGGCGCTGGTGGCGAGGACGAGGATGCGGCGGCGGCCGTCACGGACCATCTCGCGCAGGGTGTCCGTGAGGTACGGCGCCCAGTTGCGGTTGCCCCAGTAGACCGGCAGGTTCAGGCCGTGGTCGGCGAAGTCCTCGCGCAGGGCGTCCAGCAGGGCGCGGTTCTGGTCGTTGATCGGGCTGACCCCGCCGAACAGGAAGTAGTGCTGACCGACTTCCTTCAGGCGTTCCTTGGGGATGCCGCGCCCACGCGTCACGTTCTCCAGGAACGGAACCACGTCGTCCGGTCCTTCGGGGCCGCCGAAGGAGAGCAGGAGCAGGGCGTCGTAGGGGGTGGCATCGAGCGCGTCTGGCATGAGGTCGATCCTGCCACCCGCCACTGACAGTGCGGCAACGCCGGGGTGGCGCACGCGGGCGGGGGCCACCCGGAAGGGGTGCGTTAGGGTGACCTAACTCGTAAGCTGTATCGACCATCTTCATGCCTTACGGGCGCGTCCGTGCCGTACGCCGTGATACGTCGACGTGCGCCGGCGTACGTCCGCGTCCGCCCCGCCCGACCGACCGAGCCGCCGGAGAGCCCGTGCCCAGCCCCTACCGCGCCCTGTTCGCCGCACCCGGCTCCAAGGCGTTCTCCGCCGCCGGTCTCCTCGGCCGGATGCCGCTGTCGATGATGGGCATCGGCGTGGTGACCATGATCTCCCAGCTCACCGGGCGGTACGGCCTGGCCGGCGCGCTGTCGGCCACGATCGCGCTGGCCGCGGCCGTGGTGGGCCCGCAGGTCTCACGGCTGGTGGACCAGTACGGGCAGCGGCGGGTGCTGCGTCCGGCGACGCTGCTGTCGCTGGCCGCGGGCGCCCTGCTGCTGTTCGCCGCGCACTACCGGTGGCCGGACTGGGTGCTGTTCGTCGCCTGTGTGGGCATCGGCTGCGTGCCGAGCGTCGGCGCGATGATCCGGGCCCGGTGGGCGGCCGTCTACCGGGGCACCCCGCAGCTGCACACCGCGTACTCGTTCGAGTCCGTGGTGGACGAGATCTGCTTCATCTTCGGCCCGATCATCTCCATCGGGCTGTCCACCGCCTGGTTCCCGGAGGCCGGCCCGCTGCTGGCCGGCTGCTTCCTCGCGGTGGGCGTGTTCTGGCTGACCGCGCAGCGCGCCACCGAGCCCGAGCCGCATCCGCGCGCGGAGCACGGCGGCGGTCGCAGCGCGCTGCGCTCCCCCGGGCTCCAGGTCCTGGTGACGACCTTCGTCGCGACCGGCGCGATCTTCGGGGCCGTCGACGTGGTCACCGTGGCGTTCGCCGACGAGCAGGGCCACAAGGGCGCGGCGAGCGTCGTCCTCGCGCTGTACGCGGCGGGCTCCTGTGCGGCGGGTGCCGTGTTCGGGCTGCTGCGCTTCAAGGGAGCGCCCGAACCTCGCTGGCTGCTGGGCGTCTGTGCGATGGCCGTGAGTATGATCCCCCTCCTACTGGTCGGAAACCTGCCGTTTCTGGCCGTGGCGCTCTTCGTCGCGGGCCTGTCCATCGCTCCCACGATGATCACGACGATGTCCCTCATCGAAGAGCACGTACCACGCGCGCAGTTGACCGAGGGCATGACCTGGGTGAGCACCGGTCTCGCGGTGGGGGTCGCACTCGGCTCCTCGGTGGCCGGCTGGGTGATCGACACGGCCGGCGCGCGCGCCGGGTACGGGGTTCCGGCCGTGTCCGGGGCCGTCGCGGTCGCGGTCGGTTTCCTCGGTTACCGCCGGCTCAAGCGGCCGGCTCCGGGTCGGGGAGGCACCGTTGAGCAGCACAGCGAGCGGGAAGAACGGCACGTGGCGTAACTGGGGCGGCAACGTCGTCGCGCGCCCCGCGCGGGAGGTCACTCCGGCGTCCGTGGACGAGCTGGCGGCGGCGGTGCGCGCGGCGGCGGAGGACGGCCTGCGGGTGAAGGCCGTCGGCACCGGGCACTCCTTCACGTCGATAGCCGCCACCGACGGCGTGCTGATACGGCCCCGGCTGCTGGCCGGGATACGCGAGATCGACCGCGCGGCCGGCACCGTCACGGTCGAGGCCGGCACCCCGCTCAAGCGGCTCAACCTGGCCCTGGCCCGCGAGGGGCTGTCGCTGACCAACATGGGCGACATCATGGAGCAGACCGTCTCCGGCGCCACCAGCACCGGCACGCACGGAACCGGCCGCGACTCCGGCTCGATCGCCGCCCAGATCAAGGCCCTCGAGCTGGTCACGGCCGACGGCTCGGTGCTCACCTGCTCCGAGAAGGAGAACCCGGACGTCTTCGCGGCGGCCCGCATCGGCCTGGGCGCCCTCGGCATCGTCACCGCGATCACCTTCGCCGTGGAACCCGTTTTCCTGCTCCACGCGCGCGAGGAGCCGATGCCGCTGGCCCGGGTCCTCGCCGAGTTCGACGAACTCTGGGCCGAGAACGAGCACTTCGAGTTCTACTGGTTCCCCCACACCGGCAACACCAACATCAAGCGCAACAACCGCAGCGCCGGCCCCGAGCGTCCGGTGAGCCGGGTCAAGGGCTGGTTCGAGGACGAGTTCCTGTCCAACGGCGTCTTCCAGGCGGCCAACTGGGTCGGCCGCGCGGCACCGGCCACCATCCCCGCCATCGCCCGGATCTCCAGCAAGGCACTGTCCGCGCGGAGCTACACCGACATCCCCTACAAGGTCTTCACCTCCCCGCGCCGGGTGCGCTTCGTGGAGATGGAGTACGCCGTCCCGCGCGACGCCGCGGTCGACGTCCTGCGCGAGCTGAAGGCGATGGTCGACCGCTCCCCGCTGCGGATCAGCTTCCCCGTGGAGGTGCGCACCGCCCCAGCCGACGACATCACGCTGTCCACCGCGTCCGGCCGGGACACCGCGTACGTCGCCGTCCACATGTTCCGGGGGACGCCCTACCAGCGGTACTTCACCGCCGCCGAGCGGATCTTCACCGCGCACGAGGGGCGGCCCCACTGGGGCAAGGTGCACACGCGCGACGCCGATTACCTCTCCGGTGTCTACCCCCGCTTCGCCGAGTTCACGGCGCTGCGGGACCGGCTGGATCCGGAACGGCGCTTTCAGAACGACTACTTGCGCCGGGTTCTGGGGGCGTAGCGGGGTGGACGGTTCCCTCGGTGAACTCGCCGGGGGCGGGCGGCGCTTGCTCGCGCGCCCCTCTCCGCTTCCTCACCCCGCGCGGTTTTTGCGACGGCCGTCGCGCCCCGGCTCCCGGGAGCCCGACTCCCGGGCGACATCGGGCCTTTCGCGCATTCCCGGGCCCTGCCTGCCTTTCCCGTACCAGCTCGGCATGTTGCACGAGAAGGGGACGTACGGTCGAAACCGCTAGCTCCGTTTCCGGCGATTCCGTGAAGTACGCCACGTTTTCGATCAAGAAAATCGGCCAGGGATGGCCAAGTCCCGCCTTCGACGCGAAGTTGGACGGCGCGCCAATCCACGCACGTGGCCCAAATGGAGTACTGTTGCGAGCCCTGGGTCCGGTCTCCCGCCAGGGTGTCCGGGGCCGTCAAGGACCGCCGGGAGGGGGCTTGTTGCACAGGGTGACGGAGTTGGTCACTTAGCGTTGCGAATAGGTTACCGTGCCATAACGGCGATCCAGGGCCCGTGCCCGACACGCCGGGCAACTCGGCAAGGTTGTGGCAGGCTGCACCCGGGCAGGCCACACTCGACTAGCGGAAGCAGCGACGCACGTGACGTCGGCAGGCACCACCCGGGAGGTCCCCATGCCCGAACTGCGTGTCGTGGCCGTCTCCAATGACGGCACACGGCTGGTGCTGAAGGCTGCGGACAGCACGGAGTACACGCTTCCGATCGACGAACGGCTCCGCGCCGCCGTGCGCGGCGACCGTCCCCGCCTCGGCCAGATCGAGATCGAGGTGGAGAGCCATCTCCGCCCCCGTGACATCCAGGCGCGTATACGCGCGGGTGCGACCGCGGAAGAGGTCGCCCAGATGGCCGGCATCCCGGTCGACCGCGTGCGCCGCTTCGAGGGTCCCGTGCTGGCCGAGCGCGCCTTCATGGCCGAGCGGGCCCGCAAGACCCCGGTCCGCCGCCCCGGCGAGAACTCCGGCCCGTTGCTCGGTGAGGCAGTCCAGGAGCGGCTGCTGCTGCGCGGCGCCGAGAAGGACACCGTCCAGTGGGACTCCTGGCGCCGCGACGACGGCACCTGGGAAGTGCTGCTGGTCTACCGCGTCGCGGGCGAACCGCACTCGGCGAGCTGGACGTACGACCCGCCCCGGCGGCTCGTGCAGGCCGTCGACGACGAGGCGCGCTCGCTGATCGGGGAGTCCGACGACCTCGGGGCGCCCGAGCCGAGCCTGCCGTTCGTGCCGCGGATCGCCCGGCTGCCGCGCGACCGCACGCTGGCCGGGTCCCTCGACCGGGACCGTGACCGGGAGCGGCCGAGTCTGCCCGCGCCGGTGCCCGAACCGGCGGAGGAGACCGCGAGCGAGCGGGATTCGCTGACGAGCCTGCTGGAGGCGGTGCCGAGCTTCAGAGGCGACCTGGTGGTGCCCGAGCGGTCCGCCGAGTCCACCGAGGAGCCCGACGACGAGCCCGCGGCGGAGGAGCCGCCGGCGCCCGCCGCCTCGGCCGGTTCCGCCTACGCCGACGTCCTCATGCCCCGCTCCGTGGGCAGCCACCGGGACCGGCTCATCGGCGCCACCGACCGCCAGGCCGAGGCCGACGGCGTCCGCCCGGGCCGCCGGGCGGCCGTCCCGAGCTGGGACGAGATCGTCTTCGGCACGCGGCGCAAGAAGCAGGAGTAGCCGCCGTACGAGGATTCAGGCCCGCGCCGGGAACGGCGCGGGCCTGGCCGCGTTGCGGGGGGCCCACGGCGGCGCGGGCCTCAAGAGGCCCGTAGGGGCCGGGAGTCGTGCGGAATCATCCGCCGCACGCGCGCGTGGAGCCCGCCGCCCCGAACCTGACGCGCTGCCCGGAGCGGCGGAGCCTGACGCACCGCCTGGCGCGCGAAGCACGGCTCGGCGCACAGGGCGCCGCCCGAGGCGCGCAGGGAGAACCACGCGCCCCCCTCGCGCTGCCTCGCACCCGCCCCGCGCGCCGCCGCGCTACTGCGGGTCCGGCCCCACCGCCACCGGCCGCTCCGGATCCGACGACCACTCCGACCACGAACCCACGTACAGGGCGGCCGGGATGCCCGCCACGGCGAGGGCCAGGACCTCGTGGGCGCCGGAGACGCCGGAGCCGCAGTACACGCCGACCTCGGTGTCCTCGGAGGCGCCCAGCGCCTCGAACCGCGCCCGCAGCTCCTCGGCGGGCAGGAAGTGTCCGTCGGCAGTCACGTTCTCCGTCGTGGGCGCCGACACCGCGCCCGGGATGTGGCCGCCGACCCGGTCGATGGGCTCGACGTCACCGCGGTACCGCTCCGCCGCGCGGGCGTCGAACAGCACTCCGGAGCGGGCGAGCGCGGCGGCGCCGTCGGCGTCCAGCAGGCCGGGGCCCGGAACCGGCCGGAAATCGCCCTCCTCGGGGTGAGGAACCTCCTGGGACAACGGGCCCTGCCAGGACGGCAACCCGCCGTCCAGGACCCGCACGTCCGGGTGACCCGTCCAGCGCAGCATCCACCAGGCGCGGGCCGCGGCCCAGCCCTGTCCGCCGTCGTAGACGACGACCGGCCGCCCGGACGAGACACCCGCACGGCGCATCACCGCGCCGAAATCCGCGAGGCCGGGCAGCGGATGACGACCCCGCTCCCCCGGCTCCCCGGCCAACTCCCGGTCCAGATCGACGAACACGGCGCCGGGGATGTGCCCGGCCTCGTAGGCGGCCCGGCCGTCGAAGGGCGGCTCGCCGGCCGCCTTGGCCAGACTGAGCTGCCAGCGGACGTCGAGCAGGACGGGCGGGCGCTCCCCCGCCAGTTCACCGGCCAGGGCGGATGCGGAAATGATGGCGTTCATGGCGACCATCCTGGCCTACGGGGTGGCCGCGGCGTCCATGTCCGGCTACTCTGCTCCGCCAAGCAGCCCCGATCACGAGGAGTACGGGATCGGGCACGTGCAGTGCCGCCCCGGATACCACCGATCGACATCCGTGGGCCACCCTCCCGAAACGGGCAGGAAACCGCAGATCGGGCATTCTCCGGTGACCGGACGAGATGCGGCGGCGCGCCCGGAGCGCGTGGCACCGAGGGTGGTGCGAGCATCGGCACGTGGGTCCGGAGAGCGGAAGCGACGCGGCGCCGCGAGGGGCCGAGGAGAGAGTGACGATGACCGAGGCACGGGGGCCGGCCGGCCGGGCCGGCGATCACGCCCGGTACGCGCCCGGCACACCCTGCTGGGTGAGCCTGATGGTGCACGGGATGGCGGCGACCCAGGAGTTCTACGGAGCCCTGTTCGGCTGGGAGTTCCGCCCCGGACCCGGGCAGCTCGGCCCCTATGTGCGGGCCCTGCTCGACGGCCGTGAGGTGGCGGGCATCGGGCAGTTGCCGCCGGACCGGCACCTCCCGATCGCCTGGACGCCGTATCTCGCCTCCGACGACGCGGGCCGGACCGCGGAGACCGCGCGGCTGTGCGGCGGCACGATCGGCGTGGGTCCGCTCGACGCCGGGGAGGCCGGACGGCTGGCGATCGGCTCCGATCCCTCGGGCGCCGTGTTCGGGATCTGGCAGGCGGCGGCGCACCTGGGCACGGCCCTGTCCGGGGTGCCGGGCACCCCCGCCTGGAACGAGCTGCTGACGTACGAGTCGGCGACCGTCGCCAAGTTCTACGAGAGTGTCTTCGGCTACGAGGAGGAGCCGGTGGTCTCCGCCGACTTCGACTACGTGACGCTCTCCATCCGTGGCCGGGCGGTCGCCGGCATCCAGGGCATGGGCCACGCACTGCCCCGCGACCGGGGCCCGCACTGGCTGACGTACTTCGAGGTCGCGGACGCCGACGAGGCCGTGCAGCATGTGGCCGAGCTGGGCGGGCACGTCCTCAGAGCGGCCGAGGACGGCGAACGGGGCCGCGTCGCCACGGTGACCGACCCGGAGGGCGCCCGCTTCTGCCTGCTCCAGCGGCCTCGCTGACACCCCGGCCCGCCCGGACGCTAGGCGTTCGGCACCGGCAGGACGTCCGGGGACAGCGCCGCAGCGCGGGCCGTCGCCGCCGTCATGCGGCGGCGGTGGTGGCGGCGGCACAGCACCTCGTAGCCGACGGCCTCCGACTGGTTCACGTCGCCGACGACGACCTGGGCGCCCTCGACGACCATCTCGCCGCCTATCGTGCGGGCGTTGTGGGTCGCGCGGGCGCCGCACCAGCACAGGGCCTCCACCTGGAGCACCTCCACGCGGTCCGCCAGCTCGACCAGGCGCTGCGAGCCCGGGAAGAGCTTGGTGCGGAAGTCGGTGGTGATGCCGAAGGCGTAGACGTCGAGCCCCAGATCGTCGACCACGCGCGCGAGTTGGTCGACCTGCTCCGGCGTGAGGAACTGCGCCTCGTCGGCGATCACGTAGTCCGCGCGGCGGCCGTGCGAGAGGTGGTCGACGAGGTAGGCGTAGAGGTCCATGCCGTCCTCGACCTCGACCGCGTCGGTGACCAGGCCGAGCCGGGAGGACAGCTTGCCCTCGCCCGCGCGGTCGTTGCGCGTGAAGATCATGCCCTGGAGGCCGCGCGCGGAGCGGTTGTGCTCGATCTGGAGAGCCAGGGTCGACTTCCCGCAGTCCATCGTTCCGGAGAAGAAGACCAGCTCGGGCATGGGAGGGTGAGCACCTTTCGGCGAAATCGTCATGGTGGGGCCTCAGCGCGTCAGGAACGTACTTCGAGCAGCGGGACCAGCTGCTCGGCCGGGGTCAGCGAGCCGTGATTGCCGACCATCGCCGACTCGTTGGGTTCCCGCTCGGAGGCGATGATCAGAACGTCGTCCCGCGCGGCGGCGACGACGTCGCCGATACGTGCGTACACCCGTTCGTCGACCCGCGGCCCGAACCAGCCGGCGGCGATCGCCTCGTCGCGCGAGGCCACCCAGAACTGCTCGCCGAGCACTTCCCGCCAGCAGGTCAGGACGTCGTTCTCGGCGCCAGGGACCGCGTAGACGTGCCGGGCGCGGCCCTCGCCGCCCAGCAGGGCGACGCCGGCGCGCAGCTCCCAGTCCTCGTCGAAGTCGATGCGGTGCTGCTCGTCGAAGGGCACGTCGACCATGCCGTGGTCGGCCGTGACGTACAGCGCGCTGCGCGGCGGAAGCTGCTCGGCCAGGCGCTGGACCAGGCGGTCGACGTACATGAGCTGGCCGCGCCAGGTGTCGGAGTCGACGCCGAAGCGGTGGCCGGCGCCGTCGACCTCGGAGTAGTACGTGTAGACCAGGCTGCGGTCCCCGGCGGCCAGCTGCTCGGCGGCGAGGTCCATGCGCTCCTCGCCGGAGAGCCGGCCGTGGAAGGTGCCGCCGCTGAGCGCGACCCGGGTCAGCGGGGTGTTCGCGAAGGCCGGGGAGGAGACCTGCGCGGCGTGCACCCCCGCGCGGTCGGCGAGGTCGAAGACGGTGGGGTACGGCTGCCAGGCGCCCGGCTCGGTCCACGGCTGCCAGCGCAGCTGGTTCATCAGCGCGCCGGTGGCCGGGTCGCGGACGGTGTAGCCGGGCAGGCCGTGGGCGCCCGGCGGCAGCCCGGTGCCGACGGAGGCCAGCGAGGTGGCCGTGGTCGCCGGGTAGCCGGTGGTCAGCGGGCGGCCGGTGCCGCCGCGGGACGTGGCGAGGAGAGAGGTGAGGAACGGCGCCTCGTCCGGGTGGGCCTTCAGCTGCTCCCAGCCGAGCCCGTCGATCAGGAAGACGCAGTTCCGGTCGGCGGGGGTCAGCTCGGGGATGGCGGCGGTCGTCCCGGGCACGCCCATGCCCGCGGCCAGCGTGGGCAGCAGGTCGGCGAGGGAGCCCTTGCCGTACTCGGGCAGGGGGGCGGAGTCGACGGCGAGGGGTTCCGGATGAGGGTCCCAGGCGGCGGGCGGCTGCACCATCAGCGCGTCGGGTCCGCGGTCGCCTCGGAGATGGCCTGCGCGAAGGCGAGCGCCTGGCGCACGGTCTCCGGGCCGTCCCCGGCCTCGCTGACGCGCAGGCTGAGGTCGTCCGCCGTCGAGCTGCCGGTGTAGCCGTGGTCGGCGTCGCAGTTCGGGTCGCCGCAGGCGGCGGGCTCCAGGTCGATCCGGGAGACGGCGCCCCAGCCGATGGTGAGCACCACCTCGCGCGGGAGGGTGCCCGGCGTGTACGCCTCCGGGTTGGACACCACGCGGCTGACCACGACGGACGAGATCCGGCCGAGCTTCACCGACTCCGTGGAGGTGGTGGCGTACGGCGTCGGGGAGGTGTTGTCGGCGGCCTGCTCGTCGGTGTGGCTGACGATGAAGCGGGTATCGGTGAGCACGAGCACGGTGACGTGGCGGCGGACCTCGTTCTGGTCGAACGTCGTCTCCTGGTGGACCAGGTACGACCGGATGGGCTCGCCGCCCACGGCGGCCTCCACCGCCTCGGCCACGAGGGCCGGGTAGTAGCCGCTGCGCTCGATCGCCGCACGCAGCCCCTGGGTCGTCGTACTGGTCTTGGCCATGCCGTCCATCCTACGGTGGCGCACTGACTGCGAGGCACCGCTCGGCGGGCTCCGGGGCGGTCGGAAACGTCTCGGTTCAGCGTCCCGGCAGGTCCCGGTGCGGCGTCCCGGCAGGTCCCGGTGCGGCGTCTGTGCCGGTCCCGGTACGGCGTCTCAGTAAGCGGGCAGGGTCCGGGGGCCCAGGTCGTCGCGGGCGGGGGGCGGGGCCAACCGTACGGAGGCGCCCAGCACGCTCAGGCCCTCGGTGGCGACGACGACCGGTTCCAGCGTGACGGCGACCACCTCGGGATGGTCGTCGACCAGCCGGGAGACCCGCAGCAGCAGCTCCTCCAGGGCCGGGGTGTCGACCGGCGCCGAGCCGCGCCAGCCGAACAGGAGCGGGGCCGTCCGGATGGAGCGGACCAGGGAGGTCGCCTCGCGGTCGGTGACCGGAATGAGCCGGTGCGCCATGTCGCCGAGCAGCTGCGAGGCCGCCCCGGCGAGGCCGAAGGAGAGCACCGCTCCGGCGGCGGGGTCGATCACGGCCCGGACGACGGTGTCCACCCCGCGCGGTGCCATGCCCTGCACCACCGGGCGCAGCTCCTCGGGCGTCCCGAACAGCCCGGTCAACTCGGCGTACGCCCGTCGCAGTTGCTCCTCGTCGGCGAGGTCGAGGCGTACGCCGCCCAGGTCCGCGCGGTGCCGCAGGTGCGGGGCGGTGGCCTTGAGGGCGACCGGGTAGCCGAGGGCGCGGGCGGCGGCGACGGCGTCCTCGGGGGTGGGGGCGGGCAGGGCGCGGCGGACCTGGATGCCGTAGCGGCCGAGCAGCTCGCAGGTCTCCTCGGTGCCGAGGGTGAGGCCCTGTCCGCGCGTGAGGAGGGAGTCGATCTGCCGGGCGGCGCCCTTCTCGTCGATGTCCTCGTACTCGGGCACCTTGCCGGGGTCGGCGGCCTCGCGGCGCCACCGCGCGTACTTGACCACCTCGGCGAGGGCGCGGACGGCGCGTTCGGCGGCGGGGTACGCGGGGATGAGGCGGGTGGCGCCGGGGGCCTGGGCGGCCGGCCCCGGTTCCGGGGCGGCGTCCGGTGCGGTGGTGCCGGGTGTGGCGGTACGCGCGCGGGGGGCCGTGCTGGTGGCGGCCGACAGGGCCTCCGCGAGGCCGCCGAGTTCCACGTGCACGACCAGCACCGGCTTGGACGGCGCCCGCTCGGCGGCGGAGCGCAGTGCCTCGGCCAGCGCGGCGTCCCCGGCGGACTCCTCGCCGATCGCCGGTATCGCCGTGACCACGACGGCGTCGCAGGTGTCGTCGGCCAGCGCGCGGGAGAGCGCCGCGCGGAAGTCCTCCGGGCCGGCCTCGGTCGTCAGGTCCAGGGGCGGTGTGGGCCGCAGGCCCTCGGAGAGGCACGCGTCGTAGGTGAGCACGCCCAGGGACTCGGAGTTGCCGAGGATCGCCACGCGCGGGCCGCGCGGCAGCGGCTGGCGGGCGAGCAGGAGCCCGGTGTCGACCAACTCGGTGATGGTGTTCACGCGGATCACGCCGGCCTGGCGCAGCAGCGCGGACACGGTGGCGTGCGGCAGCCGGGTGGCGCGGACCGCGTGCCCTTGGGGGGCGGATCCGGCGCTCTGGACCACGACGAGGGGCTTGGCCGCCGCCGTGCGGCGTGCCAGGCGGGTGAACTTGCGGGGGTTGCCGATGGACTCCAGGTACATGAGGACGACGTCGGTGTCCGGGTCGTCGTACCAGTACTGGAGGACGTCGTTGCCGGAGACGTCCGCGCGGTTGCCGGACGAGACGAAGGTGGACACGCCGGTGACCCCCGTGACCCCGCCGCCGCGCCGGTGGAGGCGGGAGAGCAGGGCGATGCCGATGGCGCCGGACTGGGCGAACAGGCCGATGCGTCCGGGCCGGGGCGGTTCGGGGGCGAGGGAGGCGTTGAGCCGGACGTCCTGGGAGTTGTTGACGATGCCGAAGGCGTTCGGCCCGATGATCCGCATGCCGTACGCGCGCGCGTGCCGGACGAGGGCGCGCTGGCGCTCGCGTCCCTCGGGGCCGCTCTCGGCGTATCCGGCGGAGATCACGACGAGCCCCTGGACGCCGTGCTCGCCGCACTCGGTGACGACCTCGGGGACGTGCTCGGCGGGGACGGCGACGACCGCGAGGTCGACGGGCCCGTCGATGTCGCGCACCGAGCGGTACGCCGGCACCCCGTCCAGTTCCTTCTGCCCGTCGGGCAGGGCGCGGTTCACCGCGTAGAGGCGGCCGGTGAAGCCCGCGTCGCGGATGTTGCCGAGCACGGAGCGGCCCACCCCGCCGGGGGTGCGGCCCGCGCCGACGACGGCGACCGAGCCGGGGGCGAGCAGCCGCTGCACGGACCGGGCCTCGGCGCGCTGTTCGCGCGCGTACTGCACGGCCAGGGAGCGATCGGTGGGTTCGAGGTCCAGCTCCAAGCGGACGACGCCGTCCTCGAAGCTGCGCTTCTGGGTGTACCCGGCGTCCGTGAACACCTTGATCATCTTGGTGTTGGCGGGGAGCACCTCGGCGGCGAAGCGGCGGATGCCGCGCTCGCGGGCGACGGCGGCGATGTGTTCGAGGAGGGCGGAGGCGACACCGCGGCCCTGGTGGGCGTCCTGCACCAGGAAGGCGACCTCGGCCTCGTCGGCGGGTGCGGAGGCGGGCAGTCCGTTGGCGCCGATGCGGTCGTAGCGTACGGTGGCGATGAACTCGCCGCCGATCGTGGCCGCGAGTCCCACCCGGTCCACAAAGTCGTGGTGCGTGAAGCGGTGGACGTCCTTCGTGGACAGGCGCGGGTAGGGCGCGAAGAAGCGGTAGTACTTCGACTCGTCCGAGACCTGCTCGTAGAAGCTGACCAGGCGCTCGGCGTCGTCAACGGTGATGGGGCGGATGCGCGCGGTGCCGCCGTCGCGCAGCACCACGTCGGCTTCCCAGTGGGCGGGGTACTCGTGCCGGTCCGACGAGGTCTGCATGGGCCCCAGAGTACGGCTCGCGTCCGACAACGGCGCGGGGCAGTCTGTGAGGACGGAAGCACGGACCGAGGCCGCGGTCCGGCGTCACCCGGTGGAGGGGACACGTCCGCTCCGGGAGCATGCTTCGCGATATGGGAAACTGGTCTAGACAACCCTGAACACCGAAGGGCAGCAACACATGGCTGAGCGCCGCGTCAACGTCGGCTGGGCCGAGGGCCTTCACGCCCGCCCCGCCTCCATCTTCGTCCGAGCCGCCACGGCCGCAGGCGTCCCGGTGACGATCTCCAAGGCCGGTGGCAACCCGGTCAACGCGGCCTCCATGCTGGCCGTTCTCGGCCTGGGCGCCCAGGGCGGCGAGGAGATCGTCCTCGCCTCCGACGCCGAGGGCGCGGACGCCGCTCTCGACCGCCTGGCCAAGCTGGTCGCCGAGGGTCTCGAGGAGCTCCCCGAGACCGTCTGACGCTCGCGCGGCAGTCACGTGGAAACGCGTCACCGCGTCGCCCTTTCGGGGCGGCGCGGTTTCGCTTTTCCCGGGATGAATGCGAGGGCCCTCTGGTGAATTCCGGGCAGGCGTCCGGCGCGCGCACGGTCAATTACCGGCACGCCGAAAAAGGGCAGGGAAAATCCGCCGCCCATCGAATAACCGTTCTTTGTATACGGTGCCCGTGTTAATGCCGCAGGCCCGAGATGTTTACGGCGTGTTGCGAATTCCTCACACGCTCCGGGCGCTCCCCGCCCGGGCCGAACCGCAGCCGGTGCGCCGCGCTCGCGCGCTCGGTGTGCAGCGCGGTGATCGCCCGCGCGCGTTCGCTGTCGCCGCGCGCGACGGCGTCGACGATCGCCCCGTGCTCCGCCCAGGCCTCCACCGGGCCGGCCGGCGCCTCGACCGTGTACATCCAGGCGATCTTGTGCCGCAGCTGGGTCAGCGTCGAGGTGAGCGCGGGGCTGCCGGAGGCCTGCGCCAGCGTCTCGTGGAACCAGCCGCCCAGGGAGCGCAGGTCGTCGCTGTGGCCGCGGCGGGCGCGCTCCTGGCCCAGCCTTACCAGGCCGCGCAGCACCTTCAGGTGGGCCTCGGTGCGCCGCTGCGCCGCACGGGAGGCGCCCAGCGGCTCCAGCAACAGCCGCATCTCCAGCAGGTCGGCGGCCTCCTGCTCGGTCGGTTCGGCGACGCACGCGCCCGCGTGGCGCCGGGTCACGACGAAGCCCTCGGCCTCCAGCGTGCGCAGGGCCTCCCGGACGGGGACGCGCGAGACGCCGTAGCGGCGGGCGAGCAGTTCCTCGGTGAGCCGGCTGCCGCGCTCGTAGACACCCGCGACGATGTCGTCCCGGATCGCCGTACACACCGAGTGCGCCGGAATACGCATGACCGACCTCCGCCTTAATCCCCGTGAAACGTCGACGATTGACGTGTGTTCAGCGACTCTATTGCAATGGGGCGGAATTTCCGATGGCGGGCCGGAATCCATGGATATTTTTTGGACAAGGGGGCGGCCGAAACGCCGAAAGCCCCGGCGCGGGCCGGGGCTCGGAGACTCCTGAGGGGCTGGGAGACGTCCTGCGGGGCTCGGAGACGTCCCGCGGGGGCTGGGTCAGATGTTCACGCCGTGCGCGCGCAGGTATGCGACCGGGTCGATGTCGGAGCCGTACTCCTGGCTCGTGCGGGCCTCGAAGTGCAGGTGCGGGCCGGTGACGTTGCCGGTGGCGCCGGACAGGCCGATCTGCTGGCCCGGGGTCACCGTCTGGCCGACGGAGACACCGATGGAGGACAGGTGGCCGTACTGGGTGTACGTGCCGTCGTGCATCCGGATGACCACCTGGTTGCCGTACGCCCCGCCCCAGCCGGCCTCGACGACCGTGCCGGCGCCGACCGCGTGGACGGAGGTGCCGGTCGCGGCGTGGAAGTCGACACCGGTGTGGCTGCCGGAGGACCACAGGGAGCTGCCGGCCTGGTAGCCGGTGGAGACGTAGGAGCCGGTGATCGGCATCACGAAGGTGTTCAGGCGCTTGCGCTCGGCCTCGCGGGCGGCGCGCTCCTGCTCCTCGCGGGCCTTGCGGGCCTCCTCCTCGGCGCGCTTCTTCGCGGCGGCCACGGCCTTCTCCTCGGCGGCGGCCCGCTCGGCGGCCTGCTGCTGTGCGGCGGCCTGGGCGTCGATCTGGTCGGCGACCTCGTCGCCGATGGTGAGGACCGGCAGCAGGCCGGTCTGCTCGGCGGCGGCCTCCGCGGCGAGCGCGGGGCTCGCCAGGGTGCCGATGACGCCGGTGGTGGTGAGTGCCGCGACACCCGCCGCGCGGGCGGTGGAGCGCTGCATCCGGCTGGGACGACGATGCTTCCCGGTGGCGCGCGTGAACGCCATGAAGTGGCTGGTCCTTTCCTTCCCTCTCGCCTACCGGGTTAGCTGACGGGTTCGGAGCAGGAAGGTCTCCTACGGACCCCCTCGCGGGCTGCGCGGGCGTCCGATTCACCCCAGGGACTTGATGGTTGGGTCCCCGGCTCCCCTGGCTCGCGCCGTACGGGGACTCGGCGATGGCTGTCCGGTGCCGCGGGTGCGGCGCACTGCCTGACGAACAGCCCGGACGACGCTAAGACGACCGGCTTTCAAAGCCCAAACGGATGCGGGTTTTTGTAGCGCATCCCACAGGTCAGACAGGCAACCTCCGCCCCAATTCGGACATGAAGGGGCCCTGGCGACGCATCGGTCACCAGGGCCCCTCCGCGCGGATGTGCCGCAGCGCTCGGCGTGGGTGTGCCGCCCGGGCGTCTACTCGGCGGCCACGACGGTGACTTCGCCGATGCCCAGAGCCTCCACGGGCTCCTTGATCTGCGCCGCGTCACCGACGAGGACGGTCACGAGACGGTCCACCGGGAAGGCGTTGACCACCGCGGCGGTGGCCTCGACCGTGCCGGTCGCGGCCAGCTGCCGGTACAGCGTCGCCTGGTAGTCGTCGGGCAGGTGCTGCTCGACCTGGTCGGCCAGCGTGCTCGCGACGGCCGCCGCCGTCTCGTACTTCAGCGGTGCCACGCCGACCAGGTTCTGCACGGCGACGTCCCGCTCGGCGTCGGTCAGGCCCTCCGCGGCGAGCGTGCGCAGCACCGTCCACAGGTCCTTCAGGGCGGGGCCGGTGTTCGGGGTGTCCACCGAGCCGCTGATGGCGAGCATCGAGGCGCCCGTGCCGTCCGGGGCGGACCGCAGGACCTGGCCGAACGCCCGCACGCCGTACGTGTAGCCCTTCTCCTCGCGCAGGACGCGGTCCAGGCGGGAGGTGAGGGTGCCGCCGAGGCAGTAGGTGCCGAGCACCTGGGCGGGCCACACGCGGTCGTGCCGGTCGGGACCGATACGGCCGATGAGCAGCTGCGTCTGGACGGCGCCGGGGCGGTCGACGATGACCACGCGCCCGGTGTCGTCGGCGGTGACCGGCGGCACGGGGCGGGGCTGGGCCGGGGAACCGGTCCAGGAGCCGAGGGTGTCGCCGAGGAGGGCGTCCAGGTCGATGCCGGTGAGGTCGCCGACCACCACGGCGGTGGCCGTGCCCGGACGGACGTGCCGCTCGTAGAAGGAGCGCACGGCCGCCGAGTCGATCTTCGCGACCGTCTCCTCGGTGCCCTGGCGCGGACGCGACATGCGCGAGGTCGCCGGGAACAGCTGCCGGGACAGCTCCTTGGCGGCCCGCCGGGACGGGTTGGCCAGCTCGTGCGGGATCTCGTCCAGGCGGTTGCGCACCAGCCGCTCGACCTCGCTGTCCGCGAAGGCGGGAGCCCGCAGGGCGTCGGCGACCAGCCCGAGGCCCTTCTCCAGGCGGGAGGCCGGGACCTCGAGGCTGAGCCGTACGCCCGGGTGGTCGGCGTGCGCGTCGAGGGTGGCGCCGCAGCGCTCCAGCTCGGCGGCGAACTCCTCCGCGGAGTGCTTGTCGGTGCCCTCGGAGAAGGCACGCGCCATGATCGTGGCGACGCCGTCCAGGCCGGCGGGCTCGGCATCCAGCGGCGCGTCGAGCAGGACCTCGACGGCGACGACCTTCTGGCCGGGGCGGTGGCAGCGCAGCACCGTCAGGCCGTTGTCGAGGGTCCCGCGCGTGGGGGCCGGGAACGCCCACGGCCTGGCCTCGCCCGGCTGCGGCTGGGGGTGGAACTCCATGGTGGTCAGCTCGGTCACTTCGCCGCCTCCTCGTGGGCGTCGGCGGCTTCCACGGTCGCCGCGGATTCCGGGTCCTCGGTGCCCTCGACTTGCTCGGGCTGCTCGGGGGTGATCGGCTCGTAGACGAGCACCGCGCGGTTGTCGGGCCGCAGGCGGGCCTTGGCGATCTCCTGGACCTCCTCGGGCGTCACCTCCAGCACACGCTGCACGGCGGTGAGGGCGAGCTGCGGGTCGCCGAACAGCACGGCGTACCGGCACAGTTCGTCGGCGCGGCCCGCTACCGTGCCGAGCCGGTCCAGCCACTCGCGCTCCAACTGGGCCTGGGCGCGCTCCATCTCCTCGGCCGTGGGGCCCTCCTCGGCGAACCGGGCCAGCTCCTCGTCGATGGCGGTCTCGATGACCGGCACCTCCACGTCGCCGGAGGTCTTCACGTCCAACCAGCCCAGGGAGGGCGCCCCGGCCAGCCGCAGCAGCCCGAAGCCGGCCGCGACGGCCGTACGGTCCCGGCGGACCAGCCGGTTGTACAGGCGGGAGGACTCGCCGCCGCCGAGAATGGTCAGCGCCAGGTCGGCCGCGTCGCACGCGCGCGTGCCGTCGTGCGGGAGGCGGTAGGCGGCCATCAGGGCGCGCGCGGGGACCTCCTCCTCGACGACCTCGCGCAGCTGCTCGCCGATGATGTCGGGCAGCGTTCCGTCGCGCGGGGCGGGCTTGCCGTCGTGGGACGGGATGGAGCCGAAGTACTTCTCGATCCACGCGAGGGTCTGCTCGGGGTCGATGTCGCCGACCACCGAGAGGACCGCGTTGTTCGGCGCGTAGTAGGTGCGGAAGAACTCCCGCGCGTCCTCCAGGGTCGCCGCGTCCAGGTCGGCCATCGAGCCGATCGGCGTGTGGTGGTAGGGGTGGCCCTCCGGGTAGGCGAGGGCGGTCAGCTTCTCGAAGGCGGTGCCGTAGGGGACGTTGTCGTAGCGCTGGCGGCGCTCGTTCTTGACGACGTCCCGCTGGTTCTCCATGGACTCCTCGTCCAGGGCGGCCAGCAGGGAGCCCATGCGGTCGGCTTCCAGCCAGAGGGCGAGCTCCAGCTGGTGGGCGGGCATGGTCTCGAAGTAGTTGGTGCGCTCGAAGCTGGTGGTGCCGTTGAGCGAACCGCCGGCGCCCTGCACCAGCTCGAAGTGGCCATTGCCCTTCACCTGGGCGGAACCCTGGAACATCAGGTGCTCGAAAAGGTGAGCCAGGCCCGTACGTCCCTTGACCTCGTGGCGGGAGCCGACGTCGTACCAGAGGCACACCGCCGCGACCGGGGTCAGGTGGTCCTCGGAGAGCACCACGCGCAGGCCGTTGGCCAGGCGGTGCTCGGTCGCTTTCAGGCCGCCGGAGCCTGCCTCGGCTGTGGCCGTGTGACCCATGGGCATGTACGTCCCTTCGATCGCGGATGCGGTGGCTGAGACCGCTCTGTTCGTGCCGGTCCTGCCACTGTATGCAAGCGTGCGGACGGTCCGCGAAGTTCCCGGACGCCGTACGCCGAGAGCGAGAACGGGGTTACCCGGCGCGAGGGCGTAGCCTGCGGGCAGCGGGCCGGGCGGCCGACGGGCGTAGCCTGCGCGCAGCGGGTCAGGCGGGGGACGGGCGTAACCTGCGCCCAGCAGGCCGGGCGGCAGGCGGGGCGTAACCTGCGCGCAGCGGGGGGCCGGGCGGCCGACGCCGGGTCCCGCTCCGCGTTGTCAGTGCCGCGGTCCACAATGGTCCGCGTCAGATCCCGTTCACCACGCTTCAGCAAGGAGCCAGGCAGCGATGGCCCGCCGCAGCACGAAGACCCCGCCGCCCGACGACTCGTACGAGGAGCGGATCCTCGACATCGACGTCGTCGACGAGATGCAGGGCTCCTTCCTCGAGTACGCGTACTCGGTCATCTACTCCCGAGCCCTGCCGGACGCCCGCGACGGCCTGAAGCCGGTGCACCGCCGGATCGTCTACCAGATGAACGAGATGGGCCTGCGCCCGGAGCGCGGCTATGTGAAGTGCGCCCGCGTGGTCGGCGAGGTCATGGGCAAGCTGCACCCGCACGGCGACGCGTCGATCTACGACGCGCTGGTGCGCATGGCGCAGCCCTTCTCGATGCGCGTGCCGCTGGTGGACGGCCACGGCAACTTCGGCTCGCTCGGCAACGACGACCCGCCGGCCGCCATGCGGTACACCGAGTGCCGGATGGCCGCGGCCACGGGCCTGATGACCGAGTCCATCGACGAGGACACGGTCGACTTCGCCCCGAACTACGACGGCCAGGAGCAGGAGCCGGTCGCCCTGCCCGCCGCCTTCCCGAACCTGCTGGTGAACGGCGCCTCCGGCATCGCGGTCGGCATGGCCACCAACATGCCGCCGCACAACCTGAGCGAGGTCATCGCGGCGGCCCGCCACCTGATCCGGCACCCGAACGCCGATCTCGACGCCCTGATGAAGCACGTCCCCGGCCCCGACCTGCCCACCGGCGGCCGGATCGTCGGCCTGTCCGGCATCCGCGACGCGTACGAGACGGGCCGCGGCACCTTCAAGATGCGCGCGACGGTCTCCATCGAGAACGTCACGGCCCGCCGCAAGGGCCTGGTCGTCACCGAGCTGCCCTTCACGGTCGGCCCGGAGAAGGTCATCGCCAAGATCAAGGACCTGGTCGGCTCGAAGAAGCTCCAGGGCATCGCCGACGTCAAGGACCTCACCGACCGTGAGCACGGGCTGCGCCTGGTCATCGAGATCAAGAACGGCTTCGTGCCCGAGGCGGTCCTGGAGCAGCTGTACAAGCTGACGCCGATGGAGGAGTCCTTCGGCATCAACAACGTCGCGCTGGTGGACGGCCAGCCGCTGACGCTGGGCCTGAAGGAGCTGCTGGAGGTCTACCTCGACCACCGCTTCGAGGTCGTGCGCCGCCGCTCGGAGTTCCGCCGCGGCAAGCGCCGCGACCGTCTCCACCTGGTCGAGGGCCTGCTGACGGCGCTGGTCGACATCGACGAGGTCATCCGGCTGATCCGCTCCAGCGAGAACTCGGCGCAGGCCAAGGAGCGCCTGATGGAGCGCTTCTCGCTGAGCGAGACGCAGACCCAGTACATCCTCGACACCCCGCTGCGCCGGCTCACCAAGTACGACCGGATCGAGCTGGAGGCGGAGAAGGAGCGGCTCAACGCCGAGATCGAGGAGCTGACCCGGATCCTGGAGTCGGACGCGGAGCTGCGCAAGCTGGTCTCCTCGGAACTGGCCGCCGTCGCCAAGAAGTTCGGCACCCCGCGGCGGACCGTTCTGCTGGAGTCCGCGGCCACCTCGGTCGCCACCGTGCCGCTGCAGGTCGCGGACGACCCGTGCCGGGTGCTGCTGTCCTCGACCGGTCTGCTGGCCCGGACGGCGAACGCGGAGCCGTTCGCCGAGGACGCCGACGGCAAGCGCGCCAAGCACGACGTGATCGTCTCCGCGGTGCCGGCCACGGCCCGCGGCGAGGTGGGCGCGGTGACCTCGTACGGCCGGCTGCTGCGGATCAACGTCGTCGACCTGCCCCAGCTGCCGGACACCGCGACGGCGCCCACCCTCTCGGGCGGCGCGCCGCTGGCGGAGTTCGTGTCCCTGGAGGACGACGAGACGGTGGTCTGCCTGACCACGCTCGACGAGTCCTCCCCCGGCCTCGCGCTCGGCACGGAACAGGGCGTCGTCAAGCGGGTCGTGCCGGACTACCCCGCCAACAAGGAGGAGCTGGAGGTGATCACCCTCAAGGAGGGTGACCGGATCGTCGGCGCGGTGGAACTGCGCACCGGTGAGGAGGACCTGGTCTTCATCACGGACGACGCCCAGCTGCTGCGCTACCAGGCGTCCCAGGTCCGCCCGCAGGGCCGGCCGGCGGGCGGTATGACCGGCATCAAGCTCGCCGAGGGCGCCAAGGTCATCTCGTTCACGGCGGTGGACCCGGCGTCGGACGCGCTCGTCTTCACGGTGGCCGGCTCCCGCGGCACGCTGGACGACTCCGTCCAGACGACCGCCAAGCTGACCCCCTTCGACCAGTACCCGCGCAAGGGCCGCGCCACCGGCGGCGTCCGCTGCCAGCGGTTCCTGAAGGGCGAGGACTGCCTGTCCTTCGCCTGGGCGGGCCCCGCCCCGGCCCGCGCCGCCCAGAAGAACGGCTCCCCGGCGGAGCTCCCCGAACTCGACCCGCGCCGCGACGGCTCGGGTGTGTCCCTGCCGAAGACGATCGGGGCGGTGGCCGGGCCGGTGTAGGCGGCTGGGGCAGTGACCGGGGGCTCCTGACCCAGTGCTGGGGCTGGGCTAGGGCTCCTGGTCGTGGTCCGGCTCGGACTCCGGGTCGACTCCCGGCTCCAGGTCCGGATCGAACACCGGCTCGGGCTCCGGATCGTCGGCCGGCTCGAACCCTGCCTCGGGTCCCGGCTCGTCCGGGTCCTGGACGTAGCGCAGGACGCCCCACATGCCGTGCTCGTCGGCGGTGTGCGGGGCGTCGCTCCTGCACGCCTCCAGTTCCTTGCCGAGGAGCGTGGTGTCGATGCCGGAGCCGATGAGGACGAGCTGGGTCAGCCGCTCGGCGCCGGGCTCCCAGGGCTCCGGGTAGAACCGCAGGAAGCGTCCGACGGCGTGGACGGCGTAGCGGCTGCCGGGGTCGTGGGCGCCGAAGTCGACGTAGCCCTTGATCCGGTAGAGCCCCTCCGGCCGGCTGTCGAGGAATCGCATCAGCCGCCGGGGGTCGACGGGTCGGTCGGAGACGAAGGACAGGCTGTCGTAGCCGCTGTGGAGATGTCCGGCGTGGCCGTGGGCGTCGCCGTCCGGACCGGAGTGCGCGTCGTCGCGCGCGTCCCCGTGCAGGTCGTCATGCAGCTCGTCGTGCAGGTCGTCGAAGGACAGCTGCCCGATGCGCTCCTCGCTCGGCCGGCAGTCGAACAGGAACTCCGGGTCGATCCGCCCGTAGGCGGCGGGGACGACGGCGGCCCGGTCGGTGAGGCCGCGGACCAGGCCGAGGACGCGTTCGGCGTCCGGTGTCCGGTCGAGCTTGTTGACCACGACCAGGTCGGCGAGGGCGAGGTGCCGGTCGATCTCGGGATGCCTGGCGCGGGTCGCGTCGAACTCCGCCGCGTCGACGACCTCGACCAGACCGCCGTAGACCACGCGCCGGTTCTCGCTCGCGAGCACCATGCGGACCAGTTCCTGCGGCTCGGCGAGCCCGCTCGCCTCGATCACGATGACGTCGATGCCGGTCTCCGGGCGGGCGAGCCGGTCGAGGTAGACGTCCAGTTCGCTCGCGTCGACCGCGCAGCACAGGCATCCGTTGCCGAGCGAGACGGTGGAGTCGCCGAGCGCGCCGGCCACCGCCATGGCGTCGATCTCGATGGCGCCGAAGTCGTTCACGATGGCGCCGATCCGGCTGCCTCCGCTGCGGTGCAGCAGGTGGTTGAGCAGGGTCGTCTTGCCGGAGCCCAGGAATCCGGCGAGGACGACGACCGGGATCTGATGCTGCGGCCTCGGGCTCTGCCCCAACGTGCGACCTCTCTGACACCGAAGCGCGCGCCGGCTCGCGACCCGGCGCGCAGACGAGCACGGACTGCGGCCCTCGGAAGGACCGCGGCCCTCAGAATACGAGCCGCACCGAGCCCGCCGATCCGATCCGCTCGCGGTCAACCCCCTAGCTGGGCGTCGCAAACCCCTGCAGAGCAGGACAACGGTGCGGCCGGAAGTCATCGTGCGCCAAGTCAGGTTAGGCTCACCTCTGTGAGTACGTGCGCGACCGTCTCCCGGAGCCTCGGCGAGCCGATTTCCGGTACCGCGGCCACTGCCAGGACCTGGCTGCTGCTCGAGCAGCCGGGCCCGTGGGGTGCCAGAGCGCTCACTTCGAGCCATCTGGACCCCGCGCTGGGCCGCGCCCTGGAAGCCGCCGCCAAGCACACCGGCGTGCGCATCGCGCTCATCCGCCGCCCCGGCCGCCACGCGGACCCCCGTACACCCGCCGTACGCCGGGTGTACGCGGCCCACACCGCCCCCGGCAACGCCTGGCTGCACACCGCCACGACCGCCGACCCCCGGCAGCTCCTGGACCTGGACTTCGCGGCCCTCGGCCGGGGCGATCACCACAGCTTCGGCACCGTGCTCCAGGGACGGCCCCACACCGGCGCCCCGCTCGCCCTCGTCTGCACCAACGGCAAGCGCGACCGCTGCTGCGCCCTGCTGGGCCGCCCCCTCGCCGCCGAGCTGGCCGCGTCCGGTGTGGAGGGCGTCTGGGAGGTCACCCATCTGGGCGGTCACCGCTTCTCGCCGACGCTGCTCGTCCTGCCGTACGGCTACGCCTACGGCCGGGCCGAGGCCCACAGCGTCAGAGCGGTCCTGCACGCCGTCCGGGAGGGCCGGATCGTCGTCGACGGGTGCCGGGGCAGCTCCGCGTGGGAGCGGCCCGGCCAGGCGGCCGAGCTGGCCGTGCGGACGCACGTGCGCGAGTACGCGGCGGACGCGTTGAGCGTCGTACGGACCGAGAACGCCGTACGGACCGACGGCGCCGCCCCGCGCTGGGAGGTGACCGTCGCCCACGTGGACGGCCGCTGCTGGCGCGTCCTCGTCGCCCAGGGGGCGTCCGAGCCGCCCCGCCCCGAGAGCTGCGGCACCTCGGTCCTGGGTGCCCCCGCGCGGATGGACGTCCTGGCGGTGCGCGAGCTGACTCCGGCGGCCCTGGCGGGCTGAGGCCCGCGCGGCGTCGTCCGCGATCACTCGTCCCGCGCGGGACCCCGCTTGAGTTTTTTAGCTCCGCGCGGACCCCCGTTACGGCCGGCCCGCGCGGACCGTGCCGAACCCGGCCACGGCACCCGGGGAGATCCCCGCCACTCCCCCTACGGCGGAGCGCCGCCGTCCACGTACCGTCATGGGTATGAGCCCCACGCCCCCCGTCCGCCGTCTGCGTCTCGGCCTGCCGCGCCGGATGTTCTCGCAGGTGCTGCTGATGCAGGTGGCGATCGCCGCGGGAGTCGCGGTGCTCGCGACCGGGCTGTTCCTCGCGCCGCTCGGCGACCAGCTGGACGACCAGGCGATGCGGCGCGCGCTGGCGATCGCGCAGACCACCGCGGCCCGGCCGCAGCTCGCCGAGGACGTCGTCGGCACCCCGCCGAGCCCGGACGGGCCCGTGCAGCGGGAGGCGGAGCGGATCCGGGAGGCCACCAGGGCCGAATACGTCGTGATCATGGACACGCGCGGGGTGCGCTGGTCGCACACCGAGCCCGCGGAGATCGGTCGGCACGTCTCGACCGACCCCAGCCAGGCGCTCGCGGGCGAGGAGGTCATGGAGATCGACGAGGGCACCCTGGGCCGCTCCGCGCGGGGCAAGGTGCCGCTGCGGGACAAGGACGGCACGATCGTCGGGGCGGTGTCGGTCGGTATCGCCTACGACAGTGTCCGGGCGCGGCTGATCCACGCGATCCCGGAGCTGCTCGCGTACGCCGGCGGCGCCCTGGCCGTGGGCGCGCTGGCCGCCTGGCTGATCTCCCGCCGGGTGCAGCGCCAGACCCGCGACCTCGCCTTCTCCGACATCGCGGCCCTGCTGGCGGAGCGGGAGGCCATGCTGCATGGTATCCGGGAGGGGGTCGTCGCCCTGGACCGCACCGGGCGGGTCCGGCTGCTCAACGACGAGGCGCAGCGCCTGCTCGGCATCGGTGACGAGGCCGTGGGCCGCTCCCCCGACGAGGCGCTGGGCGTGGGCCGTACCGCCGATGTACTGGCCGGCCGGGTGACCGGCACGGATCTGCTCACCGTGCGCGGGCAGCGGGTGCTCGTCGCGAACCGGATGCCCACCGGTGACGGGGGTGCCGTCGCCACCCTGCGCGACCGCACCGAGCTGGAGCAGCTGGGGCGCGAACTGGACTCCACGCGCGGTCTGATCGACGCCCTGCGCGCCCAGGACCACGAACACGCCAACCGGATGCACACCCTCCTCGGCCTGCTCGAACTGGAGATGTACGACGACGCGGTGGAGTTCGTCGGCGAGGTGGTCGGCGATCACCGGGCCACGGCCGAGCAGATCACCGAGAAGATCGAGGACCCGCTGCTCTCCGCCCTGCTGGTCGGCAAGGCGACCGTCGCGGCCGAGCGCGGGGTCGCGCTGCGGCTCTCCGGCCGCACCCGGCTGCCGGACCGGCTGGTCGACGCCCGGGGGCTGGTCACGATCGTCGGGAACCTGGTCGACAACGCGCTGGACGCCGTGGCGGCCACCCCGCACGCGCGCGTGGAGGTCGAGTTGCAGGCCGAGGGCCGCACCGCCGTGCTCGCGGTACGCGACACGGGGCCGGGCATTCCCGAGGAGCAGCGCGAGCTGGTCTTCACCGAGGGCTGGTCCACGAAGGAGCCCCCCGCCCACCGCAAGCGCGGTATCGGGCTGTCCCTGGTGCGCCGGCTGGCCGAGCGGCAGGGCGGCACCGTGACGGTGGGCGAGGCGCCCGGCGGGGGCGCGGAGTTCACCGTCGTCCTGCCCGAGGCGCTGGCCGAGCCCGAGCTCGAGTCCGATCCCGATCCCGAGTCCGGGCCGGAGGCCGGGCCCGCCCGGGGCCTGCCGGGCTCGGACACCGCCCCGACCGCCACTACCGTGCGGTCCGCCGTGCAGCCTGCCGCGCCGTCCGCCGCGCGGTCCGCCGAGGAGGAGACGCGATGATCGAGGTCCTGGTCGTGGACGACGACACCAGGGTCGCCCGGGTGAACGCCGCCTACGTCGAGAAGGTGCCGGGCTTCCACGTCGCCGGCGAGGCGCACCAGGCGGCGGAGGCGCTGCGGCTGCTGGAGACGCTGCCGCACGTGGACCTCGTCCTCATGGACCACTATCTGCCCGACGGGACGGGCCTGGCGGTGGTGCAGGAGATGCGCCGGCGCGGCCACCAGACCGACGTGATCATGGTGACGGCCGCCCGGGACGTGTCGACGGTGCAGGCGGCGATGCGGCACGGCGCGCTGCAGTACCTGGTCAAGCCGTTCGCCTTCGCGGGCCTGCGCGCCAAGCTGGAGGCGTACGCGCAGCTGCGCCGCACCCTCGACGGCGGCGGTGAGGCGGAGCAGTCCGAGGTGGACCGTATCTTCGGCGCGCTGTCCGCGCCTTCGGAGCCGGACCTGCCGAAGGGGCACTCCCCCACCACGGCCGAGCTGGTGCGGCAGTGCCTGATGAACGCCGACGGGCCGCTGTCGGCCCAGGAGATCGCCGAGCGCACGGGGGTGAGCCGGCAGACCGCCCAGCGCTATCTGAAGCTCCTGGAGCGCACGGGACGGGCCACGCTGACCCTGAAGTACGGCGACGCGGGCCGCCCGGAACACCGTTACGTGTGGGCGACCCGCGCCTGAGGCCCGGCCCCTGGGGCGGGGGAAGGGCCGTGCCCCTGCCTTGGGTACGGATACGGTCCGTGGTCTTCTCGACGGCCGCCGCAAGTGGTGCTACGCCGCTCCCGCCCCCGTCAGCGACCGCACCTCCGTCTCCGCGTGCCTGGCCCGGTCCGGTTCCTCGGCCGAGGTGACGGTGCCGAGCCAGCCGGCGAGGAAGCCCAGCGGGATGGAGACGAGGCCCGGGTTCTGCAGCGGGAAGTACTGGAAGTCGAGGTGCGGGAAGAGCGCGTCGGGGCTGCCGGACGCCACGGGTGACAGCAGCACCAGCGCCACGGCTGGGATCAGCCCGCCGTAGACGGCCCAGACGGCGCCCCGGGTGGTGAAGCCCCGCCAGAACAGCGTGTAGAGCAGCACCGGAAGGTTCGCGGACGCGGCGACGGCGAAGGCGAGGCCGACCAGGAAGGCGACGTTGAGGTCGCGGGCGAGCAGCCCGAGGGTGATCGCGACCGCGCCGATGCCGACCGCCGCGACCCGCGCGACGGCC
The DNA here is from genome assembly GCF_044547145.1 of Streptomyces sp. NPDC052773. Classification (NCBI taxonomy): domain Bacteria; kingdom Bacillati; phylum Actinomycetota; class Actinomycetes; order Kitasatosporales; family Streptomycetaceae; genus Streptomyces; species Streptomyces sp. NPDC052773. Next base: position 107,569 of record NZ_JBITZX010000015.1, on the reverse strand, counting down.
ACCTCGCTGCGCGGATCGGCCATCTCACTGCGCGGCTCGGCCACTTCGCTGCGTGGCTCGGGCACCTCACTGCGCGGCCCCGCCACCTCACTGCGCGGCTCCGGCCGCTTGCGGCGCAGCGAGGCGTACAGGTCGTGGGCGACGGACGCCGAGGAGGCGAGCGTGATCCCGGCGACGACGGCGAGGATCGTGGCGAAGGCGACGGCGGCGACGATCGCGAAGAGAACCGTTCCGCCAGTGGAGTCGGCGCCGCCGCCCAGGTCGAGCGCCAGCAGCGGAACGGCCGTGTTACCGGCCGCGTTCGAGCCACGTACGGCGTCCGGCCCCACAATGGCGGCGGCGCCGAAGCCGAGGACGATCGTCATCAGGTAGAAGCCGCCGATGAGCCCGATCGACCAGACCACCGAGCGCCGGGCCGCGCGGGCCGTGGGCACGGTGTAGAAGCGGGACAGGATGTGCGGCAGCCCGGCGGTGCCCAGCACGAGCGCGAGTCCGAGGCTGATGAAGTCGAGGCGCGCGGTCCAGTCCCCGCCGTACTTCAGACCGGGCGCCAGGAAGGACGCGCCGTGGCCGCTGCGGTCCGCCGCGGTGCGCAGCAGTCGGTCGAAGTCGCCGTGGAAGCGGATCAGCACGAGCACGGTCAGGGTGATCGCCCCGCCCATGAGCAGGACCGCCTTCACGATCTGGATCCAGGTGGTGGCCCGCATCCCTCCCCACGTCACATAGATGACCATCAGCGCGCCGACGCCGATCACCGTCCACGCCTGCGCCGCCTCGCTCGTCCCGCCCAGCAGCAGCGCGACCAGGCTGCCCGCCCCGACCATCTGCGCCACCAGATACAGAACGGACACGGTGACCGAGGAAGTTCCCGCCGCGATCCGCACCGGCCGCTCCCGCATCCGCGCGGCGACCACGTCGGCGAGGGTGAACCGGCCGCAGTTGCGCACCAGTTCGGCGACCAGGAAGAGGACCACCAGCCAGGCCACCAGGAAGCCCACGGAGTACAGCAGTCCGTCGTAGCCGTAGAGCGCGATGAGGCCGGAGATGCCGAGGAAGGAGGCGGCGGACATGTAGTCGCCGGCGATGGCAAAACCATTCTCCATCGGTGAGAACAGGCGCCCGCCCGCGTAGAACTCCTCCGCCGAGCCGTGCCGGTCGCGGCTCACCCAGGTGGTGATCGCGAGGGTCACGGCGACGAACCCGCTGAACAGCGCCAGGGCCAGCGTCTGATGCTCTCCGGTCACCGGGCACCGCCCCCGGGGACGCGGCGTGTCAGTTCCTGGGTGTCCCAGCGCAGTTCGAGCGCCGCCCGGTCCCTGCGCAGCCGGGCGTGCCGGGCGTACGCCCAGGTGAGCAGGAACGTGGAGAGGAACTGCCCGAGCCCGGCCAGCATCGCCACGTTCACCGCGCCCGCCACGGGCCGGGCCATGAGCCCGGGCGCGGTGGTGGCGGCGACGACGTAGGCGACGTACCAGGCGAAGAAGGCGGCGAACGCCGGGACGACGAAGCGGCGGTAGCGGCTGCGCACCTCCTGGAAGGCGGCGCTGCTCTGCACCTGGAGGTAGACGTCCGCGGCGCTCACGGCTCCGTCCCGGGGCTCCGTTCGCTCGGCCCGCCCCGGCCACTCGGTGCCCGTGGCGGGCACACGCGCGGGGGCGTGGTCCGCTTCGCCCCAGCCGGAGGCGAGGGCGGTGTACCAGGGATCGTCGTGCCGCACACTTGTGGCGTCACAGGGACGACCGTCACTTGAGTGCATGCCCAAGCATGGACAGAACGGAAAGATCCCCGGCTCCCGTTCGCGGCGCCCTTCACCCCATCAGGTGACCGCGGTGCGGGTGGGAGTCCCCACCCGCACCGAAGGCGAAGCCCAGGCCGACATCGGCCCCGGCGTGCGCAGCGCCTACGCGTCGATACGCGACCGGTCCAGCGTCGCCGCCGAGCTGGAGATGAACTCCTTGCGGGGCGCCACGTCGTTGCCCATCAGCAGGTCGAAGACCTGCTCGGCGGCGTCCAGGTCGGAGAGGTTGATCCGGCGCAGGGTGCGGTGGCGCGGGTCCATGGTGGTCTCGGCCAGCTGGTCGGCGTCCATCTCGCCGAGGCCCTTGTAGCGCTGGATCGAGTCCTTGTAGCGGATGCCCTTGCTCTGGAACTCCATGAGCTTGTCGCGCAGTTCCCGGTCCGAGTACGTGTAGACGTACTTGTCCTGGCCCTTCTTGGGCTGGATCAGCTCGATGCGGTGCAGGGGCGGGACCGCGGCGAAGACCCGGCCGGCCTCGACCATCGGCCGCATGTAGCGGTGGAACAGCGTGAGCAGCAGCGTCCGGATGTGCGAGCCGTCGACGTCGGCGTCGGTCATCATGATGATCTTGCCGTAGCGGGCCGCGTCGATGTCGAAGGTCCGGCCCGAGCCCGCTCCTATGACCTGGATGATCGCGCCGCACTCGGCGTTCTTGAGCATGTCGGTCACGGACGACTTCTGGACGTTGAGGATCTTGCCGCGGATCGGCAGCAGCGCCTGGAACTCGGAGTTGCGGGCGAGCTTGGCGGTGCCGAGCGCGGAGTCTCCCTCGACGATGAACAGCTCGCTGCGGTCCACGTCGTCACTGCGGCAGTCGGCGAGCTTGGCGGGGAGCGAGGAGGACTCCAGGGCCGTCTTGCGGCGCTGCGCGTCCTTGTGCTGGCGGGCGGCGATACGGGTCCGCGCGGCGGCGACGACCTTCTCCATGACCACGCGGGCCTGCTGCGCGGCGTCACGCTTCGTGGCCGTGAGGAACGCCTTCAGCTCCTTGGAGACCACGTTGTTCACGATCCGGCGGGCCGCCGAGGTGCCGAGCACCTCCTTGGTCTGCCCCTCGAACTGCGGCTCGGCGAGCCGTACGGTGACGACCGCGGTCAGGCCCTCCAGAGCGTCGTCCTTGACGATGTCGTCCTCGGCGACGCGCAGCAGCTTCTTGGCGCGCAGGACCTCGTTCATCGTCTTGGCGATCGCCTGCTCGAAGCCGGCGACATGAGTGCCCCCCTTGGGGGTGGCGATGATGTTGACGAACGACTTCACCGTCGTCTCGTAGCCGGTGCCCCAGCGCAGGGCGACATCGACGCCGAGTTCCCGGGTGACCTCGGTGGGCGTCATCTGGCCGTGCTCGTCGAGGACCGGGACGGTCTCCTTGAAGGTGCCCTGGCCGGTGAAGCGGAGCACGTCGCAGATCGGCTTGTCGGAGGCGAGGAACTCGCAGAACTCGCTGATGCCGCCGTCGAAGCGGAAGGACTCCTCGCCCTTGCTGCCGCCCTCGCCGAGGCCGTACTCGTCGCGGACGACGATGGTGAGGCCGGGCACCAGGAAGGCGGTCTGGCGGGCGCGCTGGTGCAGGTTTTCCAGGGAGAGCTTGGCGTCCTTGAGGAAGATCTGGCGGTCGGCCCAGTACCGCACGCGGGTGCCGGTGCGGGTCTTGGGGATCTTCTTGGCCTTGCGCAGGCCGCTCTTGGACTCGAACTTCGCGTCCGGGCCGTTCGCGGCGAAGACGCCGGGGACGCCGCGCCGGAAGCTGATCGCGTGGGTGTGGCCGCCGCGGTCGACCTCGACGTCCAGCCGCGCGGACAGCGCGTTCACCACGGAGGCGCCGACGCCGTGCAGACCACCGGACGCGGCGTAGGAGCCGCCGCCGAACTTGCCGCCGGCGTGCAGCTTGGTCATCACGACCTCGACGCCGGACAGGCCGGTCTTGGGCTCGACGTCGACCGGGATGCCGCGGCCGTTGTCGCGGACCTCGACCGAGCCGTCGTCGTGGAGGATCACCTCGATGTGGTCGCAGTAGCCGCCCAGGGCCTCGTCGACGGAGTTGTCGATGATCTCCCAGAGGCAGTGCATCAGGCCGCGGCTGTCGGTCGAGCCGATATACATGCCCGGGCGCTTGCGGACGGCCTCCAGCCCCTCGAGGACGAGCAGGTGCCGCGCGGTGTAGTTGGAACCGTCCCGGTCTGCTCCTGCCAGCAGCGCTGTGGACGGCACGGACGTGTCGGCGGTCACGCGGTTCGCTCCTCGCTGAATTTCATTGGGGGCCCATCGGGGTAAGGCCATGGCTTCGGTTGCCGCTCAGAGGGTACCGAGGCCTGGTAGAGCCGTTGTAACGCCACCCTCGTCTGGAACGCAGACTAGTCCACAGTCGCATGGGTGTTCGATACCTCGATGGGGTGAAGTACATATCACGTTCCCTTGGAGGCATGAACCATTTAGGCTCCGGGCACGTCCTCATGAACAACCGGCAACCCGGCCGGGAGGATCCAGACCGATACGACAGCGCGAAACCGTACGACACACAGACACGCACTACGGCACATTCGCCGCCAACCGGCAGCAGCCAGCCGCCTCGAAAAAAATGTTTCGAGGAAAAGCCGCGAGCGGGAACGTTTTGGGGCTGGTTGGATGTTGACCCTGGTACGACAGCTCGTCGAGCTAGAGAAGAGGCGACGTGACTACTGTTCTGACCCCCGCGAGCCCGCTGACGGCCGCTGATCGCTGCGACCGCTGCGGCGCCCAGGCATACCTGCGCGTCGTCCTGCTGAGCGGCGGAGAACTGCTCTTCTGCGCCCACCACGGTCGCAAGTTCGAGCCGGAACTCAAGAAGATCGCCGCTGAGATACAGGACGAGACGGAGCGGCTGACGTCCGCTCCCGCCACCGCCTCCGAAGAAGATCGCTGACATCTCGCGTTCACGACGAGCCAGCCCCGGCACAGGCCGGTGAACGGGCGGCCGATCCTGCACCCAGGATCGGCCGCCCGTCGTCCTACCCGGCCGGGCGCTCAGGCTCTGCCGGAGGCCCCCCGCGCCCCTGTGGCTCCCAGTAGGCCCGCGGCTCCGCGTGGATCCGCGGCTTCCCTGGGCCCCGCAGCTCGGCCACCGCCGGAGGCCGTCACGCGGCGCCTCCGCGCGGGCGCTCCCAGCCCAGCTTCCGGAGCATGTCGGAGATCCGCGTGTAGACGCCCGGGTTGCCGGGCCGCGCGCAGCCGTTCCCCCAGGACACCAGCCCGATGAGCCGCCCCTGCGCCACCAGCGGCCCCCCGCTGTCCCCCTGACAGGCATCGCGGCCGCCCTGCCACTCCCCGGCGCACACCATCGCCGAGGCGACATACACACCGTCGCCACCCTCCGGATACGCCCGCTCACACATGACGTCGGGCAGCACCTGCACCCGCGCGGCGCGCAGCTCGTCCGCGTAGTCACCGGTACCCGAGACATCGCCCCAGCCGTAGACCAGGGCGCCCGTGCCGACGGCGTACGCCGGATCACCCGCGCCCGCCATCGCGATGACGGCGTTCCGCGGCAGCGGCTCGGCGAGGGTGAGCACCGCGAAGTCCCCGGCGTTGCTGACGTCGTCGTAGTGCGGGTTCACCCAGCTCTCGCGCACCGCGATCTCCTGCCCCTGGTCGGAGCGCAGGTCCGTGCGGCCGGCGATGACCTTCAGATCGGACACCTGGTCCGGCGGCGCCCCGAGGACGTCCTTGTCCAGGCAGTGGGCCGCCGTGAGCACGGCGGTCGGGGCGATCGCCACCCCGCCGCAGAACTGCCCGGATCGCGTACGCCCGAACCGGTCACGGCTGGAGAGCGCCACCGTCCAGGGGGCCGCGGAGACGTCGACCGGGAAGCCGCCCACGACTATGCCGTCGGCCGCCGCGGGCGTGGCGCAGGCGAGCGGTGCCAGCGGTATCGCTGCTGCGGCGACCACCAGGGCCAACGGCCGGGCCAGCGCCCGGACAAGGGGGCGACGCATGCGAACTCCTCACTCCGTGACGTCATCGGGACACCCAGAGTGATCCAGAGCGGCGCGGCCCGCACCCGCTCAGCACCAAGGCCCGGCACCGCCGAAGCGGCAACCGGGCCTTCGATGTCGTACGGCCGCGACCTAGTCGAGGTAGTCGCGCAGCACCTGCGAACGCGACGGGTGGCGCAGCTTCGACATGGTCTTGGACTCGATCTGGCGGATGCGCTCACGCGTCACGCCGTACACCTTGCCGATCTCGTCGAGGGTCTTCGGCTGACCGTCGGTGAGACCGAAGCGCATGGAGACGACGCCCGCCTCACGCTCGGACAGGGTGTCGAGCACGGAGTGCAGCTGCTCCTGGAGGAGCGTGAAGCTGACCGCGTCGGCCGGGACGACGGCCTCGGAGTCCTCGATGAGGTCACCGAACTCGCTGTCGCCGTCCTCGCCGAGCGGGGTGTGCAGGGAGATCGGCTCGCGGCCGTACTTCTGGACCTCGATGACCTTCTCGGGGGTCATGTCGAGCTCCTTGGCCAGCTCCTCCGGGGTGGGCTCGCGGCCCAGGTCCTGGAGCATCTGGCGCTGCACGCGCGCGAGCTTGTTGATGACCTCGACCATGTGCACCGGGATACGGATGGTGCGGGCCTGGTCGGCCATCGCGCGGGTGATCGCCTGACGGATCCACCAGGTGGCGTACGTGGAGAACTTGTAGCCCTTGGTGTAGTCGAACTTCTCGACCGCGCGGATCAGACCGAGGTTGCCCTCCTGGATGAGGTCCAGGAAGAGCATGCCGCGGCCGGTGTAGCGCTTGGCCAGGGAGACCACGAGGCGGAGGTTGGCCTCCAGCAGGTGGTTCTTGGCGCGGCGGCCGTCCTCGGCGATGATCTCCAGCTCGCGCTTGAGCTTCGGGGCCAGCTTGTCGGCGTTGGCCAGCTTGTCCTCGGCGAACAGGCCCGCCTCGATGCGCTTGGCCAGCTCGACCTCCTGCTCGGCGTTGAGCAGGGGGACCTTGCCGATCTGCTTGAGGTAGTCCTTGACCGGGTCGGCGGTGGCGCCGGCCGCGGCGACCTGCTGCGCGGGGGCGTCGTCCTCGTCCTCGTCGGAGAGCACGAAGCCGGCGCTCTCGGCGCCCTCGGGCTCGTCGGCGACCTTGGTGTCCTCGAGGACTTCCTCGTCGAGCAGCTCGACGTCGTCCTTCTTGGCGGTGGTCTTCTTGGCCGCCGTCTTCTTGGTGGTGGTGGTCTTCTTCGCGGCCGCCTTCTTGGCGGTCGTCTTCTTGGCAGCTGCCTTCTTCGCGGGCGCGGCTTCCTCGGCGGGATCGACGGCAGGGTCGGCGGGCGCGGCCGGTGCGGCGGGCGCGGCGGTGGCCTTCCGGGTGGTCACCGTCTTCGCCGCGACCGCCTTGGTGGCGGTGCGCTTGGCCGGGCTCTTCGCTGCGACGCTCTTTCGGGTGCGCTTGGGTTCTGCGGCACTGACCATCAGCGTCACACCCTCTTCCTCGAGGATCTGATTGAGGCTGCGCAGTACGTTCTTCCACTGAGTGGCCGGAATCTGGTCAGCTTCGAAGGCCCGACGCACGTCATCGCCGGCGATCTGCCCCTCAGCCTTTCCCCGCTCAATGAGCGCCATGACAGAGACGGACTCGGCGATCTCCGGCGGGAGCGTACGGGATGTGCTGGCCGACACGAACAACCTCTCGGAACGTTGGAAAACGACTTCCGGCCCCGTCCACGACGGACAGGAGCCGACCGCCGGCTTGGGGATGGGCCGACGGCGCGGGCGGGGGCCGGGAAGATGCACAGCGCCTTGAACGGCGTCCGTATTCCCTCCGCGGCTGTCACCTCTTAGGTCATCGCGTTGTTTCCACGAGCGTTACGCCCAATCTGCGTGGCCCGAGTCACACCCCGTAAGCACTCAAAAGCGATCAGAAGTGGGCAGACCAGGTCACTCGTGGTCCGGCCGACACCCGTCGCGCCGTCTCGCGGTCCGGCCGGCGCCCGTCGCGCCGTCGGACCCCGCAGATCCCGGAGGATCCTGCGGGGTCCGACGACAGACGGCTCGCCGGACCGGGCGACGCCGGAGAGGGGGATAGGGGGAAGCCCTCCGGCCGCGACGTCCGCGGTGCGGCTCAGTGCTCGCGCGGCGCGGGAACCACGCGCTCCACCTCTGGATGGACGGTGAGCAGTTGGCGCATGGCCGCCTCGGCCGCCGCGCCGTCGCCCGTGGCGAGGGCGTCGACGATCCGGCCGTGGTGGGCCAGGGTCGCCTCGTTCGGCCGGTCACAGCCCGTGACCGGGCCGCCGGAGACCTGGAGGGCCGCCGAGACGATGCCGGACAGGTGCTCCAGCATCCGGTTGCCGGCGACCTGGATGAGCAGCGAGTGGAACTCGGTGTCCGCGCGGGAGAAGGTGAGCGCGTCACCCTGCCCCATGGCGTGGCCCATGATCTCGACCATGTCGGAGAGGCGCTGCTGGACGTCCTCGCGGCCGTGCCCGGCGGCCAGCCGCGCGGCGAGCGGCTCGATCGTCCAGCGCAGCTCGCTGAGCTCCCGGCGCTGGTCGTCCCGCTGCGGCCCGAAGGCCCGCCACTCGATGATGTCCGGGTCGAGGAGGTTCCAGTCGCTGACGGGCCGGACCCGCGTGCCGACGTTCGGGCGGGCGCTGACCAGGCCTTTGGCCTCCAGGACGCGCAGCGACTCACGGACGACGGTGCGGGACACCTCGAACCGCTGGCCGATCTCCTCCGGCACCAGCGGACGGTCGGCCCCCAGATCGCCCGAGACGATCATCTGGCCGAGCTGCTGGACGAGTTGGCCGTGCAGGCCGCGCCCGCGGCTGCCCGCGGTGCGCCGGCCCACCCGGCCCAGCTCGGGGTCCGCGCCCTCCCAGGCGGGGGCCCCGACGCGGTCCGCGACGGCGGGCTCCGCGTAGGGGTAGCGGTCGAGTTCGCCCGGGCCGGCGAGGCCGGAGTCTGCGGCGCGGGCGGGGGTCATCATGGTGTGCGCAAGGGTACTCACGGATCCTTTGTCGGCGCCGTCCTCAACTCCCTTGAGGTCTTTGGTGAAAAGCACACGAAAGGGTGATCGCTCACCCCGCCGGAATTGACGCCTTATCGGAAAGAAATGGGCTTTTTTCGAGGGAGTTGTGCACGAGCGTGACCGGAAGAGCGCGGACATTTGTCATCTGGCGCCGCGGCGCAAGGTCGTCAGCAGGTACGCGCACACCAGCGTGGCCAGCGACAACGTCAGCGCACTGCCCACAGGTTGACCGATCACGCGGGCCACCGCAGCCAGATACCTTTCTCCCCCGAAAGGCCACTGCGCCAGCAGCACCTCCCGCAACCTCAGCGGAAACCCCGCCGCACTCCGCACGGACGGCCCCTCCAGGACCTTCTCCACGAGCGGTACGACGACGACCGGCACCGCGAGCACCGCGGCGAGCCCGCCCGACGTGGACCGGAACACCCCGGCCGCCAGAACCCCGGCCCACGCGCAGCCGATCACCAGTCCCACCCAACTCGCGCCGAGCGCCGGCCACTCCGCGGGAACCCTCGCGACCTCCCGCCCGTAGAACAGATACAGCACCTCCGCATCGCACCCCACGGTCAGGGCGGCCAGCACCAGCCCCGTGACCGCGGAGACGAGGAGCTTCGCGGCCAGCAGCCCCAGCCGGCGGGGCACGGTCCCGCGGTCCGCCGCCAGCGCGGGGTGGCGGAACTCGTCCCCGAAGGCCAGCGCCCCCAGCAGCCCCGCCCCGAGCGCCGCGGGCGGCAGTGGCAGCTCCCGGGGCCAGGCGGCGAGCAGCCGCGCCTGCGGGGTGTGCCCGATACGCGCCGCCACCACGGCGGTGATCACCGAGGTCACCAGCACGACGGCCCCGGTGAGAAACCCGACACCGACCCCGGTGGCCCGCCGCAACTCGTAGCGCAACGGGCGCAGGGGGCTGGGGGCGGGGCGGACGGAGATGGGGGGTGGGAGGTCGGGGAGGGGTGGGGTGGAGGGGTGGGTGGGGGTGGAGGCGGGGAGGGAGGCAGGTGGGGTGGGGTGGGCCGGGGAGGGGAGGGGGGAGGCGGGGGGCGTCGAAGACTGTTCGGAGGGTGGCTCAGCCGCTCTGTCCGCGTCCTCGGGACCGGTCTGAGCGGGGAGACGGCCTGAGGCGGCCTCGGGCGTGGGTGGTGCCGTATCGGACGTGATCGTCTCGGGAGCGGGTGCTGCCGGCTCGGGCACGCGCGGGGCCGTCTCGGGCACGCGCGGGGCCGTCTCGGGCGCGGGCGGGGCCGCCTCGGGGCCGAGCGGGGCCGCCTCGGGGCCGAGCGGAGAGGACTCGGGGCCGAGCGGAGAGGACTCGGGGCCGAGCGGAGAGGACTCGGGCGCGGGCGGGGCCGCTTCGAGGGCGAGCTGGGATGATTCGGGCGTAGGCTGCGAGGCCTGCTCCTGGGCAGGCGGGACCGGCTCCTGGGCGCCCGGCCCCATGTCGCCCACCTCGTCCGCGAGTTGGTGCACGAGGATGCCGTGGCGGAAGGCCGTGTCGCCCACGTCGGCACAGGTACTGCCGTACACGAAGAGCCGGTTGCCCCCTTCCCGTACGACCTCCACGGAGCGTCGCCCGGTGCGGGCCTCCTTGGTGAGGGCGGCGGCGAGGCGGGCGGCGTGCGGGGTGCGGACGGCGACGCGTGGGCGCAGCCGGGTGCGGGCGAAGTCCGCCGCCTCCTGGTCGGCGACGACCCTGCCCGTCTCCAGGGTGACGACCCGGTCGGCGACGCGGGCGGCCTCCTTGGGATCGGCCGTCGTGATCAGGACTGTGCCACCTTGCGTGGCGTGGGCGCGCAGCATGCCGTGCAGCCAGCGGCTCTCCCGTGCGGTGAGTCCGTCGGCGGGGTCGTCGAGGACGAGGGTGTGCGGGTCGGCGAGCAGGGCGCAGGCCAGCCCGAGACGGCGGTCCATGCCGCGGGAGAGGGTGCCGAGGCGTTCGTCGCGCAGGCTGACGAGGCCGACCGCTTCGAGGACTTCGTCGGCCCGCCGGACGGGAACTCCCGCGGCGGCGCACAGCATGCGCAGGTGCCCGCGGACGGTGCGCTTCGGGTGGCCTGGCACATCGCCCAGCACGACGCCCACTTCGCGCGACGGGTGGGCGATGCGGTGCAGTGGGCGCCCTCGGAAGTGCGTGAGGCCACGGCCCTGTTGGAGCTCGAGCATGAGCCTGAGCACGGTCGTCTTGCCCGTGCCGGCGGCGCCGAGCAGCGCGGTGACGTGTCCCGCGCGCGCTTCGAAGGAGACGTCGTCGACGGCGGGCGGAAGGCCCTTGCGGGGGTTGCTGGTCAGTCCGAAGGCCTGGATCACCTTCAGCAATTTAGCGCCCTATATACGGTTTTTCGGGCATCGAACGGCCCGTTCGCGGCTCAGGACTTCCCGTCTCGGATCCCTGTCCGTCTGTCGTCCGAGCCCGTTGACCCCCGGTCGCGCGTGCCCGCTCAGACCTCGGGGCGCAGCATCGGGGGGTTGAGGAGGGTTGCCCCGCCCGCACGGAAGAGCTGCGCGGGGCGCCCGCCCTGGCGGGTGGTCGTACCGCCGGTGGGGACGAGGAAGCCCGGAGTGCCCGTGACCTTGCGGTGGAAGTTGCGCGGGTCGAGCGCCACGCCCCATACCGCCTCGTAGACCCGGCGCAGCTCTCCGACGGTGAACTCGGGCGGGCAGAACGCCGTGGCCAGCGAGGAGTACTCGATCTTGGAGCGGGCTCGTTCCACGCCGTCCGCGAGGATCTGCGCGTGGTCGAAGGCGAGCGGTGCCAGGGGTTCGCCGTCGCGTCCGTACCCGCCCTGCTGGAGCAGTTCCTCGACCGGCGCCCAGCGGGCGTTGCTGGCGTCGCCGCCTGCCCGGGGTGCGGGCAGGTCGGGGGCGAGAGCGAGGTGGGCGACGCTGACCACCCGCATGCGCGGGTCGCGCTTGGGGTCGCCGTAGGTCGCCAGTTGTTCCAGGTGGGCGCCGTTGTCCTGGGCCGGGGCCGCGGGGTCGTGGACGCGCAGTCCGGTCTCCTCGGCCAGCTCGCGCGCCGCCGCCTGTGCCAGGTCCTCGTCGGCCCGCACGAAGCCGCCGGGCAGCGCCCAGCGCCCCTGGAACGGCGGCTCACCCCTGCGTACCGCCAGCGCACACAGAGCATGGCGGCGCACGGTCAGCACGACCAGGTCCACGGTGACGGCGAAGGGCGGAAAGGCTGACGGGTCGTAGGGCATGCCGCGATCATAGTCGTCTGCCTGACGATAAACACTCCCTTCGTCGGTCGCTTCACCGGACCGTGCGTGTCCCCTCGGATGGGTCCTCACCTGCCGCTCCCTCCGGCATCGGCGGCGGCTTCGTGAGCGCGGCGGGACGTCGGCTGCTGCTTCGTGGTGCGGCGGGACGTCGGCCGCCGTGTCACACCCCCAGCTGCAGCCCGTCGGCGGCCTCCTCGACCATGGCGAGCCCGAGGCGGCTCACCCGTACGGAGAAGGGGGCACCGGCGACACGCAGCCCGGTCAGGCAGAGTTCGCCGAGGGGGGCGGTGCGTACGGGGCGCAGGGTCACCGTCCGGGCCGGGGCGTCAGGGCGGAGGCCGGCGAGGGTGGTCAGCAGCAGGATCCCGGCGGCCGCGGCGGTGGCCGCGGGTCGGCAGGCGGCGGGGTGGGGCAGTGGCGCGCCGCCCGCGGTGCGCTGCTCCCCCGCGTACATCTCGGGCAGCCGGTGGCCGAAGGCCCCCGCCGCCGCCAGGACGCCGCGCAGCAGGGAGGTCGCCTCCTTCTCGTAGCCGGCGGTGGCCAGTCCCGCGACCGCGACCGCCGTCTCGTGGACGCGTACGGCGCCGCTGCGGTGGCCGAACGGGTTGAAGCCCGGCTCCTTCGTGCCGAGTCCGCGCAGTCCCCAGCCGGAGTCCATCGCCGGGCTGCCGAACAGCCGGGCCAGCTGTTCCGTCTGGACGCGGTCGAGCAGTCCGGGAGCGTGTTCGCCGCCGCCGAGCAGTCCGGTGTCCAGGAGGTGCGCCGCGGTCGCCGCGAGGAGCGGGACGGGGCGGCCGTCCGGTGCCCGGGCGGCGGCTGGGCGACCGCCACCGAGGTCGTCGATCCAGAAGTCGTCCCTGAACGCTGTGCGAAGGGCACGCGCCCACTCCCGTAGCCCGGCGCCGCCCGGTCTGCCGCAGGCGTCGAGCAGATCGGCGCCGAGCAGGGCGGCCCGGTGGGCGTGGGCCTGTGTCTCGCAGCGGACGGGCCCGCCGGGCTGCGGGTCGCGCAGGTAGACGCCGTCGCCCACGGCGGTCCGCAGCCAGGTCAGACAGCGTTCGGCGGCCGGCAGCAGTTCCTCCGTCTCGGAGTCCGGCAGGCCCCAGCGGCGGGCTTCCGCGAGGAGCACCGGGAAGAGCAGCGTGGCCTCCGTGGCGGTGCAGCCCGGCGGCAGATGGGCTCCGGCGTCCCGGCGCGGCCCGGGGATCAGCCCGGCCTGCGGAGCGGGGCCGCCGAGCTGGGTGCGGGCCAGGATGCGCAGCGTGCCGGCCGCGAGCCGGGCGCCGAGAGGGAGCGCCATCCGGGCCGCCGCGAGGGCTTCGGCGGGGGCCGGTCCGCAGCGCCAGGGCGCCCCGGCGGCGGCGTAGGTGTCGGCGGGGTGGTCGGGGTCGCGCAGCAGCAGGGCCTGGAGGTCTTCCACGCTGGTCCGCAGCAGGGCCGTGACCCGCGGGTCGTCGCCTGTCGCGGTGGCGAGAGAGAGGGGGCTGGTGGCCGGACGGCCCACCGCCCGTACGGGCGCCGCGCCGTCCAGGCGTACCCGTAGTTCCACGCCGGCGCTGCCTCCGGGCGGCAGCTCGAACTCCCAGCGCAGAAGCCCGGCGGAGGCCAGCGCGTCGGCGGGCGGCGGATCGGCCGAGACCGACGACGACCCGTTGGGGCCGACCCAGCGCAGACCGGAGTCGTGGACGCTGGCGGGCACCTCCGGACCGGTGTGTCCCGAGGCGATCGCGCCGAGCGCGGCCAGGTCGGTGCCCAGTGCCACCTCGACGGGCAGGCGCAGGGGCCGGGGAGCCGCGCTGCGGAGGGTGATCCGCTCTGTGCCGTCCGCGTGGCGGATGCGCTCGACGACGACGTCCGGGTCCGGCCCGGCGTGCGGGGACACGCGCAGGGTGCCCACGAACCGGACCTGGTCGGCCCCCGTCATCCGGGCCTGCACTGCATGGGGCTCCCGTCCGGCCACCCGGACCTGGCAGCGGGAGAGCAGGCGCCGACCCGCGCGGTAGATCCCTTCCAGGCCGCGGCCGGTGAGCTGCCCCTGTTCCGTGGAGACGGCGAGGCCCGGCAGGGCGACGCAGATCAGGGCGGTGTGGGTGGGGGGCAGCTCCCCGGTGCGACGTGGCTGCGGCGGTGTTGGGGGGGCGCCGGTGGCGGTAGCGGTCCGGCGGGTCTGCCCGACAGGGACGGCCGCCGTACCTGTCCTGTCGGTACGGGGAGAACCCGCCTCGTCCATCCCGGCGGTACCGCGCGAACCCGTCCCCCGGTCCGTCCGCTCCAACTCGGACGGCCCGCGTGGTTTCACGGCACCACTTCGCACCCGACCTTGCGTCGATGTCGGCACCATCCGTTCCCTCCATCCACCAGGGGATTCACCAGGCGAAGCGATCCGATGGGCGTCCCTGCGCGCCGCGCGGTCGCGGTGAGCGTCGCCCCGTGCCGAAGGCTCACGCGGAACGTCGGGCCGGGGCGGAGTCGGCTGGTGCATCGCGAGCGACTTCCTCTGCGCGCTGTACGCCTCGGGTGAGGCCGGCGCCGGTTGAGGGTTTCCGGCAGGACAGGGGCGGTGCGGCGGCACAGCCCGTCCAGGCGTTCCGCCACTCAGGTGAACGGAGCGGGGCTCGTCGGGGTCACGGCCGTGATCGGCCGACACCACCGAGTGGCGGTGAGATGGGCGGGCCGCTGCCTTGGTCACCCGTGGTGGACGTGTCGGCCGTCCGCGGACGGCCCGCGCAAGCCGTCGGCACCAGCGCCACCGCTGTGCGCTCACTTGTCCTCCTTCGTACCGTCGGTGCCGCTTCCGGTGTTCGTGCCGGTGCCCGTGCCGGGCTGCGGGTCTCCCGCGCAGGCGCCGCGCCGCCGCCCGGGGCCTTTGGCAGGGCCTTTCGCGGGGCGGGGTCGGGTGCCGCCAATCCGTCCCGCGCCCGGGTGTGTGCCGGCTGCCGCCCGCCGCGGCCTCGGCACCCTCTTGGCCGTGTCGCGCGTCGTCTTCGTCCCCGACGGGAGTTCGCGGAACGCTCCTCGGCGGCGAGAGGGCGTTCCCGGCGTCGGTGCGAGCGGGGGCTCGCCGGCGTCGGGGGACGCCATGTCATCGCTGTCGTCCCGGGTGGCGTCGAGCGCTTCCATCACCTGTTGGTCGTCATCCGCGCGGGTCGTACGGCTGTCCCGCTCCGCCCGCAGGCAGCGGCGGACCGACTCGGGGTCCAGTCCCTCGTTGATGGCTTGGTGGAGCAGGCGGGCGAAGAGATAGTCGGGGTCCGCGCCCAGGGCCATGGCCAGGGCCTCGCGGGCCTCCAGTTCGTCGCCGGTCGACCAGGCGACCCAGCCGGCGAGGGTGAGGGGTGCAGCGGCGTGTTCGCCGTAGGGTCCGACGCAGCGACGGGCCAGTGACCGCCACAGCCGCAGGGCCTGCCCGGCCTCGTCCCCTTCCATCCATTCCGCCGCGCGGTCACGGGTGGTGCGGTCCTGCAGGCCGAGGATCAGCGTGGCGGCTTCGTCGTGGTCGATCAGCTCGTCGTCGCGGAGGTCCGCCATGAGGGGTCCGGTCACCGGACGGGCCGTGGCCAGGCGCGCGATGAGCCGCTCGGCCAGCGCGAGCGTCTCCTCCGCCACTTCGGCGCGACCGGTGTCGTCGAGGATCCTGGGGACGAGGGCCATGCTGGCGGTGTCCAGCGCGACCTCCTGTGCGAGTGCGGCGGCGGTCTCCCAGGGCAGGAGGCGAGCGCGCAGTTCCCGAAGGCTGCCGCGCACCTGGATCCCGGCGTAGGTGGCGGCTGCCGCCAGGACCGAGGTGCCGGGCAGCCCCATCGGCTCTCCCTCGGGCGGGCAGCATCCCTTGTCGCAGCAGTACGACCAGAAGCGTCCGCCGGAGATGCACAGTGCCTCGACGACCGGCGCGCCGGCGGAGCTGCACTGCTTCTGCAGCTCGTCAGCCAGTGGCTTGAGCCGTTCCATCACCTGCCGGCCCGTCTCGCCGTCGCCCGGTTCCTGGCAGAGGTAGGCCACCGTCCGCTCCGGCCGGCCGCGGCGCCGGGCGCTTCCGGTCACCAGCCCGCGCGTCAGCTCCCTCGCGACCGATTTCCAGTCGTCGGGGTTCGCCGGGATGCCGAGCCGGGCCCGGCCGCCGAACCTGCCACGCCCGCCCCAGTCGTGCAGGGCGACGAGCACGACGCTGTCCTCGGGGCGGTAGCCGAGCAGATACGGCAGGGCGTCCGCCAGTTCGGCCGGGGTGCGCAGGGTGACCTGGTGGGTGTCGAGCTGTCCTGTGAGGACGTCGGCGTCGCTGGACGCCGCCGTGAGCTGCGGAATCGCGTCGGGGGTGCGGCCGGTGTCGGGGCCGCGCCGTCCCTCCCGTCCCGTGATGTCGTCGTTGTCGAAGGAACCGGTGTTTTCGCCGTGATGCGTCATGCGGAGACGATCTCGCGGATTGCGAGCCTCCGCTTTGGCCTGTGGATAACTCCGATCAGGGACACGTCACCAGCGCTTTCCTGCGAGCCGCCAGCCCCACGGACCGGCCGCTCCCCACTCGCCGAAGTCCGTTTGTCAGTGCCGTCCTGTTGGATGGAAGGCATGGAGCACACGAGCAACGCGGATCTGCGAGCGGAGGCCGACACGGTCCTCGCCCGCCTCGTCGGTGACGCCACGGGCGCGGCACGGCTGCGCGAGGACCAATGGCGGGCGATCGAGGCACTGGTCGCCGAGCGGCGCCGGGCCCTGGTCGTGCAGCGCACGGGATGGGGCAAGTCCGCCGTGTACTTCGTGGCGACCTCGCTGCTGCGCGCCCGCGGCAGCGGCCCCACCGTCATCGTCTCCCCGCTGCTCGCGCTCATGCGCAACCAGGTCGAGTCCGCGGCGCGGGCGGGCATTCACGCCCGCACGATCAACTCCTCGAACACGGAGGAGTGGGACGCCATCCAGCAGGAGATCACCACCGGCGCGGTCGACGTCCTGCTGGTCAGCCCCGAGCGGCTGAACAACCCCGACTTCCGCGACCAGGTGCTGCCCCGGCTGGCAGCGGCGACGGGGCTGCTCGTCGTCGACGAGGCGCACTGCATCTCCGACTGGGGCCACGACTTCCGCCCGGACTACCGGCGCCTGCGGACCATGCTCGCCGACCTTCCCCCGGGCGTACCGGTCCTCGCGACCACCGCCACGGCCAACGCGCGCGTTACCGCGGACGTCGCCGACCAGCTGGGCACCGGCGGCTCCTCGGACGCCCTGGTGCTGCGCGGCCCCCTGGACCGCGAGAGCCTGAGTCTGAGCGTGCTGCGGCTGTCGGACGCCGCCCACCGGATGGCCTGGCTCGCCGACCACCTCGACGAGCTGCCGGGCTCGGGGATCGTGTACACGCTGACCGTGGCCGCCGCCGAGGAGGTCACCGCCTTCCTCCGGCACCGGGGGCACACGGTCGCCTCGTACACGGGCAAGACGGAGAACGCCGAGCGGCAGCAGGCGGAGGAGGATCTGCTCGCCAACAAGGTGAAGGCCCTGGTCGCCACCTCCGCCCTCGGCATGGGGTTCGACAAGCCGGATCTCGGATTCGTGGTGCACCTCGGCTCCCCCTCCTCCCCCATCGCCTACTACCAGCAGGTCGGCCGCGCAGGACGCGGCGTCGAGCACGCCGAGGTCCTGCTCCTGCCGGGCCAGGAGGACGAGGCGATCTGGGAGTACTTCGCCTCCCTCGCCTTCCCGCCGGAGGACCTGGTGCGCCGCACTCTCGACGTCCTCACGCGCGCGGACGGCCCCGTGTCCCTTCCCGCCCTCGAGCCCTTGGTGGAGCTGCGCCGCTCCCGTCTGGAGACGATGCTCAAGGTGCTGGACGTGGACGGCGCGGTACGACGGGTCAAGGGCGGCTGGATCGCGACGGGCCGGCCCTGGACGTACGACACCGAGCGGTACGACTGGGTGGCCCGGCAGCGGAAGGCCGAACAGCAGGCGATGCGCGAGTACGCCTCGACCAGCGGCTGCCGTATGGAGTTCCTGCAGCGGCAGCTGGACGACGAGGGTGCCAAGCCCTGCGGCCGCTGCGACAACTGCGCCGGTCCGCGGTTCAGCGCGGACACGTCCGCGACCGCGGTGGACGCCGCGCGCGTGGACCTCGGGCGGGCGGGAGTCGAGGTGGAGCCGCGCCGTATGTGGCCGACCGGCCTGCCGGCGATCGGCGTCGACCTCAAGGGCCGTATCCCGGCCGGTGAACAGGCCTTGCCCGGGCGGGCGTTGGGAAGGCTGTCGGACATCGGCTGGGGCAACCGGCTGCGGCCGATGTTCGCGCCCCAGGCGCCGGACGGTCCCGTTCCGGACGACGTGGCGAAGGCCGTCGTGAGCGTGCTGGCGGACTGGGCCAAGGGCCCCGGCGGCTGGGCGCCGGGAGTACCGGACGCGCAGCCGCGCCCGGTCGGGGTCGTCACCGTCGCCTCCCGTACCCGGCCGCGGCTGATCGGTTCCCTGGGCGAGCACATCGCGCGGGTCGGCCGGCTGCCGCTGCTGGGCTCGGTCGAGTACACCGCGGACAGCGGCCCGGTCCCCCGGAGCAACAGCGCGCAGCGGCTCAAGGTGCTCGACGGAGCGCTGACGGTGCCGCCCGCGCTCGCCGCCGCGCTGGCCGAGTCCCGCGGGCCCGTGCTGCTCGTGGACGACTTCACGGAGACGGGCTGGACCCTCGCGGTCGTGGCACGCATGCTCCGACAGGCGGGTGCGCAGGGGGTGTTGCCCTTGGTCCTGGCGGTCCAGGGCTGACGCCGGGCACGGCCCCGCGGGGGGCGGAGGCGACGCCGGCCCCGCCTCGGCTGCACCGGGCCGCGGATTGTCCGCCCCGCCGGACCACCCGTGTGACCTGGTCGGAGCGGCTGTGGATGCGCCTGGGAGCGGGGCACCGACGGCCTCTGGCGTCACCCGGTACACCGGTGGGTAGGGATATAAGCCACGCACCGCCCGATAAGGGTTGGTGGCCCCAATTGCTCGTTGCCGCTTCCAGGTTCGACAGGAAGAATTGAAGTCCGCTCCCCGCACGGCTCATCCGTGATCAGGCAGGGCTCCGCTGCGGTGTGCGCTCCCCCGAATCCAACCCCGCCCGCAGTGTGGGCGCGTAGCCGAAGGGAGGATCGTGACCTTCGGATTCGCTCCGTCCGCGGCATCCACGTCGACGTCCGCCGACCTGTCCGCCGCATCCGCCAGCCCCGTGGCCCGCATGCTCGAACCCGCGGAGTGGGCCGCCGCGGGCATCCCCCTTCTGCGCAACCCGCGCGAGGTGGTCAGCGGGCTGCACGCGCGGCACCGTCCCCAGCCGGCCACCGCGATCGTGGCCGTGCTCGACCCGGACGAACGGCTGCGCGCCAGCGCCTCGTTCACCCGCCGTCCAGCCCCGGCCGACGGCTGGATGTTCCGCAACGCGCTCCTCGCCCAGCTGCGCCGGGTGATCCCGCACGACCTGCGCCGCCGCACACCCGTGCGCACGGCCGTGCTGCTCTACTGCCGTGAGGGCGACGCGCGTTGGACTGAGGAGGACGGAGCCTGGATGTGGGGCCTGCGCGACGCCTGCACCCTGCACGGCCTGCGCTGCGGGGCGTACATCACCCTGACCCGGGACGGCTGGCGGGTCCTCGGCGAGGGACGCGGCGGACGCCGCCCGAGCGCGGGTTCCGCCCCCGAACCCTTCGCCATATCCGAGGCACCGCCCCCACCGCCGCGCACCGGCGGCGCCGCCTCGGAGGTACTGCGCCGCGCGGCGGCACGCTGACGCAGCGGCCGGTAACGACAGCACCCTTGACCGGCGTTCGCCTCCCGGCGCGGCACCGCGCCTCAGCGCTCCTCACCACGCCCGAGCCCACGTCGGCGGGCAGCCGGGCAGCCGTACATCCCGGCCGTCCGGGCGCGTCGAAGCCGTCGCGTCGTACGAGTGCCATCACGACGGCGTCCTCACGGACCGCCCGCGCAGCCGGTCCGCCCACGCACCCTCGCCCGCCCTGGGACCCGGGCCCCCGAGCCTGCTCAGACCTGATCGGTCCGGATCAGACGCCGACGCCCAGCACCGAGTTGATCTGCTGCGGGTCACCGCAGACGATCAGCAGGGCACCGGCGCGGCTGAGGGCCAGCGGCAGTGCGGTGGCGACGACGGAGTCGGAGCCGCCGTTGACGGCGACGACGACCACCGGGCGGGAGGCGGCACGTCCGGCGACGGCGGCGTCGGCGTAGAACACGTCGTCGCGCGCGTCGTGCTGGGCCCAGTAGGCGGCCTCGCCGAACGACAGCTCGTGGGCGGCCCACGGGTGCGGCTCGCCGGTGGTGATCACCAGCACGTCACCGGGGGTCCGGCCCGACTCCAGCAGGAGGTCCACGGCCTCCTCGGCGGCGTCGAGGGCTCCCTCGGCCGAGGCCGGGATCAGCTGGATCTGCGGGGTCGCCGGAGCCGGGGCGGGGGCGGCGGGGGCAGCCGGCCCGGGCTTGGGCGCAGCCACGTCACGCGGCGTCCGCTGCACCGGAGGCGCGGGCCGGAGAGGGCCGGGACGACCAGGACGCGGCGGAGCCGCGGGGCGGGGGCCGGGTACGGGGCGGGGGGTCGGCGCGGTGCGGCCGCTGGCCGGAGTGGCGCGGGGACCCTGGGCACTCTCGTGAATCTGAGGCTCCTCGGGGATGAGAGGCATGACCTGATGTTTATCAAACGTTGGTGCGGCACGCATGGGTGGGTTGCACATACGTGCGATGAAAGGCGTCAGAAATCGAAGCCGAGCTGACCCGCGATTTCCGGAACGCCTCCGTCCGCCCAACTGCGGACCTTCTTGAGGTGCCGCCACTGGGGCAGCGCATCAAGATACGCCCACGACAACCGGTGGTACGGAGTGGGGCCCCGCACCTCCAGTGCGGCCTTGTGCACGGGCGACGGATACCCGGCATTGTCCGCAAAACCGAAGTCTGCATGTTCGACACCCAGTTCGGCCATCATTTTGTCGCGCTGAACCTTGGCGATCACCGACGCCGCCGCCACCGCCACGCACGACCGGTCACCCTTGATCACGGTCCGGACCTTCCAGGGCGCACCGAGATAGTCGTGCTTGCCGTCGAGGATCACGGCGTCGGGACGGACCGGCAGGCCTTCCAGGGCGCGCACCGCCGCGAGCCGCAGGGCCGCCGTCATGCCGAGGTCGTCGATCTCCTCCGGGGACGCGTGCCCCAGGGCGTACGACGTCACCCACTTCTGGAGTTCCTCGGCGAGCGCGGTGCGCCGCTTGACGGTGAGCAGCTTGGAGTCGGTCAGACCCTCGGGAGGCCGGCGCAGTCCGGTGATCGCCGCGCAGACGGTGACGGGGCCGGCCCAGGCGCCGCGCCCCACCTCGTCGACACCGGCAATGATCTTCGCTCCGGTCGTGGCGCGGAGTGAGCGCTCGACGGTGTGAGTAGGTGGTTCGTACGGCATGGCGCCCTTAGCGTACGCCGCCACGATCCCGCCGCGACACCCCGGTTTGCACCGACCGCATCACAGCCTCCGCCGCCCGCACTCAGACCCCGGCGGGCCGGAGCAGCGGCATCATCAGCTGGTCGATCATCTCCTCGATCTCGCGGTCGGTCCATTCGCACCCGCACATTTTCGACCGGTACATCATCATCGCCGGGACGGCATCGAAGACGTACGCGTTGGCGGCGTCCGCCCGGACCTCACCGCGCTGGATTCCGCGGTCGATGACCTCCCGCAGCAGCCTTATGGTCGGCTCCACGACCCCCTCGACGATCACGGAGTGAAAGCGTTCCGCCTGCACGGTGTCGCATTCGTGAATGACGGAACGCAGGGCGAAACCGGGCCGTGAGTACATCGCGTCGCGGGCCTGCCGGACCAGCGCCAGCAGATCCTCGCGCACGCTCCCGAGATCGGCCGCCGCGTCCAGCCGCGGCAGACCGGCCTGCAGCGCGTCCGCGACCAGGTCCTCCTTGGACGGCCAGCGGCGGTAGACCGCCGCCTTGCCGGTCTGGGCGCCGGCGGCGACGCCTTCCATGGTGAGACCGCTCCAGCCGACCGTACTGAGCTGTTCCAGCGCGGCATCGAGAATCGCACGTTCGAGCACGGCGCCGCGCCGACGGGGAGAGGCCGCCTGAGCGGGGGCGGCCGACCAGCGCGAAGTAACCATCCGAGTGTCTCCAGCGAACAACAGAATCGGGATCCGGGGGAAAAGGGGACGTTCCGCCCGGCAGCGGCCGAGCGCGCAGCACACGGCGACGACATAAGTGAACGCTTGCGTTCACTAGCGGGGACTTACTACCGTGGACGCGACAGTGAACGCGAGCGTTCACTAAAGCTCTTGTGGGGGACCCATCGTGACGACCTCTCAGTTGATACCGAATCAGAAAGCGGGTGCCGCCCGTCGGCAGGGACGCCCCGGCATCGCGCTCACCGTCATCGCGGCCTGCCAGCTCATGGTGGTCCTCGACGCGACGATTGTGAATATCGCGCTCCCGCACATTCAAGAAGCGCTCGAGTTCAGCACCACCGATCTCACCTGGGTGGTCAGCGCGTACACCCTGACCTTCGGCGGTCTCCTGCTCCTCGGCGCCCGGACCGGCGACATTCTCGGCCGCCGCCGGGTCTTCATGGCCGGCATCCTGCTGTTCACCTTCGCGTCGCTGCTGGGCGGACTCGCCCAGGAACCCTGGCAGTTGCTGGCCGCGCGCGCCCTGCAGGGCGTGGGTGGCGCGATCGCGTCGCCGACCTCGCTGGCCCTCATCACCACCACGTTCGCCGAGGGCCCGGAGCGCAACCGCGCGTTCGGTGTCTTCGCCGCGGTCTCCGCGGGCGGGGGCGCCATCGGTCTGCTCGCGGGCGGCATGCTCACCGAGTGGCTGGACTGGCGCTGGGTGCTCTTCGTCAACGTCCCGATCGGTGTGCTGATCGCCGTTCTCACGCCGCTCTACATCAACGAGTCCGAACGGCACCCGGGCCGCTTCGACGTCGCGGGCGCACTGACCTCGACGGTCGGCATGGCCTCCCTGGTGTACGGCTTCATCCGCGCGGCGGAGGAGGGCTGGCGGGACAGCCTGACGCTCACGTCCTTCGGTGTCGCCGTGGTCCTGCTGGTCGCCTTCGTGCTCACCGAGATGCGGGCCAAGGAGCCGATCACCCCGCTGAAGATGTTCACCGACCGCAACCGCGCGGGCACCTACGTGATCATGCTGAGCCTGGCCGCGGCGATGTTCGGCATGTTCTTCTACATCGTGCTGTTCGTGCAGAACGTGCTGGGCTACAGCCCGATCAAGGCGGGGCTGGCCTTCCTGCCCGTCACGGTCGCGATCGTGATCGGCGCGGGTCTGTCCCAGCGGTTCCTGCCGGTGCTCGGCCCCAAGCCGTTCATGCTGGCCGGCTCGGCGCTCGTGGTCGTCGGACTGATCTGGCAGACCTTCATCAGCCCCGACAGCTCGTACGCCGGCGGCGTCCTCGGCCCTATGCTGGTCTTCGGCTTCGGTATGGGCCTGAACTTCGTGACGGCCACGGTCACCGCCGTCTCCGGTGTCGCCTCGCACGAGGCCGGCGCGGCCTCCGGGCTTCTCAACGCCACCCAGCAGGTCGGCGGTTCGCTGGGGCTCTCCATCCTCACCACCGTGTTCGGCACGGCCAGCAAGGACGAGGCGGAGAAGCAGCTGCCGAGCTTCATGGCCGAGAGCTCGCCCGAGCAGAAGGCCGAGTTCGCCCAGACCCATCAGCTGCCCGCGCCGTGGGGCCATGAAGTGCTCGCCGAGGGCATCTCGACGGCGTTCGTCCCGGCCGCCGCGATGGCCCTGCTCGCGCTGGTCACGGCCTGGCTGGTGATCCGCGTCCGCAAGAGCGATCTGGACGCTCTGTCCGGCGGCGCGGGGCCGATGGTCGGCTGACCGAGGGGCTTCGCGGACCGGACGCGGCGGCCGGCCGAAGGGCATGACGGGGGTATGCCCGCGGCCGGCCGCCGCCCGGTCCGCGAACGGCTCCAGAGGGCGGGTCCGCGAACGGGAAACCGGCGACCAGGACACGCGTCCGCCCATCCGCACTTCCCAGGCCACGACCGCCCCGACCGCCGCGACCGCCCCGACCGCCGCGACCATCGCGGCCACCGCGGCCACCTCCAGCGTCACAGCCACGGCCAGGGCCACGGCGAGCAGCGCTGACAGCACCCCGACCCCTCCCATGACCACTCACCCCCTGCGATGCCCCGGCACGATGCCTCGACGGTCCCGCAGGACAGGGCCTGCGCACCGCCGACACCACGCCAACGCACGGCCGGTCACGGAGAGTTCCCGGCATGCACAGAGAGTTTTCGTCACCTGCTTCGGAGGCGAGCCTCGCACCACCGGACGCCGAACCTACGGACGGTCGGCCCCCAGCCCCGCCCGAGCAGTCAGACCCCCGCCGAAACCCACTCCGGCAGCGCCTCCGTCCGCGCCACCCACTCCGCGGGCGGCGCCCCCGCCGCAGTGGAGGCGATCACCCCGCCCACGATGGCGCAGGTGGTGTCGACATCACCTCCGGCCTGCGCTGTCGTCCAGAACGCCTGCTCGTAATCGCCGAGCGAGCGCGCGGCGGACCAGAGGGCGAAGGGCACGGTGTCATGGGCCGTCGTACGCCGTCCGCAGCCCAGTACCGCCGCGACCGTGGCCGCGTCGCCGTAGTCGAGCATGTCGCGGGCGCGGCGCAGGCCGGCTCCGACGGCGCTCTTCGGGACGAGGGCGATGACGCCGTCGAGGAGCACCTCCGCGGTCGGCGGCCCGGCGGGGTCGGCGGCCAGCGAGGCGGCCGCGGCCACGGCCATGGCGCCGACGACGGCCTCGCGGTGCTGGTGCGTGGGATAGGCGGAGATCTCCGCCTGGTGGGTCGCCTGCTCGGGGTCGTCCGCGTACCACGCGCCCAGGGGCGCAATGCGCATCGCGGCGCCGTTGCCCCAGGAGCCCTGTCCGTTGAAGAGCCCGGCGGCCAGCTCGCGCCAGTCGCCGCCCTCGCGGACGAGGCGGAGCAGGCGGTTCACGGCGGGGCCGTAGCCGCGGTCGAAGTCGTGGTGGTGGGCGAAGGAGTGGGCCAGGGCGTCCTGGTCGATGCGGTGGTGGGCGGCAAGGACGGCGACGATGGAGCAGGCCATCTCCGTGTCGTCGGTCCACTGCCAGGGGCCGGGCGGCAGCTCGCGTCGTTTCAGCAGGGGATAGTTCACCGGAACGAAGAACTGCGAGCCCAGCGCGTCTCCCACCGCCAGTCCGCGCAGGCTGGCCAGGGCACGCTCCAGGCGCCCGTGAGAAGAGGAGTCAGCGGTCATCGCCCTGCCACTCTATCCGGTGATCCCGTAGGGCTCCGGATCTCGCCAGCGTTCAAACGGCCGGTCCAGCCTGTACTTGCCGTTCTCACCCAGAACGAGCATGCGCATATCGCCGTTCCCCGGGTTCGCCAGCGACTCGAACTCGGCGACCGTCCAGTGGAACCAGCGCATGCAGAACAGCCGCATGGCCAGGCCGTGGGTCACCAGGAGGACGTTCGGCGGATGGTCGGGGTCCTCGAAGCTGCGGAAGAGGCTCTCCAGGAAGTTGCCCACCCGGTCGTACACGTCGGCGCCGCTCTCCCCCTGGGCGAAGCGGTAGAAGAAGTGGCCGTACGCGTCGCGGTAGGCCTTCTGCAGCCGTACGTCGTCGCGGTCCTGCCAGTTTCCCCAGTCCTGCTCGCGCAGCCGGGGTTCCTCGCGCACTCGTATGAGCTCGGGGTCGAGCTGGAAGGCGCGCAGGGTCTCGTGCGTACGGCGGTAGGGGGAGACGTAGACGCTGACCCGTTCCCGCCCGAACAGCTCCCGCAGCCGTTTGCCGGTCTCCTCGGCCTGGCGCCAGCCCCGCTCGGTCAGGGCCAGGGCGTGATCGGGTTCGCGTTCGTACACGGAGTCATCAACATTGCCCGTTGACTCGCCGTGCCGGACAAGGACGATGCGCCGTGGTCGTGCCATGCCAAAACCCTAGATCGGGTGACGGCCGATCGAGCACTCGTACGAGCCCCATACGGCGTAGGTCACACATTTCCGGAACGGGGCACCACACAGGAGCCACGGTTCACCGGTCCCCGGGGCCGGTCGTCAGACCGTCCAGGCCGGCTCCAGGTCGACGATGTCACCCGTGAGCGCGGCGACGTCCGCTTCGGTCTGGGCGCGCAGGGCGAGCCGTTCCACACGCTCGGTGCGGTACTTGCCGTGCTCGGCGGCCGAGCGCCACATGGAGAGGATCATGAACTCGTTGCCGGGCGCCTCGGCGAACAGGCCGCGGATCATGCCCGGTGAACCGGCCATCGCCGGGTTCCAGACCTTCTCCTGCATGAGGGTGAAGTTCTCGACCCGGTCCTCGTGGACCCGGCAGAGCGCCACCCTGAGGAGGTCGGCGTCCGTGAAGCGGGGCTCGAAGCCGGTCTTCACGTCGAACCGGTGGTCGAACAGCCTGGCATGCGCGTCCTTGAAGGTGCCCGACTGGGTCGCCGCCAGCCGGTCGTGGGAGCGGGCCATGAAGGAGTCGTAGAAGGCCCGGCTTTCCCAGAAGGCGAAGACATGGGCCACCGAGGGCCGGCTACGGCTCCAGCCCCCGCCCTGCCCCCGGAAACCCGGCTCACCCAGCAGCCCCGCCCACTTTCGCTGTCCCCGTTCGAACCCCCGGCGGTCCACCACGGTGCAGCGAGTCCACTTGACCAGCACCGCGCCATGGTAAGGCCACGGAGTGTGGCGGCGGTCGTCCTCGGGCGGACCGGACGGGCGCGAGCGCCCCGGCGTGCGTGGCAGGATGGGCAACCTGCTGTGACCGCCCGGCAGTTCGGGCTGCGGGCCATCGGGGAAGGGGGACGTTCGTGAACGGCATCAGCAAGGGCATCCGCAAGGTGGAGATCGCGCTGAAGTGGGACCCGAGCCCGGCGGGGCAGCCACCGACCGATCTCGACATAGTGGCCGCGACCTACCTGGCGAGCGAGCCGCACGGCGATCCCGCGTACGTCGTGCACTTCGACAGCCGCTCCCCCGACGGCACCATCTACCTCAACCGGGACAGCAAGGACGGCAAGGGCTTCGGCTGGGACGAGGTGCTGACCGTGGAGCTGTACCGGCTCGATCCCCGCTACGCGCGCGTGGTGGTCGGTGTCGCCCTGCAGCAACGTCCCGCGCGGCGCACGTTCGTCAGCGTGGTCAACCCGGCGCTGCGCATCCGCGAGGAGTACACCGATCTCGCCCTGGACGACTTCGGCGGTGTCCTCGGCGCCACCGCGGCGGCCGTCGCGGAGTTCCGGCGCGACGAGTCGGGCGTGTGGGAGTTCCACCCCGGGGTGACCGGCTATGAGGACGACCCCACGGACTTCGCGCAGGTCATGGGCACACTGCGCCGACCCTGATCTCCGCATCCGGTTCGCATACGCGAAGAGGGGCGCCGGCGGGATGCCGGCGCCCCTCACTCACATCTCAGCGGTCAGCTGCAGCCGCTGGTCGAGCCGCAGCCCTCGCAGATGTAGCAGGAACCGGCCCGCTGCATCTTGGTGCCGCAGGAGAAGCACAGCGGGGCGTCGGCCTGGATGCCCAGCTGCATCTCCACCAGCTCGGCGCTGGTGTGGGCCTGCCGCGGGGCGGGCTTGGCCGCCTCGACGTCGGCTTTCGGGGTGGCGACGGCCTTGAGCTCCTGGGCGCGCGGCGCCGACTGGGCCAGGCCCTCGACGTCGACGTCCTCGTCGTCCAGCGGCTCGTAGGAGCCGGTCTCCAGGTGACGCTGACGCTCCTCGGCGGAGTGGATGCCGAGCGCGGAGCGGGTCTCGAACGGCAGGAAGTCCAGCGCCAGGCGGCGGAAGATGTAGTCGACGATCGACTGTGCCATCCGCACGTCCGGGTCGTCCGTCATACCGGCCGGCTCGAAGCGCATGTTCGTGAACTTCGAGACGTACGTCTCCAGCGGCACGCCGTACTGGAGGCCGACGGAGACCGCGATGGAGAAGGCGTCCATCATGCCCGCGAGGGTCGAGCCCTGCTTGGACATC
Organism: Streptomyces sp. NPDC052773; assembly: GCF_044547145.1. Taxonomy (NCBI): domain Bacteria; kingdom Bacillati; phylum Actinomycetota; class Actinomycetes; order Kitasatosporales; family Streptomycetaceae; genus Streptomyces; species Streptomyces sp. NPDC052773. The sequence goes on along the minus strand of NZ_JBITZX010000015.1, from coordinate 79,596 downwards.
TTCAGGAAGACCTCGCCGAGACCGTCGTCCGGGTAGGAGTTGGCGGTCATGTAGCCCTCGGCGCCGCCGACGGTGAAGGACGTGGTGATGCCGGGACGTCCCTTCGGGAGGCGCTTGCGGACCGGGCGGTACTCGACGACCTTCTCGACCTTGGCGGGGGCCTCCTCGGCCTTGGCCTCGGGCTTCTTGTCGTCGTCCTTCTTCTTGGCCGACAGCGGCTGGCCGACCTTGCAGTTGTCGCGGTAGATGGCGAGGGCCTTGATGCCCATCTTCCAGGCCTCGAAGTAGATCTCCTCGACCTCCTCGACGGTCGCCGTCTCCGGCATGTTGACCGTCTTGGACAGGGCGCCGGAGATCCACGGCTGGATGGCGGCCATCATGCGGACGTGGCCCATCGGGGAGATGGCGCGCTCGCCCATGGCGCAGTCGAACACCTCGTAGTGCTCGTGCTTGAGGCCGGGGGCGTCGATCACGTTGCCGTGCTCGGCGATGTGGGCGACGATCGCCTCGATCTGCTCCTCCTGGTAGCCCAGGCGGCGCAGGGCCTGCGGGACGGTGCCGTTGACGATCTGCATCGAACCGCCGCCGACCAGCTTCTTGAACTTGACCAGGGCGAGGTCGGGCTCGAGGCCGGTGGTGTCGCAGGACATCGCCAGACCGATGGTGCCGGTCGGGGCGATGACGGACGCCTGGGAGTTACGGAAACCGTTCTTCTCGCCGAGGCGGAGGACGTCCTGCCAGGCCTCCGTGGCGGCGGCCCAGACCGGGGTGTCCAGGTCGTCCATGCGGACGGCCTTGGCATTGGCGTCGGCGTGCTGCTTCATGACGCGGTTGTGGGCGTCGGCGTTGCGGGCGTAGCCGTCGTACGGGCCGACGACCGCGGCGAGCTCCGCGGAGCGGCGGTAGGCGGTACCGGTCATCAGGGAGGTGACGGCACCGGCGAGGGCGCGGCCGCCGTCGGAGTCGTACGCGTGACCGGTGGCCATCAGCAGGGCGCCGAGGTTGGCGTAGCCGATGCCGAGCTGGCGGAAGGCGCGGGTGTTCTCGCCGATCTTCTGGGTCGGGAAGTCCGCGAAGCAGATCGAGATGTCCATCGCGGTGATGACCAGCTCGACGACCTTCTGGAACCGCTCGGCCTCGAAGGACTGGTTGCCCTTGCCGTCGTCCTTCAGGAACTTCATCAGGTTCAGCGAGGCCAGGTTGCAGGACGTGTTGTCCAGGTGCATGTACTCGCTGCAGGGGTTCGAGCCGTTGATCCGGCCGGACTCCGGGCAGGTGTGCCAGTGGTTGATCGTGTCGTCGTACTGGATGCCCGGGTCGGCGCAGGCCCAGGCGGCCTCGGCCATCTTGCGGAACAGGGCCTTGGCGTCGACCTCCTCGATGACCTCGCCGGTCAGGCGGGCGCGCAGGCCGAACTTCTCGCCGTTCTCGACGGCCTTCATGAACTCGTCGTTCACGCGGACCGAGTTGTTGGCGTTCTGGTACTGGACGGACGTGATGTCGTCGCCGCCCAGGTCCATGTCGAAGCCCGCGTCGCGCAGGGCGCGGATCTTCTCCTCTTCCTTGACCTTGGTCTCGATGAAGTCCTCGATGTCGGGGTGGTCGACGTCGAGGATGACCATCTTGGCCGCGCGGCGGGTGGCGCCACCGGACTTGATCGTTCCGGCGGAGGCGTCGGCGCCGCGCATGAAGGAGACGGGGCCGGAGGCGTTGCCGCCGGAGGACAGCAGCTCCTTGGAGGAGCGGATGCGGGAGAGGTTCAGGCCGGCGCCGGAGCCGCCCTTGAAGATCATGCCCTCTTCCTTGTACCAGTCGAGGATCGACTCCATGGAGTCGTCGACGGACAGGATGAAGCAGGCGGAGACCTGCTGGGGCTGCGGGGTGCCGACGTTGAACCAGACGGGGCTGTTGAAGCTGAAGATCTGGTGCAGGAGGGCGTACGCCAGCTCGTGCTCGAAGATCTCGGCGTCGGCGGGCGAGGCGAAGTACTTGTAGTCCTCACCGGCCTTCCGGTACGTCTTCACGATGCGGTCGATCAGCTGCTTGAGGCTGGTCTCGCGCTGCGGGGTGCCGACGGCACCGCGGAAGTACTTGCTGGTGACGATGTTGACCGCGTTCACCGACCAGAAGTCGGGGAACTCGACGCCACGCTGCTCGAAGTTGACCGAGCCGTCGCGCCAGTTGGTCATGACGACGTCACGGCGCTCCCAGGTCACCTCGTCGTACGGGTGCACGCCGGGGGTGGTGTGGATGCGCTCGATACGCAGCCCCTTGCCGCTCTTGGCACCCTTTGCTCGGGAACCTCGTGCCGGACCGCTCGCCGTCTCTGTCATGCCGCCTCCCTGGTACGGGCGAAAACGCCCTGAAGTGCCCCGATGTTCCCGGAGCACGGTGTTCTGTCTGATGTTGCGGGCACCTCTCACTGCCGCCCGCAACAGGTCTTCGATTCGCCGCCGACCTGCCGGTCCGGACGCGATGTCCGGCCCGGCCCCTCGGTCAGTCGGCGGCACCCGCGGGCTCGGGGACCTCCACGGTCTCTCCCGACCCGCAGTCGTCTTCCCGGCTCCCCGCGCCGGCGTCCTGGTCGCCCGCCGCGTGCCGTCCCGTCTGCTCCCTGAGTTCGGCGATCGCCGCCTCGAAGTCCTCGAGCGACTCGAACGCCCGGTAGACGGACGCGAAGCGCAGATAGGCGACGAGGTCCAGCTCCTGCAACGGGCCGAGTATGGCCAGACCCACGTCGTGGGTGGTCAGCTCGGCGCTGCCGGTGGCCCGCACCGCCTCCTCGACCCGCTGGCCGAGCTGGGCGAGCGCGTCCTCGGTGACAGGCCGTCCCTGGCATGCCTTGCGCACGCCGTTGATGACCTTGGTACGGCTGAATGGCTCGGTGACTCCGGACCGCTTCACCACCATGAGCGAGCACGTCTCCACCGTCGTGAAACGACGGGAGCAGTCGGGGCACTGGCGGCGCCTGCGGATCGACGTGCCGTCGTCGGTCGTACGACTGTCGACGACCCGGCTGTCGGGGTGCCTGCAGAAGGGGCAGTGCATGGACTCCAACCCTCCTCACAGCAGACTCAATAGCCTCGTCAGGCCTCACGGGCCCCTCGAAGCAGCCACAAGCATAGGCGATCGCAGCGGGCTCGTTGACCCGGGGGACCACAACTTCTGGGCCACTGTCGCAATCCAACCACTAGATGTGGGGATCGGCTTGTACATCCAGCACAAGCCGCGTGTCGGCCGTACGGAGCGCGGGGGCGCGGCCAGGGAAGCGACGGCGCATGAGGAGACGGCGTGGCCGCCGCGCGGAGAAGGCGTCGGGGAAGACGGAGGACTCGTGCGCGAACGGGGGCCGGTGCCCGGTTGACGGGCCCCTGGATGGCAGACTGTGGGCTCACCCCACAAGGGCGATTCCCCGGCGGTGAAGAGTACAACAATGGGCGCTTTTGTCCGCGCGGCACCGCGTTAGCCATACACCCAGATCCGTGATCACGACAGGTGAAACGCGGATTTTCACTCGAACGTGTGTTTGGCGCAACCTTTCGAAAGCAACTACCGTTGTGCAGCAGGGAGACCATCGAGAGGGGCCGACGTGACCACCACCGCAGACAGTGCCACCATCACTGCCCAGGACCGCTCCCAGGGCCGACTCGAGCCGGTGCATGCGATGAACGAAGCCACGAATCCCGAGGGGCACAAGCGCTCCCTGCCGGGCCGACCTCCAGGCATCCGGGCGGACAGCTCGGGGCTCACGGACCGCCAACGCCGTGTGATCGAGGTCATCAGGGACTCCGTCCAGCGGCGCGGCTACCCGCCGTCGATGCGGGAGATCGGCCAGGCGGTCGGCCTGTCCAGCACGTCCTCGGTGGCGCACCAGCTGATGGCACTGGAGCGCAAGGGCTTCCTGCGCCGCGACCCGCACCGCCCGCGCGCCTACGAGGTCCGCGGCTCCGACCAGGCCGCCTCGGTGACGCCCACCGACACCGCCGGCAAGCCCGCCGCGTCGTACGTCCCGCTGGTCGGCCGGATCGCCGCCGGTGGCCCGATCCTCGCCGAGGAGTCCGTCGAGGACGTCTTCCCGCTGCCCCGGCAGCTGGTCGGTGACGGTGAGCTGTTCGTCCTCAAGGTCGTCGGCGACTCCATGATCGAGGCCGCCATCTGCGACGGCGACTGGGTCACGGTCCGCCGCCAGCCGGTAGCCGAGAACGGTGACATCGTGGCCGCGATGCTCGACGGCGAGGCCACCGTCAAGCGCTTCAAGCGCGAGGACGGCCACGTCTGGCTCCTCCCGCACAACTCGGCGTACGAGCCCATTCCGGGTGACGACGCGACCATCCTGGGCAAGGTGGTGGCCGTACTGCGGCGCGTATGACGCCCGCCCCGGGCGGGCTGTTCGCAGCCGCCCCTCTGACCGGGCCCCGGAACCCCTGCGCCGGTTCCGGGGCCCTGTGCTGTGCCGGTCTTCTTCACGGGTGAGCACGTCGTGGGGCCTGTCCGCTTCCGGACAGGCCCCACGGTCACTGCGTTTCCGCCTGCTTCGCCATGGCGTTGATCGCCGCGAGCGACTTCCGGACCTGGTTACGGTCCGTGGTGTACCAGAAGTCCGGCAGTGACGCCTTCAGGAAGCCACCGTAGCGGGCGGTCGCCAGCCGCGGGTCGAGTACGGCGACCACGCCGCGGTCTCCGGTCGCGCGGACCAGGCGACCGGCACCCTGAGCCATCAGCAGCGCCGCGTGGGTCGCGGCGACGGCCATGAAGCCGTTGCCCCCGGCCTCCTCCACCGCCTTCTGGCGGGCGCTCATCAGCGGATCGTCGGGACGCGGGAACGGGATCTTGTCCATGACGACCAGCTGGCAGCTGGGGCCGGGCACGTCGACGCCCTGCCAGAGCGAGAGCGTGCCGAACAGGCAGGTCTCGGGGTCGGCCGCGAAGTTCTTGATCAGCTCGCCCAGGGTCTCCTCGCCCTGGAGCAGGATCGGGAACTCGGGGATGCGGGAGCGCAGCTCCTCCGCGGCGAGCTGGGCGGCCCGCATGGAGGAGAACAGGCCCAGGGTGCGGCCGCCGGCCGCCTGGATCAGCTCCGTCAGCTCGTCCAGCATGTCCGCGCGGTCGCCGTCCCGCGCGGGGCGCGACAGGTGCTTGGCGACGTAGAGGATGCCCTGCTTGCGGTAGTCGAACGGCGAGCCGACGTCGACGCCCTTCCACTGCGGAAGGTCGTCGCCCTCCATGCCCTCCGGGCCGAGCCCCAGGGACGCGCCGACGCCGTTGAAGTCGCCGCCCAGCTTCAGCGTCGCTGAGGTGAGGATCACGGACCGGTCCGCGAACAGCTTTTCGCGCAGCAGGCCCGAGACGGACATGGGGGCGACGCGCAGGGAGGCGCCGAAGCGGTCGTGCCGCTCGTACCAGACGACGTCCCATTCGGAGCCGTTGGTGATTCGCTCCGCCACGTCGTGGATCGTCTCCACGGAGGCCAGTGCCTGCTTGCGGACCGCGTCCTCGTCCTGGACGGACTTGTCGCGGGTCGCGCCGATCGCGGAGATCACCGTGCGGCACGCGTCCCGCAGCGCCATCAGGGCGTAGTCGAGGTCTTCCGGAATCTCCTCCAGGCGGCCGGGGAGTGCCAGCTCCATCAGCCGCTCGAAGCCCTCCGCGGCGGTCTGGAGCTGGTCGGCGGCCTTCTCGTTGACGAGTTTCGCCGCTCGGCGCACCGCGCGGTTGACCTGGCCGGGGGTCAGCTCGCCGGTGGCGACACCGGTGACCCGGGACACCAGCTCGTGGGCCTCGTCGACGATCAGCACCTCGTGCTGCGGCAGGACCGGGGCGCCCTCGATGGCGTCGATCGCGAGCAGGGCGTGGTTGGTGACGATGACCTCGGAGAGCTTGGCCCGCTCACGGGCCATCTCGGCGAAGCACTCCGCGCCGTACGCGCACTTCGTCGCGCCCAGGCACTCCCGGGAGGACACCGAGACCTGGGCCCAGGCGCGGTCGGAGACGCCGGGCGTGAGGTCGTCACGGTCGCCGGTCTCCGTCTCGTCCGCCCAGTCGCGGACGCGCAGCAGGTCCTGGCCCAGCTTGCTGGTGGGGGCGGCCGCCTCGAACTGGTCGAACAGGCCCTCCTCCTCGTCCTGCGGGACGCCCTCGTGGAGACGGTGCAGGCAGAGGTAGTTCGACCGGCCCTTCAGCATCGCGAACTCCGGGCGGCGGCGCAGCAGCGGGTGCAGCGCGTCGACCGTGCGCGGAAGGTCCCGCTCCACCAGCTGGCGCTGGAGGGCCAGCGTCGCGGTCGCCACGACCACTCGCTCCCCGTGGGCGAGTGCGGGCACGAGATAGCCGAGCGACTTTCCGGTGCCGGTGCCGGCCTGGACGAGCAGATGCGAGCCGTCGTCGATCGCCTCGGCGACGGCTTCGGCCATGGCCACCTGGCCGGGGCGCTCCGTGCCGCCGACAGCGGTGACGGCGGCATGCAGGAGTTCGGGGAGTGAGGGCTTCGTCATAGCGCGACCACCCTACGACCCAGCACTGACAAACGGCGGGTCGCGGCCGGGGAGACGGATTGGATCAAGACGGTTTCGTCCTCGGTCTGGTTCTTGAGCGGGGGCCGGATTTGTTCTCGGGCGGTGGGAACTGGATCGCGAGCAAGGGCGTTACAAAGAGTGACGACATCGTCACGTGACGCTAAGGCCGGTCGCGCCGGACCGTTCTCGGACCAGGAGGGCGGCCCGCTTGTCGGGCAGCTCGACCTCGGCGGAGAGGTGGAATCCGGCGCGTAGGAAGGCGGACAGGGAGGGTGTGTTGCGAAGGTCGGGTTCAGCGATGACGCGGGTGCAGGCGGGCCGCTTGTCGAGGACGAGGTCGGCGACGGCTCTCAGCAGGGTGCGGCCGAGACCTCGCCCGCGGTCGGCGGCATCGCCGATGAGGAGGTGGATTCCGGTGTCGTGAGGCCGGGCGGGATAGTGGCGGGCCAGCGGGTCGAGGTCGGCCCGGTAGATCTCCCAGTAACCGATCGGCGTGCCGCCGAGTACGCCGAGGCACGGAACGCTGCGTCCGCCGTCGGCGAGCTGGGCGCGCAGGTGCCGCTCGGTGACGTCCGGAGGGCCCGCGAGGTGCCAGTACGCGGCCACGGCGGCGTCGTTCATCCAGCGGCTGATCAGGGTGAGGTCCCGCTCGACCTGTACGGGGACGAGCTGGAAGGTGCCGGCGCGGGTGGCCGTGGGGCCCCACTCGCCGACGCGGTCGAGCAAGTCGTCGGTGTCGGTGGTCGTGGCGGCGCCGGTGCCGGGGCTCGCGCCGGTGGGAGACACGACGGGGCTCCTCTCGGGGTGCGGGATGGGCCTAGGTCCTGGAGGCGGTGGGACTGGGCGGATGTCAGGCATGGAGGGGGTTGGCGATGGTGACGTAGACGGACTGGGTGTCGACGGGTCCGACGAGTTCATCGAGGCCGTGCAGCCGGGTCAGGAGGTTGGCCTTGCAGCGCAGGGCGGGTGAGTCGAGCAGGCGGGAGGGCAGGGCGCTGCGCAGCCGGTGCGGACCGGCGGCGGCGCGGGTGAGGAAGCGGCGGAAGGCGGCGAGCAGCAGCCGCTCGTCGGCGAGGCGTTGGGATCCGAAGGCTCCGATGAGGCCGCACACGTTGTTGATCGCCAGGTAGTAGGCGAAGCGCTCGTCCGTGACCTCGTCGGAGACGAAGGTGTCGCTGTGCTCGCCGATGCCGGGAAGCCGGGCGTCGAGTTCCGCGCGCCGGGATTCGCGGAAGTAGTAGCCCTGGTTGTCACGGTAGCGGCCGCCCGCGGGCCATCCGTGGGAGTCCAGCAGGAGCAGGGTGTTCTGCTGGTGGGCCTCCAGGGCGACGCCCGCCTCGCCGTCCAGCCACAGCACGGGCCGTACGACGTGTTCGAGGTAGCGCAGGAACCACTCGGCGGCGACGGTTTCGCGCGGTCGGCCGGTCCGGGCGGCCAGACCCGTCACCAGCTCGTCCAGCCGGGACGCCGCCGGCCGGTCCGCCTGTACCGCTGCCCGGGGGGCCACGAGTCCCGCGACGCAGAACACGTCGTCGGACGGGGCGAACGGGTTGTGCCGGATCATCACGTCCAGCCCGGTGACGGGACTGCCGTCGAGCCCGTCGACGGCGAGCCAGGCCGGGTCGCGGACGATGTCGAAAGCCGGGTGCGCGGCCAGCCACTGCCGGGTCAGCCCGGTGCGCAGCAGACGGTGGACCTCCACGCCCCGGTGCAGTTCCTTGCGGAGGTTCTCCCGACGGGAGTTGGTGATGCACAGGCCCAGGGAGAGCTTGAGCATGGCCGGGGCTCCGGACCGGTAGACGGTGCGCACGGAGGAGGTGGGATGCCAGGGCGAGCCGTGCGCACCGAGGTCGCGCAGCAGCCCCGCGTCCAGGAGAGCCGCGACCTCGGGACTGTGCCGGATCTCGCGGAACTGCCAGGGATGCAGAGGCAGTGCGGCATGGCCCTCCGGGAGGGGCAGTCCGGGTCCGGCGAGGCGGTGGGTGAGGTGGGTCGCCGGGACCGGACGGCCGCGTTCGGTCCAGGCGGAGTCGGTGGCGAGGAGGGAGGGTGCGACAGCCAGCCAGTGCAGGGGGAAGGAGCCACGCAGTTCGGGTGAGTAGTGCCGTGCTTCGGCCTCGGTGATGCCCTCGCGGCTCTTGGGGGTCGGATGCAGGGGGTGGCCGTGCACGAGCGTCTGTTCGGCGGCGAGGAAGAGGTCGGTGGCGTCACCGGGGGCGTTCCGACGCTCACGGAGGAAGGTGGCGACCCTGCGGACCGAGTCGGCGACGCGGGCGACGAGGTCGGGGGTGGAGGCCACGAAGTTGGGGGCGGGGGCGATCGGGTCCGCGGCGTGGGCTGGCAGGTCCGGGCGGTGGCAGGGGGTGGCGGTGAAGGGTGGGTCGTTCGGCTCGGGGGTCCTGGCGCGAGGTACGGCGGTCGGTCCCTCGGCGGTACGGCGTTGGCCGGTCGCCTCTCGGGCGAGCAGGGCAGCGACGGTGACCGCGTCGGCCGGTCGGGATGGGTGTGGGGCGTCGGCCAGATACGGGAGTCCGAAGCGGTGCCAGCCGGTGGCGGACCTGTAGTGCACCGGGGCGAGGAGGGCGGTGCCGCTGGCGGGGAGGGGGATGCGGAGTGTGCCGTGGGCGGGGACGGGGATGCCGGTCTCGCGGACCCAGCAGCGCAGCAGGTTCTCGACCGCGGCGGACTCGGCGGCGACGCGGGGGTCGGGGTGCTGGAGGAGGTCCTGGGCGGCGTCCGGTCCGGGTGGGAGCTGCGGCTCGGGTGAGAGCTGCGGCTCGGGTGGGAGGGGCGGTCCCGGCAGGGCCGGCTCTGGTGGGTGGGGGTGGCTGTTGGCGGTGGGGGTGATGGTCAAGGCGGTTCCTTGGAGGGTCATGCGGCTCTTGGGCGACGAGCCGGGCAACGCTGCCGCAGGGACAGGGGCAGGCGCGGAGGGGACGAGTGTGGGCGATGAGCGGATCGGCGGGAGGTAATCGGTATGAGGTCAGGGGCATGGGTGGGCTCCAGGGAGGCTGAGAGGCCGGACGGCTGGGCGGGCCGGGGATCGGCACGTCCACCGGGCGGGGAGGGCGTGTACGCGACGGTCGGCTCGTTACCGCGCCGGATCGTCGGGGTGGTCCGGGCGATGTCGTCGTGGGCGCGGAGGGTGCGGAGGGCGCGGGATGTGCGGGCCGCAGTGGTCGCGGGCCACCGCCGTGAGCGCGTCGGCGAGTCGGTCCAGTACCGCGTCGGCCTGCTCGTCGCTGATCGTCAGCGGGGGCAGCAGCCGTACGACGCTCGGGTGGCCGCCGCCGGCTCCGACGATCAGGCCCCGTCGCAGGCATTCACGCTGAACCGCTGTGGCGAGTCGGGGTGCGGGCGGGCGGGGTGGCCGGGCGGTGTACGGCCCGGTCGTCGTTCGCGTGACGTCTCGGCCGGGGCCGTGCGGCAGGAGAAGGCCGGCCGCGCCACTCCCCTGGGCCGGCCCGGACCCGGGCTCGTCCGGGAGCCGGTCGGAATCCGCCGCCGGGTCGACGAGTTCGACGCCGATCATCAGTCCCCGGCCGCGAACCTCCCCGACACACGGGAACTCGCCCGCCAGCTCGCGCAGTTGGCCGAGGAGCCGGTAGCCGAGGGTGGCCGCCCGTTCGGCGAGGCGGTGTTGGCGTACGTGGGCGAGGGTGGCCGCGCCGGCGGCCATGGCCAGTTGGTTGCCGCGGAACAGGCCGGTGGCGGAGGCGGGTTCGTCCGGATCGAGCAGGTCGTCACGGTGGACGACGACGGCCAGGGGGAGGCTGCCGCCGATGGCCTTGGACAGGATCATGACGTCGGGCGTGACCCCGCTGTGTTCGACGGCCCAGAAGGCGCCGGTTCTGCCCACGCCGGTCTGCGACTCGTCGACGATCAGCGGGATGGATCGGGCAGCCGTGATCTGCCGCATCCGGCGCATCCACGTGTCGGGCGCCGGAATCACTCCTCCCGCGTCGTGGACGGGTTCGAGGATCATCCCGGCCGGCGATGGCGCGTCCGCGCCGCCACCGTCCAGTGCCGCTTCCGCCCAGCGGGCCGCGAGTTCGGCACCGTGGGGGCCGCCCACGCCGAAGGGGCAGCGGTAGTCCTGCGGGTAGAGCAGGGGGCGGTCTGTGAGGTCGGGGAGACCGGTGAGACGGTCGGTGCCGCAGGCCTCCTGGGGATCCGGGGCCTCGGTGACATCGGCGCCGATGACACACCCGCTGCCCGCGAAGCCGAGAATCTCGGTGCCGCCGGTCGCGGCTCGTACCAGCGTGTGGGCGGCGGCCACCGCGTCGGTGGGAGCGGGTCCGCAGAACCGTACGCGGGCACGGTCGCGCAGTCCGGCCGGCAGGGTGCGCAGGAGTTCCGTGACGAAGGCTTCCTCGACGGGGGTGGTGAGGTCGGGCACGGTCAGTGGGGCGCCGGAGTCGAGGACCTTGTGGATCGCTTCGAGAACGACCGGGTGGTTGTGGCCGAGGGCGAGGGTGCCCGCGCCGGAGAGGCAGTCCAGGTAGCGGCGGCCGTCGGCGCCTTCGATGGTCAGTCCGCGGGCCCGTACCGGAACGATGGGCAGCGCTTGCGGATAAGTGCGGGCCGCCGGCTCGCGTGCCGGCGGGCGTCGCAGGATCTCCTCTGTCACGGCCACGGCCCCTCGTCCTTCCGCTGTTCGCCGAGGAGTCGGCCGCTCGCGCCGGCTCGTCCGCCCCTCGCCCGCCGCGCCGCCGCTTCCTCGACACCGGCTCACATCGACCCGTCCACCCGGTCCGGAGCCCGGACTTCCTCATCCCGGGCCCGACCGGGCAGACCCCACCGCTACCAACCGCGCAGCAAGCAGCGGGTTACGGGTTGCCGCGAGATCGGTGCGGCTCGATCCACGTGCTGGGTGCCGCCCCGGTCGATCCGGAGCCGCGTCCTGCCGGCCGGGAGCCGCGTCCTGTCGATCGGGAGCGGCGTCCTGTCAGTCGAGAGCCGCGTCCTGTCGGCCGGGAGCCACGTCCCGTCACCCGAGAGCCGCGTCGCGTTCCCGTTCGGTCAGAGGCGGGCCCTGGAGGAGGGGTTTCCGCGGGCCAAGGAACATGGGAACCAGCATGTCGGGCGAGAACAGGCGGGTGGCGGGCTTCTCCAGGCTCATCACGTCCAGGAGGGCGCCCATGGCCCGGGGGTTGCTCGCGCCGGTTGCGACGCAGCGGTCGACGTAGCGGGCGAGGAACCGTTCGACGAGGGTGGGCGCGGTGTCCGTGGCGCCGGGGTAGAAGGCGTCCTGGCCGACGGCGAGGTCCCAGGCCGCGGCCACGGGGCGAGCGGCGGCGCGCTGGAGCCGGCGGGCCGTTCCGGGGGCCGTGATGTCGGTGGTGCGCAGGACGTCGCGCACGGCGAGGGCGCACTGCGCGGCGACGGTGAGGCCATGGCCGTAGACGGGGTTGTAACTGGCGATGGCGTCGCCCAGGACGGTGAAGCCGTCGGGCCAGCGGGCCATCTTCTCGTAGTAGCGGCGGTGGTTGGCGGTGCTGCGGGTGGTGGCGACGCCGCCGACCGGTTCGGCGTTCTTGAGGAGTTCGCCGATGACGGGGTCGCCCAGTCCGAGGGCGAAGTCGACGAACGCGTCCGGGTCGCCGGTGGGTTCGCCGCCGCGGCTGCCGGAGAGGGTGACGATCCACCGGCCGTTCTCGATGGGCAGGATGATGCCGCCCCGGCCGGGCGCCTTGGCCGGGTTGGCCTGCACGTTGACGAGCGGGAAGGCGGAGTCCGCGGTGGAGCCGGGGGCGTGGTAGAGGCGGCTGGCGTAGGCGACGCCGGCGTTGACCTCGCGTTCGGTGACCGGCGGGAGTCCGAGCGCGGTCAGCCAGCCGGGCGCGCGGGAGCCTCGGCCGGTGGCGTCCACGACGAGGTCGGCGGACAGGGCGCGCTCCTCGCCGTCGACGCGAACGCGGACGCCGGTCACGCGGGAGGCGTCGCCGAGCAGTTCGAGAGCGGTGGCCTCGGGCAGGAGGCTGATCCGCTCGTCGCTGAGGACGCGGGTGCCGAGCCGTGCGTCGAGGAGAGGACGGGAGCAGACCAGATTGCGGTGGTGGGTGGCGGTGAAGCGCCGGAACCAGACCTCGTTGGGGGCGCGCGAGACCATGTCGCCCATGATGTGCACGAGGCGTGCGCCGTCGGCCACGGCCTCGTCGACGACGCCGGGGAGCAGGTCCTCGAAGGCCTGGACGCCCCCGCTCCAGATCAGGTGGGCGTGGCGGGACTGAGGGACGCCACGGCGGGGCTCGGGGGAGGTCGGCAGGGCGTCGCGCTCGACGACGGTGACGTCGGCGGAGTCGGCGAGGGCCGCCGCGGCGAAGAGTCCCGCGGCGCTCGCCCCTATGACGACCGCGGTGGGGCGGCGGGTGGCGGATCTGTCAGTCATCTGTGTTCATGCTTTCTGTACGGCCACCCGCAGGCGGATGGTGACTACTGTGCGGGCCTGGGGCGCGGCGGCCAACGGCCCCGAGGGACTGGCCCCCAGGAGACCCGGTCGGCAGAGGCTGGCCCCCCGGAGACCCGGTCCCCGGAAGCTGGGCCCCCGAAGGCCCGGTCCCCAGCGGCCCAGTCGCCGAAGGCCCGGTCACCAGCGGCCCAGTCGCCGGAGGCTCGGGCACCGAAGGCCCGGTCACCAGCGGCCCAGTTGCCGGAGGTTCAGGCGCCGAAGGCCCCGTCGCCAGCGGCCCAGTCGCCGCAGGCTCGGTCGCCGAAGGTTCAGTCGCCGCAGGCTCGGTCGTCAGTGCCCGCACGCGGATGTCCGCCAGGACGCGGGGCCGGGTGAGGCTCCGGGAGATGGCCTCGAGGTGGTCTGTGACGCCGCTGCCGATGTGGGCGGGCTGTCCGCTCGTCTCGCGCCGGGTGCCGCTGCTGTACGAGTCGAGCGCCGCCTGGATCGCGACGGCACCGGCGAGGCCGCGGGCGTTCGCGTCGTCGTGCGTGGCGGAGGCCACCCGGTAGGCCCGCCGGTGGAGGTCGTGGTCGAAGTGCGGAGCCAGGCGCAGCAGTCCGTCGTGGATGTGCTGCCTCCGCTGGAGCAGGCGCAGGTCGAGCGGGGCGAACCTGCTGACGCGGGCCCGGGCGGTCGCCGGGACCACGTCGTCGATGACCCGGGCGAGGGGCCGCAGCCGCCAGTGGGCGAGCTGTTCCCGTGGCCATTTCTGCAGGAAGGGCCCGATGACGGGGAGGAGGAAGCCGATGGCCATCAGGGTGGCGCCGAGGATGGCGCAGGGCGGGGCGGCGTGGGTGCTCAGGCCGTCCCAGTCGGTTCCCGCCCAGCGCGCTCCCATCGCGGTCAGCTTCGCCAGGGCGTAGAGGACTCCGAAGGCGTATCCGGTCTGGAGGAAGCGCAGGCCCGTCTTCAGCCAGCGGGCGCTGACCTGGGGGATCCAGGACCGGATCATGGAGGCGGCGACGAGCGTGGAGATGAGGAACTCGAGGAGGTAGAGCAGGATGTGCTCGCGCATCCAGGGTGTGGTGGCGTAGTAGGTGTCCAGGTCGTAGATGCGTTCCTCGGGCACGTCGGCCAGGAGGAAGGTGACCCACAGGGCGGTGATGGTGCCGGCGTGGATCAGCCAGACGGCGCGGACGCGGCGGCGGCGCCGGGGGGACGGCTCCTCCCGCCAGGTGATGATCATGGCGAGGCAGGCGCCCGAGAAGCCGGTGAGCAGCGAGTAGCTCCACGGAGCGGCGATGTTCGGTACGCCCGTCACCGTGTTGATCCTGTGGATGGTCGCGGGCGTCACGGAGACGAAGACGCACAGGGCCCACAGCAGTACCACCCACGTCCCTCGCGCGTCGGGATCCCGCCAGGACCGCAGGAACGTCGGGAACTTGGCGGCCAGCCCGGCCAGCAGCAGCACGGTGGGGAGGGCGTAGGGCAGGTGGAGATCGGCGAGGTTCATCCGAGTATCTGCCCGCCGCGGTGGCTGAGGGAGAGGTCGATACGGCCCTCCACCGTCGCGGGGCTGACCGGGCCCCTGGCGTGCGGACCGGTCATCCAGGCGCGGACCTCACGGCCGAAGAGCAGTCCGAAGGTCTCGGCGTCCGCCTCGTGGTCGTCCTCGGACACGGCGCGGCCGGCGATGGTGAGCAGTGCCTGACGCGGGACCTGCTGGGCGGCGAGGATCTCCTCGGCCGCTCGCCGCAGGACCTCGGGCGGCTGGTCGGAGGCGAGTGCGCGGGCGGCGGCGGGCAGGCCGGGGATGTGGCTGCCGCACTCCCCCTGCTCCTCGTGCCATAACTCGTGGCCGAGGATGACGAGCTGGGCCTCGGGGACGGCGCGTTCCTCGACGACGATGATGGAGCGGTCACCGCAGTCCAGGCGCATCCCCGAGACCGGGATGTCGTCGGGGAAGGCACGGAGCGCCAGTTGGATGGGCCGGCCGCGGCGGACGCTCATCGCCTGGCAGAAGCCGTGCATGACGGTCGAGGGGTCGGCAGGGCGCTGGATGATCCTGGACGCTTCCCTGCCGAGGTCGGCAAGGAGCGATTTCATCGCTCTCGTGCTCACTGGTCGGTGTCCTCCTTCCCGGGCAGCACCGAACGGATCACTCCCTCGAGGAGCCGGTCCAGCGCCTCGGGCGTCATGGAGCCGTGCCGGCGCAGGTCCGCCGTCCGTACTCCGTACTTTCTGAGCAGCGCCTCGACGGGGTCCGTCTCCGGGTTCTCCAGCCGGGCCAGGACCGGCGTCAGGGCGCGGTTGAGCGCCTTGTCGGCGGGGGCGGTGAAGAACGCCTCGCCGGCCTCCAGGCCGAAGAACTCCGCGAGTTTGTGCAGGTGCTCGATGTTGGGCGTCTTCTTGCCCTCGAGAATCAGGCGGGCCCAGACGTCGGAGACGTTCAGGGACGCGCCCACCTCGGCCGCGAGTGCCGCCATCTTCCTGCCGGTACGCCGCAGGTCGGCTTGGGCCAGCACCCGGATGCGCGCCGAAAACCGCTCGGGCACGGTGTCGTCGGGCGGCGGCTCTCCCGCGAGCAGCGCGCGGACGACGGGCTCGGGCAGGGCGGTGCCGGCCGCGAGTTCGCGCGCATCGAGGAGTACGGCCCGGTCCAGGCCCTGCTCCCGGATGAGCGCGTCCAATCGCCTCAGGGTCTCCGCCAGTTGACGAGACACCGCCACCGATGCGCTCCCTGGGCTTCCGAAGGTTGACGGTCTCTTGCGCAGTCGCACTCTACGGGCCGCCACGGCTTCGCTCAACGATCGTTTATCAGCCGCGAATGACCGTTTACGACACGGTCGCCGCCCAACCGCCGCCCCGACCGCTGCCCCAACCGCCGGCACAGCCACCGACCCGACCGCAGGCCCGGCCGCCCACGCGGTCACCCACCCGACCACCCCCCGACCACCCACCCGGCCGGCCGCCTGGACGGGCCCGGACCCGGGTGGCACACCCCCGGCAACCAGACCCGCTTCAGCACGAATTGCCAGGTTGCCCGCTCGATCAGCCTGTAGCGGAACCGTTGCCGTTCCGTCGGAAGTCGCCCGCCGCGAGCCCTTAGTGTGGGGTGCCATTCCCAGAAGGCCGTGAGAGCGACCTGAGTTCCGTATGAGTCCGTCCCAGGGGGAGTAACACCATGCGATCCACACGTCCGTCGTTCACCGCTCGCCGGGAGAGGAGCGGGCGCCGCAGAACCTCCCCCGTACTGACCGCCGTGGCCCTGGCCTCGGTGCTCGCGCTCACCGCCACCGCCTGTGAGTCGGGCGACGCCGAGGCGGGCGGTGGGGCGACGGCCTCCGCCGCGGCGGGGGACGGCAAGATCACGATCCCAGACGACATCAAGGACCGGCTCAAGGAGCACGGGATCGATCTCGACAAGTGGCGGGACGGCGCCTGGAAGAACTGGGACAAGGACGACTGGCTGCGCGAGGCCGAGGACTTCGTCAACCCGATCATCGAGGACCTGTGGGACCCGGACCGGATGCGCGAGGCCGAGGAGCCGGACCAGGAGGTCGACGACAGCGACATCTCCGGTGACCAGGGCGTGACCGACCCGGAGCCCGCTCCGGTGGAGGCGGAGCCCGTGCCGGCCTCGTACCACGCCAACACCCCCGAGGCGGGCAAGGTGTTCTTCGACGCCCCCGAGGGCACGATGGTCTGCTCGGCGACGGTCGTGAAGGACCCGGCGCACCCCGGCAAGTCCAACCTGGTGTGGACGGCGGGCCACTGTGTGCACGCCGGCAAGAACGGCGGCTGGTACCGCAACATCGCCTTCGTGCCGTCGTACAACGACGCGGGCAAGTCGGCCGCGGAGCTCCAGGACGCCACGCAGGAGGAGGTCGCTCCGTACGGCGTCTGGTGGGGCGACTGGGTGCAGACCTCGGACCAGTGGATCGAGCAGGGCGGCGCGACCGGCGGTGACGGCGCCCCGTACGACTTCGCCGTCATTCATGTGACGCCGGAGGAGGGCAGCGGCGGCAAGTCGCTGGAGGAGATGGTCGGTTCGGCGCTGCCGGTGGACTTCAACGCCCCGGCCGTACCGGAGATCGACAGCATGACGGCGACCGGGTACCCGGCGGCGCCGCCGTACGACGGCCAGAAGATGTACCAGTGCCAGGACAAGCCGGGCCGGCTGTCGCTGAACACCACGGACCCGACGATGTACCGCATCGGCTGCACCATGACCGGCGGTTCGTCCGGCGGTGGCTGGGTGGCGACGGGCTCGGACGGCAAGCCGGCGCTGGTGTCCAACACCTCGATCGGTCCGATCACGGCGGGCTGGCTGGCGGGCCCGCGGCTCGGCAAGGAGGCCAAGGCCGTCTTCGACGAGGTGAGCGGCAAGTTCGCCGGCCAGTGACGGCCGGCCACTTCGCCTGGCAGCTGCCCGGCCGCTGACGGCCGGGCACTCCACCTGGCACTTCACCGACCGGTGACGGCCGGGCAATCCACCGGCCGGTGACGGCCGGGCAACCGGACGCGGCGGCGGGGGTGGTCATGGGGAAACCTTCACCGTCCCGCCGCCGTTCGCCCTCAACCCCACGGGCATAGTGGGGTGTCGCATCCGAGATCGTTTCCGTCCCGGACCTCTCGATGCGCGCGCATGACGAGCACATGACATAACAAGCACCTGATATCACGCGTTTCTACGGGGGTCATCGCACCATGCGTTCCATACGCACGCCCGCCACCACGCACCGACACCGGCGCACCGCGCTCGCCGCCACCGGCCTCGTCGCCGCCCTGGCGCTCACCGCGACCGCCTGCGACGGCTCGGGCGAGGACGAGGCGGCCGGCCGGCCGGGCGCCACCACCTCGCAGGCCGCCGACAGTGCCGCGGACGGCGCCGGTGACGGCGGTGACGGCAAGGCCGGCATCCCGTCCGACATCACCGACCGGCTCAAGAAGCACGGCATCGACGTCGACGACTGGAAGAACGGCGGCTGGAAGAACTGGGACAAGGACAAGTGGCTCAGTGAGGCCAAGGACTTCGTCAACCCCGTGATCGAGGGGCTCTGGAAGCCGGAGCGGATGCGGTCGGCGAAGGAGGCGGACAAGACGGTCACGACGAAGGACACGTCCGCCGGGCAGGGCGTCAGCGACCCTGAGCCCGCGCCGGTCCAGGCCTCGGCCGAGAAGACGCCGTACCACAAGAACGCCGCCCCGGTCGGCAAGATCTTCTTCGACTCCCCCGAGGGCTCGATGGTCTGCTCCGGCACGGTGATCAAGGACGTGAACCACCCGGGCAAGTCCAACCTGGTCTGGACGGCCGGCCACTGCGTGCACGCGGGCCAGAACGGCGGCTGGTACCGGAACATCGTCTTCGTCCCTGCCTTCAACGACCTCGGCAAGTCCGAGGCGCAGCTGAACAACGCCGACCCCGTCGAGATCGCGCCGTACGGCAACTGGTGGGCGGACTGGGCGTCCACCTCGAACGGCTGGATCGAGGGCGGCTCGGAGACGGGTGGCGCGGGTGCCGCGTACGACTACGCCGTGCTGCACGTGAAGCCGGAGCAGGGCTCGAAGTCGCTGGAGGAGACCGTCGGCGCGGCGCTGGACGTGGACTTCTCCGCGCCGGCCGCGGCCGAGGCCGGGAGCATGGGCGCCTGGGGCTACCCGGCGGCGCCGCCGTACAACGGGCTGAAGATGTTCAAGTGCGTCGACCAGCCGGGCCGGCTCTCGCTGAGCCCGTCGCTGCCGACGATGTACCGCATCGGCTGCACCATGACCGGCGGCTCGTCCGGCGGCGGCTGGTTCCGGGTGGTGGACGGCGAGACCCGGCTGGTCTCCAACACCTCGATCGGCCCGGCCGACAACACCTGGCTGGCGGGTCCGCAGCTCGGCGAGGACGCCCGCGCGCTGTACGAGAACATGAGCGAGACCTACGGCGGCCGCTGACACCGGCCGGCGACAACCGCATACATACCGAAGGCCCGCTCCCCGCTGTACGCGGGGGCGGGCCTTCGGGCCGTCACGGTGCGCCGGTCGGGCGGCGCGGGTGGTGCCTCAGAGCGCCGGAGCCGGAGCGTACGGCATCAGTTCCGCCGCCAGTTCCTCGTGCACCCGGACCTTGAGCAGGGTGCCCTCCGCGGTGTGCTCCTCGGAGATCACCTCGCCCTCGTCGTGGGCGCGGGCGACCAGCTTGCCGTGCGTGTACGGCACCAGCGCCTCGATCTCGACCGCGGGGCGCGGCAGCTCCGCGTCGATCAGCGCCAGCAGCTCCTTGATGCCCTGGCCGGTGCGGGCCGAGACGGCGATGGAGTGCTTCTCGACGCGCAGCAGCCGCTGGAGCGTCAGCGGGTCCGCCGCGTCGGCCTTGTTGATCACGACGATCTCGGGGATGTCGGTGGCGCCGACGTCCCGGATCACCTCGCGCACGGCGGCCAGCTGCTCCTCCGGGTTCGGGTGCGAACCGTCCACCACGTGCAGGATCAGGTCGGAGTCGCCGACCTCCTCCATCGTGGAGCGGAACGCCTCGACCAGGTGGTGCGGCAGGTGCCGGACGAAGCCGACGGTGTCGGCCAGCGTGTACAGCCGGCCGCTCGGGGTCTCGGCCCGGCGCACGGTCGGGTCCAGGGTCGCGAACAGCGCGTTCTCGACCAGGACGCCGGCGCCGGTGAGGCGGTTGAGCAGCGAGGACTTGCCCGCGTTGGTGTAGCCCGCGATCGCGACGGAGGGCACCTTGTGGCGACGGCGCTCCTGACGCTTGACGTCGCGCCCGGTCTTCATCTCCGCGATCTCCCGGCGCATCTTCGCCATCTTCTCGCGGATCCGCCGCCGGTCCGTCTCGATCTTGGTCTCACCGGGACCACGGGTGGCGAGGCCGCCGCCCTTGCCGCCGCCCATCTGCCGGGACAGCGACTGACCCCAGCCTCGCAGCCGCGGCAGCATGTACTGCATCTGCGCGAGCGCGACCTGCGCCTTGCCCTCTCGGGACTTGGCGTGCTGGGCGAAGATGTCGAGGATCAGGGCCGTACGGTCGATGACCTTGACCTTGACGACGTCTTCGAGGTGGATCAGCTGGCCCGGGCTCAGCTCACCGTCGCAGATCACGGTGTCCGCGCCGGTCTCGAGCACGATCTCGCGCAGTTCCTCGGCCTTGCCGGAGCCGATGTAGGTGGCCGCGTCGGGCTTGTCACGGCGCTGGATGACGCCGTCGAGCACGAGCGCGCCCGCGGTCTCCGCGAGGGCGGCCAGCTCCGCGAGGGAGTTCTCCGCGTCCTGCACGGTCCCCGAGGTCCAGACGCCGACGAGCACGACCCGCTCCAGGCGGAGCTGCCGGTACTCGACCTCGGTGACGTCCTCGAGCTCGGTGGAGAGGCCCGCGACGCGGCGCAGAGCCGCGCGCTCGGAGCGGTCGAACTGGTCGCCGTCCCGCTCTCCGTCGATCTCGTGGCTCCAGGCGACGTCCTCTTCCATCAGGGCATCGGCCCGAAGACCCTCGGGGTAGTCGCGCGCGAGGCGCTTGCGCTGGGTGTCCTGGGAAGGGGATGAAGAGGAGGTCATTGGGTCCTTACGTCGTTGGGGATTTCCGGTGCGGGCGGAGCTGGTCCGTCACCGCCTTCAACGCACGAGTACCCCGGGAGATTCCCGTGTCCCGTGCCGTGGCTGCCAGAAGATGGTCGCACGGAACGCCCCGTCTCGTCACCGTGTTATTTCCCGGCTGCTCAGACGATTGTTCCCCGCCCGGGCGAGCCCTTACCTTCGCGGCCGGCCTTTACTTCCCACCCGCGCCTCACTTCCCACCCGCGCCCTGCTTCTCACCGGGGCCCTGCTTCTCACCCGCCTGCGTCGGAGCATCCGACGTCCAGTCCGCGTGCCCCGGCATCGGCGGGGTCTTCTCGCCGTAGAGCCAGCCCTGGAAGAAGCCGGTGAGGTCGCGGCCGGAGATCTCCGAGGCGAGCCGGACGAAGTCGGCCGTACCGGCCGTGGAGTCCTTGTGGCGGCTCACCCACGCCCGCTCCAGCCGCTCGAAGGCGGGTCGGCCGATCTCCTGGCGCAGGGCGTAGAGGATCAGTGCGGCGCCGTCGTAGACGTTGGGGCGGAAGATGCCGAGGCGGCTGCCGGGCGGCGGCGTCTTGGGCGCGGCGGGCGGCCCGCCGGCCGCACGCCAGCGGTCGGAGGCGCGGTAGGCGGCCTTCATACGGTCCTCCAGGGGCCGCTTCGCCTTCTCCTCCGCGTACACCGCCTCGTACCAGGTCGCGTGCCCCTCGTTGAGCCACAGGTCGGACCAGTTGCGCGGGGTGACGCTGTCGCCGAACCACTGGTGGGCCAGCTCGTGCACCATGATCGCCTCGACGTACCACGCGGGGAACGCGGGGTTGGTGAACAGCTCCCTCTCGAAGAGGGAGAGCGTCTGCGTCTCCAGCGCGAAGCCGGTGGACGCGTCGGCCATGAGCACGCCGTACGTCTCGAACGGGTACGGCCCGACCTTGCGCTCCATCCAGGCGATCTGGTCGGGCGTCTTCGCCAGCCACGGTTCGAGCTGCTCGCGGTGCGCGGTGGGGACGACGTCCCGTACCGGCAGCCCGCGCGGGCCGGTGCGGTGCAGCACCGTGGAGCGGCCGATGGAGACCTGGGCGAGTTCGGTGGCCATGGGGTGGTGGGTGCGGTACGTCCAGGTGGTCGCGGAGTCGGCCCGCTCCACGTCGGCCGGGAGGCCGCTCGCGACGGCCGTGTAGCCCTCGGGCGCGGTCACCCGGAAGGTGAACAGGGCCTTGTCCGACGGGTGGTCGTTGCACGGGAACACCAGGTGCGCGGCGTCGGCCTGGTTCGCCATGACGAGGCCGTCCGCGGTGCGCACCCAGCCGCCCTCCCGGCCCGCCTGGGCCATGGGCTCGCTGGTGTGCCGTACGACGATCCGCAGCCACTGGCCGGCGGGCAGCGGGTCCTCGGGCGTGATCACCAGGTCCTCGCCGGCCGTGGCGTACGGGGCGGGCTCGCCGTCGATCTCCACCGACTCGACCGTGCCGCGCGCGAAGTCCAGGTTGACGTGGTTCAGGTCGTCGGTCGTCCAGGCGTCGATCGTGGTGACCGCCTTCAGCGGCTTGTCGTTGGCGCCGGAGTAGGCCAGGGAGAGGTCGTACGAGACCACGTCGTAGCCGGGGTTCCCGAGGTACGGGAAGAGGCGGTCCCCGACGCCCAGCGGGGCCGGCGGGGTGCCGGCGGCGACGAGGCAGACGGTGACGGCGGAGGCGAGCAGCGCCGCCTTCAGCCGTCGGGGGGCACGGGTGCGGGGGGTCAGCGGCATGCCCCACCGCTACCAGCGTGCGCCCGGCGCACGGCGCAGACGCGCGCCGGGCGCACTCGAACGGCCTCCCCGGCGGGGTCCGGGCGGGTTCCCTCAGTGCGCCGAAGCGGTGTGCTGCGCCCGGCTCACGTCGTACACGCCGGGGACGTTGCGCATGGCGCGCATCAGCGCGGGCAGCCGGGCCGCCTCGGGGAGGTGCAGGGTGTAGGTGTGGCGCACGCGCTGCTGGCTGGGGGGTTCCACGGTGGCCGAGACGATCTCGGCGCCTTCCAGGGCGATGGCCTCCGTGAGGTCCGCCAGGAGATGGGGGCGGCCGAACGATTCAGCGACCAGGGTGACCCGGCACCCCGTCGTCTCGCTCCCGGCGGCCTCGCCCCAGCGCACCCCGACCTCCGCACGCCCCGAGCCCTTCATCCGCGCCACCGCCGCGCAGCCGACCCGGTGCACGGTCACCACTCCCCCGCGGACCGCGAAGCCGGTGACCTCGTCGGGCGGTACGGGCGTACAGCAGCCGGCGAGCCGTACGGCGGCGCCGGGGCGGTCGGCCACGGCGGTGACGGACGTTGCTTGAGGGGTGGGGGTGGAGGCCTGGGCCGCTTGGCAGGCCTGTGCCGCGGTGGAGGCGGGTTTCGCCTCGCCTGCCCCACCAACCACAACTTCGGCGGCCCCAGCCGCCCCTGGAGCCCCAGAGGTCTCAGCGCCCCCCTCTCCCTCGCTCACCGGATGCGCCGCCAGCCACCGCTGAATGGCGATCCGCGCGGCCGGCGTGTGGGCGTGCTCCAGCCACTCCCGGGAGGGCTCCGACGCCGGGTCCTGTCCCATGAGGAGCTGGACGGTGTCGCCGTCGCGCAGCACCGTGCTCAGCGTCGCGAGCCGGCCGTTGACGCGGGCGCCGATGCACGCGTGCGCGTCCTCGCCGTACTGCGCGTAGGCGGCGTCCACACAGGTGGCGCCCTCGGGCAGGCCGAGCGCGCCGCCGTCGGGACGGAAGACGGTGATCTCGCGGTCCTGCGCCAGGTCCTCGCGCAGGGTCGACCAGAAGGTGTCGGGGTCGGGTGCGGCCCGCTGCCATTCGAGGAGGCGGGAGAGCCAGCCGGGCCGGGTGGGGTCGACCCGCTCGCCGTCCGCCGTGGCCTGCTCCTCGGAGGGCGCCGCGTAGGGGTTGCCGAGCGCGATCACGCCCGCCTCGGCGACCTTGTGCATCCGGTGGGTGCGGATGAGGACTTCCGCGATCTGGCCGTCGGGGCGGGCGACGGCGGTGTGCAGCGACTGGTAGAGGTTGAACTTCGGTACGGCGATGAAGTCCTTGAACTCGGAGACCACGGGCGTCATACAGGTGTGCAGTTCGCCCAGCACGCCGTAGCAGTCGGCGTCCTCGTTCACCAGCACCAGGATGCGCCCGAAGTCGGCGCCGCGCAGCCGGCCGCGTTTGCGGGAGACGCGGTGCACGGAGACGAAGTGCCGGGGCCGGATGAGGACTTCGGCCGGGATGCCGGCCTCGCGCAGCACGGCCCGCATCTCGTCGGCGATCTCGGCGAGCGGGTCGTCGGCGCGGGTCGCGTTCTCGACGATCAACTCCCGGGTGTGCTCGTACTCCTCGGGGTGGAGGATCGCGAAGACGAGGTCCTCCAGTTCGGTCTTGAGCGCCTGGACGCCGAGCCGTTCGGCGAGCGGGATGAGGACGTCCCGGGTGACCTTGGCGATCCGGGCCTGTTTCTCGGGGCGCATCACACCGAGGGTGCGCATGTTGTGCAGCCGGTCGGCGAGCTTGATCGACATCACCCGGACGTCGTTGCCGGTGGCGACGAGCATCTTGCGGAAGGTCTCGGGTTCGGCGGCGGCGCCGTAGTCGACCTTCTCCAGCTTGGTGACACCGTCGACGAGATAGCGCACCTCCTCGCCGAACTGTTCGCCGACCTGGTCCAGCGTCACGTCCGTGTCCTCGACGGTGTCGTGGAGCAGGGAGGCCGTCAACGTCGTCGTCTCCGCGCCGAGTTCGGCGAGGATCAGGGTCACCGCGAGGGGGTGGGTGATGTACGGCTCGCCGCTCTTGCGCATCTGGCCGCGGTGCGAGGACTCGGCCAGGACGTAGGCGCGGCGCAGGGGTTCGAGGTCGGCGTCGGGGTGGTGGGCGCGGTGGGCGTCGACGACATGGCTGATGGCGTCGGGCAGCCGGTCCCGGGCGGCGGGGCCGAGCAGCGCGGCGCGGCCGAGGCGGCGCAGATCGATTCTGGGGCGGCTTCTCCGGCGCGGAGCGGCGGCCGTCGCGGGCGTGACGGCGCTGGTCACGGGGTCCGTCACAGCGCCTGGACTCGCAGGGTTCGTGGCCTCCGCACTCATGGGCACCTCCGGCTGCGTGGACCGGCGGACGGGGTGCCCCAGGGCGGACACGGCTCAGGGGATGGCGACGTCTCCCCCGTCCGGGCCGGTGCTTGATGCTACCGAGCCCATCACGCGCGGCTGACCGGCTCTCGCCGAGCGTGAAACGGATCACCCATTCGAGCGAAGGTGGCGAGGTTTGGGGTTGGACTGCTCTTCGAAGGATCGGCGGCCTTCGAAGGAACGGCAGAGTGCCGGCCCACGCCTCGCCGCAGAGTACGAGCCCTCGCCCCGCGGCGGTCCAGGCGCGTTCGCGGTGGTGGCCCTCAGCGCGTCGCGTTCGCCAGCCACTCCGCGTCGATCTCGCCCTCGGCGACGATCACCGCGGGGCCGGTCATCTCGATCTCTCCGTCGGGCCGCTCGGTGATCACCAGGCGGCCGCCGGGCACGTCCACGGCGTAGGTGACGGGGGTGCCGGTGACGGCGGGGTCGGCGCCGTCCCTGCGGGCGGTGGCCACGGCCACGGCGCACGCGCCCGTGCCGCAGGAGCGGGTCTCGCCGGAGCCGCGCTCGTGCACCCGCATGGCGACGTGCCGGGGGCCGCGGTCGACCACGAACTCCACGTTCACGCCGTCCGGGTAGGCGGCGGCCGGGCTGAACGGCGGCGGGGTCAGCAGGTTTCCGGCGTCGGCGAGATCGTCGACGAAGGCGACCGCGTGGGGGTTGCCCATGTTCACGTTCCGCGCGGGCCAGCTGCGCTCGCCGACGCTCACGGTGACGTCTCCCTCGGGGAGCAGCGCCTTGCCCATGCCGACGGTGACGTCACCGTCCTTGGCGATGTGCACGGTCTTCACGCCCCCGCGCGTGGCGACGGCGAGGTCGCCCTCGGTCACCAGTCCGGCGTGCAGGAGGTAGCGCGCGAACACGCGGACGCCGTTGCCGCACATCTCCGCGATCGAGCCGTCGCCGTTGCGGTAGTCCATGAACCACTCCGCCTCGGCCGCCATCGCCTTGGCCTCGGGGTGCGCGGCGGACCGCACCACGTGCAGCAGCCCGTCCCCGCCGATGCCCGCGCGCCGGTCGCACAGCGCGGCGACGGCGGCCGGGGGCAGGTCGATGACGTTCTCGGGGTCCGGGACGATCACGAAGTCGTTCTCGGTGCCGTGCCCCTTGAGGAAGGCGATCCGCGTGCTCATTCCTCGATCGTACGGGGTGGGTACGACAGCGGGCCGCCCCCGGGGCGTCAGCGCAGCCGGGCCACGCGCCACACGGCCAGCACGACCACCGCGGCGACCACGACCACGTACGCGATCACGACCCGCCAGTCGGGCCGTCGGCCCGAGCCCCGCTGCGGCAGTCCGGGCCAGGTGTGGCCGACCTTGCGGGCGGCCATCATGCCCCAGCCGGCCGCGCAGGAGCAGATGAGCAGGCCCAGCATGGCGATCATGGCTCCGCTGTCGCCGAAGTCGAAGGCCAGCGGGAAGGCGAACATCAGGGAGCCGATGGCGCCCAGTCCGACGATGGGCGCGAGCTGCCACAGCCGCAGTCGCCGCTGGGGGCGCAGTTCGACCTCGACCTCGGGCCCGCCCACGAACATCTCGTCCGGCTCGGGACCGTCGTCGGTCACGCCGCCCTGGGTCTCGTCCGGCCCGTCGGGGCTCAGACGGTCGTCGTCCCGCTCGGCAGCACCACTTCCGGTGGTGGCGTGCTCGGCGCCTTGTGCGGTGTCGCGAGGGCCGGCCTCCATCGCCACGCGCCCTCCCAACTAGGACTCCACTTGGTCGATCGAAGCTCGATGATGGCACGGCGTCGGAGGCCCCGATGACGGCCGGAGCGTCCCGATGCCATGACGTGATCAGGCTGTAACCGGTCGTTCCACCAACGCCATGGCGAGCTGCGGAAGTTCCCTCAGATCCGCCGCGGCCCCACTGAGCCAATGCACGCGTGGATCGCGCCTGAACCACGAATCCTGACGGCGCGCGAAGCGCTTGGTGGCACGGATGGTCTCGGCCCGGGCCTCCTCCAGCGTGCACTCGCCGGCGAGCGCCGCGAGCACCTGCTGGTAGCCGAGCGCGCGCGACGCCGTACGCCCCTCGCGCAACCCCTGCGCCTCCAGTGCGCGTACTTCCTCGACCAGTCCCGCCTCCCACATCCGGTCGACCCGGCGCGCGATGCGCTCGTCGAGCTCGGGGCGGGCCACGTCGACCCCGATCTGCACGGTGTCGTAGACCGAGTCGTGGCCGGGGAGGTTGGCGGTGAAGGGCCGGCCGGTGATCTCGATCACCTCCAGGGCCCGGACGATACGGCGGCCGTTGCTCGGCAGGATCGCCCGCGCGGCCTCGGGGTCGGCGGCGGCGAGGCGGGCGTGCAGCGCGCCGGAGCCGCGCAGGGCCAGCTCGTCCTCCAGGCGGGCCCGGACCTCGGGGTCGGTGCCGGGGAACTCCAGGTTGTCCACGGCCCCGCGGACGTACAGGCCGGAGCCGCCGACCAGGATCGGCCAGCGCCCCTCGGCGAGCAGTGCGTCGATCCGCTCCCGGGCCAGCCGCTGGTACTCGGCGACGGACGCCGTGACGGTCACGTCCCAGATGTCCAGGAGGTGGTGCGGCACGCCGCCGCGCTCCTCGGGCGTCAGCTTGGCGGTGCCGATGTCCATCCCCCGGTAGAGCTGCATGGAGTCGGCGTTGACGACCTCCCCACCGAGCTGCTGGGCGAGAAATACACCCAGATCGGACTTTCCGGCCGCGGTGGGTCCGACGACGGCGATGACGCGGGGGGCGGGGGCTGCACTGCTCACCGCACCAGTCTCGCAAACCTCCCACCGCGATCTCGAACGAGTTACGTGACGGCCCGCAACCGGGTTCGTTGCCCGTTGCGAGGTTTTCGCCGCCGTTTCACAGGGGCGGTGACCCGGGCGCCGCAATCGGACGCACCGGGCGACGCGGGATTTCGCCCGCACAAGTAACGTATGGAGTGGATATGGGCGTTTTTGCGCGACTTCTTCGGAGGACGAAGGCTACCGAGGAGGCGTCGACCCCCGAGGCACAGGCCGACACGGCGTCGGCCGGCTCCGAGGCGACGGAGTCCGGGGAAGCGAAGGGATCGGCCGACACCGGAGCGGACGCGGGAACCGACGCCGCGCCGGAGACGAAGACGGCCGAGGGTGCGAGCACGGGCACGGGCGCGACCGAGCCCACGGCGGAGGCCGGCGAGTCCGGCGGGTCCGGCGGGTCCGACGCCGTCGGAATCCCCAAGCAGCAGTCCGCGGTGGAGGCGGCCGACAGCGAGGCCGACAAGGGCGCCCGGACGTAGACTGCCCGCGAGGGAAGGTGGACCCATGGGTCTTTTCGACAATTTGAAGGCCAAGCTCGGCCCCGCCAAAGACAAGGTCTCCGGCCTCGCGCAACAGCACGAGGGCAAGATCCAGCACGGTATCGACCGCGCTGCCAAGGTCGTCGACGAGCGCACCAAGGGCAAGTACAGCGACAAGATCCAGTCCGGCTCCGGCAAGGCCAAGCACGCCATGGAACGGCTCGCCCACAAGGACGGCACCGGCCCGGGCCCGGGAGGCGCCACCGGCACCCCGCCGAACACGCCGCCGAGCACGCCGCCCAGCACCCCGCCGCCGGCTTCCTGAGGGACGGTCGGCGAACCCGGCAGGACAACACGGAGCAAGGCAGGGCAAGTACACACACCGCAGGACACGCAGTACAAACGCACACGGCGGACGGCCGCGGAGCAGCAGGCTCCCGGCCGTCCGCCGTTTCCGCGACCCGCGTGGCAGGTTCGCCCGCGCGGCAGGGTTCGCCCGCGCTGCCCTACGACCAGGCGGCCACCAGATACCCCACGCCGTACGGCGCGTCCTCGTACAGCAGCGCGCCGCTGAGGCCCGCGTCCTCGGCGGCGCCCGCAAGCACCTGCCACGGACCGCGGCCCGACGCCTTCAGCTCCCGGGCCAGCCCGGTGTCGATCGCCTTCAGCGCCTCGACGTCGGCCGCCCCCAGCGCCCGCGCGATCTCCGCGTCGAAGGGCGCCGCCCGCTCGTCCAGATAGCCCGGGGCTTTCACCGTCCGGCAGGCGCTGGCATCGCCCATCACCAGCAGCGCCACCCTCCGGGCCCGCCCCGCGATGTCCCGTCCGAGGCGGACACACCGGTCCACGTCGAGGGGTTCGGCGACCCCCAGTCCCTCGATCGGGGCATCGGACCACCCGGTGCGCTCCAGCAGCCACGCGGCGACCGCCAGCGACGCCGGCAGCTCGCGCCGCGGCTCGGCGGCCTGCTCCCGGCCCAGGCGTACGCCGAGATCGACGCCGAAGCCACGGAAGGAACCCGGGGTGCCCTCCGGGTAGGGCCCGGTCTCCCCGTACCGCCCGGCCTCCGGGTACGCCCCGCTGCCGCCGGCCTCGACGGGCCCGACGACCACCAGGCGGTCCGGCCGGGCGGCGGCGAGCACCCCGAGAGCGTCCGTGCAGGCGGCACGCGCGGTGTCCAGTTCGGGTGCGGCACCCGCGGCGACCGCGGGCACCAGGAGCGGCGGGCAGGGGCAGACAGCGGCGGCGACAAGCATGATCGGCAGCGTAACCCCCGGGCGGCGCCGCGGCTCACCGCGCCCCGGTGAGATCTCCGGGGCGTCGCTTCGGCGGGGTTCAGTCCTCGATGAGCACGTCGGTGAGGTCGATGACCGTCAGGACGAGCACCACGAGCTTGCCGTCGCTGATCACGTACTCGATGAAGAGGTTGCGGGAGAGGGCGATCCCGCGCGTCGCCTCGTCGCCGCGGACGGGGTGGGAGAGCTTGTGGCGCGGGTCGGTCACGAGTATGGCCAGGCCGCGCTCCAGCACCTCGCGCCGGTCGGCGGAGAGGCTGTCACGCGCCCGGGCCGCGTCCTCGGTGAAGGCGACGCTGTGCGGCAGCATGGGGACCCCCTCTCCGCCGGTGGTGCTGTCCGTAGTGTGGCGGGCCGTCAGTCGCAGCCGCAGGCGCTTCCCGTGGCGGCCGGCAGCGGCTGCGGCACCCCGATCTTCGGCAGGCCGAGCATCACGCCGGCCGGCTTGGCGGCCTCGGCGGCGTTGCGCCTCTCCCAGGCGTCTCCCGCGCGGGTGCGGCGCACGGCGAGGACCGGGCCCTCGGCGAGGAGGTGGTGCGGGGCGGCGTAGGTGACCTCGACGGTGACCACGTCGCCGGGGCGGACCTCCTGGTCCGGCTTGGTGAAGTGGACCAGGCGGTTGTCGGGGGCGCGGCCGGAGAGCCGGTGCGTGGCGCCGTCCTTGCGGCCCTCGCCCTCGGCGACCATCAGCTCCAGGGTGCGGCCGACCTGCTTCTTGTTCTCCTCCCAGGAGATCTCCTCCTGGAGGGCGACCAGCCGCTCGTACCGCGCCTGGACGATCTCCTTGGGGATCTGGTTGTCCATCTCGGCGGCCGGGGTGCCGGGGCGCTTGGAGTACTGGAAGGTGAACGCCTGGGCGAAGCGGGCCTCGCGCACCACGTGCAGGGTCTGCTCGAAGTCCTCCTCGGTCTCGCCGGGGAAGCCCACGATGATGTCGGTGGTGATCGCGGCGTGCGGGATGGCGGCGCGGACCTTCTCGATGATGCCGAGGTAGCGCTCCTGGCGGTAGGAGCGGCGCATCGCCTTCAGGACGGTGTCCGAGCCGGACTGGAGCGGCATGTGGAGCTGCGGCATCACGTTCGGCGTCTCGGCCATGGCGGCGATGACGTCGTCGGTGAAGTCGCGGGGGTGCGGGGAGGTGAAGCGCACCCGCTCCAGGCCCTCGATCTTGCCGCAGGCCCGCAGCAGCTTGCTGAAGGCCTCGCGGTCGCCGATGTCGGAGCCGTACGCGTTGACGTTCTGGCCGAGCAGGGTGATCTCGGAGACGCCCTCGGCGACCAGGGCCTCGACCTCGGCGAGGATGTCGCCGGGGCGGCGGTCCTTCTCCTTGCCGCGCAGCGCCGGGACGATGCAGAAGGTGCAGGTGTTGTTGCAGCCGACGGAGATGGAGACCCACGCGGCGTAGGCGCTCTCGCGGCGGGTCGGCAGCGTGGAGGGGAACGCCTCCAGCGACTCGGCGATCTCGACCTGCGCCTCCTCCTGCACGCGCGCGCGTTCCAGCAGGACCGGCAGCTTGCCGATGTTGTGCGTGCCGAAGACGACGTCCACCCAGGGCGCCTTCTTCACGATGGTGTCGCGGTCCTTCTGGGCGAGGCAGCCGCCGACCGCGATCTGCATGCCGGGCCGCTTGGCCTTCTTGGGGGCGAGGTGGCCCAGGTTGCCGTACAGCCGGTTGTCGGCGTTCTCACGGACCGCGCAGGTGTTGAAGACGACGACGTCCGCGTCGCCGTCGGAGCCCTCGGGGGCGCGCACATAGCCCGCGTCCTCCAGCAGACCGGCCAGTCGCTCTGAATCATGGACGTTCATCTGGCACCCGTAGGTGCGTACCTCGTATGTGCGGACGCCCACGGCCCGGCTCTGGTCGATGCTGCTCATGGGACAAGGGTAGGCGGTCTGCGGACGTGGCTCGGGCCGCCTGTGGACAACCGGCCGGCGCGATCTCGGTCACCCGTTCGGCTCACGGCTCGATCAGGCCGGCGCGTATCGCGTACCGGGTCAGTTCCAGGCGGTCGCGCAGGCCGAGCTTGTGCAGCAGGTTCGCGCGGTGGCGTTCGACGGTCTTGGCGCTGATGAACAGCAGCTCGGCGATCTCCTTGGAGGTGTGGCCCTCGGCGACCAGCTTCAGGATCTCCTCCTCGCGCTCGGTGACGGGCCGCTCCGGCAGCCGGCCGTCGCCGCGGTGGAGGCGGTCCAGGTAGGCCCGGACCAGGGCGCGCTCGGCTCCCGGGTAGACGAACGGCTCGTCGCGCATGGCCGCGCGGCACGCCTCGACCAGGTCGCGGTCGGCGACGGACTTCAGCACATAGCCGCAGGCCCCGGCCTTGAGGGCCTCGAAGAAGTACTGCTCGTTGTCGTACATCGTGAGGATGAGGATGCGCAGTCCGGGCAGCCGCCGGGACAGCTCACGGGCCGCCTGCAGACCCGTCATGCGGGGCATGGCGATGTCCAGGACCGCCAGGTCGATGTCGCCCGCACGCGCGCGGGCGACCGCTTCCGCGCCGTCGCCGGCCTCGGCGACGACCGTCAGGTCCGGCTCGCCGTCCAGGATCAGGCGCACTCCTCGGCGGACGAGCGTGTGGTCGTCGGCGAGCAGGACGCGGACCGGGGCGGTCATCGGGCCTCCCGCCGGGCGCAGGGGATCCGCATCCGGATGTCCGTGCCCCCGCCGGGGCCCGGGCCGAGGCTGAGTTCCGCCCCGATCAGCAGCGCACGCTCCCGCATGCCGCCGATGCCCGCGCCCTCCGGCGCGCCCGCGGCGAGGCCCGTGCCGTTGTCGCGGACGAGCAGTTCGACGCCGCCGGGGACGGGCGCCAGGCGCAGCTCCGCGCGGTCGGCGCCGGAGTGCCGCGCGGTGTTCGTGAGCCCTTCCTGGGCCACCCGGTAGATCACGAGTTCGGTCTCCTCGGTGAGCGGGGGCAGCCCGCCGCGCACCTCGTGCCGCACCGTCAGCCCGTGCGCGGTGAACTCGCCGGCGAGGGCGCGCAGGGCGCTGGCGAGGCCCAGTTCCTCCAGCACGCCGGGGCGCAGCCGGCGCGCTATCCGTCGTATCTCGTCCAGGCCCGCGCGGGTGGCGTCCTGTGCCTGGCCGACCTCCTCGCGCAGGTCCTCGGGCGCCCGGTCGGCGACCCGCTTGAGCTGGAGCAGTACGGCGGTGAGGGTCTGGCCGACCTCGTCGTGCAGCTCCCGCGCGATGCGGTGGCGTTCGCGCTCCTGTGCGGACAGGGCGCGGGCGGCGCTGGTGGCGCGTTCGGTCTCCAGGCGGTCGAGCATGGTGTTGTACGTGGTGATCAGCTCGGCGGTCTCCGCGGGGCCGGCGACGGCCGCGCGGGTCCCCGGCCGCAACAGGTCCGCCGCCGCCATGGCACGGCCCAGCCGTTGCAGCGGGGCGAGTCCGATGCGCAGCACGACCGCGTTCCCGGCCAGCAGGGCGGCGAGTCCGGCGAGGACGACCAGCGCCTCACCGGGCAGTACGGGCGTGGACACGGTGACGGGGCCGAGGAGCAGCGCGGCGGCGACGACCAGGCCGACGGAGTTGAGGGAGAAGATCCGCCAGAACAGCGACACGCTCCCCACTCCGCTTCCTCCGGGTCCCACGGCCACGCGCCCCGCCGGTCCGGCGGCCGGCTCTCCTGTGGGCCCCGCGGCCTGCTCGTCCGGCCGTGCCCGGTCCAGTCTTGCCGTCGCTCGCCGTCCGCGTATATCCGTGACAACACCCATGTCGTCACCGTACGGCCGGGTGACAGCATGACCAGCGGAGTCCCCCGCCGTGAGCGGGGGACTCCGAGTCGTATCGACGAGCAAGGCGAGCCCAGCGAGCAAAGGGAAGAAACGTGTCCGCTCCACGCCTGAAGGCGACGCCGCTGCCGGGTATCGGGGTCCAGTACGACCTCGTGACGCGTGAGCAGCGCCATCTGTCCGTGGTCGCCCACCGCGACGGCGCCCGCACGGTGGCCGTGTACCGCGCGGACGACCCCGACTCGTGCGCCCAGTCGCTGCGGCTGACCAGTGCCGAGGCGGGCGCGCTGATCGACGCGCTGACGCCGTCGCACCACAGCACGAGCCTGCTCTACACCACGGACCTGGGCCTGGTGGCCGAGCGGATCGAGGTGGCCGCGACCTCGCACTGGAACGGGCGGGTGCTCGGCGAGACCCGGATGCGGACCGAGA
This sequence comes from Streptomyces sp. NPDC052773, assembly GCF_044547145.1. Classification (NCBI taxonomy): domain Bacteria; kingdom Bacillati; phylum Actinomycetota; class Actinomycetes; order Kitasatosporales; family Streptomycetaceae; genus Streptomyces; species Streptomyces sp. NPDC052773. The sequence continues at coordinate 46,305 of NZ_JBITZX010000015.1, read as the reverse complement.
CCGGCGCCTCCGTGGTCGCGGTGCTGCGGCGGGCGGAGGCGATCCCCTCGCCGGCGCCGGACTTCCGGCTCGCGGGCGGTGACATCCTGATCGTCATCGGCACGCGGGAGGGCGTCGACGCGGCCGCCGCGATACTCGGACGGGAGTGAGCGCGTGCACTCCGCTGTCCTGTTGATCGAGTTCGGCTCCATCATCCTGGGGCTCGGCCTGCTCGGCCGGGTCGCCGCGCGGTTCCGTTTCTCCCCCATACCGCTGTATCTCCTGGCCGGTCTGGCCTTCGGCGAGGGCGGGCTGCTGCCGCTCGGCGCGAGCGAGGAGTTCATCGCCACGGGCGCCGAGATCGGCGTGATCCTGCTGCTGCTGATGCTCGGCCTGGAGTACACGGCGAACGACCTCGTCTCCAACCTCAAGGCGCACTACCCGGCCGGTCTGGTCGACTGCGCGCTCAACGCGCTGCCGGGCGCCGCGGCGGCGCTGTTGCTCGGCTGGGGGCCGGTCGCCGCCGTCGTGCTCGCCGGGGTCACCTGGATCTCCTCCTCCGGGGTCATCGCCAAGGTGCTCGGCGAGCTGGGGCGGATCGGCAACCGGGAGACGCCGGTCATCCTCAGCGTGCTGGTCCTGGAGGACCTGGCGATGGCCGTCTATCTGCCGATCGTCACCGCGCTGGTCGCCGGGGTGGGGTTCGCGGCCGGGAGCGTGACGCTGGCGATCGCGCTGGGCGTCGCGGGGCTGGTGCTCTTCGCGGCCCTGCGCTACGGCCGGGTCATCTCGCGGTTCGTCTCCAGCGACGACCCGGAGAAACTGCTGCTGGTGGTGCTCGGCCTGACGATCCTGGTCGCCGGGGTCGCGCAGCAGCTCCAGGTGTCCGCGGCCGTGGGCGCCTTCCTGGTCGGCATCGCGCTGTCCGGGGAGGTCGCGGAGGGCGCGCACACCCTGCTGAGCCCGCTCCGGGACCTGTTCGCCGCGGTGTTCTTCGTCTTCTTCGGGCTGCACACCGACCCGGCGAGCATCCCCCCGGTGCTGCTGCCCGCTCTCGCGCTGGCCGTCGTCACCGCCGCGACGAAGATCGCCACCGGCTACTGGGCGGCCCGCCGGGCCGGGATCTCCGTCAAGGGCCGCTGGCGGACGGGCGGCGCGCTGGTGGCGCGCGGCGAGTTCTCGATCGTCATCGCCGGGCTGGCGGTCACCGCGGGCGTCGAACCGGCTCTGGGGCCGCTGGCCACCGCGTACGTCCTGCTGCTGGTCGTCCTCGGGCCGCTCACCGCGCGGTACACCGAGCCCGTGGCGATGTGGTGGAGCCGCCGCCGCGCCGCCCGCGCGGAGAGCGCGGAGACCGCGGCGGTCGTACGGCCGGCGGACGAGGAGCAGCGGGAGCAGGCGCCGGTGGGCGACTGAGGACCCTCTCCCTTCGGACGCCAGGGGCGACTCGTCAGGCGGGGGCGTCCGCGCTCGAACGGGCGGAGCCCCCGGCCTGCTCCGCCCGCCACCCCTGGCGCCGCAGCACGGCCGCCACGTCGGGCTTCTCGTAGTGCTCGCCCTTGAGGACCTTGCCGTCGGCTCTGCGCACGACCGTGCCGTCGGGGCCCAGCTTGGTCATGTTGGAGCGGTGGATCTCGGCGATCACCTCGTCCAGGTCGATGCCGTGGACGAGTGCGGTGCCGTACGCCACGTAGACGACGTCGGCCAGTTCGTGCGCGAGCCGGTCCAGCGGGCCGTCGACCGAGACCTCGGCGACCTCCGCCGCCTCCTCGGCGAGCAGCGCTCCTCTCTGCGCGGCCAGCTCCGGTGAGACCTCGGTCGGCGTGGAACGGGCGTCGAGGCCGAAAGCGAGGTGGAATTCACGGACCAGGTCGGCGGGCGAAGAGCTCATGCGTCGACTGTATCGGCCGCCTCTGACACTCCCCGCTGTGATTCCGGCCCTGGTCAGGCGGGCGGTTGGCTGGCAGGATCGCGCGCATGTCCACGCTGTTCCCCCGCCCCGGCCGGCGCCGCCTCCTGCAGAGCGCGGCCGTCGGTGTCGTGGCCCTCGGGCTGCTGCTGTGGTGGCTGCTGCCGCTGGAGGAGGAGCCACCGCGCGGGACGGTCACCTTCAGCACGGGCACCCGCGCGGGCGTCTATTACGAGTACGGCGACCGGCTGCGCAAGGAGCTCGCCAAGGACATGCCGGGCCTCAAGGTCGAGCTGCTCACCAGTGACGGCTCGCAGGAGAACGTCGCCCGCGTGGCCACCGGGCAGGCCGACTTCACCATCGCCGCGGCCGACGCGGTGGAGACGTACAAGCTCGACGGGGAGGGCGCCGACCGGCTGCGCGGGGTCGCCCGCCTGTACGACGACTACGTGCAGCTCGTCGTCCCGCCGCACTCGGACATCGAGTCCGTCGAGGACCTGCGCGGCAAGCGGGTCGCCATAGGGCTGCCCGACTCGGGGGTGCGGCTGATCGCCACCCGGCTGCTCAGGGCGGCCGGCATCGACCCGGGGAAGGACATCACGCCGTACGCGGACGGCATCGACACCGGGCCCAGGAAGCTGGGCACAAAGCTCGACGCGTTCTTCTGGTCGGGCGGACTGCCGACGGACGGACTGCGCAAGCTCACCAAGACCGAGTCGTTCCGGTTCATCCCGATCGACCCCGATCTGGTCGCCAAGCTGCACAAGCAGCGCGCCGCCACGCGCTACTACCGCGCCACCAACATGCCCGAGTCGGCCTACCCGACGATCCAGATGGGCCAGGCCGTGCCGACGCTCGCGGTGTCCAACCTGCTCATCACCCGCAAGGACATGGACCCGCGGCTCACCGAGTGGCTGACCCGGACCGTCATCAACAGCCGCGACCGCATCGGCGCGCACGTCCACTCCGCCCAGCTGGTCGACCTGCGCACGGCGATCTACACCGACCCGCTGACCCTGCACGACGGCGCGCGGCGCTACTACCGCTCGGTGAAGCCGTAAGCGGCCTCCGCGCGGAGATGCCGGCCTCCGCGCGGAAATGCCGGTCACCGCGCGGCGAAGCCTCGCCAAGCCTCGACAAGGCCCCCGCGCGGTACCCCCTTTCACGCCGCCGGCCCGCTCCGAGGCACCGTCAGCGTCACCTTCAGCCCGTGCGGCTCGTGATGGTCGTACGTGATGGAGCCGCCCGCGGAGGCGAGCAGCGCCCGGCTGATGGACAGGCCGAGGCCGGAGCCCTTGACGTTCTGATGGCGGTTGCTGCGCCAGAAACGGTCCCCCACGCGGGTCAGTTCCTCGTCGGTGAGACCCGGGCCGTGGTCCGCGACGACGATCGTCGAGGTGTCGCCGTGGGACGCGACGCCGACCTCCACGCGCTCGCCCGCCGGCGTGAACTTCAGCGCGTTGTCGATCACCGCGTCCAGCGCGCTGGACAGGGTGACCGCGTCGGCCCAGGCGGTGGTGGGCGGGCAGTCGGCCACCAGTCGTACGCCCTTGGCCTCGGCGGTCGGAGCCCAGGCCGCGACCCGTTCGGCGGTGAGCGCGCCGATGTCGGTGATCCCCAGATCGGCCTCGGCGTGCTCGGCGAGCGCCAGGCCGAGCAGGTCGTCCAGGACCTGGGCCAGGCGTTTGCCCTCGGCCTGCACGGAGGCGATCTCCTCGTTGCCCTCGGGCAGTTCCAGTGCCAGCAGCTCGATCCGCAGCAGCAGCGCCGCGAGGGGGTTGCGCAGCTGGTGGGAGGCGTCGGCGACGAAGGCGCGCTGCTGCTCCAGGACGTTCTCGACGTTGTCCGCCATCTCGTTGAACGACCGGGCCAGCCGCCGCAGCTCCGGCGGCCCGCTGGCCACGGCCACCCTGGACTTCAGCCGCCCGGTGGCGATGTCGTGGGTGGTGGCGTCCAGGACGCGTACGGGCTTGAGCACCCAGCCGGTGAGCCGGAGCGCGGCGCCCACGGCCAGCAGCATCGCGGCGGTCTCGCCCGCGGCGATGACCAGCCAGCCGCGCAGGATCCGCGACCGCATCTGCCCGGTGGGCGAGTCGGTGACGACGACCGCGACGACGTCGCCGTCCCGGATCACCGGCGAGGCGACGACCAGACGGTGCCGCTCCCAGGGCCAGACCTGCTTGGGATCGTGGCTGCGGCGGCTGAGGAACGCCTCGTCGAACGCGGCCCGTACCTCACCCGATCGAGGGAGCAGCCAGTCGTCGGGCGCATGAGCCATGGGCACGTCGTCGTGGTAGAAGACACCGGCACGAATGCCGTAGACCTTGTAGTAGCTGATCAGTTCGCGCCTGAGCGTCTCGCGGCGCTCGTCCCTGACCGTGGGGTCGGCGGTGACGAACTGGGCGAGGGCCGCGAACCGCGCGGTGTCGTCGATCCGGTCGACGACCACCTTCTGCTGCTGGGCCGCCGCGAGGCTGACGGCGAGCGGGATGCCGAGTGCCAGCAGCACGGCCGCCATCAGGACGATGAGCAGCGGAAGGAGACGTGTGCGCACCCTGCCCCGCTACGCGCCCGGGGCGACGAGCCGGTAACCGACGCCGCGCACGGTCTCGATGAGCGCCGGCATGCGCAGCTTGGCGCGCAGGGACGCGACGTGCACCTCCAGGGTGCGCCCGGTCCCCTCCCAGCTGGTCCGCCAGACCTCGCTGATGATCTGCTCCCGCCGGAAGACCACGCCCGGGCGCTGGGCCAGCAGGGCGAGGAGGTCGAACTCCTTGCGGGTCAGTTGGACGACCGAACCGTCCACGCTGACCTGGCGCGTCGGCAACTCGATACGGACGCGGCCCAGATGGACGGCGGTCTCCACGGGGCCGGTGGCGTCCTCCTGCACGGAGCGCCGGCTGACGGCGTGGATCCGGGCCAGCAGTTCCCCGGTGTCGTACGGCTTGACCACGTAGTCGTCGGCCCCGAGGTTGAGGCCGTGGATGCGGGAGCGGACGTCCGACCGCGCGGTGACCATGATCACCGGTGTGGCGGTGCGCTTGCGGATCTTGCCGCACACCTCGTAGCCGTCCTGGTCGGGCAGGCCGAGGTCGAGCAGGACGACGCCGAAGCCGGGCCCCTCGGGCACCAGGGCCTGCAGTGCCTCCTCGCCGCTGCGCGCGTGCGTGACGTCGAAGCCGTGCCGCGCCAGGACCGCGGACAGAGCGGTGGCGACATGGTTGTCGTCCTCGACGAGGAGAAGTCTCATCCCGGCCCCCTTCGGTTCATCGGCTGGACGGATCTCGCGGGTAGAAACACGTGCACGCGCGCGGGTGCACCATGGCAGTCACGCTGATGGATGACGACGGCGTCAAGAGGGTTCCGCTTGAGCGGCCCCGAAGTTATCCGGCCGATACGCGCGCAGGTCACAAGTGCTACGACAGGTGTCCGATTGCTATCGGATCGTGATGCTCAGATTCCCCTCAGATGTAATGACGCAGGTCGCGTAGGGTTATTAGTGTCCTCCGAAACCCGAGGAGGACGGAGCCAGCAAGCGATGACCGAAGTATCGGTGGCCAAGGAAGATTCGGCCGCGACCGGCGAACTGGTCGTCCTGAAGAGCGTCAACAAGCACTTCGGCGCGTTGCACGTACTCCAGGACATCGATCTCACGATCGCCCGTGGCGAGGTCGTCGTGGTCATCGGGCCCTCCGGGTCCGGGAAGTCCACCCTGTGCCGCACCATCAACCGGCTGGAGACGATCGACTCCGGCACGATCACGATCGACGGAAAGCCGCTGCCCCAGGAGGGCAAGGAGCTGGCCCGGCTGCGAGCCGACGTCGGGATGGTGTTCCAGTCCTTCAATCTCTTCGCGCACAAGACCGTGCTCGAGAACGTGATGCTCGGCCAGATCAAGGTCCGCAAGACGGACAAGAAGCAGGCCGAGGAGAAGGCGCGCGCCCTGCTGGACCGGGTCGGTGTGGCGGCGCAGGCGGACAAGTACCCCGCGCAGCTCTCCGGCGGCCAGCAGCAGCGTGTCGCCATCGCACGGGCCCTGGCCATGGGCCCCAAGGTCATGCTCTTCGACGAGCCGACGTCGGCTCTCGACCCGGAGATGATCAACGAGGTCCTGGAGGTCATGCAGCAGCTCGCCCGTGAGGGCATGACCATGATCGTGGTCACCCACGAGATGGGCTTCGCACGATCGGCCGCAAACCGCGTGGTGTTCATGGCGGACGGCCGCATTGTCGAAGAGGCTGCGCCCGACCAGTTCTTCAGCAACCCGCGCAGCGATCGCGCCAAGGACTTCCTGTCGAAGATCCTGCACCACTGACCCGGCCTCGTCGCCCCGCGCGACGACCGGCGTCACCCCCACCGGACGGCCCGCACCACCGACGCCCCCGAACCGGACGGTCGGCACCACCGGCACCACCGCACCGGACGGCCCGCACCACCGGCACCACCGCACCGGACGGCCGCGTCACCCCGCACCGGACGGCCCGCGTCCCCTTCACCACGCAAAGGATGTTCACCATGAAGCTCCGCAAGGTCACCGCCGCGGCCGCGGCCGCGCTCGTCCTGTCGATCACCGCGACCGCGTGTGGCGGTGACGGCGACAAGGACAACGAAGGCACGGGTTCCGGCGGCGGCGACAAGATCAAGATCGGCATCAAGTACGACCAGCCCGGTCTCGGTCTGAAGGAGCCCGACGGTTCCTTCTCCGGCTTCGACGTCGACGTGGCGACGTACGTGGCCAAGGAGCTCGGCTACGAGCCCAACGAGATCGAGTGGGTCGAGACCAAGAGCGCCGACCGTGAGAACGCGCTCTCCCGCGGTGACGTGAAGTTCATCGTGGCGACCTACTCCATCACCGACGAGCGCAAGCAGAAGGTCGACTTCGCCGGCCCGTACCTGCTGGCCCACCAGGACCTGCTGGTGAAGAAGGACTCGGACATCACCGAGGCCACCGACCTCAACGGCAAGAAGCTGTGCTCGGTCACCGGCTCGACGTCGGCACAGAACGTCAAGAACGACTTCGCTCCGAAGGCCCAGCTGAGGACGTACAGCACCTACTCGGAGTGCATCGCCGGTCTGCAGAGCGGTTCCGTCGACGCGCTGACCACCGATGACTCGATCCTCGCCGGCTACGCCGCGCAGGACGAGTACAAGGGCAAGTTCAAGCTGGCCGGTCTGAAGCTCAGCAACGAGAACTACGGCATCGGCGTCAAGAAGGGCGACACCGAGACCCTGAACAAGATCAACGACGCGCTGGAGAAGATGGTCGCCGACAAGTCCTGGGAGAAGGCCGTCAACGAGAACTTCGGCCCGGCCGGCTACAAGCACGAGCCGGCCCCGAAGATCGGCAACATCGTCAAGTAAGGCTCAGGCACTCCAGTAACGCGGAATTGCCGAGGCGTGCCGCCGTCCACCGCGATCAGGGCGGCGGCGCGCCACGTCCGCCACGTACGCCACACACCCGGAAGCGCGGGAGATCGTGTTCGACTTCATTTCTGACTATGACGATCCAACCTTGTTGGGTGCCTTCTGGGTGACGGTGCAGCTCACCGTGTTCTCGGCCATCGGCTCCCTGGTCTGGGGCACCCTGCTGGCGGCGATGCGGGTCAGCCCGGTGCCGCTGATGCGCGGCTTCGGCACGGCCTATGTGAACATCGTCCGGAACATCCCGCTGACCGTCATCATCGTGTTCACCTCGCTGGGTCTCGCCGACATCTTCGGCATGACCATGGGCGCGCCCGATGACTTCGAGGTCCAGGGCTTCCGCCTCGCGGTGCTCGGCCTGGTCGCCTACACCGCGGCCTTCGTCTGCGAGGCGCTGCGCTCCGGCATCAACACCGTGCCGGTCGGGCAGGCCGAGGCGGCCCGCGCCATCGGACTGAGCTTCAGCCAGGTCCTGCGGCTGGTCGTGCTGCCGCAGGCGTTCCGTTCGGTGATCGGCCCGCTGGCGAACGTACTGATCGCCCTCACCAAGAACACGACGGTGGCGGCCACGATCGGTGTGGCGGAGGCCGCCTTCCTGATGAAGGAAATGATCGAGAACGAGGCACAGACGGTGCTCATCGGCGCGGTCTTCGCCCTCGGTTTCGTGGTACTGACCCTGCCCACCGGCCTGTTCTTCGGCTGGCTGAGCAAGCGACTGGCGGTGAAGCGGTGACCTCGGTCCTCTACGACGCTCCCGGCCCCCGGGCCAAGCGGCGCAACATCATCTTCTCGGTCGTCTTCTTCGTCCTGCTGGCCCTCCTGCTGTGGTGGGTCTACACGGTGATGGACGACAAGGGCCAGCTGGAGTGGTCCCTGTGGAAGCCGTTCACCCAGTCCGAGGCATGGACCACGTATCTGCTCCCGGGCCTCGGCGACACGCTCAAGGCCGCGGCGCTGGCCATGATCATCGGTCTCCCGCTGGGCGCCGTCTTCGGTATCTCCCGCCTGTCCGACCACGCGTGGGTGCGAGGCCCGGCCGGCGCGGTGGTCGAGTTCTTCCGGGCGATCCCAGTGCTGCTGCTGATGCTGTTCGCCAACGAGTTCTACGCCCGTTACACGGACGTCAGCAGTGAGGACCGGCCCCTGTACGCGGTCGTCACCGGCCTGGTGCTCTACAACGCGTCGGTCCTCGCGGAGATCGTCCGCGCGGGCATCCTCGCCCTGCCGAAGGGGCAGACGGAGGCGGCCCAGGCGATCGGTCTGCGCAAGGGTCAGACGATGACCAGCGTCCTGCTGCCCCAGGCGGTCACGGCGATGCTCCCGGCGATCGTCACCCAGCTGGTCGTCATCGTGAAGGACACCGCGCTGGGCGGCGTGATGCTCGGCTTCACGGAGCTGCTGAACGCGCGGGGCACGCTCGCGGCGAACTACGCGAACGTCATCCCGAGCTTCATCGTCGTGGCGATCATCTACATCATCGTCAACTTCATCCTCACCAGCTTCGCGAGCTGGCTGGAGGGGTGGCTGCGGCGCAGCAAGCGGTCGACGGGCGCGGTGCTCGGGGCCGACGAGGTGGAGGAGCTGAACCCGGCAGCGGTCGGCGGTTCCTTCGGGACCGGTGGCGAAGGCGGCGGCCCAGGTGGCTTCGGCGGTTTCACCCATCCGCCAAAGAACTGACGCACCAACAGCTTCCCTGTAAACGCGAAGGCAGTGGCGGACCCGCCACTGCCTTCGTCACTTGACGCAAGCACCCGCAATAGGTTGCATACTTTCTGTGATCGTGCACCCTGCTCCAACTTCCTGTTCACATACATCCCTCAGGACACCGTCACGGGCAGGGGGCGCCGCGCCGTGGACCCGGTGATCATCGTCGGAGCGGGGCCCGTCGGGCTGACGCTCGCCCTGGCGCTGGCGCGTCAGGAGGTGCCGTGCGTGGTCCTCGACGAGGGCCCGGGCAAGGACGAACGGCGGCTGGCGCGCACCGTCGCCCTGCACGAGGACACCGCCGCGCTGCTGTCCCGGCTGACCGGGATGCGGCTGGACGAGGCCGGCGCGTACTGGGCCGGATGGCGGTCGATGCGGCGCAAGCAGGTGATGTGCGAGATCACGTTCGGAGAGGCCCCCGAGGACGACACGGACGACCCCGAGCCCCTCACGTCCCCGCTGCACATCGCCCAGCACGTACTCACCGACGCCCTGCGCGCCGCGCTGGTGCGGGAACGACTCGTCAAGATCGTCGTGGACAGCCGGCTGGACGCCGTCGAGCAGGAGTCCTCGGGCGTCAGCGCGCACACCCGCGGCCCCGAGGGCACCTGGTGGCGCGGCAGTTACCTGGTGGGGTGCGACGGCCCCCGCTCGACCGTGCGCAAGCTCCTGGACATCCGATTCCCCGGCCGTACGGCGGTGGAGCGGCACGCCGTGGCCGCGCTGCGGACGGAACTTCCGTGGCCGGGTCAGGCGTTGCTCCACCGGATGCCGCCGTGGCGGTCGTCGGGGCCCTCGGCCGGGGAGGTGACAGGGCGTCCGCTCCCGGACGGCGTCTGGCGACTGGACTGGCTGCTGCCGCCCGGCAAGGACCTGGTCACGCCCGAGCTGCTGCTGGCGCGCGTCCAGGAGACCCTGACCGGCTGGACGGGTGAGGCCTCACCGTCGTACGAGCTGCTGGACACCGGAGTCCACATCGTCCACCACCGGCTGGCCCGGCGCTGGCGGGCGGGCCGGGTCTTCCTCGCCGGGGACGCGGCCCACCTGCTCGGCGCGCTCGGCACCCAGGGGCTGGACGAGGGGCTGCGGGACGCCGACAACCTCGCCTGGAAGCTGGCGCTGGCCTGGCACCACGGGCCGCACGAGGCGCTGCTCGACAGCTATCAGGCGGAGCGGCGCGCAGTCGTCGCCGCCCGGCTGCGCGCCGCCGACCAGGCGCTGCCGCTGGTCCGCGGCGGCAAGGGCCTGCGCTCGTACGTCCCGGGCGCCGCCCGCGGCCATGACGCCCTGCTCACCGACGGGCACCTGGGCAGCGGTCCGCTGGGCGCCCCGGGCGGTTACGAGGACTCCCCGCTCGCCCCCCGGCACATCGAGGCCGAGGTCCCGGTCGGCACCCCGCCGGGGGCGCCGGTCACGGATGTCGTGGTCACCGCGGAGGACGGCTCGTTCGTACGGCTGCGGGACCGGCTCGGCCGGGGTGCGCTGCTCGTCGTCCTGATCGCGCCCGGCACCGGTGTGTGGGAGCGCAAGCACTGGGCGAGGGCCGGGATCATGCCCCGGCTCGCGGCAGCGGTGGCCGCTCTGCCGCACCCGGCCGAGCTGCTGGTCGCCGAGAGCTACCCGGGCGCCGCCGCCCACACCGTGCTCCTCGTCCGGCCCGACGGCCATCTCGTCACGGCCCTGAACGGGGTGCGCCCCGCCGACCTCTACGCGGCGGCCGAGGCGACGCTCGGCGGTCCGGCGGAGGCCGGGCTCGGAGCGGAAGCCGGAGTCCAGGCGGAGGCCGGGGCAGGCTCCCGCTGAGGTCTCCCGTCCCGTCTGTCACCCTGTGTCCACATGGTGACAGCAAGTTGACCCGTCCGGACCGGCGTGGTGTACTCCGGATCGTGACCGACACCTGCGTGCGCCTGTGGCGACGGGTCCACATGGACCTCGTCCGCTATGCGGGCTGCGTGTGTCGACCGTCCTGCTGATCTCGCTTCCCTTCTCCGCCGCGCGCGCCGCTCGTCGCGTTGTCGCCTGTCGCGTTGTCGCGCGCGTTTTCCGCGAACTCATCAGGACGGTTCACGTGTCTGCCGTTTTCTCCTCCACCTCCCCCTCCGTCCACGCCCATGGGGCGGGGCGCGGCTCCGCGCCCACCCAGGCCGATCTGCTGGAGTTCGTCCGGCGTACGGCCGCCGACACCGCACTGATCGACTCGCTGCCGCTCGATCCGGAAGGCCGTACCTGGGTGCGGCTCCAGGGACCCGGCGGCAGTGAGGCCTGGCTGATCGGCTGGCCGCCCGGCACGGGCACCGGCTGGCACGACCACGCCGACTCGGTGGGCGCCTTCCTCACCGCGCGCGGCGAGCTACGGGAGAACGCGCTGGCCGCACGGCTGCCCACCGACGGCTGGAAGACCCTGGAACTCACCGAGGGCGTGGACCGGCCGCGCCTGCTGCCGGCCGGTCAAGGCCGCGCCTTCGGCCGCCACCACGTCCACGAGGTGCTCAACGAGTCCACCGAGGAGCACGCGATCTCGGTCCACGCCTACTATCCGCCGCTGCCGCGGATCCGCCGCTACAGCCGCACCGGCCAGGTGCTGCGCCTGGAGCAGGTCGAGCGCCCGGAGGACTGGCAGTGAGCGGCGGCGAGCGCGGTGAACGCGGAGAGCCGGTGGGCATCGACCAGTTGCTGGAGCGGGTGCGGGCGCGGTATCAGCGGGTCGGGCCGCGGGAGGCGTACGCCGCCCAGCAGGCCGGTGAGGCACTGCTGGTGGACATCCGGTACGCCGCGCTGCGCGAGCGGGACGGGCTGATCCCGGGCGCCCTGGTCGTGGAGCGCAACGAGCTGGAGTGGCGGCTCGACCCCTGGGGCAGCCACCGCCTGCCCGAGGCCACCGGCCATGAGCTGCGGGTCGTGGTGCTCTGCAACGAGGGATACGCGTCGTCCCTCGCCGCCGAGTCGCTGCACCGGCTGGGACTGCACCGGGCCACGGATCTGGTGGGCGGCTTCCAGGCGTGGCGGGCGGCGGGGTTGCCGGTGGTCGAGCGGGGCTAGCGGGTGGGATGGGGCGGAGAGCTCGGCGGGGGAAGCGGTGCGGGCGGACGGGAGGGTGTGCGGGCGGGAAGGACGTGCGGACGGGAACGGTGTGCCCCATCGGCCCTGAACGCGATCGGCGCCCCCGCGCGTCCACGGTGTCCAGGGCCCGCGGCGGTACGGCGCCACGTCGGCAGGTCGGGGCCGTCTGGCACGTCAGGGCCGTCTGGCGCCTCGGGGAGGTCAGGCGCCTCGGGGAGGTCAGGCGCCTCGGGTCAGAACCCGTCGTCCCCCAGGAACTCCGTGTCCTCGCCCTCCTCCTCCAGCGCCTGCCGGACGATCCGCAGGGCCATGCCCTCGGAGTAGCCCTTGCGGGCGAGCATTCCCGCGAGGCGGCGGAGCCGCTTGTCGCGGTCGAGGCCGCGGGTGGCGCGCAGCTTGCGGGCGACCAGCTCCCGCGCGGTCGCCTCCTCCTGTTCGGAGTCGAGCCGGCCGACCGCCGCGTCGATCAGCGTGGAGTCGACGCCCTTGGTGCGCAGCTCCTGGGCGAGCGCCCGCCGGGCCAGTCCACGGCCGTGGTGCCGGGACTCCACCCAGGCGTCCGCGAAGGCGCTGTCGTCGATCAGTCCCACCTCTTCGAAGCGCGACAGCACCTCCTCGGCGGCGTCGTCCGGGATCTCCCGCTTGCGCAGGGCGTCCGCGAGCTGCTTCCGGGTGCGCGGGGTCCCGGTGAGCAGGCGCAGGCAGATCGCCCGTGCCCGCTCGACCGGGTCCCCTGAGGACTCCCCCTTCTCGGCCCTCGACGAGAGAGAGGAGCCCCCGTCCTCGGCGGGCGGATCCCCGAAGCCGCGCCGACGTCCACGCCGTCCGCGTGAGCCGCCCGCGCCGCGCGGGGAGCCTCCGCTCGTCCCCTCATCGGGAGACGGGCCGTACGGGTCGTACGAGTGGCGCGGGTCGCCGTCCGGTCGGCCGTCACCCTGCCCGGCGGCGTGCACGTCGTCCTCGCTCCCCGGCTCCCACGGGGGTCCGGGGTGGGCGTACTCGGGCCAGTCGGTTCGCCGTGTCACGGGCTCAGCTCTTGGCGGCCGCGGCCTTGGTCTTGGCCGTCTTCGCCGCCGCCGGGGCAGGCACCGACTTGGCGGCGTCGTCCGCGGCGGGGGTGGTCACCGCGGCGTCCGCGCCCGGCTCGGCGGCCGGCTCCTCGGGCCGCACGCCGACGCCCAGCTTCTCCTTGATCTTCTTCTCGATCTCGTTGGCCAGGTCGGGGTTGTCCTTGAGGAAGTTGCGCGCGTTCTCCTTGCCCTGGCCGAGCTGGTCGCCCTCGTACGTGTACCAGGCGCCGGCCTTGCGGACGAAGCCGTGCTCCACGCCCATGTCGATCAGGCCGCCCTCGCGGCTGATGCCCTGGCCGTAGAGGATGTCGAACTCGGCCTGCTTGAAGGGCGGCGCGACCTTGTTCTTGACGACCTTGCAGCGGGTGCGGTTGCCGACTGCCTCCGTGCCGTCCTTCAGCGTCTCGATGCGTCGGATGTCGATGCGCACCGAGGCGTAGAACTTCAGCGCCCGGCCACCGGTCGTGGTCTCCGGGGAGCCGAACATCACGCCGATCTTCTCGCGGAGCTGGTTGATGAAGATCGCGGTGGTCTTGGACTGGTTGAGCGCGCTGGTGATCTTCCGCAGCGCCTGGCTCATCAGGCGGGCCTGGAGGCCGACATGGCTGTCGCCCATCTCGCCCTCGATCTCCGCGCGCGGGACGAGCGCGGCGACGGAGTCGATGACGATGAGGTCGAGGGCGCCGGAGCGGACCAGCATGTCCACGATCTCCAGGGCCTGCTCGCCGTTGTCGGGCTGGGAGAGGATCAGGTTGTCGATGTCGACGCCGAGCTTGCGCGCGTACTCGGGGTCGAGGGCGTGCTCCGCGTCCACGAAGGCGACCTGACCGCCGGCCTTCTGCGCGTTGGCCACGGCGTGCAGGGTCAGCGTGGTCTTACCGGAAGACTCCGGTCCGTAGATCTCCACGACACGGCCGCGGGGCAGGCCGCCCACGCCGAGGGCCACGTCGAGCGCGGTCGACCCGGTCGGGATGACCTCGATGGGCTCCTTCGACCGCTCGCCCATGCGCATGACCGCGCCCTTGCCGAATTGCCGTTCAATCTGTGCGAGGGCGGCGTCGAGCGCCTTCTCGCGGTCGGTTCCTGCCATGGGTTCCACCCGGTTTGCTTGAGTCGATCGCTTCACGTCAAAGACGCTAACGCCTGCCACTGACAATGCGCCCCGACGCGGGTCCGGCCTGTGGATAACTCGGGCATTTCTCCTGCCAAAGCATGTCGAAACACCCACCGAGAACCTCGCCGGAGCTTCCATATGAATGGATGTTCGATTTTCGTGTCAAGCGAGGCACGCGGTGCGCGAGCGCCGTGCGGGCGCTCGGGTACCGCTAGGTACGAGACTGCCGCCGCGCGCGCAGCCTCTCCCACAGCCGTCGCACCCGTACGACCGGACCGGGTCCGGCACCGCGCCCGCGGTGGCCGTGGACCCGGGGGTCGTCCGTGACGGCGTACCGCTTCACGTACGCCCCGAGGAACGCCTGGAGCGTGGCGACCGCCGGGATGGCGATCAGTGCGCCGACGGCGCCGAGCAGCGCGGTGCCGGCCACGACCGAGCCGAAGGCGACCGCCGGGTGGATGTTGACGGTCTTCGAGGTCAGCTTGGGCTGCAGGACGTAGTTCTCGAACTGCTGGTAGATCACGACGAAGATCAGCACCCACAGCGCGTACCAGGGGTCCACCGTGAAGGCGATCAGCATGGGCAGGGCGCCCGCGAGATAGGTGCCGATGGTGGGGATGAACTGCGACACCAGGCCCACCCAGACCGCCAGCACGGGCGCGTAGGGCACGCCCAGGACCTCCAGGAGCACGTAGTGCGCCACTCCGGAGATCAGCGCCATCAGGCCGCGCGAGTAGATGTAGCCGCCGGTCTTGTCGACGGCGATCTCCCAGGCGCGCAGCACCTCCGCCTGCCGCGCGGGCGGCAGCACGGAGCAGATCGCCCGGCGCAGCCGCGGTCCGTCGGCGGCGAAGTAGAACGAGAACAGGGCGATCGTCAGCGTCTGGAAGAGGCCCCCGAGGACCTGCGCGGACACGTCGAGCACGCCGGTGGCGCTGTTCTGCACGTAGTTGCGCAGCCAGTCGGAGCGGAGCAGGCCCTCCTGGATGTCCACCCGTCTCAGATCGGTGTGGAAGTGGGCGTTGACCCAGTTGATCACGGAGTCGAGGTAGTTCGGGAAGTTCTCGACCATGGTGATGATCTGGCCCGCCAGCATGGACCCCAGCAGGGTGACGAAGCCGGCGGCCACGATCAGCACGGCGAGGATGACCAGGAAGGTGCCGAGCCCGCGGCGGACCCCGCGCGCGGCCATCCAGCTCACCGCCGGCTCGACGGCGAGGGCCAGGAAGAACGCGATCAGGATGTTGATCAGCAGGCCGGTGAGCTGGTGGAAGACCCAACTGCCCAGCTGGAAGACCGCGATGAGCGCGAGCGCCAGCACCATGGCGCGGGGCAGCCAGCGCGGCATGCGCGCGCCGGGCGCGGCGGCGCCGTCGGCCGGGGGCCGGGCGGGCGGCGTCGTGCCGTTCGAGGATGCGTGCTGGGCTGCCTGCCCGGTCTCATCTGTCGCTGCCACGGTGCAAGTCTCGCCCACGCCACCGACATCCGGTCACCGGCCCGCGATCTTCGTGACCCGCCGGCGACCCGTCACCGCCCGTCCACGCCTGCCGGCACCCTGCCCGCGCCCTGCCCACCCCTGTCAGCGCCCCTTGTCAGCGCTTCTCCTGTGTCAGCGCTTCTCCTGCGGCACGTTCATGACGTCGCACACCACGCGCCACACGTCCTTGGCCTCCCAGCCGGCGGCCAGCGCCTCCTGCACGGTGCGCCCGCCCAGCTCCGACATCACGTGATCGCGCGCGAAGGTTTCGGCGTACCCCGTCCCGAAGTGCTCCGCCATCCGCTCCCAGAAGACCGTCAACCGCATGACACCAGTATCCCGCCCCTGAGAGTGGGCTCGATCCGGGACCGCTTGCCGGGCCCCCTTTTCGCCCTACGGTCTGAGCCATGGCCGAACCAGGAGCATCCCCACTCCCCACCACGCCCCCGGCGCGCTCCCCGCTCTTCCGCGCCGAACACTTCGTCTGGCTCACCGCGCGGGTGCTGGAACAGCGCCTCTTCGCATACCACTTCCTCAACGGCGGCGCCGACCCCGTGGAGACCGCGCTGGACGCCTACCGCAACCAGGACGGCGGCTACGGCCACGCCCTGGAACCCGATCTGCGCGGCCCCGTCAGCCAGCCGCTGCACACCGCGCGGGCCCTGCGCGTGCTGGACTCGATCGGGCGCTGCGGCGGACAGCGCGTGGAGCGGGTGTGCCGCTATCTGACCTCCGTGTCCACGGCCGACGGCGCGCTGCCGGCCGTCCATCCCAGCCAGCGCGGCTATCCGGCGGCCCCCTTCGTGCCGGTCGTGGACGATCCGCCCAGTGAACTTCTCGCCACCGGTCCGGTGGTCGGTCTGCTGCACCGCAACGAGGTGTGGCACGCCTGGCTGTTCCGCGCCACGGACTTCTGCTGGCAGGCGGTGGAGTCCCTGGAACGGTCGCATCCGTACGAGATCCAGGCCGCCGTGGCCTTCCTGGACGCCGCGCCGGACCGCGCCCGCGCGGAGGCGGCCGCCGACCGGCTGGGCCGCCTGGTGCGCGAGCAGCGGCTGGCGGCCCTCGACCCGGACCGCCTCGACGCCTACCCCGTCGCCCCCGGTTACGCCCCGGGCGAGCACCACTTCCCGCACGACTACGCGCCGACACCGCAGTCCCTCGCGCGCGCGTGGTTCACCGACGACGAGATGGCACGCTCCCTGGACCACCTGGCGAGCGAGCAGCAGGAGGACGGCGGCTGGCCCATCCGCTGGCGCCAGTGGGCGCCCGGCCCCGCCCTGGAGGCACGCCCCATGGTGACGGTCGAGGCCCTGCGCACCCTCAGGGCGCACGGCCGCCCCATCGGCTGACCTCACCCGCCCAGGGCCCGCACCCCCGCCGTCACCACGACGGCCGCCGCGACGACGAGCAGGAAGGGCGCGCGCAGCACCAGCGCCACCCCGGCCGCCGCGACCCCCGCGGCCCTCGCGTCCAGCACCAGCGTCTGCCCCGCGGCGAAGGTCTGCTGGGCCGTGAGGGCGGCGAGGAGGGCGACCGGCAGCAGCGCGGCCAGCCGCCGGACGAGCGGGCGCTCCAGCACACCGGCGGGGACGATCAGTCCGGCCAGCTTGACGGCATAGCAGCCCGCGACGGTCACCGCGATGGCGATCCAGGTGTTCACCGGCCCTCCTCCCCCGTCCTGCGGCGGCCCCGCGCCCACAGCACGGCCGGCGCCGCCAGGGCGGCCACCAGGACCGGCACGCCCGCGGGCAGCACCGGGAGCAGCCCCAGGCCCAGGACCACGGCGAGCGCGGCGACGGCCCGCTCTGTGGCGGCCCTCAGCATCGGCGCCAGCAGCGCCAGGAAGACCGCGGGTCCGGCCGCGTCGAGTCCCCAGGCGTCGATGTCGCCGATGGCCTCGGCGCCGAGCGCGCCGAGCAGCGTGGTGAGGTTCCACAACAGGTAGAGGCTGAGTCCGGTGACGGCGAACCCGATGCGGGCCGCGCGGCGCGTCGGCTGCGCCAGCGCGACGGCGGCCGTCTCGTCGATCACCCACTGGGCGGCGAACGGCCGCACCGCGCGGGGGAGCGACAGCAGCTGCGAGAGCCGCAGCCCGTAGAAGGCGTTGCGCACGCCCAGGAAGAGGGCACCGGCCGCGGCGGTCACCGGGTTCCCTCCACCGGCGAGTGCCCCCACCAGCGCGAACTGGGACGCGCCGGTGAACACCAGCAGGCTGAGCACACAGGTCTGCGCCAACGTCAGCCCGCTGCCCGCCGAGGTCACCCCGAAGGCGAACCCGGACAGCCCTACGGCCACTCCGACGCCGAGGGCGTCCCGGACGACGGCGGCGTCCGGCTTTCCTCCGCCGTGGGGCATGTCTCCGTCGTGGGGCATTCCTCCGTGGTCCGGCCCTTCTCCGTCGTAGGACCCTCCCCCGCCCTCCGGCCTTCCTCCGTCGTCCGGCCGTCCTCCGCCCTCCGGCTTTGCTCCGTCGTACGGCTTTGCTCCGTCGTACGGCTTTCCGCTGTCGTCCGGCCTTCCGGCGCCGCGCGGGCCTCCGTTGCCGCCCGGTTTTGCGCTCCCACGCGGTCTTCCGTCGTCCGCGCGTATGTCCGCGAAAGCTGTTTCCTCTGCCACCCTTCGGACGGTAGGCGGAGCCGCCGCGACGCGTCTTGTACGTTCTTGCGCTCGCGCTGGTAGGCCCCCGGGGGCACCCCCACGATCCGGCTGAAGTGCCGGTTGAGGTGCGGCTGGTCGGTGAACCCCACGGCGACGGCGGCCTCCGCGGGAGAGCTGCCCGCGTCCAGCAGCCGCCGCACCCGGCGCACCCGCGCGTCGGTCAGCCAGGCGTGCGGTGGCATCCCGTACGCCGACCGGAAGGCCCGCAGCAGCGCGAAGGGGCTGGTTCCCAGGTCTGCCGCCAGCTTCTCCAGGGTGGGCGGCTCGGCCATCCGCTCCTCGAGTACGGCCCGCGCGTGGGCCGCGATCCGCGCCCCGGCCGTCCGGACCCGCCGCTGCGGCAGCGTCCCGCCGTTCAGCCGGAGCAGCCGGGTCACCGCCACCCGCAGCAGCGTGTCGGCGGCCAGCGCGTTGCCCTCGTCGGCGGCGCGCAGCACCTGGTGCACCAGCCCGGCGGCGTACGGGTCGTCGAGCACGGGACTGACGAATCCCGGGGTGCCGCGGATGACGGTCGTCTCGGCCGCGATCTCCGCTACGACCTCGGGCGACGGATACACGGCCCCGTACCGCCATCCCTCGGGCACTCCGGCCCGCCCCGTGTGCGGCGTGTCCGGGTTGACCAGTGCCAGCGCGCCCGGCCCGGCGTACTCGTCGGCGCCCCGGTGCTGGAAGATCTCGACCCCGTCCGCGATCGCGGCGATCACGAAGCCCTCGTGGGTGTGCCGGACGAACGTCTTCCGGATGTACCGGGCCCGCAGCAGATCGACGCCGGGCAACTCGGCGTACTGCCAGTGCCGTGCCCGCTCACTCGAACCCATGGACCCATTGTCGGCCCCCCGGCGGGCGCAGGCGCAGCGGCCGACGACGGCCCGCGCGGTCGGCGCCCGCGCCCCGGACTCGCGCCCGCGCCCCGGACGCCGATCCACTCTCCGCGCGGGGCTCAGGCCACCGGGTCGGCGACGGACGGCGCCTCGGCGCGCCGGGTCTCCAGCAGTTGCCGGCGCTGGGCACCTCCCGGGATTCGGTGCAGGCGGTACGCACCCGGCTTGCGGGCCTCGTCGGCCAGGTGCTTGACGACGCCGCTGCACACCATCTCCTTGAGCTTCGCGCCGGTGCGGCCGTCGAGGTGGAATCCCAGTGCGACGTCGGTGCGGTGGGCGAACTGGAAGACGCCGGTCCGTCGCCCCAGGCTCAGGCACTGGGCTGCGAACGGCTGGTTGAGCGTCGCGGGTCGCTCCCCCGCGATGCGGCTGAGCACCGTGTCGGCGGCCCGTGCGCCCAGCGGCATCGCGGTCTGGCAGCTCATCCGCAGCGGCAGGCCCGACGGCGCCGCCGAGTCCCCGGCCGCGACGATGCGTTCGTCGTCCACGCTGGTCAGCGTCTCGTCGGTGAGCAGCCGGCCCAGGGCGTCCGTGCTCAGCCCGCTGCGCGCGGCCAGGTCGGGCACGCCGAATCCGGCGGTCCAGATGGTCACCCCGCTCGGCAGGGTGCGGCCGTCGGCGAGCCGTACGGTGTCGCGGGTCACCGCCGTCACCTTGCTGTCCGTGCCGTCGAGCACGGTCACTCCGAGGCCGGCCAGCGTCCTGGCGACCGAGCGCCGCCCGCGGGGGTGCAGGTACGGGCCGAGCACCCCGCCGCAGACCAGGGTCACCGTACGGCCGGCCTCCGCCAGCTCGGCGGCGGTCTCGATGCCGGTCGGACCGGCTCCGACCACCGTCACCGGGGCCGACGCGGACGCCGCGTCGAGAGCCGGCCGCAGGCGCTGCGCGTCCTCCAGGGTGGCGACCGGGTAGGCGAACCGCGCCGCCCCGGGCACATCCGGGTCGGGGCTCCCGCTGCCCACGGCGTAGACCAGGTGGTCGTAGCCGACCGTGCCACCGCTCGCCAAAGTCACGCCGCGCGCGGCGGCGTCGATCCGGGTCACGGTGTCGACCACCAGTGCCACGCCGTCGGCCAGGACCTCCCGGTAGTCGACGACCGCGTCGCCGGTCCCGCCGACCAGCTGGTGCAGGCGGAGCCGGTGGACGAAGGACGGGCGCGGGTTGATCAGCGTCACGGTCACGTCGTCGCGCCGCGTCAGCCGGTTGGCCGCCATGACGCCGGCGTATCCGCCGCCGATCACGACGACATCGGTGTTCTCAGCCATGGTGTCTCCTCCGCTGTCAGGGGGTCGACCACGAGACACCGCCTCGTCGGCCGCTGTGACAGTGCGTGAGACAGATCACTCGGATCCGGGCAGTCCCGCCGAGGAACGCCGGAAAAGCCCAGGTCAGGCGCATTGTCAGTGGCGGGGTGCAGGATGGACGCATGGCCAGCTCCCGACACCGAGCCCTGGACGGGTTCTCCCCCGCGACCCGCGGCTGGTTCGCGGGTGCCTTCTCCGCGCCCACGGCCGCTCAGGCGGGCGCCTGGAAAGCCATCCGCGAGGGCTCGGACGTCCTGGTGGTCGCCCCCACCGGGTCCGGCAAGACCCTGGCCGCCTTTCTCGCCGCCCTGGACCAGCTCGCCTCCACACCCCCGCCGGCGGATCCGAAGAAGCGCTGCCGCGTCCTGTACGTCTCCCCGCTGAAGGCCCTGGCCGTCGACGTCGAGCGCAACCTGCGCAGCCCGCTCACCGGCATCCGCCAGGAGGCCGTCCGCCTCGGCCTGCCGGAACCGGAGGTCAAGGTCGGCATCCGCTCCGGCGACACCCCCGCCGCCGAGCGCCGCGCCCTGGCCACGCGCCCGCCGGACATCCTGATCACCACTCCCGAGTCCCTGTTCCTGATGCTGACCTCGGCCACGCGGGACGCGCTGACAGGCGTGGAGACGGTGATCCTCGACGAGGTGCACGCGGTGGCCGGCACCAAGCGCGGGGCCCATCTGGCACTGTCCCTGGAGCGCCTGGACGAGCTGCTGCCGAGGCCGGCCCGCCGTATCGGCCTGTCGGCCACCGTCCGCCCGGTCGACGAGGTCGCCCGTTTCCTGTCCCCGCGCGGCAAGGTGGAGATCGTCCAGCCGAAGTCCGGCAAGGAGTTCGACCTGTCGGTGGTCGTCCCGGTCGAGGACCTGGGCGAGCTGGGCGGCTCCCCGGTCGCCGAGGGCACGGAGGGCGGCGAGCGGCCCTCCATCTGGCCGCATGTCGAGGAGCGGATCACCGATCTCGTCCAGTCCCACCGCTCGACCATCGTCTTCGCCAACTCCCGCCGCCTCGCCGAGCGCCTGTGCAACCGCCTCAACGAGATCGCGTACGAGCGGGCCACCGGCCAGTCCCTGGACGAGCACCACTCCCCCGCCGAGCTGATGGGCGGCTCGGGCGCCGCCCACGGCGCCCCGCCCGTCATCGCGCGCGCCCACCACGGCTCGGTCTCCAAGGAGCAGCGCGCCCTGGTCGAGGAGGACCTGAAGGCCGGCCGTCTGCCCGCCGTCGTGGCCACCTCCAGCCTCGAACTCGGCATCGACATGGGCGCGGTCGACCTGGTCGTCCAGGTGGAGTCCCCGCCCTCCGTGGCCTCCGGCCTGCAGCGCGTCGGCCGCGCGGGACACCAGGTCGGCGCGGTCTCGACCGGTGTGGTCTTCCCGAAGTACCGCGGCGACCTGGTCCAGGCGGCCGTCGTCACCGAGCGCATGCGCACCGGCGCGATCGAGTCCCTGAAGATCCCCGCCAACCCCCTGGACGTGCTGGCCCAGCAGCTGGTGGCGATGACGGCGATGGACACCTGGCAGGTTGACGACCTGCTCGCCACCGTCCGCCGCGCCGCCCCCTTCGCCTCGCTCCCGGAGTCGGCGTTCACCGCGGTCCTCGACATGCTCGCCGGCCGCTACCCGTCCGACGCCTTCGCCGAGCTGCGCCCGCGCGTGGTGTGGGACCGCGTCGCCGGCACCGTCACCGGCCGCCCCGGCGCCCAGCGCCTCGCCGTCACCTCCGGCGGCACCATCCCGGACCGGGGACTCTTCGGCGTCTTCCTGGCCGGAGCCGACCCCAAGAAGGGCGGCGGCCGGGTCGGCGAGCTGGACGAGGAGATGGTGTACGAGTCCCGCGTGGGGGATGTCTTCACCCTGGGCACCAGCTCCTGGCGTATCGAGGACATCACCCGCGACCGTGTCCTCGTCTCCCCGGCCCCCGGCGTCCCGGGCCGGCTGCCCTTCTGGAAGGGCGACCAGCTGGGCCGCCCGCTGGAGCTGGGCCGCGCGGTGGGCGCGTTCCTGCGCGAGGTCGGCTCGCTCCCCAAGGACGACGCGCGTCTTCGTCTGCTCGCGGCGGGCCTGGACGCCTGGGCCGCCGACAACGTGCTCTCCTACCTGGACGAGCAGCGCGAGGCCTGCGGTCACGTCCCGGACGACCGCACGATCGTCGTGGAGCGCTTCCGTGACGAACTCGGCGACTGGCGGGTCGTCGTGCATTCCCCCTTCGGCGCCCAGGTCCACGCCCCGTGGGCGCTCGCCCTCGGCGCCAAGCTCTCCGAGCGGTACGGCATGGACGCCCAGGTGATGCACGCCGACGACGGCATCGTGCTGCGCCTGCCCGACGCGGACCTGCTGGGCATGGACCTGCTCGACCAGGAGCCCATGAAGGCGGGGACGGAGTACGACACGGAGCAGGCGCCGGTCGGCGCGGCCGACGTCGTCTTCGACAAGGGCGAGATCGACCAGATCGTCACCGACCAGGTCGGCGGCTCGGCCCTTTTCGCGGCCCGCTTCCGCGAGTGCGCCGCCCGCGCGTTGCTGCTGCCGCGCCGCAACCCCGGCAAGCGCACCCCGCTGTGGCAGCAGCGCCAGCGCGCCTCGCAGCTGCTCCAGGTGGCGAGCGAGTTCGGCTCGTTCCCGATCGTCCTGGAGGCGGTCCGCGAATGCCTCCAGGACGTCTTCGACGTCCCCGGGCTCGTTGAGCTGATGGGCGACCTGGAGTCCCGCAAGGTCCGTCTGGTCGAGGTCACCACCCCCGAGCCGTCCCCCTTCGCCCGCTCCCTGCTCTTCGGTTACGTCGCCCAGTTCCTGTACGAGGGGGACTCACCGCTCGCCGAGCGCCGCGCCGCCGCCCTGTCGCTGGACTCCCGCCTGCTGGCCGAGCTGCTGGGCCAGGCGGAGCTGCGCGAACTGCTCGACGCGGAGGTGCTGACCGAACTGGAGCAGGAACTCCAGTGGCTCACCGAGGACCGCCGCGTCAAGGACGTCGAGGGCGTCGCCGACCTGCTGCGGCTCCTCGGCCCCCTCACCGACGCCGAACTGGCCGAGCGGGGCGCCGAACCCCAGTGGGCCCAGGAGCTGGCCGGCGCCCGCCGCGCGATCCGCGTCCGCATCGCCGGCGCCGACCACTGGGCGGCGATCGAGGACGCGGGCCGCCTGCGCGACGCCCTCGGCACGGCCCTCCCGGTCGGCGTCCCGGAGGCCTTCACCGAACCGGTGAAGGACCCCCTGGGCGACCTCCTCGCTCGCTACGCCCGCACCCACGGCCCGTTCACCTCCGCCACCGCGGCGGCCCGCTTCGGCCTCGGCGTGGCGGTCACCGACGGCGCCCTGCAACGGCTCGCGGCCTCCGGACGGATCGTCCAGGGCGAGTTCCATCCGGCCGGCATCGGCCAGGAGTGGTGCGACGCGGCCGTCCTGCGCCGGCTGCGCCGTCGGTCCCTCGCCGCGCTGCGGCACGAACTGGAGCCGGTGCCCCCGCCCGCTCTCGCCCAGTTCCTCCCCCAGTGGCAGCACATCGGCCAGGGCCACACCCTGCGCGGCATCGACGGACTGGTGCGCGCCATCGAGCAGTTGCAGGGCGCCTCGGTGCCCGCGTCCGCCCTGGAGAAACTGGTCCTGCCGTCCCGGGTGACCGGCTACGCCCCGGCGATGCTCGACGAACTCACCGCCGCCGGAGAGGTCGTATGGGCCGGCGCGGGCGCCCTGCCCGGCAAGGACGGCTGGGTCTCCCTGTACCTCGCGGACGCGGCCCCGCTGCTCCTGCCGCCCCCGCACCCGCTGGAGCTGACGGCGCTTCACCAGTCCGTCCTGGACACCCTCTCCGGTGGCTACGGCCTGTTCTTCCGCCAGATCGCCGACCAGGTCCGCGCGACCACCCACCCGGAGGTCACCGACCCGCAACTGGCCGACGCCCTCTGGGACCTGGCCTGGTCCGGGCGGCTGACCAACGACACGCTCGCCCCGATGCGCGCCCTGCTCGGCTCCGGCCGCACCGCCGGCTCCACCGCCCACCGTGCCAAGCGCGCGGTCCCGCGCGGGCGTTACGGCTCCCTGACCGCCGCCGCCCGCCCGGCGTCCCGCAGCGGTCCCCCGACCGTCGCCGGCCGCTGGTCCCTGCTCCCGCAGCGCGAGCCCGACACCACGGTCCGCGCCCACGCCCTGGCCCGCACCCTGCTCGACCGGCACGGGGTGGTGACCCGGGGCGCGGTGGCCGCGGAGGGCGTCGAGGGCGGCTTCTCGGCGACGTACCGCATCCTGTCCGCCTTCGAGGAGAGCGGCCAGGCCCGGCGCGGCTATGTGGTGGAGGGCCTGGGCGCCGCCCAGTTCGCCATGGACGGCGCGGTGGACCGCCTCCGCGCGGTGGCGAACGCCCGCGAGCGCAACGCCGGCCGCCCCGACGCCGACTTCACCCACGGCACCCCCGGCCTCCCCGGCACGGGCCCCGGCTCCCGCCCCGGCACCGGCACCCCTGTCGGCATCGACGGCGCCACCGCCGACTTCCTCGACGGCGCCCACCCCCTGGGCCCCTTCGAGGACCACTCGGCCTCCTGGTACGGCACCCCGGACGGAGCCGACCCGTTCGACACCCCGGCCGGCCACCCGGCGCCGCGCGAGTACGCCTCCCCGCGCGACCCGGCCCCGCCGGCCCCCACCTGGCAGAACGGCGGCCGCCCGCCGTACACCCCGGGCTCCGGCCGCCGCGCCCCCGGCAACTACGGAACCCCCGGAGCCCCCGGCGCCCCCGGAACCCTCGGCAACTACGGCACCCCCGGAATCCACCGCACCACCCCCACCCCCCGCGCCGTCGTCCTCGCCGCCGCCGACCCGGCGAACGCCTACGGCGCGGCCCTGCCCTGGCCCGACCCGCCCACCGACGCGGGCCACAAGCCGGGCCGCAAGGCGGGCTCGCTCGTCGTCCTCGTCGAGGGCGACCTGGTGATCTACATGGAGCGCGGCGGCAAGACCCTGCTGGCCTGGCCCACCGAGCCGGACACCGACCCCTCAGACGACCACCGGCTGCGCGCCGCCGCCGAGGCCCTCGCCGAGGCCGCCCGCGCGGGCTCCCTCGGCACGGTCACCGTCGAACGGATCAACGGCGCCCAGGCCCTGACCTCACCCGTGGGCAGCCTCCTGGAAGGAGCGGGTTTCATCGCCACGCCCAGAGGCCTGCGGCTGCGGGCCTGACACACCCGCCCGGTCGCCACCGCCTCGTGCCACCCTTGAGCCATGCCCGAAGGAGACACGGTCTGGCAGGCCGCGAGCCGGCTGCACGCCGCCCTCGCCGGCAAGGTGCTGACCCGCTCCGACCTGCGCGTCCCCCGGTATGCCACCACCGACCTCACCGGCCGCGGCGTCCTCGACGTCACCCCCCGCGGCAAGCACATCCTCACCCGCATCGAGGGCGGTCTCACCCTGCACTCGCATCTGCGGATGGACGGCTCCTGGAAGGTGTACGCGGCCGGTGAGCGCTGGACCGGCGGCCCGGCGCACCAGATCCGCGCGATCCTCGGCACCGCCGACCGCACGGCCGTCGGCTACCGCCTCCCCGTGCTGGAACTGCTCCGCACGGCCGACGAGGACCGCGCCGTAGGCCACCTCGGCCCGGACCTGCTGGGCCCGGACTGGGATCCCGACCGCGCCCTCGCCAACCTCCTCGCGGACCCGGCCCGCCCGCTCGGCGAGGCCCTGCTGGACCAGCGCAACCTGGCCGGCATCGGCAACGTGTTCAAGAGCGAGCTGTGCTTCCTGCTGGGCGCAACACCGTGGCTGCCCGTCGGCGCCCTCCCCGCCGACCGCGCCGCCCGGCTCGCGGACCTCGCCAAGAAGCTGCTGGAGGCGAACCGCGACCGCCCGGTCCGCAGTACGACGGGCCGCCGCGGCCAGGATCTGTACGTCTACGGCCGCGCGCCCCGCCCCTGTCTGCGCTGCGGCACCCCCGTCCGGGTCGCCGACCAGGGCGACGGCTCCCGCGAGCGCCCCACCTATTGGTGTCCCACCTGCCAGACCGGCCCGGCCCCGCAGCCACACCGCCGCCCCACCAATTGACGGACCATCAGGTCCGCTCGCCCGACTTTCACGTTCCGTCAGATGATCCCGGCTGTGGACCCGAACTGGAACCCGCCGCAGAACTCACATCCGACCCCGCACCCGGACCCGGCGCATCTGCCTCCGCCCCCGCCCCCGACTCACCCACCCCCCGCCAAGCCGCCCGCCACCGCCCCGTGGCGACCGCCCCCACGGCCCGCGCCTTGGACACGGTGTGCACCGGAAGCAGACTCAGCCCCCATCCCCCCGCCGCGACAGTCCCTTCAACCGCCCCCGCGTCCGGCGTGACCGCCACCCGCAGCACGGCCCACCACCACACCACCCCGAGCCCCAGCACGGCCCCCCAGCGCACTATCCGCCCCGCCATGGCCGCCACCTCCAGCCCGACGCCAGAACGCCGTCTCACCCCGACCGGGCCGACGCTAGACGGCCACTCTCAGCGCGGGGAGGGCGCACCACCGACACACAGGCGCACCACTCACCCACCGCGCGTCACACGTTCTCCGCCTGGAACATCCAGTGATGCTTCTCGAGGTCCGCGGTGATCTGGATGAAGATGTCCTGCGACACCGGGTCGGGTTCGGCGGTGTTCTGCACCCGTTCCCGCATCCGGGTGATCACCGCCCCCAGCGCGGCCACGAGCACCCGTACCGCGTCCTCGTCCTTGACCCAGCCCCCGGGGACCTCGCCGATCCCGCTGCCGGAGGCCACCGTCGCGGCCCGCCCGTCCGGGGAGACGCCCAGCGCGGAGGCCCGCTCGGCGACGGTGTCGGAGTGCGTCCGCGCGGTGTCCACGACCTCGTCCAGCTGAAGGTGCACGGACCGGAAACGTGGTCCCACGACGTTCCAGTGGACCTGCTTCGCCACCAGCGCCAGGTCGACCAGGTCGACGAGGGCACCCTGCAAGGAGTCGGCGACGGTCTTCAGGTCCGTCTCGGACAGCGGGCTCTTGACGACGTTCATCCGCACCTCCGTTGGCTCACCCGGTCGTGGCATCTCCACGATGACCGGATCACCGATATCCGGCAAACGGAGCAAACAACTCACCACGCCGACGAAGCCGACGCGGACGGCGCTGACCGCCACTCCACCACCCCGCCCACCCGGATACGCGAAAACCCCGACCACCTCCCCCGGGATCTCCCGGAGAAGCCCCGGCCGGGGCTCACACGTCACACGACCTTGTTCAGCGTCGCACCGCACCTACGCGGCGACCACGTCCACCGCTTCGGCGGGCGCCTTGATGGTCACCCGCTCCGGTGGCACGCCGGTCACCGAAACGGAGCCCAGCATCGGACGAACCGGCGTGGGCACAGATTCACTGGGGGTGGCCGCAGCGGACTGGGCCAGCTCGGCGAGGGCGAGCTCGTCGCTCACTTCCCGCATCAGCTCGGACATCCGTACGTCCAGCGCGTCGCAGATGGCGGCGAGCAGTTCGGAGGAAGCCTCCTTCTGCCCCCGCTCCACCTCGGAGAGATAGCCGAGCGAGACTCGGGCGGACGAGGAGACTTCGCGCAGAGTACGGCCCTGGCGCTGGCGCTGCCGACGCAGCACGTCACCCAACAGGCGACGGAGCAGAATCATCGGTGGCTCCCTCCTCGGACCGCGTAGCCGCATCCTTCACGCCCCACCGTACCGCCTCGCGCCGCGGCCGTGCGGGGAGCGATGTCGTGTTCACTCAGGGCTGCAAACATCAAAACCCCCCGTTCTTTTCCGTATCCTGTGCCCGCTCATTCCCGGTCTGTTCGCTCGCAAGCTCCTTCAGGAGGAGTGCGAGTACGCTCCGTACACTCTCCATACGAATTTCCGCGCGGTCGCCGTTCAACCGCAGCGGCTCCACTTTTCCGCCACCGGCGGAACCGGAACCAGGGTCGCACGGCCCGTCGAGGCCCACGAAAACCGTCCCCACGGGCTGCCCGTCCTGAGGGTCGGGGCCGGCGACCCCGGTGGTCGCGATGCCCCAGTCGGCGCTCAGCGCCTTCCGCACTCCCGCCGCCATCTGGGCCGCGACCTGCGGGTTCACCGCCCCGTGCTGAGCCAGCAGAGTGGCGTCGACGCCCAGCAGCCGGTGCTTCAGCTCCGTGGCGTACGGCGTCACCGAGCCCCGGAACACCTTGGACGCTCCCGGAACCGCCGTGAGCTCCGCGGCGACCAGTCCACCGGTCAGCGACTCGGCGACGGCGACCGTCTCGCCCCTCACTCCGAGTAGTCGCACCACGTCGGCGGCGATGTCGGCGGCCGTGGACCTCACCCTTCCGTCTCCTCCAACGCGGCCTTGCGCTCGGCGATTCCCCGCCTGCGCAGCACAATGGCTTGTCTCACATAGTCCAGACCGGTCACCACGGTCAAAACGACCGCCGCGGCCATCACCCAGAAGCGCAGGGTGGCCAGCCACCCGGTCAGCGCCAGCACGTACATCCCGACGGCCACGCCCTGGGTGAGGGTCTTGAGCTTGCCGCCCCGGCTCGCCGGGATGACCCCGTAGCGAATGACCAGAAAACGCAGCAGGGTGATTCCGACCTCACGCCCGAGGATGACGGCCGTCACCCACCACGGCAGGTCGCCGAGCGCCGAGAGACAGATCAGCGCCGCTCCCATGATCGCCTTGTCGGCGATGGGGTCGGCGATCTTCCCGAAGTCGGTGACGAGGTTGTAGGCGCGCGCGAGGTGGCCGTCGAAGAGGTCGGTGATCATGGCGATGGCGAAGGCCGCCCAGGCGAGCGAGCGCCACGCCGGGTCGTACCCGCCGTCGGCCAGCATCAGCATGACGAAGGCCGGCACCAGGACCAGCCGGAGCATGGTCAGCAGGTTGGCGATGTTCCAGACGCTGGCCTGGTTCACCGCGGCAGCCGCGATCTTGCCGCCCCGCGCGGGCCGCGCACCCCCGGCCGCGCCTCCCGACGCGCTCCCGGTCACATCCCCGGCAGCACTTCCCGACGCACCCCTGGACGCGCCCTCGGACGTACCCCCGGCCGCACCGCCGGACACCCGCCCGGCCGCGCCCCCCGACGCGCCCCCGGCCGTACCCCGCGCCGCACTCCCGGCCGCGTTCCCCGACGCACCCCCGGAAGCACCCGACGCATCCCCGGAACCCCCCGCCATCGAGGACGCGGCGACACCGGCACCCCGGACCCCGCCGGCACCCGAACCCTGGGCGGCACCCGGCCCCTGGGCGGCGCCACCGGCCGCCCCCGGACCCTGGGCGGAGGCCGCAGCCGCGCCGTTCGCCCGGGCGGGACCGCCCGCGGCCGCCGGCACTCCGGTCATCTGCCCGCCTCCTCACTGCCTCCGGGATGGCCCGCCAGCGGCTCGGCCACCAGGTCGACACCCTCGGTACCGACCACCTTCGCCTCGACCATAAGACCGACGCTGAGGCCCTCGCCGCTCGTCAGCAGCACTTGTCCGTCCGTCTCGGGCGCCTGGTGCGCCGCACGGCCGTAGACGCCCTCCGCCTCGTCGACCGACTCGACCAGGACG
Source organism: Streptomyces sp. NPDC052773 (assembly GCF_044547145.1). Lineage (NCBI taxonomy): Bacteria > Bacillati > Actinomycetota > Actinomycetes > Kitasatosporales > Streptomycetaceae > Streptomyces > Streptomyces sp. NPDC052773. Next base: position 16,219 of record NZ_JBITZX010000015.1, on the reverse strand, counting down.
CGCACGGTCGAGCCCACGCGCTCCTCGGCGCGCTGCGAGACCAGCTCCTCGGCCAGCCGGGAGACCCGGGCCAGGCGTTCGGCGACGACGTCCTCGTCGAGCTTGTTGTCGTACGTCGCGGCTTCGGTGCCCTCCTCGTCGGAGTAACCGAAGACGCCGATGGCATCCAGCCGCGCGTTGTTCAGGAAGCGCTCCAGCTCGGCCAGGTCGGCCTCGGTCTCGCCGGGGAAGCCGACGATGAAGTTCGAACGCACACCGGCCTCGGGAGCCTTGCTCCGGATGGTGTCCAGCAGCTCCAGGAAGCGGTCGGTGTCACCGAAGCGGCGCATCGCGCGCAGCACGTCCGGGGCCGAGTGCTGGAAGGAGAGGTCGAAGTAGGGGGCGACCTTGGGGGTGGAGGTCAGCACGTCGATCAGGCCGGGGCGCATCTCGGCGGGCTGCAGGTAACTCACCCGCACCCGCTCGATGCCGTCGACCTCGGCCAGCTCGGGCAGCAGGGACTCCAGCAGGCGGATGTCGCCCAGGTCCTTGCCGTAGGAGGTGTTGTTCTCGGAGACCAGCATGATCTCCTTCACGCCCTGCTCGGCCAGCCACCGCGTCTCGTTGAGCACGTCGCTCGGGCGGCGGGAGATGAAGGAGCCGCGGAAGGACGGGATGGCGCAGAAGGTGCAGCGCCGGTCGCAGCCGGAGGCCAGCTTCACCGAGGCGACCGGGGAGCCGTCCAGCCGCCGGCGCAGCGGCGCGCGGGGGCCGGAGGCGGGGGCCACGCCCTCCGGGAGGTCGGCGGGAGCGTGCCCCGGAAGGGCGACCTCCGCCGCGGACTCCTGGCGCTGGGCCGGGCTGATCGGCAGCAGCTTGCGCCGGTCGCGCGGGGTGTGGGCGGCGTGGATGCCGCCGCTGAGGATGGTCTGGAGGCGGTCGGAGATGTCGGCGTAGTCGTCGAAGCCGAGCACGCCGTCGGCCTCGGGCAGGGCCTCGGCCAGCTCCTTGCCGTACCGCTCGGCCATGCAGCCGACCGCGACCACGGCCTGGGTCTTGCCGTGGTTCTTGAGGTCGTTCGCCTCCAGCAGCGCGTCGACGGAGTCCTTCTTGGCGGCGTCGACGAAGCCACAGGTGTTGACCACGGCGACATCGGCTTCCGCTGCGTCCTCGACGAGCTGCCAGCCGTCCGCCTCCAAACGGCCTGCCAGCTCCTCCGAGTCCACCTCGTTACGGGCGCAGCCAAGGGTGACCAGTGCGACGGTACGGCGTTCAGGCATGGGCTCAAGACTACTTCGTCCCACGGACACCCCACGTCGACGGGGTTGACCGATCTTGGCCAACCCCGTACCGGCTTCCCCTGATGCGGACGCTTATCCGACCTGGGGGTCGCCCTTGGTGTACGTCAGCCGCTCGACGGCGCCCGGCTGGAAGTCGTCCTCGATCTTCTTGCCGTTCACATAGAGCTGGATGGCGCCCGCGTCACCGAGCACCAGGTTGATCTTGGAGCTGTCCTGGAAGGTCTTGGAGTCACCCTGCTTGAGCAGCCCGTCGAAGAGCAGTCGGCCGCTGTGGTCCTTGGCCGAGATCCAGCTGCGCCCGTCGACCGCGCTGACCTGCACCGTGACCTTGTCCTGCGGGGCGGCGGCGATGGCGCTCTCGGTCGGGTCCGACTTCGGGACGGAGGTCTTGCCGTCGCCGGCGCCGGGCGAGGAGGTCTTGCTCTGCGTCGGCGTGGCGCCCTCCGCCACCTGGGCCTCGGCGCCGCTGTCGGAGTCGCCGCTGAACACGGTGAACCCGACGAAGACGACCACGGCGACGATCGCGGCGACCATGGCCGCGGTCCAGTTCGGGCCCCGCCGTTCCGGGCGGATGCGCTCCGCCTCGAACAGGGGTGCGGCAGGGGTGGGCGCCGGCCGGCCGCCGTGCTCGGCGTCGTACTGCGCGATCAGCGGCGCCGGATCCAGGTGGACGGCCTTGGCCAGGGTCCTGATGTGGCCGCGGGCGTAGACGTCCCCGCCACAGGGGGCGAAGTCATCGGCCTCGATCGCGTGCACGATCGCGATCCGGACGCGGGTGGCGGCACTGATGTCGTCGACGGTCAGCCCGGCCGCGATACGGGCCTGCTGCAGGGCACGGCCGATGGGGGTGCGGGGCTTCTCGGGAACGTCGGAAACGTCGGTTACGTCATCGAACGGACGCTCGTCTTCAGGGGAGTTGCCGATGGACACGGGGGCGCCTTTCGAGCGTGTAGCCACCTGCTGGAGGTTCAGTCTAGGGGGGGTGCGAAAGGGTGGGGCAACCGGGCGGTAGGACTTTGTACGCCATCGGAATGGCCGGTCATCCCGACGGTCGGGTACACGGTTTTCGCTTCCCTCAACTTGACGTACGCCGAAGGGAAACGGTTGCTCACCGTTCCCTTACGGGTGAGTCACGATCATGCAACCGGAGTATCGCGTCCCACCCGCGGGACCACCGCGCCACCGTCTCCCTACGCTTCAGACTCCCCACGAATCATGGCGAGCACGCCATCCAGCTCGTCCGGTTTCACCAGCACGTCCCGCGCCTTGGAGCCCTCGCTCGGCCCGACGATGTTCCGGGACTCCATCAGGTCCATCAGCCGCCCGGCCTTGGCGAAGCCGACCCGCAGCTTGCGCTGGAGCATCGAGGTCGACCCGAACTGCGTGGAGACGACCAGCTCGGCCGCCTGGCACAGCAGGTCGAGGTCGTCGCCGATGTCCTCGTCGATCTCCTTCTTCTGCTTGGTCCCGACGACGACGTCGTCCCGGAAGACGGGCGTCATCTGGTCCTTGCAGTGCTGGACGACGGCCGCGACCTCCTCCTCGGTCACGAAGGCGCCCTGCATACGGGTCGGCTTGTTCGCGCCCATCGGCAGGAACAGCCCGTCACCCTTGCCGATCAGCTTCTCGGCGCCCGGCTGGTCGAGGATGACCCGCGAGTCGGCCAGCGAGGAGGTGGCGAAGGCGAGCCGGGAGGGCACGTTCGCCTTGATGAGCCCGGTGACGACGTCCACGGACGGCCGCTGGGTGGCCAGCACCAGGTGGATGCCCGCCGCGCGCGCGAGCTGCGTGATGCGCACGATCGCGTCCTCGACGTCCCGCGGCGCCACCATCATCAGGTCGGCCAGCTCGTCCACGATCACCAGCAGATACGGATACGGCTGCAGCTCGCGTTCGCTGCCCTCCGGCGGCTTGACCTTCCCCTCACGCACCGCGCGGTTGAAGTCGTCGATGTGCCGGTAGCCGTACGCCGCCAGGTCGTCGTACCGGAGGTCCATCTCCCGTACGACCCACTGGAGCGCCTCGGCGGCCCGCTTCGGGTTGGTGATGATCGGCGTGATCAGGTGCGGGATGCCCTCGTAGGCGGTCAGCTCGACCCGCTTGGGGTCGACCAGGATCATCCGCACGTCCTCCGGGGTCGCCCGCATCATGATCGAGGTGATCAGGCAGTTGATGCAGGACGACTTGCCGGAGCCGGTGGCGCCCGCGACCAGCATGTGCGGCATCTTCGCCAGCGAGTGCATGACGTATCCGCCCTCGACGTCCTTGCCGAAGGCGACCAGCATCGGGTCGTCGTCCTCCGCCGACTCCGCGAGCCGCAGCACGTCGCCGAGGTTCACCATCTCCCGGTCGGTGTTCGGGATCTCGATGCCGACCGCGGACTTGCCGGGGATCGGGCTGATGATCCGCACGTCCGGGCTGGCGACGGCGTACGCGATGTTCTTGGTCAGCGCGGTGATCCGCTCGACCTTCACGGCGGGGCCCAGCTCGACCTCGTAGCGCGTGACCGTCGGCCCGCGCGTGAAGCCGGTGACCCGCGCGTCGACCTTGAACTCGGTGAAGACGGTGGTCAGCGCCTCGACGATCGCGTCGTTGGCGGCGCTGCGCGCCTTGCCGGGCCCGCCGCGCGTGAGAAGGTCCAGCGACGGCAGGGCGTAGGTGATGTCGCCGGACAGCTGGAGCTGCTCCGCGCGGGCCGGCAGGTCGCGGGGCTTGCTCGGGGGCGTCTTGGTGAGGTCGGGGACCGCCGGCTTCAGCTGCTCCTGCTGGGGCCGCGCGGCCGGCACCGGCGTCGGAGTCGGAGTCGGAGTCGGAGTCGATGTGGTCGGCTCGCGGTCCTCGGTCCGCACACCCTGGGTCAGGTCGGCGACCACCGGCGACGGGGGCATGCCGTGCAGCACGGCCCCGTCCAGCGCCGCGGCGGCGGCAGCGGCCACGTCCACGGCGTCCATCTGCCGGTCCGGCTCCGGCTGCGGCACCGCGGCGCGCCGGGGCCGGCCGCGGCGCCGCGACAGGGCTTCCTGCTCCGCGCTGTCCGGGTCGTACAGCTCCGGGGCGGGCCCCCGTCGGCGCGGGCGCGCGGGCAGCGCCTCGCGCCACTGCTCGTCGTAGCGCTCGTCGTCGCCGTACGCCTCGAACACGTCCGGCTCGGGATCGCGGACCAGGCCCAGCCGCACGCCGAGCAGCCGCAGCCGCTGCGGGATCGCGTTGACCGGCGTCGCGGTGACCACCAGCAGGCCGAAGAGGGTCAGCAGCACCAGCAGCGGTACGGCCAGCACCTCGGTCATGGTGTACGTCAGCGGGGTCGCCGCGGCCCAGCCGATGAGGCCGCCGGAGTCCCGTATGGCCTGCATGCCGTCGCTGCGCGCGGGCGAGCCGCAGGCGATGTGGACCTGCCCGAGCACGCCGATGAGCAGCGCGGACAGGCCGATCACGATCCGGCCGTTGGCCTCGGGCTGCTCGGGGTGGCGGATGAACCGTACGGCGATCACCGCGAGCAGGATCGGCACGAGCAGGTCGAGCCGCCCGAAGGCGCCCGTCACGATGATCTCGACGAGGTCGCCGACGGGGCCGCGCAGGTTCGACCAGGTGCCCGCGGCGACGATCAGCGCGAGGGCGAGCAGCAGCAGGGCGACGCCGTCCTTGCGGTGCGCCGGGTCGAGGTTCCTCGCGCCCTGCCCTATGCCGCGGAAGACGGCGCCGACAGCGTGCGCGAGGCCGAGCCACACCGCGCGGACGATCCGGTACAGGCCCCCGGTCGGGCTGGGCGCGGGTCTCGGCGGCGCGGCCTTCTTCGCCGCGGCCTTCCTTGCGGGCGCCTTCTTGGCCGGAGCCTTCTTCACGGGGGCCCTTTTCGCAGCGGCCTTCTTCGCCGGAGCCTTCGCGGGAGCGACCGCCTTCTTCGCGGGCTGCTTCTTGGCTGCGGAGGGACGTGAGGCCATAGGTGTGAGGTTACCGGGGGAGCCGACAGGGGACACGTGTGCCTCCTGCTTCACCCGTTCGTGTCGCCCTTGCGCGGTACGGAAACTGACGCAAGTTCACGGGCGACGGCCACCGCCTCCGAGGGCATGGGCCACGGCCTCGCCGCACCGCCGCCCGGCACCACCCGGGACCGGCCGCACCACGGCAGCACCCCCGGCATCGCCCGCGCGACGGTACGGCCCTCGGCCGCCCGAGAGAGCCCACGCCCACCCGAGCCGACCCGCCGGCAAGCCAACAGCCCCCGCGGAGCCGTCAGTTCCGCGCCGGAAGGATCAGCCCTGTGAGGGCACCGACGACACCCCGCCGGTGCCCGGCTCCAGCGCGTCCAGCGCCCGTCGCAGCCCGGTCAGCTTGCGCTCCAGATGCGCGGCCGTGGCCACCACGGCCGCGTCCGCCGACTCGTCGTCCAGTTGCTTGGACAGCGCCTCGGCCTGCTCCTCGACCGCCGCGAGCCGGGCGGACAGCTCCGCGAGCAGTCCGGCGGCCTCCTTGCCGCTGCCGACCGCGCCCTTGCCGCCGCCCTCCAACTGGAGCCGCAGCAGCGCCGCCTGCTCCCTGAGCTGGCAGTTCTTCATGTACAGCTCGACGAAGACCGAGACCTTCGCGCGCAGCACCCACGGGTCGAACGGCTTGGAGATGTAGTCCACCGCGCCCGCCGCGTACCCGCGGAAGGTGTGATGCGGTCCGTGGTTGATCGCGGTGAGGAAGATGATCGGGATGTCCCGCGTCCGCTCGCGCCGCTTGATGTGGGCGGCGGTTTCGAAACCGTCCATGCCCGGCATCTGGACATCCAGCAGAATGACCGCGAAATCGTCCGTGAGCAGTGCTTTGAGCGCTTCCTCCCCGGACGATGCCCGCACCAGCGTCTGATCGAGCGCAGAGAGGATCGCCTCCAGCGCCAGCAGATTCTCCGGCCGGTCATCGACCAGGAGGATCTTGGCCTTCTGCACCATGGCCCGCCCTCCTCGCCCCGGCAGTGCACCGGGCGCCGCCCCAGGGGACGACTCCGTTACGCCGCCCGTCCTCGTGCCGGTCATCGTAGCCGCACCCCGCCTGTCGCCACACCCTGTCACCGCGATGTCACTGTGCACGTAGCGGAAACGCGGCGGGAGACCGGAGGGTTCCCAGAATCGCGTACGTCCACACGGTCTCCGCCACACCGAGTCGGCGAACGCCCGTGAACTCTCACACGTTCCGCCACATCCGCACACACGCCCGGTGCACGACCTGCGCGAGCATCACTCACCGCGCATCCACTGCTCCATCACGGTCAGCAGGTGATCGGGGTCGACCGGCTTGGTGACATAGTCGGACGCACCGGACTCGATCGCCTTCTCCCGGTCGCCCTTCATCGCCTTCGCGGTGAGCGCGATGATCGGCAGCCCGGCGAACTGCGGCATCCGGCGGATCGCCGTCGTCGTGGCGTACCCGTCCATCTCGGGCATCATGATGTCCATCAGGACGACCGCCACGTCGTCGTGCTGCTCCAGCACCTCGATGCCCTCACGGCCGTTCTCTGCGTACAGCACCGACAGGCCGTGCTGCTCCAGGACGCTGGTCAGTGCGAACACGTTGCGGATGTCGTCGTCGACGATCAGCACCTTCTCGCCGTTGAACCGGACCCCTTGCTGCGTCTGCGGCGCGCTCTCCTGGTCGGCGGGCGACCAGTGCTCGGGCGTCGTGATCGGGTGCTGGGTGATCGAGGCCCGGCGCCGGCGCCGGAAGAGCGCGGCCGCGCCGTTCTGCGTCTCGTGGTACGACTTCACCTCGGCCGGCGTCTCGATCGCCTGGTCCGCCTGCCCCGGCTCCAGCGCCAGCGGCTCGCCCGCCGACGGCATCGCCTGCGGGTAGCCGTGCGGCGGCAGCTCGCCCGGGTGCAGCGGCAGATAGAGCGTGAACGTCGAACCGCGGCCCGGCTCGCTCTGTGCGTGGATCTCACCGCCGAGCAGCTGCGCGATCTCCCGCGAGATGGACAGGCCCAGGCCCGTACCGCCGTACTTGCGGCTGGTGGTGCCGTCCGCCTGCTTGAACGCCTCGAAGATCACCCGCATCTTGCTCGCCGCGATCCCGATCCCGGTGTCGGTCACCGAGAAGGCGATCAGCTCAGCGTCCGGGTCGGTCAGCGAACCGGCCTCCAGCAGCTGCTCCCGGATCGCCTGCGGAACGTCGTCCCGCGCGGGCCGGATCACCAGCTCCACCGAGCCGGAGTCGGTGAACTTCACCGCGTTCGACAGCAGGTTGCGCAGCACCTGGAGGAGGCGCTGCTCGTCGGTGTGCAGGGTGGCCGGCAGCTCCGGCGAGACCCGCACCGACAGGTCCAGGCCCTTCTCCGCGGTCAGCGGCCGGAAGGTGGCCTCCACGTAGTCGACGAGCTGGACCAGCGCGATCCGCGTCGGCGAGACGTCCATCTTGCCCGCCTCGACCTTCGACAGATCGAGGATGTCGTTGATCAGCTGAAGCAGGTCGGACCCGGCGCCGTGGATCGTCTCCGCGAACTCGACCTGCTTCGGCGTCAGATTGCCGTCCGCGTTGTCGGCGAGCAGCTTGGCCAGGATCAGCAGCGAGTTCAGCGGCGTCCGCAGCTCGTGCGACATGTTCGCCAGGAACTCGCTCTTGTAGCGCATCGACACCGCGAGCTGCTCGGCGCGCTCCTCCAGGACCTGCCGCGCCTCCTCGATCTCGGTGTTCTTCACCTCGATGTCGCGGTTCTGCTGGGCCAGCAGCTCGGCCTTCTCCTCGAGTTCGGCGTTGGACGCCTGGAGCGCCTTCTGCCGGTTCTCCAACTCGGCGGACCGCTCGCGCAGTTGCTCGGTCAGCTCCTGCGACTGCTTCAGCAGCACCTCCGTCTTGGTGTTGACGGAGATGGTGTTGACGCTGGTCGCGATCATCTCGGCGATCTGGTTGAGGAAGTCCTTCTGGATCTGCGTGAACGGCGTGAACGAGGCCAGCTCGATGACGCCGAGCACCGTGCCCTCGAACAGCACCGGCAACACGATGACCTGCGCGGGCGGCGCCTCACCGAGTCCGGAGGAGATCTTCAGATAGCCGCTCGGCGCGTTCTCGACCAGGATGGTCCGCTTCTCCTTGGCTGCCGTGCCGACCAGCGCCTCGCCCGGCCGGAACGACGTCGGCATGGAGCCCATCGAGTAGCCGTACGACCCGAGCATGCGCAGCTCGTACTGGTCGTCGTTCTCACCGCCCAGATCCTGGTCGTCGGCCAGCGGCATCGCCAGGAAGAACGCGCCGTGCTGCGCGGAGACCACCGGCGTCAGTTCGCTCATGATCAGCGAGGCCACGTCCTCCAGATCGCGGCGGCCCTGCATCAGCGCCGAGATCCGGGCCAGGTTGCCCTTCAGCCAGTCCTGCTCCTTGTTGGCGATCGTGGTGTCGCGCAGGTTGGCGATCATCTTGTTGATGTAGTCCTGAAGCTCCTGGATCTCGCCCGAGGCGTCCACGTCGATCTTCAGGTTCAGGTCGCCGCGGGTCACCGCGGTCGCCACGCGGGCGATGGCCCGCACCTGCCGGGTCAGGTTCCCGGCCATCTCGTTCACGGACTCGGTCAGGTCCCGCCAGGTGCCGTCCACGTCCCGCACCCGCGCCTGACCGCCCAGCTGGCCCTCCGTGCCCACCTCACGGGCCACGCGGGTGACCTCCTCGGCGAAAGAGGACAGCTGGTCGACCATCGTGTTGATGGTCGTCTTCAGCTCCAGGATCTCACCGCGCGCATCGATGTCGATCTTCTTCGTCAGGTCACCCTTGGCGATGGCCGTGGTCACCATGGCGATGTTGCGCACCTGACCGGTCAGGTTGGACGCCATCTGGTTCACCGACTCGGTGAGGTCCTTCCACGTGCCCGCCACACCCGGCACGTGCGCCTGCCCGCCGAGGATGCCGTCCGTGCCCACCTCACGGGCCACCTTGGTGACCTGCTCGGCGAACGAACTCAGCGTCTTCACCATGGTGTTGAAGGTGTCGGCGAGCTGCGCCACCTCACCGCGCGCCTCGATCGTCACCGTCCGCGTCAGGTCACCGTTGGCGACCGCCGCCGCGACCTGCGAGATGTTCCGCACCTGCATGGTGAGGTTCTTCGCCATCAGGTTGACGTTGTCGCTGAGGTCCTTCCAGATGCCGGTGACACCCGGCACGTGCGCCTGGCCGCCCAGGATGCCCTCGGTGCCCACCTCGCGGGCCACCCGGGTCACCTGCTCGGCGAAGCTCGACAGCTGGTCCACCATCGTGTTCACGGTGGTCACCAGCTCCAGGATCTCGCCCTTGGCGTCGACCGTGATCTTCTTCGACAGATCGCCCTTGGCGACCGCGGTGGTGACGTCGGCGATGCTACGCACCTGCACGGTCAGGTTGTTCGCCATGAAGTTCACCGACTGGGTGAGGTCCTTCCAGGTGCCGGACACCCCCTGCACCTCGGCCTGACCGCCCAGCTTGCCCTCGGTGCCCACCTCGCGGGCGACGCGGGTGACCTCCTCCGCGAACGACGACAGCTGGTCGACCATCGTGTTCAGCGTGTTCTTCAGCTCCAGGATCTCCCCGCGCGCGTCCACGGTGATCTTCTGCGACAGATCACCGCGCGCCACCGCGGTCGCGACCTGCGCGATCTGCCGCACCTGCGCCGTCAGGTTCCCGGCCATGCCGTTCACCGAGTCGGTCAGATCACGCCACACACCGGCGACGCCCGGCACCTGCGCCTGACCTCCCAGCCGGCCCTCCGTGCCCACCTCGCGGGCCACCCGGGTCACCTGGTCGGCGAACGCGGACAGCTGGTCGACCATCGTGTTGATGGTGTTCTTCAGCTCCAGGATCTCGCCGCGCGCGTCCACGGTGATCTTCTGCGACAGGTCACCGCGCGCCACCGCGGTCGTCACCTGCGCGATCTGCCGCACCTGCGCGGTCAGATTGCCGGTGATGGAATTGACCGAGTCGGTCAGCTCCTTCCACGTCCCGGACACGCCCGGCACCTGCGCCTGACCGCCGAGCCGGCCCTCGGTGCCGACCTCCCGCGCCATCCGCGTGACCTGGTCGGCGAACGACGACAGCTGGTCCACCATCGTGTTCACGGTGTTCTTCAGCTGGAGCATCTCGCCGGAGACGTCCACCGTGACCTTCTGCGAGAGGTCACCGTTGGCCACCGCCGTGGTGACCTGCGCGATGTTCCTCACCTGTCCGGTCAGATTCCGGAACGCCGTGTTGACGGAGTCCGTCAGGTCCTTCCAGGTGCCCGCCGCGCCCGGCACCTGCGCCTGACCGCCCAGCTCACCCTCGTCACCGATCTCCCGCGCGACGCGCGTGACCTCGGAACCGAACGCGGAGAGCTGGTCCACCATCCCGTTGACGGTGTTCTTCAGCTCCAGCATCTCCCCGGCCACGTCCACCGTGACCTTCTGCGACAGATCGCCGTTCGCCACCGCCGTCGTCACCGCGGCGATGTCCCGCACCTGAGTGGTCAGGTTCCGGAACACGGTGTTCACCGAGTCCGTCAGGTCCTTCCACGTCCCGGCCGCGCCCGGCACGTTCGCCTGCCCGCCGAGCCGCCCCTCCGCGCCGACCTCGTTGGCCACGCGCGTGACCTCGTCCGCGAAGATCCGCAGCGTCTCGGTCATCTGGTTGATGGTCTCGGCGAGCTGCGCCACCTCACCGCGCGCCTGCACGGTCACCTTGCGGGACAGATCACCGTTGGCGACCGCGGTCGTCACCTCCGCGATGCCCCGCACCTGGGCCGTCAGGTTGCCGGCCATGGTGTTCACCGAATCGGTGAGTTCCTTCCACACGCCGTCCACCCCGGGCACCTGGGCCTGACCGCCCAGCTCGCCCTCCGTGCCCACCTCGCGCGCGACCCGCGTCACCTCGGAGGAGAACGCCGACAGCTGGTCCACCATCGTGTTGACGGTGTTCTTCAGCTCCAGCATCTCGCCGGCCACGTGAACCGTGACCTTCCGGGACAGATCACCCTTGGCGACCGCGGTCGTCACCAGCGCGATGTCCCGCACCTGCGCGGTCAGCCGGTGCGCCATCGTGTTGACGGACTCCGTCAGGTCCTTCCACGAACCCGACATACCGCGCAGCCGCGCCTGCCCGCCCAGCTTGCCCTCGGTCCCGACCTCGCTGGCCACCCGCGTGACCTCGTCGGTGAACGTCGACAACTGGTCGACCAGGTTGTTCACCGTCCGCCCGACCTTCAGGAACTCCCCGCGCAGCGGATGCCCCGTCCCGTCCGGCGCCTGCGTCCGCAGATCCATCCGCGGCGACAGATCACCCTCGGCCACCGCCGACAGCACCCGGCTGACCTCCGACACCGGCCAGACCAGATCGTCCACCAGCGCGTTCGAGGCGTCGATCGCCGCCGCCCACGAGCCCTCGCAGGCCCCGGTCTCCAGCCGCTCCGTGAGCTTTCCCTCACGACCGACCACCCGCCGCACCCGCGACAGCTCACCCGTGAGATGGAGATTGCGGTCCGCCACCTCGTTGAAGACCGCCGCGATCTCCGCCATCACGCCGTCCCCGGACACCGTGAGCCGCCTGCGGAAATTCCCGTCACGCATGGCCACCAGGGCCGCCAGCAACCGGTTCAGGGCAGCGGTGTCCACCTCGGTGGTGCTCCCGCTCGGCGCGTTGCGCCGCTTGCCCAGGGACGGTCCGCCCTTCGCGCGCGTCTTCGTGCCCCGCGTCGCTGCGCCAGACTCCACTGTGTCCCTCCCGCAAGGGTCGACCATTACTGCTGTGCTCGGGTGCTGCTGCTGCCGGTGCTTCGGCGTACCACTCGCTCCCGCACGGTCCCGCCAGGCCACACCACGCCGTACCCAGGGCTGCTGCCCCGCCCCGACGGATCACACGCGGCCTGCCCGAACCACAACCAGAAGCCTGCCCAGTGTTTCACCCCGGCCCAACCAGGCCATAACAGTTCGGCAGCTTCGCACACCGTCCGCACACCCTCCGGACGGAAACACTGCAGACCGGCATCCGCATGGACCGCGAAGGTAAGTAACCTTGCATCCGGCTGTCCAGCCACGCCGGTCCGTCCGGCCTGGGCGGTGGCACGAGAACGAGCGGGCATGGAGGGGCGGCCGCACACATGACCACCGGACTGATCCCCGGGGGACAGCCCCCGGACCCCCGGCCGACGGGCGGCCTGCCGCCCCAGACCCGGCATGAGCCCGAGCCCGCGCCGGACGGCCCCGGGGCCCGGCACGACGAAAGCAGGTCGAGGAGTTCCGTGATCACCGCGCGCGCGGCCGCCAGCTTCGACCCCGTGGGGCGTTCTGTCGCGTCCGCCCGCTCCTTCGTCCGCGACACCCTCCAGGGCTGGGGCTGCGCCGACATCGTGGACGACGCCGTCGTCCTCACCAGCGAGCTGGTCACCAACGCCGTCGTCCACGCCGGCACCGCCGCCGACGTCCTGTGCCTGCGCACCGAGGACGGCGTCCGCATCGAGGTCGCCGACCGCTACCCGGAACGCGAGGTCCCCCTCCAGAGCGCGGCCGTCACCATGAGCAGCCCCGACCGCGAGGGCGGCCGCGGTCTCCAGCTCTGCGCGGCCCTCGCCGCCCGCTGGGGCGTGGAGTACACCCCCACCCACAAGAACGTCTGGTTCCAGCTCACCCTCCCCGAACGCGCGGTCGGCACCCGCACCGCGGGCCCCTCCCTCCCCGCCGACCTGCTGCCGCTCGCCGACGGCCGCGTCCGCGTCGCCGTCATCCAGATCGACCGCACCGGCGCCATCACCGCGTGGAACGAGGACGCCGAGGAACTCTTCGGCTACCAGGCCGACCTCGTCACCGGCAAACCCCTCACCGACCTCGCCGCCTGGCCGCACACCCCGGGCACCAGCACCGGCATCGCCGAAGCCCTCCAGCTCTCCCGCTGGGAGGGCAGCTACGGCATCCGCGACGCCTCCGGCCGGGTCGTCCCCGTATACGCCTCCCACCTCCGCGTCCGCGACACCGCCGGCGAACCCTCCACGGTCTGCCTCCTCGTACGCGACCACGAACGCGCCGTCCTCCAGACACCGCTGCGCCACGTCTCCCCCGACGCCCCGCCCGCCGGCGAGGGACAGAGCTCCGACCCCTTCGAGATCTTCATCGGCTCCCCCGCCCCGGACGACCTCGACGGCCTCCTCCAGCGCACGGTGGAACGCGCCCGCGACATGCTCGACGGCGACTCCGCCTTCCTCCTGCTCGCCACCGACGACGAGACGGAACTCGAGGTCCGCGCCTCCACCGGCCTGCCCTCCGCCCGCCAGCGCTTCGCCCGCGTCCCCGTCGAGGCGGGCCCCGGCCGCTACGGCTCCGCCCGGATGCCCGCCGTCCACGACGACCTCACGGCCGTCCCCGGCGCGGTCCCGCTCCTCAACGGCACCGGCATGCGCTCGGTCGTCACCGTCCCCCTCAAGGTCGAGGGCCGCCTCACCGGCTCCCTCGGCGTCGCCGCCGAGGCCCCCGGCCGGTACAGCAACGAGGAAGCCCTCCGCCTCCAGTTCGCGGCCGACCGCATCGCCCTGGCCGTCGAATCCGCCCGCCTCGGCGAACTCGAACGCCTCCGCCGCGGCTCCCTGAGCTTCCTCGTCGAGGCCTCCGACCTCCTCGCCGGCACCCTCGACCGCGACCAGACCCTGGCCCTCATGGCCCAGATGACGGTCCCCACCCTCGCCACCTGGTGCGCCGTCTACACGATCGCCGACCAGGCCTCGGAGCCGTACCTCTCGTACGTCCTGCACGAGGACGAGGAACTCATCGACGGCATCAAGTCGCTGCTGTCGAAGATCCCCCCGCCGGACCCGGTCCCCACCCCCGGCGCCCGCGTCTGGTCCGCCCCCGCCGAGGCCGCCCACCAGGCCGCGCTCCGCTCCTCCATGCGCAGCCTCGGCCTCGGCGAACCGGCGACGGTCAGCTCGGGCATCGGCCCCACCCTCGCCACGGCCGCCGCCGTCGGCGGCGAGACCGTCGTCCTGCCGCTCGTCGCCCGCAACCGCGTCATCGGCATGCTGACCCTCGGCAAGCCCACCGACGAACACTTCCGCCAGGAAATCCTGGAACTCGCCGAGGACTTGTCCCGCCGAGCCGCCCTCGCCCTCGACAACGCCCGCCTCTACTCCGAGCGCACGGCCATCAGCCAGTCCCTCCAGCGCAGCCTCCTCCCGCCGGAGTACCCGCAGATCGACGGCGTCGAGGTCGAGGTCATCTACCGCGCCGCCGGCGAGGGCAACGAGGTCGGCGGCGACTTCTACGACGTCTTCCCCATCCGCGACGGCGTCTACGGCTTCGCCATCGGCGACGTCTGCGGTACGGGCCCGAACGCCGCCGCCGTCACCGGCCTCGCCCGGCACGCGCTGCGCCTGCTCGCCCGGGAAGGCCTCAGCGGCCCCGCAGTCCTCGAGCGCCTGAACTCCGCCATCCTCGACGAGGGCGCCCGCAGCCGCTTCCTGACCCTGCTCTACGGCGAGCTGCGCCCCCAGGACGACGGCAGCGCCGAACTGAAGGTCGTCTGCGCCGGCCACCCCCTCCCGCTGCGCCTGCGCCAGGACGGCACGGTCGAGGCGGCAGCGGAACCCCAGCCGCTCCTCGGTGTCCTGGAGGACCTGGAGCTCTACGAGCAGACCGTCACCCTCGACCCCGGCGACGTCCTGCTGTGCGTCACGGACGGCGTCACCGAACGCCGCGAGGGCTCCCGCATGCTGGGCGACGACGGCCTCGCCGACGTCCTCACCACCTGCACCGGCCTCACGGCGGGCGCGGTCGCGGCCCGCATCATGCGCGCCGTGGAACGCTTCGCCTCCGACGCCCCGTCCGACGACATGGCCATCCTGGCGATGCGCGTCCCCGGTCTCCAGAACGCCTGAAACGGTCCGGGCCCCAGCGGCCCGGACCACGGCTGGACAACAGCCGGACAACGACAAAAGGCCCCCGCCCGAAAGGGCGGAGGCCTTTTCCTCTGAGCCCCCAAACGGAATCGAACCGTTGACCTTCTCCTTACCATGGAGACGCTCTGCCGACTGAGCTATAGGGGCCTGTCGCTTTTTCGAGGTTTCCCTCGCGGCAACGGAATAGATCATACCCCGAACAGACCCGTGCTCCAAAACCGATCAGAAGGCGGGCTGCAAAAGCCCTCCGAGCGCGTTGCACGCGGACACGATCCGCTGCATGTCCCGCTTGGTCAGAGAGGCGTCCACCGGCAGCGCCAGCGTCTCGTCGGCGGCCCGCTCGGTCTCCGGCAACGCCACGCACTGCCGGAACCCCGGCAGCCGGTGCACGGGCGTCTTCACCGGCACCCGGCAGACAACTCCCTTGGCCCGTACGGCCCGTGCGAAGGCGTCCCGGTCCGGCCGCCCGTTCCCCGGCACCCGCACGACGTACTGCTGATAGGTGTGCCCGACCCCGCCCTCCGGCGTCCGCACACCCTTCAACCGCGCGTCGAGATACCCGGCCCGCTGCCGCCGCTGGGCTATCTCGTCGTACGGCGCCTCCGACTCGCCCTGTTCCAGCACCAGCAGCCCGTGCCGCTGACCGAGCGCGTGCATCCGCACCACATCGGCCGGCCGCCCGAAGCGATGGACGACAACGACGGCCCCGGTCCGGGGAGTTATGGCGGCCTCGACCGCGGAGGGGTCGAGGCAGTAGGTCGCCGGATCTATGTCGGCGAACACCGGGAGCGCACCGGCCTGGGTCACCGCTTCGGCGACTTCGACGTTCCCGAAGGCCGGTACGACGACCTCGTCACCGACTCCGACGCCGGCGGCCCTGAGCATTGCAGCAGTACCCATGCTGCGGATGGTGGTTGCGCCACGTGAACTTCAAGTGACGGACAACAAAAAAGGGTTGGACCCGGAACCGAAGTTCAGGGTCCAACCCTTTGAAGAATTGTTCGGCGGCGTCCTACTCTCCCACAGGGTCCCCCCTGCAGTACCATCGGCGCTGTAAGGCTTAGCTTCCGGGTTCGGAATGTAACCGGGC
>NZ_JBITZX010000014.1:0-207510 GCF_044547145.1 Streptomyces sp. NPDC052773 | reverse complement strand
GTGGTGCAGTCCTAGACAGCTCCACCACACCGGAGGTCTTCGCCATGATCAAGACCTGCGAGTGTCAACAACGCTCGTGATCAATACACCTAGGGGATGATGTGGCCGCATTCCTCGATGACGTGCCCGGTGAGGTTGTCGCCGTTGCTCCCCGGCTCGCCCGTGCGCGGGACCGGGCGGGCGGGCCGGGGAGCCCGGCGGTGTCACTTGGTCGCCCCCTGCGCGAACCCGTTGTAGATGTAGCGCTGGAGGAAGAGGAACACGAGCAGCGTCGGGACGATCACCAGGATGGTGCCGGCCGAGATGTTCTCCCAGTGCGCTCCGAAGGGGCCCTTGAAGCGGAACAGGGCGGTGGAGATCGTGCCCAGGTCCTCGGAGGGCATGTAGAGGAAGGGGATGTAGAAGTCGTTGTAGACGGTGATGCCCTTGATGATGACGACCGTGGCGATGGCCGGCTTCAGCAGGGGCAGGATGATCTTCCAGTAGATGGTGAAGGAGTTCGCCCCGTCCAGGCGCGCCGCCTCGTCGAGGGAGACGGGGATGCCCCGGATGAACTGCAGGAAGATGTAGATCGAGACGATGTCCGTGCCCATGTAGAGCAGGATCGGCGCCCAGAGGCTGTTGAACAGGCCGAAGCTGTTGACCACTTGGAAGGTCGCGACCTGGGTGGTGACGCCGGGGACCAGGGTGGCGATCAGGAACAGCGCCATGACCGGCTTCTTCGCGCGGAAGTCGAAGCGGTCGATGGCGTACGCGGTCATCGAGCCGATGAGGACCGTTCCGGTGATGGAGAACAGCAGGATGAAGCCGGTGTTGGCGAACGCGGACAGCATCCGGCCGTCGGTGAACGCCGTCGCGTAGTTGCCGAAGTTGAGCCAGTCGCCCGGCAGGGACAGGGCGCCGCCGTCGGTCACCTCCTCGGACGTCTTCAGCGAGGTGAGGAAGACGACGACGAGCGGCAGCAGGACGATCAGCGACGCGAGGATCAGGGACAGGTACGTCAGGGCGGGCGCGAGGCGGCGGCGCCGTGCGGGCGCGGGCGTGGTCATACGAGGTCCACCTTCTCGTCGGGCACGAGGCGGCGCTGGATCCAGGTGATGAGCAGGATGATCAGCAGCAGGACGACGGCGGCGGCCGACGCGAGGCCCGTCTTGTTGAACTGGAAGGCGAGCTTGACCGTCTGGATGACGAAGGTCGTCGTGCCGGTCGCGCCGCCGGTCATGATGTACGGGATCTCGAACACCGCCAGGGAGCCGGAGATCGCCAGGATGACGCTCAGGCTGACCACCGGGCGGATGCTCGGGGCGATGATGTGCCGGAACTGCTGCCAGCGCGTGGCCCCGTCCAGCTGGGCCGCCTCGTACAGCTCGGCCGGGATGGACTGGATCGCGCCGAGGAACAGCACGAAGTTCAGGCCGGTGAAGCGCCAGACGGAGACCCCGGCCAGCGAGGTGTTCGCCGAGGTGGGATCGCCGAGCCAGGCGTGGTCGGTGCCGGCGCCGAACCACGACAGCACCGAGTCGAGCGTGCCGCCGTCCTGGAAGAAGTACAGGAACACGAAGCCGATCGCGACGCCGTTGATCAGGTAGGGGAAGAACAGGATCCCCTTGAACAGGTTGCGGAAGCGCAGGTCGAAGCTGAGCACGGTCGCGAAGTACAGCGCGATCGCGATCTGCACGGCGGAGGCGGCGAGGTAGAAGAAGCTGACGAAGAACACCCGGAACAGCTCGGGACGGGTGAAGATCTGCCGGTAGTTGTCGAGGCCCGTGAAGTCGCGGTCGGGGCTGACGCCGTCCCAGTCGGTGAAGCTGTAGTAGATCATGTTGCCCACGGGCACGTAGGTGAACGTGACCAGCAGGACCAGGGGGACGGTGAGGAAGAGCCACGGCGTGAGGCGGCGGAGCGTTCCGCCACGCGGTGGCGCGGGGCGGCGCGCCCTCCCTGGAGGCCGGGCGGCGGCGCGCGGCACCTTCGCGGGTGCCGTGTGGGTCGTCTCGGTCATGTCGGGCCTTTCATCGTCCGCTGGTCTGCGACGGGCGGTCGGCCCCGTCCGCTGGTCCGGGCGGGGCCGGTGACGGTGGGTGGGAGAGAAGCCGGCGGGGGAGTCGCCGGGGTCGGGAACCGGTCGCCGGGGTCAGGAACCGACGGTGCCGGCCGCCTCGTTCCACCGCTTGTCGAGGTCCGCGAAGAACTCCTCGCGGCTGCCCTGCTGCGCGCCGCGCGCGGTGTCGACGAGCTTCTGGCGGTAGTCCGGCTTGTTGAGGCCGATCTCGGCCGCGTTGTCGATGGCGTTCACCGCGCCGGTCTCGGCCTCGGAGCGCTCCAGGAAGGTGACATCGTTGTCAACGAAGTCTTCGAGGGTCTCGGGCATGGGGGCCGACCGCAGTGCGGGGACCGCGCCCTCCTTCGCGGAGAAGCCGGACTTCTCGGTGAACCAGTCGATCCAGGCCCGCGCGGCGGTCTTGTGGTCGGAGTGGATGTTGACCGCCTGCTGGTAGTCGGAGGCGAGGACGGCGCAGTACTTGCCGTCCTTGCGCGCCGGGAAGGGCATGAACCCGATGTCGTCGGGGTCGGTGCCGGCCTTCTCGGCCGCGGCCCGCATCTGGGTGATGGCCCACGAGCCGAGCTGCATGGTGGCCACCTTGCCCCGGGCGATCATGTCCTTGGACGCTTCCCAGTTCGTGGTGTTGGGGTCCTTCTCGGACAGGCCGCCCTCGACGATGTCGTACAGCAGCGAGTCGATCGTGTGCAGGTCGCCGCCCCGCTTCCACGGGGACACGGGTCCGGCGAGCTTGTCGTTGGCCTTGGCGTCGCAGGTGACCGAGCCGATGTTGTTGCTCCAGGCGGTCAGCGGCCAGCCGTCCTTGAAGTTCGTGTAGTACGGCAGCGCGTCCGTCCTGGACTCGATCGCCTTCAGGTCGGCCACGAACTCCTGCGGCGTGGCCGGCCAGTCGGTGATGCCGGCCTTCTTCCAGACCGCCTTGTTGTAGAGGAAGCCGTTGGCGGTGCCGAAGGTGCTGATGCCGTAGATCTTGCCGCCGACCTCGGCCTTGTCGCTGAAGCGGTACTTGTCGCCCAGCTCGCCGGTGCCGCCCAGCGGGGCGAAGAACTTCGGGTAGTCGTTCTTGGCGACGGCGGCCGGGATCATCAGGACATCACCGTAGTCGTCGGTGTTCATCCGGATCTTGACCTCACCCTCGTAGTCGGTGAGTCCCTCGAACTTCACCTTCACGTCGGGGTAGACCTTGTTGAACTCGGCGGCGTACCGGTCCATCGTCCCGTTCTGCACGAGGTCGGTGCGGTGGGTCAGCACCTTGATGGTGCCCGAGGCGTCGGCGGGGTCGGCGGGTGCCTTCGCCGTCTCACCGGACGCCGCGCCCTGGCCACTGCATCCCGCGACGGTCATGATCGCGGTGGCCAGAAGCGCTCCCGTGAGCGTCTTCTTCTTCCCCATGTGCCCAGCTCCTTCAGGATTGCGGCTCAGCTCTGCGGGTGGGATGTCGGCACTATGTCAGTCCCGCGTTAACCGGTAAAGCTCAGATTTCGAGCGCGATGCCTAATCGTTACCGGAGTGCGGGAGGAGGGCGGGCTTCACGTGCGAAGACCGGGGTCTGTTGAATGATCTTCAGTGCTAGACCGGTTTATGGACAGGGGCTCGTCAGCGGGTTAGGTTGACCGCCGTTGTCCGTCCACCTGCCTGAGTCAGGCGATTGGAGCCGCACGATGAAGGACGTCACCCAGCTCACCGAGGGCTGGAGCCTGCGCCATGGAGACGAAGTGCTGGAGGCCACGGTGCCCGGCTGCGTCCACACCGATCTGCTGGCCGCCGGGGTGATCCCCGACCCCTTCCTGGACCGCAACGAGACCGACGTCGCCTGGGTGGGCCGCCGCGCCTGGACCTACGTCCGCCACCTCGGGTACGACAGCGGACACGAGCGCACCGACCTGGTCTTCGACGGCCTGGACACGGCCGCGTACATCACCCTCGGGGGCCGCCCCGTCGGCACCACCCGCAACATGCACCGCCGCTACCGGTTCGACGTCACGGGCCGGACCGGGCGGCTGGAGGTCCGCTTCGCCTCCGCGTACGACGAGGCCGCGGCCGTCCGCGCCGTCACGGGGGAGCGGCCCAACGTCTACCCGGAGCCCTCGCAGTACATCCGCAAGATGGCCTGCAACTTCGGCTGGGACTGGGGGCCGACCCTGGTGACCGCGGGCATCTGGCGGCCGGTGCGGCTGGAGCACTGGTCCACCGCCCGCATCGCCCACGTCCGCCCCCTGGTCACCGTGGACGAGGGCACCGGCCGCGTCGAGGTACGGCTGGAGATCGAACGCACCGCACAGGGACGGGGACGTACGCTGCGCGCCGAGGCCCGGGTGGCCGGCGCCCGCGCCGAGACCGTCCTGACCGGCGACGAGGCCGTGCTGCGCCTGGAGGTCCCGCAGGCGCGCCTGTGGTGGCCCCGCGGCCACGGCGACCAGCCCCTGTACGACCTCGAGGTCACCCTCGCCGACGACAGCGGCCCGCTCGACACCTGGCACCGGCGGATCGGCTTCCGCACCGTCGAGCTGGACCGCTCCGCCGACGAGCACGGCACCGGGTTCACCCTCGTCGTCAACGGCGTACGGATCTTCGCCCGCGGCGTCAACTGGATCCCCGACGACGCCTTCCCGTCCCGGATCACCCCCGAGCGCTACCGCACCCGCCTCACCCAGGCCGCCGAGGCGAACGTCGACCTCGTCCGCGTCTGGGGCGGCGGCATCTACGAGGACGACGCCTTCTACGACGCCTGCGACGAACTCGGGCTCATGGTCTGGCAGGACTTCCTCTTCGCCTGCGCCGCCTACCCGGAGGAGCCGCCGCTGCGCGGCGAGGTGGAGGCGGAGGCTCGCGACAACGTTGTCCGGCTGATGCCGCACCCCTCACTGGTGCTGTGGAACGGCAACAACGAGAACCTGTGGGGCTTCCGCGACTGGGACTGGGAGGGCCCGCTCGCCGGGGACTCCTGGGGCGAGGGCTACTACCTCGCTCTGCTGCCGCGGATCGTCGCCGAGCTGGACCCGACCCGGCCGTACACCGCGGGCAGCCCCTGGTCCGGATCCTGGGACCACCACCCCAACGACCCGGCGCACGGCACCCACCACTCCTGGGAGGTGTGGAACCGGGAGGACTACGCCGAGTACCGGGCGAGCGTGCCCCGGTTCGTCGCCGAGTTCGGCTGGCAGGCACCGCCCGCGCTCGCCACGCTGCGCCGCGCGCTGCCCGGCGAGGAACTCGCCCCCGACTCCCCGGGCATGCTCCACCACCAGAAGGCCGAGGACGGCAACGGCAAGCTGAACCGCGGCATCGCCCGCCACTTCGACCCGCCCGCCGGCGACTTCGACCGCTGGCACTACCTGACCCAGCTGGTGCAGGCCCGGGCGGTCGCGGCCGGGATCGAGCACTGGCGCTCGCACTGGCCGGTGTGCGCGGGCACCGTCGTCTGGCAGCTCAACGACTGCTGGCCGGTGACCTCCTGGGCCGCCATCGACGGCGACGGCCACCTCAAGCCGCTCTACCACGAGCTGCGCCGCGTCTACGCCGACCGGCTGCTGACCCTCCAGCCCGACGACGACGGCCTCGTGCTCGCCGCCGTCAACCAGTCCGCCGATCCCTGGCGGACGCCGGTGACGCTACGGCGGCTGCGGGCGGACGGAACGACCGTCGCGGAGAGCGTCCTTGACGTCGCCGCGGACCCGCGTGCCGTCGCCAGGATCACCGTCCCCGAGAAGCTGCTGCCGGACCCGCGCTCCGCGCGGGAGTTCCTGGTCGCCGACGCCACCGCACCGGGGGAGGACGACGGTCTGCGCGCCCTGCACTTCCCCGTCCCCGACAAGGACTTCGCCTACCCGCGGCCCCGCTACGACGTCACCCTGGAACCGGTGCCCGGACAGGGGGATAGAGTCGACATCGTGGTGAGTGCCCATACTCTCGTGCGAGACCTCCTGCTCCAGCCCGACCGGCTCGGACCGGCCGCCGCCTGCGACCGCGGACCGCTGACCCTGCTGCCCGGCGAGCGGGCACGCATCCGGGTGCGGGGCTGCGACACCGTCACCGCCGACGCCGTCACGGCCGCGCTGTTCTGTGTGGAACCGGTGTGAGCGCCTCCGCGGAGCGCGTCACCATCAAGGACGTCGCGGCCAGGGCCGGGGTGTCCAAGGGAGCGGTGTCGCTCGCCTTCAACCACAAGCCGGGCGTCTCCGAGGCCACCCGGGAGCGCATCTTCGCGGCGGCCCGCGAGCTGGGCTGGGCCCCGAGCGCCACCGCCCGCAGCCTGTCCAGCCAGCGGGTCGACATCATCGGGCTGGCCCTGTGCCGGCCCGCCCGGCTGCTCGGCCTGGAGCCGTTCTACATGGACTTCATCTCCGGCATCGAGAGCGTCCTCGCGGAACGGTCCTGCTCGCTGCTGCTGCGCCTGGTGCGCGATCTCGACGAGGAGGCCGCGGTCTACAAGGAGTGGTGGCGCGGCCGGATGATCGCCGGGGCGATCCTGGTGGACTTCCGCGAGGACGATCCCCGGCTGTCCTCGCTGCCGCCGCTCGGCATGCCCGCGGTCGCCGTGGGCCACCCCTCCCTGACCGGGCCGTTCCCCGCCGTGTGGACGGACGACGCGTCCGCGGTCGCCGAGGCCGTCCGCTACCTGGCGGCCCTCGGCCATCGGCGCATCGCCCGCGTGGGCGGCCCCGCCGACCTCGGGCACAGCGCCATCCGGGCCCGCGCCTTCACCGCCACCACCCGGGAGCTGGGCCTGGAGGAGGCACGGCAGATCGCGACCGGCTTCGACGAGAAGGAGGGCGCCCGGGCCACCCGCAGCCTGCTGCTCACCGCCGAGCGGCCCACCGCGATCGTCTACGACAACGACATCATGGCGGTCGCCGGGGCGGGCGTCGCGGCGGAGATGGGCTTCACCGTCCCCGACGATCTGTCGCTGCTGGCCTGGGACGACTCCCAGCTGTGCCAGATCACCCACCCGGCGATGTCGGCGATGAGCCACGACGTGCACCACTTCGGCGCCGAGGTGGCGCGGGTGCTCTTCGACGTGATCAACGGCTCGGACACGGTCGGTCATCAGGCGCCGACGCCGTCGCTGATCCCGCGCGGCTCCACCGCACCCGCACCGGGCACGCAGACCCCGTGACCCGGAGAAGGGCCGCGTCCGGTGCGGACGCGGCCCTCCTGTGTGCCGTACGACGGTTCCTCAGCTCTTGGCGCAGGCGGTGCCGTTGAGGGTGAAGGCGGCCGGGACGCCGTTGGTGCCGGTGGACGAGCCGTTGAAGCCGAAGCTCACCGAGCCGCCGGCCGGGATGGTCTCCGTCCAGGACTCGTTGGCCGCCCGTACCTCGCTGCCCTGCTGGACGGCCTTGGCGTTCCACGTCCGGCTCAGCTTCTGGTCGCCGGGGAAGGCGAACGCGAGCTGCCAGCCCTTGACGGCGGTCGTGCCGGTGTTGCGGATGGTCACGTCGGCGTTGAACCAGTTGCCCCAGTCGCTGAGGCGGTAGTCGACCGCGCAGCTGCCGGTGGCCGGGGCGCCGCCGTCGAAGACACCGGCCTCCTTGGCCGTCTGCTGGATGCCGTCGGCGCCGGTGAAGATGCGCCGCCCCCAGGCGGTGAGGCGTGTGGCGTCGAAGCCCGTGGCCATGTCCAGGTACTCGACACCGCCGCCGTTGCCGCTCCACGACCAGCCGAGGTAGCCGACCCCCAGCTGCCGCGCGGTGGACATGATGGCGTCCTCGTGCGGATCGCCGTCCGAGTGCATGTCGCCGAATTCCCCGACGACGATGGGAAGACGCTGGGAGGTGAACCGGTTGAGGTAATCCCTCACCTTGTCGGCGGTGTTGAATACGCCGTACATGTGGACGGAGAACACCGTGTTCTTCGCGGGATCCGCGGCGAATACCTCCGCCGCGTGGTCACGCATGGTGAAAGACCAGTCCTGGCCCCAGTTGGGGGCGTCGACCATGAGGGTGTGCTCGAATCCGGCCGCGCGCATACGGCCGATCGCGTTCTTCGTGTCGGCGGTCCACGGCGTCACTCCGGACGTGCCGTTGCCGTGCGGCTCGTTGCCGATGTTCAGGATGACGTACTTCTCCTGGCCCCTGACCGCGTCCCTGACGCTGATCCAGTAGTCGACGGCGCGGGAGAGGGAGACGGCTCCCTCCTGCTCGCCGTAGCCGGTCGTGTCGTGCGCCTCCAGGACGCAGACGAGCCGGTTCTGCTTGCACTGCGCGACGACGGCCGCGACGTCGGCGGTGTCGTTCTTGGCCCAGCGGTCGCCGGTGGCGAGCACCACGCGCACCGAGTTGGCGCCCAGCGCCTTGATGTCCTTCAGGGCCTGCGCGGTCCTGGTGGGGTACCAGGCGTGGGCGTGGTTGACGCCGCGCAGGACGAAGTCCCGGCCGCTCGCGTCCAGCAGCCGTCCGTCGGCGACGCGGAAGCCCGGTGCGGCCTGTGCCGCCGTCCGCGCCCCGCTGTGCGGCTCGGCCTGTGCGGTGGACGGTGCGGCCAGGACCGCGGAGGCGAAGGCCAGCAACGCTCCCGCCGCGGTGGCCAGTTTCTTCCTCATGCTGCTCCCGAGGTGATGGCTCGTGCGGCCGGTCTCCGGGCAGGCCCGGGCGGCGCGGCACGGCCGAGGTGTGTGGGGTTGTGTCCGGCTCGTCCGGTCCGGCCCGGCGTGGGGCGCCGGCGGACCGGGAAAGGCAGAGTTCTGAGCCGGTGGGATATCCCGCTGCCCGGGTTTCGAAAAGCGGCTCACACCGGGCAGCGGGACGCCTGTTCACCGCCGGCGAAGAACGGTTGCCGACGTCCTCGCGTCGAAAGGGGCGGCGAGGATTCGCCGTTCGATCGGCGGCTGGCAGAGAGGCTAGAGCGAAGACGTCCGCACGGACAACAGTTTGCGCGAAACCGGTTAAGTTTAGTGGTGGTTCAGTTGTCGTGCTCCGGTGCGGTGGTGGCCCGGAAGAGGGTTCCGGCACCGGAGACGGTGACGTTCTCGCCGGCCGGCGCGTACGCGGACTCACCCGGCGCGAGGGTGACTTCGGCGCCGTCGGAGGTGAGCCTGATGGTGCCCTCGGTGCACAGCAGGATCTGCGGGCGCGAGCCGGGCAGGACGCGGGCGCCGTCCCCCGCCTGCCGTACGAGACGGGACAGCCGGAAGTCCTCGACGGGCGCCGGGTACACCTCTTCGCCGTCCTCCGCGCGCTCCGGGCGCACCACCGGGGACGGGAGGGCGGCGAAGCGGACGACGCGCAGCAGCTCGGGCACGTCCACGTGCTTGCTCGTCAGCCCGCAGCGCAGCACGTTGTCGGAGGCGGCCATGATCTCCACGCCCAGTCCCCGCAGATAGGCGTGGGGTACGCCCGCTCCGAGGAACAGGGCCTCGCCGGGCGCCAGCCGGACGTGCCGCACCAGCAGGGCGGCCGGGACGCCGGGGTCAGCCGGGTAGGCCCGGGCGAGCCCGTCGTACACCGCGAACTCCTCCCGGAGCGGGCCGTCTTGCGCGGCGGCCGGCGCCAACGCGTCCCCGAACTCGGCCAGTCGGCGCGGGGAGAGGGAGAGGAACGCGGAGAAGACCTCCCGCAGCGCCGGTTCCGCCGGGTCCGAGCGGAGCGCGGCGATGTACGGGGCCGTCCAGTCCAGGTCCAGGGCGGCCAGCAGATCGGCGCTCTCGTGCGTCGGCCGGAATCCGCACAGGCCCTCGAACGGGGTGAGGGCGACGATCATCTCCGGCTTGTGCTGGGGGTCCCGGTAGGTGCGGTGCGGGGCGTCCAGGGGGATGCCCTGGGCGTTCTCCCGCGCGTATCCGGCGGACGCCTGGGCCGGGTCCGGGTGCACCTGGAGGGACAACGGGGCGTCGGCCGCCAGCAGTTTGACGAGGAAGGGCAGCCGCGGCCCGAAGCGACGCACGACCGCGTCGCCCAGCTCGCCCCGCGGATCCTTCTCGATGACCTGGTCCAGCCCGCGGAGGTACCCGTCGCGCTCCACCCGGGAGGGAGCCCCCGGATGCGCCCCCATCCACAACTCCGCCTGCGGCGAGCCGTCCGGGACGGTACCCAGCAGAGCGGGCAACGCGGTGCGGGAGCCCCAGGGGTAGGGGCGGATGGAGTTGATGAGGCGGTCCATGTGAGGTGGTTCCTTTCGGGCGGACGCCTGGTGTGGGGGTATGGCTGCGGGGTGGGGGTGGTGTGGGGCGCGGTGGTCGGGCCGGTGGCCGGCCGTCACCTGGGGGTGGGGTCGTGCAGGAAGGGGGCGGGTGTCCCGCGGCCGGGCACGGTGTGGTCGGCGGGGCTCTGTGGAGCGGCCGGCGCGGCGTCGGCGGAGGCGCGCGGAGCGGCCGGTGTGGCGCCGACGGGGGCTTGAGCGGCGGCCGGTGTGGTGTGGGTGGAGGCGCGCGGAGCGGCCGGTGTGGCGGCGACGGGGGTTTGCGCGGCGGCTGGTGTGGTGTGGGCGGGGGAGCGCGGAGCGGCCGGTGTGGCGCCGACGGGGGCTTGAGGGGCGGCCGGTGTGGTGTGGGTGGAGGCGCGGGGCGCCGCCTGGCTGCCGTCGGCGTAGGCCTGCGGTACGGCCGGTGGTGCGGCGTCGGCGGGCAGGGCCGCCGTTCCCCGCGGCCTCCCCGCGCTCGGAGCCGACGCGGCCACGCTCTGCGTCTGCGTCGCTCCGGCCGCCGGGTCCTCCGTCGTTCCGGCCCCTGGGCCCGCCACCGTTCCGGTCACCGACCGCGCCGCCGCCCCGGCCGCCGATTCCGCCGCGGCGCCCGCGCCGCCCGCCGCCACCGCCGCCGCGCCGATCAGCCCGGCGTTCAAGGCGAGGGCGGCCGGGACGACCGGGAGGTCGCGGGCGAAGTCGAGGACGGCGTAGTCGGCGAGGTGGCGGCGCAAGGGGGCGAACAGGGTGTCGCCGGCCTGTGCCACGCCTCCGCCGATCACGACGAGGTCGAGTTCGACCAGAGCGGCCGTCGCGGCGATCGAGGCCGCCAGGGCCTGCGCGGCACGGTCGTACACGGCCCGGGCGACGGGGTCGCCGGACCGGGCCGCGGCGGCGACACCCGCCGCGGTGGCGGCGACGCCCGGGGGCGGGGTCCAGCCCGCCGCCAGGGCGCGCGCGGCGATCGCCGTGCCGCTCGCCAGTCCCTCCACACAGCCCCGCGCACCGCACGGGCACGCGGACCCGTCGAGGTCGACGGAGATGTGCCCGATGTGGCCCGCGTTCCCCGTGCGCCCGGCGTGCAGGCGTCCGCCGAGGACCAGTCCGCCGCCGATGCCGGTGGAGACCACCATGCACAGCGCGCTGTCCACCCCGCGCGCGGCGCCCAGCCAGTGCTCGGCCGCTGTCATGGCGACGGCGTCCCCGACCAGTACGGGATCCGCGTGGGCGGGCACCCGAGGATGCGAGCGGACCCGTTCGACCAGCGGAAAGCCGCGCCAGCCGGGGATGTTGACGGGGCTCACCGTCCCGGCGGCCCGGTCCACCGGCCCCGCGCTCGCCACGCCCAGGCGCGCGAGGTCCTGCCAGGCGGAGTGGCCGGACAGCTCGTCCAGTACGGCCGTCACGGCGCCCATCAGCACCTCGGCCGGCTCACGGGCGGGTGTCGGCCGCTCCGCCCGGGCGAGCAGCCGACCGCGCGGATCCACCAGTGCTCCGGCGATCTTCGTGCCACCGATGTCCAGCGCTCCGTACACGACCATCACGTCGGTCCTTCCATGCGAACGGCGGGCGAGCCGCGCGGCTCGGCCCTCGAGGACGGAACTCTGCCGAGTCCTGACAACGTTGTCTAGCTGGACTGCGAGTTTAGCTCTAGGTTTAGTCAAATAAACGAGTAAGTGAGAGCCCAGAGCGCACGAGAGCTGTACAGAACCGGTTTAGGTGTCGAGGATCTTTGGCTGTGAGTGACTTTCCTTCCTTCCCGCCCGGGTTCGTCTTCGGGGCGGCCACCGCCGCCTTCCAGATCGAGGGCGCGGTCCACGAGGACGGCCGGGGCCCCTCCATCTGGGACACGTTCGCACGGCGCCCCGGCGCGGTCCTCGGGGGCGACACCGGTGACGTGGCGTGCGACCACTACCACCGCTACCGCGAGGACATCGCCCTGCTGAAGGAACTCGGCGTGCGCTCCTACCGGTTCTCCGTCGGCTGGCCCCGGGTGCAGCCCACCGGCTCCGGACCGGCCAACGCGGCGGGACTCGACTTCTACGAGCGCCTGGTCGACGGCCTCCTCGACGCCGGCATCGAACCCGCCGTGACGCTCTACCACTGGGACCTGCCGCAAGCCCTGGAGGAGCGCGGCGGCTGGCGTGACCGCGACACCGCCCACCGGTTCGCCGACTACGCGCGACTGGTCGCCGAGGCACTGGCCGACCGGGTGCCCCGGTGGATCACCCTCAACGAGCCGTGGTGCAGCGCCTTCCTGGGCTACGCGGGCGGGCAGCACGCCCCGGGCGCCCGCGAGGGGACACCGGCCCTCGCCACCGCCCACCACCTGCTCCTCGGCCACGGACTGGCCGTACCGGTGCTGCGCGAGGCGGGCGCCCGCGAGGTCGGGATCACGCTCAACCTCGACCACGTCACCCCCGCCACGAACGCCCCCGAGGACGTGGCCGCGGCGCTGCGCGCCGAGACCCAGCGCAACCTGATGTGGACCGAGCCGCTGCTCAAGGCGCGCTACGCGGACGGCGAGGACGACACCTGGGAGGACCTGATACGCCATCAGTCCTTCCGCCGGCCCGGCGACCTCGACGTCATCGCCGCGCCGCTGGACTTCCTCGGCCTCAACTACTACACCCCGTCGGTCGTCCGGAACGCGCCCTACCGGGACCCCGACCCGCGCTCGCGCACGGCGGACGACAACCGCTTCGAGGGGGTGGGCATCCCGGAGGCCAGGCACACGGCCATGGGCTGGCCGGTCGTCCCGCACAGCCTGCGCGACCTGCTCACCGGCCTGCGCGAGCGCTACGGGGACGCGCTGCCGCCGGTCCACATCACGGAGAACGGCTCCGCCGAGGACGACGTACCGGCGCCCGACGGAGCCGTCCACGACCCCGACCGGATCTCCTACCTGGACGGCCACCTCCGGGCCGTGGCAGCCGCGATCGCCGACGGTGTCGACGTACGCGGCTACTACGTCTGGTCGCTCCTCGACAACTTCGAGTGGGCGTACGGGTACGGGAAGCGGTTCGGTCTCGTGTACGTGGACTACGCCACCCAGCGCCGTATCCCCAAGGACAGCTACCGCTGGTACCGGGACTTCGTCGCCACCGTCACCGGCGGCGGCTGAGCCGTCGTACGCGACCGGCAGCACCCTGACGCCCGCCGGTCATGTGGTCAGGAACGGCCGGCGGTGGCGGTCTCGCTGTCGGGATACAGCGGGAAGATCTGGTCGAGGCCCACGATGCCCAGCACGCGCAGGGTGTGGGGCGGCACCGCGGCGAGGGCCACGTCGGCCTGGACCGCCTGGGCGTGGTTGCGTGCGGCGATCAGAGCGGTGATGCCGCTCGAATCGCAGAACACCATGTCGGCCAGGTCCAGGACGAGGCGTTGGCCCGGCTGGAGGGCGAGGACGGAGAGCTGGGCGCGCAGCTCGGGCGCGGTGCTGTAGTCCAGGTCGCCGATGATCTTCAGAACGGGACCGGTCAGGGCGTCTCGGGCAGTGATCTTCAGTGGGCTCATTCTGGTGTTCTCGTCGCAGGGCCGGTGGGGAGGTCGGCGGGGACGCCCAGGGCCAGCAGGGCGGTGTCGTCGTCGAGGCCGTCGCCGAAGCTGTCCAGCAGCTCGGTGAAAGCCCGGATGACGGCGCGCGGGGTCGCCGGTGTCGTGCGGGTCGGGCCGCTGTTCGCGGCACATCATCGCAGGGCCGCCAGGAACTCCGTGATCGCCCGGTTGGTGGCCTCGGGTGCGGACAGGTGGGGGCAGTGCCCGGTGGCATCGAGCGTGACCAGCGTGGAGCCGGCGATCGCCTGGTGGACGAAGGCGCCGACCTCTCGGGGAGCGATGACGTCCTGCGTGCACTCCAGCACCAGCGTCGGGACACACACGCCCTTCAGGTCGTCCCGCGAGTCCGACAGGAAGGTGGTCCGCGCGAAGACGCGGGCCATGTCCGGGTCGGTGGCGCAGAAGCTGTTCTTGAGCTCGTCGCCGAGTTCCGGTCGTTCGGGGTTGCCCATGATCAGCGGTGCCATCGCCGCCGACCAGCCGAGATAGTTCGCCTCCAGCGACTCGAGCAGCTCGTCGATGTCCTCGGCGCTGAAGCCACCCCGGTAGCCGTCGCTGTCGATGTACCGCGGAGACGGCGCCACCATCACCAGTGCGCCGATCCGCTCCGGAGCCATGCCGGCGGCCAGCACGCCGATCATCGCGCTGACCGAATGCCCCACGAAGACCGCGTCGCGCAGGTCGAGCGCTTCACACACCTCCACCGCGTCCCTGGCGTAGCCGCTCAGGGACGCGTACCGGTCCTCCGAGAACTCGGACGAGTCGGAGCGGCCCGAGCCGACGTAGTCGAACAGCACCACCCGGTGGTCCCGGACCAGCGCAGGGACCGTCAGCCGCCACATGTTCTGGTCACAGCCGAAACCATGGGCCAGCACCACCGTGCGCCCCTGGGGGTTGCCGGTGACGGTGACGTTGTTCCTGCGGACGACATCCATGCAGCCAGTGTCGCAGGCACCCGGGCAATACCGCTGTCGAGGGGCGGGCCAGGGCGGGGAGGTGGCGGGAGGTCGTGCGGGCTCCCCCGTGCGGGCCTGTCCCGCCCGAACGTCCGGCATGCCCGCGTGGGCCCGGCCGTGTTCGGCAGGGCCCACGCAGGAAAAGCGATGTCCGCGGGTCAGATCACCATCGATACCAGCGACCGCGTCCGCCGTCGGCGCTGGTGGAGCGCATGACGAAGCCGAGAAGCCACAGCACCAGGACGGCGAGGGCAACCCACCAGAGAATCTTGACGGCGAAGCCGGCGCCGAAGAGGAGCACGGCCAGAAGCAGAACGAGAAGAAGGGGAACCATTGTCAATCGACCTCCTGGCCGTCCGTGTGCCCTCCGATTCCCCGCTCATGCACTGATCGGGACCTTGCTTTCGCAGGTCAGTGGACACGAGAGGAATGCGGATCGGCGCTGGGGGTATGCGCCTGCTTGCCGAACGCCGGACCGGCGGCGGCGACACCGAGCGACTGGGAGGGACCTGATGACCGCGACGACGGCCGAGCGGACTGCCGAGAGGACGGTGGACGTTCCGGAGATCGCGGACCCGACCACGGTCGCGCCGAAGGACGCCCGGGAGCTGTCGAAGGTGTTCTTCGATCGGCTGGCGGTGCTGGAGGAGGGCACGCCGGAGTACCAGCACGCGCGCAACACGCTGATCGAGATGAACATGTCCCTCGTCCGCTACGCGGCCGGCCGGTTCCGCAGCCGTGGCGCGGAGGAGATGGAGGACATCGTCCAGGTCGGCATGATCGGACTGATCAAGGCGATCGACCGGTTCGAGCTGTCCCGCGGGGTGGAGTTCACCTCCTTCGCCGTGCCCTACATCGTCGGAGAGATCAAGCGGTTCTTCCGTGACACCTCCTGGGCCGTCCATGTGCCGCGCCGGTTGCAGGAAGCCCGCGTCGAACTCGCCCGCGCCAACGAGGAACTGCGCAGCCGACTGGGCCGCACGCCGACCACCAGGGAACTGTCCGAGCTGATGTCCCTCCCCGAGAACGAGGTGGTCGAGGCTCAACTGGCCTCCAACGGCTACAACTCGGCCTCCCTCGATGCGGCGATCAGCGGCAGCGAGGACGGCGAGGCCGCGTTGCAGGACTTCATAGGCAACGAGGACGCCGCTCTGGAACTGGTCGAGGACTTCCACGCGCTCGCTCCGCTGATCGCCGAACTGGACGAACGCGACCGCAAGATCATCCACTGGCGCTTCGTGGAGGAGCTGTCCCAGGCCGAGATCGGCGGACGCCTGGGAGTCTCCCAGATGCAGGTGTCCCGGCTGATCAAGCGACTCCTGGGCCGTCTGCGCGAAGGCATGACGAGTACCGCCTGACCGTCCGCGGAACCGGCAGTCGGACGGCAGCGCCGGTGGGGCGCGGGTCAGCGGGCCGAAGGTCCTGACTGCTTGACGCCGAGGCCGATGCGGCTGCGCGCGTTCGTCTCGGCGAGACGGGCGTGGAGCAGTTCCGCCGGGGTGAGCGGACGGACGTGGTCCGGGTCCGCGTCCCATTCCCGGCCGCCCGACAGGGGGCGGAGCTGGAGATACGGTCCCTCGTGACCCATGACCACCCCGACGCGGTCGCGGACGGTGTCCCGGACGGCGGTGCCGGGTGGCGTGACGCTCACCGAGCGGAACCCCGCGCGATGACGGCGGCGAGCGCGCGGGCCACGGGAGCCGAGCAGACGCCGAGGTGAATGAGCGCGTATCCGGCGGCGGCGTGGGTGCGGACGTCCATCGCCGGGAGCTGGATACCGGCGGCGGTCAGGGCGGCGGCGAGCGCGTCGCGGGCGGCGAGGGCTTCCTGGGACTTCGAGGTCGGCATGGGCCTTCCTTCCCTTTTTGTGGTCGATCGGCCTCCGGGTCCACGTCCGGTGAATTACCGTGCGTAGTCGAGGTGTTACGACCATGCCTCCGGGCCGGGCCCGGCCGTGCCGTGGACGCGGTGCGGTTCCCCGCCGGGTCCTGCACGTTCCACAACTTCCACAAGCACTCGAGGGAGTCACCTTGCCGCAACGACGCCTCGTCACAGGACGCAGTCAGGAACCACGCCAACGGTTCGCCGAGGAGTTACGCACGTTGCGGGCCCAGCGCGGGGAGAGCCTGCGGCAGCTCGGCGAGCGGCTGGGCTGGGACTGGTCGCTGTTCGGGAAGATGGAGAAGGGGGAGACACTGGGTAGTCCGGAGGTCGTCCAGGCCCTCGACCAGCACTACGGCACGCCGGGCCTGCTGTTGGCCCTCTGGGAGCTGGCGGCCGGTGATCACACCCAGTTCCGCGAGCGCTACCGGCGCTATATGGCGCTGGAGGCCGAGGCGGTCAGCCTGTGGCACTTCGCGGTCAGCGTGCTGCCGGGGCTGTTGCAGACGCCGGAGTACGCGCGGGAGGTGCTGACCGCGGGCGGCATCAAGGGCGCGGAGCTGGAGCAGCAGGTGAAGGCGCGGATGGGGCGCCGGGAACTGCTGGAGGGGGAGGACGCGCCGCCGTTTCGGACGATCCTCGCAGAGGCGGTCCTGAGGACACCGTTGCAGGACGAGGGGGAGTGGCGCGCGCAGTTGTCGCACGTGGCGGCGATGACGGAGCGAGAAAACGTGACGGTCCAGGTGCTGCCGCAGAGCGCGGGACTTCACGGCTTGGTGGCGACTGACGTGTGGTTCCTGAGGCTGCCCGACGGCCGTCCCGTGGCCTACACGGAGAACGCTCAAGGCGGCGAACTCGTCGAGGAATACGCTCGGATCGAGCGCTTGCAGCGTGCCTACGATGGAGTGCGCGACAAGGCCCTGTCCCCGGCCGAGTCGCAAAAATACATCCTGCGCATGTTGGAGGAAGCGCCGTGCGACCCATCGACTTGAGTGCCGTGACGTGGCGCAAGAGCAGCTACAGCAATCCGGACGGCGGCGCGTGCCTTGAGGTCTCCGACGACTTCGATGCCCTCGTCCCGGTGCGAGACAGCAAGCACATCGCCGGGCCCGTGATCATATTTCCCGCCACCGGGTGGCGCTCCTTCGTGTCCGCCCTTCAGCGCGGCGAGTTGAGGCCCTGACCCCGGGCGACCGGCGGGAACCCTCGTCCCCGCCGGTCGGCCGGTGGCGTCAGCTCGTTGCGCAGGTCGTGCCGTTGAGGGTGAAGCTCGTCGGAGCGGTGTTCGTCGTACCCCGGTTGCCGGTGAAGCCGACGGTGACGGAGCCGTTGGCGGGGATCGTGGCCGTGTAGGACGCGGCGGCGACCTTCACCGCGGAACCGGTCTGGGTCGGGGTGCCGCCCCACATGTTGGTGATGGTCTGGCCGTCGGCGAAGGAGAAGGCCAGGGTCCAGCCGCTGATGGGGGCGGTGCCGGTGTTGCGGAGGGTGATCTCGCCCTGGAAGCCGCCGGGCCACTGGTTGGTCACGCGGTAGCCGACCGCGCAGCCGGTGCCGGGGGTGCCGTTGTCCTTCTCGGTGGTGACGGTGACCGTCGCGGAGCGGGCCGAGCGGTTGCCGGCCGCGTCCTTGGCGTAGACCGCGAAGGTGTACGACGTGTCCGGGGTCAGGGAGGAGACGGTGACGCGGTTGGTGGTGGTGGACGCGGCTGCCGTCTCGGTGGTGCCGTTGACGCGGACCACGTCGTAGCCGGTGACGGCAACGTTGTCGGAGGCGGCGGGCCAGGTCAGGGTGACCGAGGTGGGAGAGACGGCGGAGGCGGTGGGGGTGCCCGGCGCGGTCGGGGCCTGGGTGTCGGGGGCGGTGCCGCCGAAGATCGTGGCCTCGCGGGAGGTCTGGGCGATGCCGTTGGCGCCGTGGAAGATGCGCTGGCCCCAGGAGCTGAGCCGCGCCGGGTCGAAGTCGATGGCCAGGTCGAGGATGGGATCGGTGTTGCCGCTCCAGGACCAGGCCAGGTAGCCGAGGTCGAGCCGCTCGGCGGCGGCCATCATCGTGTCCTCGTCGGGGTCGCCCCACTGGTCGGGCGGTCCGCCGAACTCACCGATGACGATGGGGAGTTCGGCGCTCACGAAGGTGTTCAGGTAGTCGGTGATCTCCTGCGCCGTGTCGTAGACGCTGTACATGTGGATCGAGAAGATCAGGTTGCCGGTGGGGTCGGCGGCGTGGACGGACTGGGCGTTGGCGCGCATGACGCCCTGCCAGTCCTGGCCCCAGTTCGGCGCGTCCACCATGATCGTGTGCTGGAATCCGGCGGCGCGCAGCTTCTTGACCGCGGCGATCGTCGGCTCGGTCCAGCCCTGCGGGTTGGTGTTGCCCCAGGGCTCGTTGCCGATGTTGACGATGACGTAGTTCTCCTCGCCGGCCAGGACGTCCTTCAGGCTGATCCAGTAGTCCGCGGCGTGGTCGAGGGTGCCGGCGGCGGCCTCCTCGCCGTAGCCGGTGGTGTCGTGCACCTCCAGGACGCAGATCAGGCGGTTGGCCTTGCAGTCGTCGACGACGGCCGCGACGTCCTCGGGGCTGTTGCGGGTCCAGCGGTGGCCGTCGGAGAGCACGACCCGGACGGTGTTGGCGCCCAGCTTCTTGATGTCGGCCAGCGACTGGGTCTCGCCCGGGTACCAGGTGTGGGCGTGGTTGACGCCGCGCATCACGAAGTCGTTGCCGTTGCCTTCGAGGAGACGGCCGCCCGCTATGTGCAGGCCGGTGGCGGCGGCGCCGGGGGTGTCGGGCGGGGACTGCGCGTGGGCGGCGGCCGGGGCGAGGGTGAGCAGGCCGAGGAGCGTGGCCAAGGCGGTCAGGGTGGTCAGTACGGCGCTTCTTGTCGTTCTCACTGCGACTCCAGGGAATGAGCCAAGAAACCTGCGGGTGGGTGGAGAGAGCGGAGCGAAAGGGTGTGGGAGCGCTCCCATGACGCTCCCATGAAGCCATTGCGCCAGGGACACGTCAAGGGGCGGGGGCGGAACGAGGCCGCACCCGGGTGGGTGCGGCCTCGTGGAGCGGAGGGGTGGATCAGGCGAGGGTCGGCTCGGGCAGGACGCCCGGCTCCAGCGCGGACTCCAGTACGGACGCGACCTCGCACTCGAGGGCCGGGTCGGGGGCGGCGGGGTCGCGGGAGAGGCGTACCGGCTCGGGGGCGGGCTCGTAGTGGCCGACGTAGTCGGGACCCGCGATCGGGACCCGGGACAGGAACTCCTCCGGCAGGTCGAAGGCGTCGACCAGGGTCATCAGATGGGGCGCCAGATCGGCGACGACCCCGTCGGCGGTGTCGTGCAGGGACACCACCTGCTCCGGCGTCATCAGCCCGGCGGCCAGCAGATCGCCGGTGTGCCGGCTGAGCTGCTCCAGGAGGAACAGGCGCGAGACGTTCTCCAGCAGGAAGCGGGCGCGGGCGTTGCGCGCCTTGCCCACGGCGGCCAGCAGGGCGTCCGCCGCCTGGAGCCGGGCGTGCGCGGAGACCATCTCCAGGGCGGCGCCTGAAGTGACGTTCCAGCGGCCGATCGGGTCACCCGCCGGTCCGCCGCGCAGGGCCTCTCGGGCGCGGGTCTGCCAGATCCGCTCGGCGGAGGCGAGCAGGTCCCGCAGGAAGCCGAGGTCGGCGAGGTCCCGTCCCGCGGGCGGCACCGGCTGCCCGGGACCCGACGGGCCCGACGGCCCCGACTCATGGCCGAAGACCATCTCGGAGGCGGCCTTCACCCAGATCACCAGGTTGTCGCCCTCGGCGGTGATACCGCCCTCCACGTTCAGCTGAAGGTCCGCCAGATTGTTGTGCGGGAACAGGCCTTGCGCCCCGCACCGCTCCCGGCACTCGATGGTGATGTCCCGGGCCTGCCAGGTGATCCAGCCCTTGGCGATGGCGATCAGCCGCTCGGTCTCCTCGCGCTGCTCGCGGTCGCACTCGTCGAGGGCCGTCCAGCGGTCGACCATCGTCCGCTGGAGGAAGGTCATGGCGTACGCCGTCGACAGCGAGCGCAGCAGCCGGGCGTGGTGGCTGCGGTGCGCGGTCAGCGGGATGCGCTGGCCGGCCTTGGGGCCGCCGATGTGCCGGTGGTGGGCGTAGCGCACGGCGATGGTGAGGGCCGCGCGGGCCATGCCCAGGGTGCCGGCGCTCATGCAGAGCTTGCCCACGGTGACGCGGCCGACGGACCGCAGGAACCGCTTGCGGCGGTTGCCGAGGGAGCTGGTGAGCTTCCCGTCCTCGTCCAGCCGGCCGTGGGCGGCCTCCAGCATGGCCTCGCGCGGCAGCCGGACGTGGTCGAAGGAGGTCAGGCAGTGATCGACCGGGGTTCCCGTGCGTTCGGGCAGTCGGCGGACCCGAACGCCGGGGAGGTGACCCTTGTCGTCGCTGAGCGGGGTGAGGAAGAGGAAGATGCCCTGGTCCTCGTCGTCGACCAGCAGCCGGGCGGCGACCACCGCGCTCTTCGGGCCGCCGGTGAGGCTGGTGTTGGGCATGAACTTCTGCGCGCCCACGGTCGGCGTGTGCAGGACGAAACCGCCGGTCTCGCGGTCGTAGCGGGCCACCGTCCGGAGGTTCGCGACGTCGTTGCCGTGCTCCAGCTCGGTGCACAGGAAGACCCCGGTGCGCCGCATGGCCGCGTACGGTGACAGATCGCGGCGGTAGCCGTCGTGGTCGAGCAGGCTGCCGAGGAAGAGGTTGTAGTGGATGCTCGCCAGCGTGCACAGGCCGCCGTCGACGAAGCCGGTCCACTCGTGCAGCGCGGCGAGCCGGCGGGCGTCGTAGGTGAGCGCCTCGGCGGACGGTATCGCGCTGTTGACCAAGCGGAGCCGCCGGTACGAGAGTTCGGCGCGCTCGCGGGGCGTCAGGTCCGGGCGGTAGGCGAACTCCTCGCCCGCGACCAGGGCGCGCCAGCGGCCGTGTACGCGATCGCGCTCGTCCCCCTCGAAGAGCAGATGGCTGAGCTCGTCCACGGCGTTGCCTGCGATGGTTGTGGTGGGTGCGGTGCTTGTGGCTGCGGTGCCTGCGGTCCCCCCGGTGTCCGCGTCGGCTGTGGTGCCCGCGTGGGCTGTGGTGCCCCCGGCGGCTGCGGTGGCCGCGATCGCTTCGGCGGGCGGGGTGCTGGTTGCTTCCGGAGCCGCAGCGGGTGCGGGTGCGGATGCGGTGGTGGTGCTGAGATGCGGAATAGAACCGTCCGCGCGGTCTGATTCGCCGGCGTTGCCTCTGAACGGTGCTTCAACCTGCTGAAACATCGACTGTCCCCCAGTGAGTGCCAAGCCAGAAGGTGTGTGTTGTGGCGGCGCTGACCCAAAAACTACGGACCAATCGGTTTGTTTTCAAGACCTTGCAAAACCGGCTGGGTGGTTTTATTGTTCCGGTCGGACGTGTGAATTGACCGGTTTCGCGCGCCCGGTCTCCTGCGACGGGGGTTGTGCGGCCGGGCGCCGACTCATCACTCCATGCGGGCTATAGGAATACAAACCACTCGGTCTCTTCTTGGGTCGAGAGGTGACGGAGGGATGCAGTGGCACAGCAGGAGCGGGCCATCCGTACGCGCCAGAAGATCGTCATGGCGGCGGCGGAGCTGTTCGACGAGGTCGGCTATGAAGCGGCGACCATCTCGGAGGTCCTGAAGAAGTGCGGCGTGACCAAGGGAGCGCTGTACTTCCACTTCTCCTCCAAGGAGGAACTCGCCCAGGAGGTGCTGGCCGGGCAGGTGTCCGCGCTGCCTCCGGTTCCCCCGCAGGAGTTGTACCTCCAGCAGAGCATGGACGAGGCGCTGCTCCTCGCCCATCTGCTGCGCCTCGGTGATCCCATGGTGCGCGGCAGCATCCGTCTCACCGTGGACCAGGGCTCCCCGCAGGACGGACTGGACCGCAGGGTGCCCATGCAGGGCTGGATCAACCACAACATGGACGTCCTGGCCCAGGCCAAGGCGGCCGGCGAGCTGCTGCCGCATGTCGATGTGGCCTCCACGGCCACGTTGTTCACCAGCAGTTTCACCGGTGTGCAGGTGCTCTCCAAGATCATGACCGGGCACGCGGACATGGTGGAGCGGGTGACGGACCTGATGCGCAACCTCATTACCGCCATCGCCGTTCCGGGCGTCCTCGTCCGGCTGGACTTCGCCCCGGACCGCGCGGAGCGGGTCTACGCGGAGGCGCTACGGCTCCGCGACCAGCAGCAGCCGGCCGCGGCGAGCGCGTGACGTAGCGAGGCGGGGGAGGGCGTGGCGCAAAGGGGCGCCCGCCCGAGGTGCGGCGACCGGTGCCGCGCGTGCGCTCCTGGCGCGCCGCCGGTGCGTACAACTCCTTTCCCTCCAACCCGATCTGGCGGAAACGCTGTCCGAACCGGCGGTCACCCGGTAGAACTACGGGCCAGCGAGGACGACGACCCACGCGAGCACCGGCCGGACACCGGCCTGCGCGAGCGGGGGTCCGTCCGTCCGGACCGGGGGCTGAGCGAGCGAGGGCCGCCGGAGGGGCGGTCCGCGCTGGTGAGGGGCTGTGTGAAGGGCCTGCGTGACGGGTCTGTGTGACGGGTCTGTGTGAGTCGTGGTCCGAGTGGACTGCGGCTGTCGGAGGGGGGGTCGGTTCTGGTGGGGATCTGTAAGGACGATGGCCCGAGCGAGCGACGGCCCGCCTGAACGGCGGCCCGGCCTACGGCTTGCGTGAGCGACGGCGATGGGCCTGGGGGTCGTGCGAGAAACGGTGTCAGACCTACGGGTTGTACGGGCAACGCGCCGGCCAGGTCTACCGCCTGCGTGAGCAGCGGCTCGTGAACACGGCGGGCTGTGGAAGCAACGGCCCGTATGTGCGGTGGGTTGTAGGAGCAGGTCCCGCAGCACTGCGGTCTCTGCGCGCGGTGGCCCGAATGTATGGCGGCCGGTGCGAGCGGCGGCCGTGTGAACGATGGTCCGTGCGAGCGGTGGCCCGCCGGGAGGGGGACCGCGCCGGGCACTGGTCCGTGTGAACGGGGGCCCGTACGAGTGGAGTTCGCCGGAACGACGACCTGGCGAGTGCGTGGCTTCTGAGAACGAGGGCCCGCGTGGGCAGTGATCCGCCGGAACGGCGGTCTGTGGGCGCGTGGCCTGTGTGAACGAAGGTCTGTGTGAACGACGGCCTGTGCGAGCCGTGTCCGCCGGAACGGCGGCCCGCGCGTGCATGGCCTGTATGAACGACGGCCTGCGCGTGCAGTGGACCGCCTGAACGGTGGACCGCGCGTGCGTGGACTGTGTGAACCACGGCTCCGCGTCCGGTCGACGACGTACCTCGCCCGTCGGCCGGCGGACGAGCCACGCGCCGGTTCGACGGCAGGGTTGCGGCCGTCCGACGGCAGCCATGCTGCCGTCCGAGGGCGGAGAGCTGCCGTTCGTCGGCCCCGCGGCCGGTCCGTGGCGTGCGTGTCGCCGATCCGCGGCACGCATGCCGTCAGTGGGTCGCGGCAGGCACGCCGCCCGTTCACCGCGAGGCGGGCATGTGCCGGCGGACGGCAGGAACACACGCCGGGCCCGGTGGTGCGATGCGCGCCGGTCGGGGTGTGAGGGTGCAGGCCTGTGACGGGGCGGCACCACGGGGGAGGAGCAGCCGCCGGGCTCCTCGGTCTCCTCGGTATGTGTGCGTACGGCTGGGGGCGGAACGCGACGACGACCGAACGGAGTAGAAGAGAATGAACGTTACTTCTGATCTGTACACACTCGACGTGACCGGACGGGGCATCGCCGCCGAGGGCGCGATGCTGCGGGAGCAGGGACCGGCCGTGGAGGTGGAACTGCCGGGTGGGGTGACGGCCTGGGCGGTGGTGGGGCAGAGTCAGGTGGAGCGGCTGCTGGTGGACCCGCGGGTCTCCAAGGACGCGCGGCGCCACTGGCCGGCGTTCATCGAGGGGCGGATCACCCCCGACTGGCCGCTGTTCCCCTGGGTCGCCAACGAGAACATGCTCTTCGCGTACGGCGCGGAACACGCGCGCCTGCGCAGACTCGTGGCCGGTGCCTTCACGGCCCGGAGAACCGCCGCGCTGCAGCCGCGCATCGAGGAGATCACCGCGTCGCTGCTGGACGCGATGGACGCCGGATCGGACGGGCGGCCGGTGGAACTGCGCTCGGCGTTCGCCGAGTCGCTGCCGCTCCAGGTCGTCTGCGAGCTGTTCGGCGTCGCGGAGGGCGAGATGCGCACCGCGCTGTGTGCGGCCCTGCGGGTGGTGTTCTCCTCCAGCGTCACGGCCCAGACCATGGAGGCCGCGCGCAACACGGCGTTCCGGCTGCTGGCCGAGCTGGTGTCCGAGAAGCGGAAGGAGCCCGGCGACGACCTGACCTCCTCGCTGATCGCCGCCCGCGACGACGGCGACCGGCTCACCGAGAACGAACTGCTCGGCACGCTCTTCCTGATGATCGCGGCCGGGCAGGACACCACCTCCACGCTCATCGTCAACGGCGTGGGCTCGCTGCTCACGGACCCGGGGCAACTGGAGCACATACGCGCCGGGCGGGCCGGCTGGGAGGACGTGGTCAACGAGACCCTGCGCGTGCACAGCCCGGCCTCCTACTCGCCGA
Organism: Streptomyces sp. NPDC052773; assembly: GCF_044547145.1. Classification (NCBI taxonomy): domain Bacteria; kingdom Bacillati; phylum Actinomycetota; class Actinomycetes; order Kitasatosporales; family Streptomycetaceae; genus Streptomyces; species Streptomyces sp. NPDC052773. The sequence goes on along the minus strand of NZ_JBITZX010000014.1, from coordinate 182,374 downwards.
TGCGGTTCGCCGTGGAGGACATCGACCTCGACGGGGTGCTGATCCGGCGGGGCGACCCCATCCTCGTCAGCTTCGCGGCGGGCGGGCGCGATCCCGAGCGGCACGGGGAGGATGCCGCTCGCTTCGACCTGCTGCGCACCGGCCGCGACGTCCTGGGCTTCGGGCACGGTACGCACCGCTGCCTCGGCGCCCCGCTCGCGGTGCTGGAGGCCACCATCGCCTTCCGCGCCCTCTTCGAGCGTTTCCCGGACGTGGCCCTCGGCTGCCCGCCGGAGGAGCTGCGCCCGCTGCCCACGTTCCTGCTGAACGGCTTCGGGGCGCTGCCGGTGCTGCTGCGGGGCTGACACGAGGGCCGGGCGGAGTGGGGACCGGACGGAGCGCGGTGGGGTGATGCGATCGCGCCAATGACGGCTACGGGATCCGGCGGCGGACGGGCCGCCGGGAGAGGGGATGGCGTGCCCGGCGTGCCGTGACGGCGCCCGAGGCGCGGTGTGCCGTAGGTGCATGACGGGGCCCGTTTTCGCGGGCCCCGTTTGCCTGTCCGGGTGATCCGGTACGACGGTGGGGGTCGGCGCGTTCGCCCATCGGCTGTTCATCGGGCGCTCTCAGGGCGGGAATCGCGCAGGTCGGTTTCCGGGCTTTCCCAGGTCCGGGGCGTTCCGGGGTAGAGAAACCGCGAAGCCGGTTTGTTACAGTGGTGGGTCTGCGGCTGTCGGACGGCGACCGAACGGAACCCTGTCTTCCGCAGCACTGACCCCCAGTGGAGCAACGGAGTTCGCCATGGCCAAACAGGAACGCGCGATACGGACGCGCAACGCACTCATCAACGCCGCGGCCGAGCTGTTCGACCGGGACGGGTTCGAGGTGGCGTCCCTGGCCACCATCAGCGCCAAGGCCGGGGTCAGCAGCGGGGCGCTGCACTTCCACTTCGCCAACAAGGCCGCCCTGCTGGACGCCGTCGTGGCCGCGGCCGGGGAGCGGCTGCTGTGGATCACGCGGCCCCGTGACGCGCTGTCCCTGCAAGTGCTCATCGACGCCAGTCACCTCCTCGTGCAGGGGCTGGCCCAGGACGTCGTGCTGCGGGCCGGCTTCGCGCTGAGCTCCCGCCCCGAGCGCACCGGCGCCACCCCGGATCTGCGCCGTGAGTGGCAGAGGTGGGTGGAGGACACGGTCGAACGGGCCGGGCGCGAGGGCGCCCTGATGCCCGGGGTGGCCACCCGGGACCTCTCGACGGCCGTGGTGGCCGTGGCGGCCGGTCTGGAGGCCCTCGGCGGCCGGGACCGCCGCTGGCTCGAGCGGACCACGCTGACGCGCTTCTGGACCCTTCTGCTGCCTCGGGTGGTGGGCCCGGCCGCGCGGGACCTGTTCGTGGCCTCGGGGCACCTCGGGGCGGAGCCGACGCCGTGCGGGGTGCCGGTGGCCAGTTCCGTGGGCGAGTTGTAGCGGGGGCGAGCGGCGGCGGGAGGAGTTTTCGGCGGGAAGTGACGGCCTCGGGTGGTCCCGGGGCCGTTTTTCGGTGGGTGCCGGGTTACCACTCGATGACCGACGAGTGATCGTAATCCGACTGTCATGGCTGTTTTGGTCGAGAGGCCTGACAGGGTGAGGGGCGGGGTGCCGGTGGCATAGGCGCCCGATTCGCCCATTTATAGGGCGACTTGGACGATACCTCGCTCGGGGATGACGGCAAGGTTTACGCGACCGACCCCGCAACCGACTTGACAAACAGCGGAGCCGGTTTGTTTTCTAGTGGGTGTTGAGAAACCGTCCAATGCGTGGGGGATAGTATGCGGTTCAACCTTCTTGGTCCGCTCGAACTGATCACATCAGAACGAGCACTACCGCTGGGCGGGGTCATCCAGCGGGCCACCCTCGGCTATCTCCTGCTCAACCCGAACAAGACCGTCGCCACCAGCCGGCTGGTGTCCGCCCTCTGGGGCGACGACGCGCCGACCACCTCCCGGAAGATGGTGCAGAACGCGGTCTCGGGCATCCGCAGGATCTTCGAGCAGAACGGCCTGGAGGGGCGCGGCGTCCGGCTCACCACCGCTCCGCACGGCTACCAGCTGCGACTGGAGCCGGAGACCGTCGACGCGTTCCGCTTCCGCCGGCTCGCGGCCCAGGGCCGTGCCGAACTCGCCGCCGGATTCCCGGACGCGGCCGTCGACTCGCTCGCCCAGGCCCTGTCCCTGTGGCGGGACTCCGTCCTCGTCGACCTCGCCGAGACCGGCATCTGCTGGCCGTCCTTCGCCCAGCTGGAGCGCGAGCGGCTGACCGTCTACGAGGACTGGGCCGCCGCCGGTCTGGAGCTCGGCCGGCACCGCGAACTCGTCTGCGAACTGGAGCAGATGGCCGCCGTCGTGCCCACCCGGGAACGGCTGTGCCACCAGCTGATGCTGGCGCTCTACCGCTGCGGTCAGCAGACCGAGGCACTGGCCGCGTACCGCCGTACCCGGCAGGCACTGGTTGACGTGCACGGGCTCGACCCGACGCGGGACCTCCAGGAGCTGGAGCGCGCCATCCTCAACCAGGAGCCGCGACTCCTGGGCCGGCGGCCCCAGTTGGTCTGACCGCTCATCCCACGGTAATTCCGGAAACCTCTGGGGTGGGCTAGGGGATCCCTGAGACCGCTGCGACTTCTACGTTCTTCAGAAGAACGAAGGAACGTTTCGCGGTCATTCAGGGAGGGTCAGGAAAATGCAGGAACAGCATGTCGATTCCACGGTCGAGGAAGACCCGCGCATCGGGCTCACTGTCGCGCTCGACGCCGCGATCAGCATTTTCACCGGCAATCTCCGGTCGTATTCCGGAACCCCGAACGAGAGCACCACGGACCGAGCGGACCGCTATACGGCGCTCGCCTGGCACCATCCCGCGCTGATTCCCGAGTGAGCGCCGAGAAAAGGGGGCGCCCGGAGTATTCCGGGCGCCCCCTTCGTGCGTTTCGGGCCTTGCTCATGCCTGGAGCATCTCCGCGACCAGGAAGGCGAGTTCGACGGACTGTTTCGGGTTCAGCCGCGGGTCGCAGCTGGTCTCGTAGCGCTGGGCCAGCGCCTGCTCGTCGATCTCCTGCGCGCCGCCCAGACACTCGGTGACGTCGTCGCCGGTCAGCTCGATGTGCAGGCCGCCCGGGTGGCTGCCGAGCGCCTTGTGCACCTCGAAGAAGCCCTTCACCTCGTCGAGGATGCGGTCGAAGTGGCGGGTCTTGTAGCCGCTGGCCGCCTCGACGGTGTTGCCGTGCATCGGGTCGCACTGCCACACCACGCGGTGGCCGCTCGCCTCCACCTTCTGCACGATCTCCGGCAGTACGTCGCGGACCTTGCCGTTGCCCATCCGGCTGATCAGGGTGACGCGGCCGGGCACGTTGTCCGGGTCGAGCCGTTCGACGTACTCCACCGCCTGCTCGGGCGTGGTGCCCGGGCCCAGCTTCAGGCCGACCGGGTTGGCCAGCAGCGACGCCAGGGCGATGTGCGCGCCGTCGAGTTGGCGGGTGCGCTCGCCGATCCAGAGCATGTGCGAGGACAGACCGTACAGCCGTCGCTCGCCGGCCGGGGAGGACGCCCAGCGCAGCAGGCCGTCCTCGTACTCCAGCAGCAGCGCCTCGTGGCTGGCGTAGATCTCCGTGGTGTGCAGGGCGCCGTGGTCGGCGCCCGACGCCGACATGAAGGCCAGGCCGCGGTCGATCTCGGCGGCCAGGGCCTCGTAGCGCTCGCCTGCCGGTGAGGTGCGGACGAAGTCGCGGTTCCAGTCGTGCACCCGGCCGAGGTCGGCCAGGCCCGAACCGGACAGGGCGCGGACCAGGTTGAGGGAGGCGGCCGAGTTGGCGTACGCGCGCAGCATCCGCTGCGGGTCGGGGACGCGGGCGCCGGGGGTCGGGTCGAGGGAGTTGACGATGTCGCCGCGGTAGACCGGCAGGCCGAGGGCGTCCGTGGAGTTGGAGCGGGGCTTGGCGTACTGGCCGGCGATCCGGCCGATCTTCACGACCGGGACGCTGGCGGCGTACGTCAGGACCACGGCCATCTGGAGCAGGGTGCGGATGTTCGCGGTGACGTGGGACTCGGTGTTGCCGTCGAAGGTCTCCGCGCAGTCGCCCGCCTGGAGGAGGAAGCCCTGGCCGTTCGCGACTCTGCCGAGCTGGGTCTGGAGGCGGTCCACCTCGCCCGGTACGACGAGGGGCGGGAGCTGGGTGAGGGCGTCCCGCGCGGCGCGGGCGCGGGACGGATCCGGCCACTCGGGCTGCTGGGCGGCCGGCCGGGCCACCGCGGCCTTCACCTGGGCTTCGATGTCGTCGGGGAAGCGGGGGGTTTCGGTCCCCGGGGCCGTCATGTCGCCGATGGTTGGATTCATGCCTCGCAGGCTAAGAAGGGGGCGGCCATGGGGAGGTCACCGTGGCGGCACTGGCTGGGAACTCGGCGTCGGGGAGGGGGGAGTGTGGGGCCGCTGGGGGGAGTGTGGCCGGAGTTGTGGCTGGGCGGGGGTGGTCTTGGGTGGCGTGGCTTGGTCTGCGCCCGCAGGCTAGGGAGGAGGTGGGTGGGCCGCGCCGCAGGCTGGGTTGGGGGGGAGAGCGTGCCCGCGGGCTGGGTGGGTGGAGAGCGTGCCCGCGGGCTGGGTGGGCTGGTGTGGGCGTGGGTCCGCAGGCTGGGTGGGTGGGGGCGCCCGTCCGTCGTCGTTCGTCAGCCCAGGTCGAAGAACTCCCTGTAGAGCCGTAGCTGTTGGGTCAGCATGTGGGCGCCGTAGTGGGTGGGGAGGCCGAGGGAGGAGGCTGTGCGGAGGAGGCGGGTTTCTCGGGGGGTCATGATGATGTCCGCGACCACCGTGCCGGGGGAGAGGTCGGCGGGGTCGAAGGGGAGGGGGTCCGAGTCGCGCAGGCCCAGCGGGGTCGCGTTGACGACCAGGTCGGACGTGCGGACGGCGGCGGCCGTGCCCGCGCGGACGCGGTCGCCGGCGTGGGGGGTCAGGCGGGACAGGAGGGCCTGGACCCGGGAGGGGTCGAGGTCCACCACGTCCAGGCCGGCCACGCCCGCCGTCACCAGCGCCGCCGCGATCGCGCCGCCCGCGCCGCCCGCGCCCAGCAGGGTCACGCGCCGTCCGGCCGGGGAGTGGCCGGCCGCGACCAGGCCGGCGACGAAGCCCGCGCCGTCGAAGTTGTCGGCGTACCAGCGCCCGTCGGCCCCGCGGCGCAGCGCGTTGGCGCTGCCGGCCAGCCGTACCGCCGGGCTGAGCACATCGGCGTAGTCGCACACCGCCGCCTTGTGCGGGACCGTCACCAGCAGCCCGTCGACGTTGGCCGCCCGCTGCAAGCCGCGTACCACCTCGCCGAGGTGGGCCACCGGCGCGTGCACGGGGACCAGGACCGCGTCGAGGCCGAGTTCCGCGAACACCGGATTCAGCATTTCCGGCGCCCGCACCTGCCGCACCGGATCACCGAGAACCGCGAAGAGACGAGTCGTTCCGGAGATCACGGGAAGCTGATTCCGGGAATTCGAGATCACAGTCGAATCCTTTCCTTGCCGTTTTCGCGTGGCTTTTGATCGGGGCCAATTACCTTGGCGTTCCCTCGCATTGAGTCACAGACCCCTACCCTGGCACGCACCCGGGCGGCAACACAGGGACTTCTTAGGGGGGTTGATAGTGGATCCGAACGGCGGCGGAAATGTGACGCTGGTGGCTCCGCTGCAGAAGTCTTTCACTCGACGAGAGGTGTCCGCCATGCTGCGAACCGAATTGATCCGGCCGGTGCCCGAGCTGCTGAGGGCGAACGCCGATCGCTTCGGGGCCAAGGTCGCGTACCGCGATGCGCGGCGGAGTGTGAGCCATGCCGAACTGGAGGCCCGCACTCGAAGGCTCGCCGGTCACCTGGCCGGCCTGCGACTCCAGCCGGGCGACCGGGCCGCGATCCTGCACGGCAACAGCGTGGAGTTCGTCGAGAGCTATCTCGCGATCACCCGCGCGGCGGCCATCGGCGTCCCCCTCAACCCGCGCCTCACCGAGGCCGAACTCTCCTACCTCCTCGACGACAGCGGCGCCCGTGTCCTCATCACCGAACCCGCGCAGCTCGAGGTCGTGTCCCGGCTCGTGCAGGACCGGCCGCAGGTGAAGGTCGTCGTCACCGGGGACGAGGGCATACCCGTCGGCGCGCCCGCCGGCACCGTCCACTTCGAGACCCTCGCCGAGACCGAGCCCGCCGAGCCCGCCCGCGACGACCTCGGGCTCGACGACGTCGCCTGGATGCTCTACACCTCCGGCACCACCGGCAAGCCCAAGGGCGTGCTGTCCACCCAGCGCAACTGCCTCACCTCGGTGGCCGCCTGCTACGCCCCCATCCCCGGCCTCACCCACGAGGACCGGGTCGTCTGGCCGCTGCCGCTGTTCCACAGCCTCGCCCACATCGTCTGCGTGCTGACCGTGACGGCCGTCGGCGCCACCGCCCGGATCGTCGACGGCTTCTCCGCCGGGGAGATCCTGGACGCCGTACGCGAGGAGAAGGCCACCTTCCTCGCCGGGGTGCCGACGATGTACCACTACCTGGTGCAGGCCGCGCGCGAGCGCGGGTTCACCGCCCCCGAGCTGCGGATGTGCCTGGTCGGCGGCGCCATCACCACCGCCGAGCTGCGCCGCGCCTTCGAGGAGACCTTCGGCGCGCCCCTCCTCGACGCCTACGGCTCCACCGAGACCTGCGGCTCCATCACCATCAACTGGCCCACCGGCGCCCGCGTCGAGGGCTCCTGCGGCCTGCCCGTGCCCGGCCTCGACGTGCGCCTCGTCGACCCGGAGACCGGCGAGGACGTGCCCGTGGGGCAGGAGGGCGAGGTCTGGGTCAAGGGCGCCAGCGTGATGGTCGGCTACCACAACCAGCCCGAGGCCACCGCCGAAGCGTTCCGGGACGGCTGGTTCCGCACCGGCGACCTCGCCCGCCGCGACGAGCAGGGCTACTTCACCGTCACCGGCCGCATCAAGGAACTCATCATCCGCGGCGGCGAGAACATCCACCCCGGCGAGGTCGAGGAAGTGCTGCGGACCGTGCCCGGCGTCGCCGACGTCGCCGTCGCGGGCCGCCCCCACGACGTGCTCGGCGAGGTCCCGGTCGCCTTCCTGGTGCCGGGGCCGCAAGGGCCGGACCTGGAGCGGCTGTTCGAGGCGTGCCGGGAGAACCTGGCGTACTACAAGGTCCCCGAGGAGGTGTACGAGGTCGACCGCATCCCGCGCACCGCCTCCGGCAAGATCATGCGCCATGTGCTGCCGGCCCGCCCGGCCCGGCTGCGCGCCTCCGGCGACGGCCGCTACGCCTCCCTGTTCCGCACCGACTGGCTGCCGCTGCCCTCCGTGCCCGCCCCGCCGGCCGCCCCCGCCCGGTGGGCGCTCGCCGGCGACATCTACGGCACCGGACTCGCCGCCGCCCTGGAGGAGCTGGGCCACACCGTCGACACTCACCTCTCGCTCGGCGGTCTCGCCGCGCTCGCCGACGTCGACGCCACCTGCGGGATCGACGCCCTCGACGCGCTCACCGAGGAACTCGCGGGCGGCGCCGACGCGCCCGACGTCGCGGTGCTGCTGCTCGGCGACGACACCCACGGCACCGGGGCGGCCCGCCGCGCCGAGGCCGCCGAGGCGCTGGTCGCCCGGCTCACCGAGACCCTGGACGGCTGGCTCGCCGAGCCGCGCACCGCCGACGTCCCGCTGGTCCTCGCCACCCGCGACGCCGTCGCCACCGGGCCCGACGACGCCCTCGACGGGCTCGCGCACGCCGCGGTCTGGGGCCTGGCCCGCACCTACCAGTCGGCCCACCCCGACCGGTTCCTGATCGTCGACCTCGGCGCCGACGAGGAGGCCGACGAGGCCCGCCTCGCCGCCGCCCTCACCCTCGCCGTCGCCGCCCGCGAGCCGCAGACCGCCGTCCGCGACGGCGTCGTCCTGCGCCCCCGCCTGGTCCGCGCCACGGCCGCCACCCACGGTGCCGCAGCCGCCACCCACGGTGCCGCAGCCGGCACCCACGGCGCCGGAGCCGCCCACGGTGCGGGAGCCGGCCACGGTGCCGGAACGGCCTCCCGCGGCGCCCGCCCCACCGCCCCCGACACCACCGGCACCGTCCTCGTCACCGGCGCCGACGGCGTCGCCGCCGAGCACCTCACCCGCCACCTCGTCGCCGTGTACCGGGCGCGCCGGGTGCTGCTGGTCAGCCGGGGCGGACGCAAGGACGCCGCCGCCGTCGCCCTGCGCGACGACCTGGCCCGCGCGGGCGTCGAGGTCCGCCTGGAGGCCGCCGACGTCGCCGACCGCAAGTCCCTCGCCAAGCTCTTCCCGAAGGCCCCCGCCCCGGTCACCGCGATCGTGCACACCGCGGGCCGCCAGGACCTGGACACCGAGCGCGGCCGTCGGCTCGCCGTGCAGGGCGCCCTCGCCCTGCACGACTTCACCAAGAACTCCACCCTCGCCACGTTCGTCGTCGTACCCTCCGCGGACGGCCTGCTGGGCACCCCGGGCCACGGCCCCGCCGCCGCTGCCGCCGCTGCCGCCGCGGCCGTCGACGCCCTCGCCGGCCACCGCCACGCCCTCGGCCTGCCCGCGCTGTCCTTCGCGCTCGGCCCCTGGGACGGCACGGCCGACACCGCCGCCGGGCCCGCCCCGGCCGGCACCGGCACGCTCAGTGTCCAGGAGGCGCTGGCGATGTTCGACGCCGCGCACACCGTCGCCCAGCCGCAGCTGACCGCCGTACGCCTCGACCCGCTCGCCGCCGGGCCGGTGCCCGCGCTGTTCGCGGACGTCGTCGACACCCCGGCGAGCACGGCCGCGGCCCCCGACGACGACTCCACCGCCGCGCTGCGGGCGCGCCTGGCCGACCTGCCCGAGGCCGAACAGGACCGGGTGCTGCTGGAGCTGGTCGCCACCCAGGTCCGCGCCATCACCGGCCTGGACTCCTTCGACCCGGGCCGCAGCTTCAAGGAGCTGGGCTTCACCTCGGCCACCGCCGTCGAACTGCGCAACCGCCTCACCGAGGACTCCGGACTCCACCTGCCGGTCACCCTCGCCTTCGACCACCCCAAGCCGACCGCGGTCGCCGCCTACCTGCGGGGCCGCCTCATCGGCTCACCGGCCGACGACACCCCCGCCGACCTGCCCGAACTCGCCGTCTCCGACGAGCCGATCGCGATCGTCGCCATGGGCTGCCGGCTGCCCGGCGGCGCGGTCACCCCCGAGGAGCTGTGGCGGCTCGTCGCGAACGGCACCGACGCCATCAGCGAGTTCCCCGACAACCGCGGCTGGGACCTGGACGGCCTCTACCACCCCGACCCCGACCACCCCGGCACCTCCTACACCCGGCACGGCGGATTCCTGCCGCAGATCGCCGACTTCGACGCCGCCTTCTTCGGGATCTCACCGCGCGAGGCCGTCGCGATGGACCCGCAGCAGCGGCTCCTGCTGGAGACCTCCTGGGAGACCTTCGAACGGGCCGGGATCGACCCGACCTCGCTGGGCGGCTCGCACATCGGCGTCTTCAGCGGCCTGATGCACCACGACTACGGCAGCAACATCCACCAGGTCCCCGAGGGCACCGAGGGCTACCTCGGCATCGGCATCGCCGGCAGCGTCGCCTCCGGCCGCGTCTCCTACACCCTCGGCCTCGAAGGCCCCGCCCTCACCGTCGACACCGCCTGCTCGTCCTCCCTCGTCGCCCTGCACCTCGCCGTGCAGGCGCTGCGCGGCGGCGAGTGCTCCATGGCCCTCGCGGGCGGCGCGGCCCTGATGCCCACCCCCGGCGTCTTCGTCGAGTTCTCCCGCCAGCGCGGCCTCGCCGTCGACGGCCGCGCCAAGGCCTTCTCCGCCTCCGCCGACGGCACCGCCTGGTCCGAGGGCGTCGCCGTCGTCCTCCTGGAGCGCCTGTCGGACGCCCGCCGCAACGGGCACCCCGTGCTCGCCGTCGTCCGCGGCTCCGCCGTCAACCAGGACGGCGCGTCCAACGGGCTGACCGCCCCCAACGGCCCCTCGCAGGAACGGGTGATCCGCCAGGCCCTGGCCAGCGCCCGGCTGACCCCGGCCGACGTGGACACCGTGGAGGCCCACGGCACGGGCACCACCCTCGGCGACCCGATCGAGGCGCAGGCGCTGCTCGCGACGTACGGCCGCAACCGGCCGACGGACCGGCCCCTCTGGCTCGGTTCTCTGAAGTCGAACATCGGGCACGCGCAGGCCGCCGCCGGTGTCGCGGGTGTCATCAAGATGGTGATGGCGCTGCGCAACGAGGAGCTGCCGAAGACGCTGCACGTCGACGAGCCGAGCCCCAAGGTCGACTGGTCGGCGGGCGCGGTGGAACTGCTGACCGAGGCCCGGCCCTGGCCCAAGGAGGACGGCCGGGCCCGCCGGGCCGGTGTCTCGTCCTTCGGCGTGAGCGGCACCAACGCCCACGTCGTCATCGAGGAAGCCCCGGCCGCCGAGGAAACCGCCCCCGAGCGGCCCGAGTTCACGGCTCCCGTGCCGCTGGTGGTGTCCGGCCGCTCCGAGCAGGCCCTGCGCGCCCAGGCCGCCCGCCTCGCCGACCACCTGGACGACCGCACGGCCGGAGAGCCGGCCGAACTGCTCGACGTCGCCCACTCGCTGCTCACCGCACGCGCCGCCCTGGAGCACCGCGCCGCCGTCGTCGCCGAGGACCTGCCCGAGGCCGTCGCCGGACTGCGCCGGATCGCCGACGGCGAGGGCGGCACGGTCGCCGCCGACGGCCGCCTGGCCGTGCTGTTCACCGGCCAGGGCGCCCAGCGGATCGGCATGGGCCGCGAGCTGTACGACACGTATCCCGTCTTCGCGGAGGCCTTCGACACGGTCGTGGCCGAGCTGGACCGGCATCTGCCCAGGCCGCTCAAGGACGTGATCTTCGAGGACGCGGAGGAGCTGAACCGGACGGAGTTCACCCAGCCGGCGCTGTTCGCGATCGAGGTCGCTCTCTACCGCCTCGCCGAGTCGTGGGGCGTCCGGCCGGACTTCGTCGCCGGTCACTCCATCGGTGAGCTGGCCGCCGCCCATGTGGCCGGCGTGTGGAGCCTCGCCGACGCCGCCCGCCTGGTCGCCGCGCGCGGCAGTCTGATGCAGGCGCTGCCGTCCGGGGGCGCGATGATCGCCGTACAGGCGACGGAGTCCGAGGTGCTGCCGCTGCTGACCGACGAGGTCGGCATCGCCGCCATCAACGGGCCGACGTCGGTGGTGGTTTCGGGTGAGGAGGCTGCCGCCGAGGCGGTTGCCGCGGTCTTCGAGGCGCAGGGCCGTAAGACCAAGCGCCTGACGGTCAGCCACGCCTTCCACTCGCTGCTGATGGACCCGATGCTGGAGGAGTTCCGGCAGATCGCCGCGGGGCTCACCTACAACACTCCGCGCATCGGTGTCGTCTCCAACGTCACGGGCAAGCCGGCGACCGCCGAGGAGCTGACCTCCCCGGACTACTGGGTGCGGCACGTGCGTGACGCCGTCCGGTTCGCCGACGGGGTGGGCACGCTGCACGAACTCGGTGTGACCACCTTCCTGGAGGCGGGTCCCGACGGGGTCCTCACCGCCCTCGCGCAGGGCTGCCTCCCGGACGCCGAGGGCACCGCGTTCGTCACGCTGCTGCGCGGCGGTGTCCCCGAGCCCCGGGCCGCGACGACCGCGCTCGGCCGGCTGTTCGAGCACGGGGTGGCTCTGGACCGGGAGAACGTGTTCGCCGGTACGGACGCCTGCCGGGTCGAGCTGCCCACCTACGCCTTCCAGCGCGAGCGCTACTGGCTGGAGGACGCGGGCGGCGCGGCCGACGTCTCCGGTGCCGGGCTCGCCGGAGCCGGGCATCCGCTGCTCGGCGCGGTGACCCCGCTGCCGGACTCCGGCGGCGCGCTGGCCACCGGTCTGCTGTCGCTGCGCACCCACCCGTGGCTGGCCGACCACGCCGTCGCGGGCACCGTCCTGGTGCCGGGCGCCGCGCTGATCGAGCTGGTCGTGCGGGCCGGTGACGAGGTCGGCGCCGGCACCGTCGAGGAACTGGTCATCGAGGCCCCGCTGGTCCTGCCGGAGAAGAGCGGCGTCCGCGTCCAGGTCGTCGTCGGCGGCGCCGAGGACGGGCGGCGCACGGTCAGCCTGTACTCCACCCCGCAGGACGCCGGAGCGGAGACCCCGTGGACCCGGCACGTCACCGGCACCCTCACCGAGCACACCGGGGAGGCGGACTTCGACTTCACCGCCTGGCCGCCCGCGCAGGCCGAGAGGATCGACCTGGACGGCTTCTACGAGGGCCGGGCCGCCGCCGGGCTCGAGTACGGGCCCGTCTTCCAGGGCGTACGGCAGGTCTGGCGGCGCGGCGACGAGGTGTTCGCGGAGATCGCGCTGCCCGAGGAGTCGGCCGCCGACGCCGCCCGGTTCGGGCTGCACCCGGCGCTGCTGGACGCGGCCCTGCAGTCGAGCACGTTCTGCCCCGGCCAGGAGGCCGACGCCGAGCAGACCCGGCTGCCGTTCGCCTGGAACGAGGTCGCCCTGTACGCCTCCGGCGCCGCCGCCCTGCGGGTCCGCGCGGTCCCGGCGGGCTCCGACGGGGTCTCCCTGGAGTTGGCCGACGCCTCCGGCGCGCCCGTCGCGGCCATCGGCTCGATGGTGCTGCGCCCGGTCGCCGCGGACCAGCTCGGCGCCGCCCGCACACCGGTCCACGACGCGCTGTTCCTGGTCGACTGGACGCCGGTCGCGACGGATGCGGCCGAGCAGGCCGAGACCGGCGACGTCATCGCCGACTTCACCGAGCCGGCCGCCGTCGCCGAAGGTCCCGTCGCCGAAGGCCCCATCGCCGAAGGCCCCGTCACCGAGGGCCCCGTCACCGAGGGCCCCGCCGTCGCCCTCAACCTGACCGCCCGGGTCCTCGCCGCCCTCCAGAGCAACCTGGCAGAGCACGACAACCGGATCGTCGTCCTCACCCGTGACCCGCTGACCGACCCGGCCGCCTCGGCGGTGTGGGGTCTGCTGCGCTCCGCCCAGTCCGAGAACCCCGAGCGGATCGCCGTGGTCGCGCTCGACGACGAGCCCGCCTCCCGCGCCGCCCTGCCCGCCGCCCTCGCCACCGGCGAGCCGCAGCTGGCGATCCGCGCGGGCCGGATCACCGCGCCCCGCCTCGCCCGCGCGACGGCCTCCGACGCGCTGGCCGTGCCCGCCGGCACCGACGCCTGGCACCTGGACGTGACCGCCACCGGCACCCTGGAGAACCTGGCGCTGCTGCCCAGCCCCGAGCTGGGCGAACCGCTCGCCGAGGGCCAGGTGCGGATCGCCGTCCGCGCCGCCGGGCTCAACTTCCGCGACGTGCTGATCGCGCTCGGGATGTACCCGGGCAAGGCGCACTTCGGCGGCGAGGGCGCGGGCGTGGTCCTGGAGACCGGCCCCGGGGTGACCTCGCTCAGGCCCGGCGACCGGGTGATGGGTCTGCTCCGCGACGGCTTCGGCCCGCAGGCCCTGGCCGACCACCGCCACCTCGTGCGGATGCCCGCCGGGTGGACGTACGAGCAGGCCGCGAGCGTCCCGATCGTCTTCACCACCGCCTACTACGGCCTGTTCGACCGGGCCGGTCTGAGCGCGGGCGAGTCGGTGCTGGTGCACGCCGCCGCCGGCGGTGTCGGCATGGCCGCCGTCCAGCTCGCCCGGCACGCGGGCGCCGAGGTCTTCGGCACCGCCAGCCCCGGCAAGTGGGACGCGCTGCGCGCGAACGGCCTCGACGAGCGGCACATCGGCAACTCCCGCGACCTCGCCTTCAAGGAGCGGTTCCTGGAGGTCACCGAGGGCCGTGGCGTGGACGTCGTCCTCGACGCGCTCGCCCACGAGTTCGTGGACGCCTCCCTCGACCTGCTGCCGCGCGGCGGACGCTTCCTGGAGATGGGCAAGACCGACATCCGCGACGCCGACGAGGTCGCCGCCGCCCACCCCGGCGTCGCCTACCAGGCGTTCGACCTGGTGGAGGCCGGCCCGGACCGGGTGCAGGAGATCCTGACCGACCTGGTCGAGCTGTTCGAGCGGGGCGCGCTCGCCCCGCTGCCCGTCAAGGCGTGGGACGTCCGCAAGGCCCCCGAGGCGTTCCGGTACGTCAGCCAGGCCCGGCACATCGGCAAGGTCGTCCTCACCGTGCCGCGCCCGCTCGACCCGGAGGGCACCGTCCTGCTCACCGGCGGCACCGGCACCCTGGGCCGCCTGGTCGCCCGGCACCTGGTCATCGAGCACGGCCTGCGGCGCCTGGTGCTGACCAGCCGGCGCGGCAGGGCGGCCGAGGGCGCCGACGAACTCCTCGCCGAACTGGCCGAGTTGGGCGCCGAGGCCCGTATCGAGGCCTGCGACGCCTCGGACCGTACGGCGCTGCGGGCGCTGCTGGAGTCGATCGAGCACCCGCTGACCGCGGTCGTCCACACGGCCGGCGTCCTCGACGACGGCGTGATCTCCGCGCTCACCCCCGAGCGGCTGGCGAAGGTCTTCCAGCCCAAGGTGGACGCGGCGTGGAACCTGCACGAGCTGACGAAGGACCTGGACGACCTCGCGGCCTTCGTCGTCTACTCGTCCGCCTCCGGCGTCTTCGGCAACCCCGGCCAGGGCAACTACGCCGCCGCCAACGGCTACCTCGACGGCCTCGCCCGGCACCGCCGCGCGCTCGGCCTGCCCGGCACCTCGCTGGCCTGGGGGTTCTGGTCCGAGACCAGCACCATGACCGAGAACCTGGACGGCGCCGCCCTCCAGCGCAACAAGCGCGACGGCATGCTCGGCATCACCGCCGAGATCGGCAATGCCCTCTTCGACGCGGGACTGCGCTCGCCCGAGGCCGCGCTGGTCCCGGCCCGCCTCGACCTCGCCGGCCTCCAGGCCCGCGCGGCGGGCGACCCGGTGCCGCTGCTGCTGCGCGGCCTGGTCCGCCAGACCCGGCAGGCCGCCAGGGCGGCGGCCGCGTCCACCGGTTCGCTCGCCCAGGAACTGGCCGCCCTCTCCGCCGAGGAGCAGGAGCAGCACCTCCTCGACCTGGTCCGCGCCCAGGCCGCGACCGTCCTCGGCCACTCCGCCGCCCACACCATCGACGGCGAGAAGGCCTTCAAGGACGCCGGCTTCGACTCGCTGACCTCGGTCGAGCTGCGCAACCGGCTCTCCGCCGCCACCGGCGTGCGGCTCTCGGCGACCGTGGTCTTCGACTACCCGACCCCGGCCGTCCTGGCCCGGCACATCCGCGCCGAGCTGGGCATCGACGCCGGTGCCGAGGAGCAGCCCGCCACGGCGGTCGCCACCACCCGCCGGCGCACCGCGGGCACCGACGAGCCGATCGCGATCGTCGCCATGGGCTGCCGCTTCCCCGGCGGCGTCACCAGCCCCGAGCAGCTCTGGCGGCTGGTCGCCGACGGCGTCGACGTCATGGGCGGCTTCCCCGACAACCGCGGCTGGGACCTGGACACCCTGTTCGACCCGGACCCGGACGCCATCGACAAGTCGTACGTCGACCGGGGCGCGTTCCTGCACGACGTCGGCGAGTTCGACGCGGGCTTCTTCGGGATCTCTCCGCGCGAGGCACTGGCGATGGACCCGCAGCAGCGGCTCCTGCTCGAAGTCACCTGGGAGACCCTGGAACGGGCCGGCATCGACCCGGCCGCCCTGCGCGGCACCGACACCGGTGTCTTCACCGGCATCATCAGCCACGACTACACCGTCCGCCTCCAGCAGGCCCCCGGCGAACTCCAGGGTCTGCGCCTGACCGGCACCGCGGGCAGCGTCGCCTCCGGCCGCGTCTCCTACACCCTCGGTCTCGAAGGCCCGTCGCTCAGCGTCGACACCGCCTGCTCCTCGTCCCTCGTGGCCATGCACATGGCCGTGCAGGCGCTGCGCGGCGGCGAGTGCTCGATGGCGCTGGCGAGCGGGGCGATGGTGATGGCCACCCCGGACACCTTCATCGAGTTCTCCCGGCAGCGGGGCCTCGCCAAGGACGGCCGGGTCAAGGCGTTCTCCGCCGGCGCGGACGGCACCGCCTGGTCCGAGGGCGTCGGCGTCCTCCTCCTGGAGCGGCTGTCGGACGCCCGCCGCAACGGGCACCAGGTGCTCGCGGTGGTGCGGGGCACGGCCGTCAACCAGGACGGCGCCTCCAACGGCCTGACCGCGCCCAACGGGCCCTCCCAGCAGCGCGTCATCAAGCAGGCCCTCGCCAACGCCGGCCTCACCCCGGCCGACGTGGACGCCGTCGAGGCCCACGGCACCGGCACCGCCCTCGGCGACCCGATCGAGGCCCAGGCGCTCCTCGCCACCTACGGCCGGGACCGCGACGACCGCGACCCGCTGTGGCTGGGCTCGGTGAAGTCGAACATCGGCCACGCGCAGGGCGCCGCGGGCGTGGCCAGCGTGATCAAGATGGTGATGGCGCTGCGCAACGAGGAACTGCCGAAGACCCTGCACGTCGACGAGCCGACCCCGAAGGTCGACTGGTCCGAGGGAGCCGTCGAGCTGCTGACCGAGGCCCGCCCCTGGCCCCGCCAGGACGGACACGCGCGCCGCGCGGGCATCTCCTCCTTCGGCGTGAGCGGCACCAACGCCCACGTCGTCATCGAGGAGGCCCCGTCCGCCAAGGAACTGCCCGCGCAGCGCGGGGAGTTCACCGGACCACTGCCCCTGGTGGTGTCCGCGCGATCGGTCCAGGCCCTCAAGGCCCAGGCCGACCGGCTGGCCGACCACCTCGCCGAGGACCCGGCGGCCGACCTGCTGGACGTGGCCTGGTCGCTCGTCGACAGCCGGGCCGCCCTGGAACACCGGACCGTGGTGGTCGCCGTCGACCGCGAGGAGGCCGTCACCGGCCTGCGCGCCCTCGCCGCCGCCGACACCGGCGCGACGACCGTCGACGGCCGCCTGGCGGTCCTGTTCACCGGCCAGGGCGCCCAGCGGATCGGCATGGGCCGCGAGCTGTACGACACCTACCCCGTGTTCGCGGAGGCGTATGACGCGGTGGTGGCGGAGCTGGACCGGCATCTGCCGAAGCCTCTGAAGGAGGTGGACGCGGAGGAGCTGAACCGGACGGAGTTCACCCAGCCGGCGCTGTTCGCGATCGAGGTCGCTCTCTACCGCCTCGCCGAGTCGTGGGGCGTCAAGCCGGACTTCGTGGCCGGTCACTCGATCGGTGAGCTGGCCGCCGCGCATGTGGCGGGGGTGTGGAGTCTGGAGGACGCGGCCAGGCTGGTGGCGGCGCGTGGCCGGCTGATGCAGGCGCTGCCGTCCGGGGGCGCGATGATCGCCGTGCAGGCGACGGAGTCCGAGGTGCTGCCGTTGCTGACCGACGAGGTCGGCATCGCCGCCATCAACGGGCCGACATCGGTGGTGGTTTCGGGTGAGGAGGCTGCCGCCGAGGCGGTTGCCGCGGTCTTCGAGGCGCAGGGCCGTAAGACCAAGCGCCTGACGGTCAGCCATGCCTTCCACTCGCTGCTGATGGACCCGATGCTGGAGGAGTTCCGGCAGATCGCCGCCGGGCTGACGTACAACACCCCCCGTATCGGTGTCGTCTCGAACGTGACCGGCAAGCTGGCCACGGCCGAGGAGCTGACCTCCCCGGACTACTGGGTGCGGCACGTGCGTGACGCCGTCCGGTTCGCCGACGGGGTGGGCACGCTGCACGAACTCGGTGTGACCACCTTCCTGGAGGCGGGTCCCGACGGGGTCCTCACCGCCCTCGCCCAGGAGATCCTGGACGGTGCCGACATCCGGCTCGCCACGCTGCTGCGGCGCGGCCGGGACGAGGCGGAGACGCTGCTGTCGGCGCTCGGCACGGTGTACGCGGCCGGCCGCGCGGTGGACTGGAAGGCGCTGTTCGACGGCGCCGGCGCGCGCCGGGTGGAGCTGCCGACGTACGCCTTCCAGCGCGAGTGGTACTGGCCGCAGGTCTGGGGCGGAACCGGTGACGCCGCCTCCCTCGGGCTCACCGGCGCCGACCACCCGCTGGTCGGGGCGTGGGTGGCGCTGCCCGAGTCGGGCGGGGTGCTGGCGACCGGACTGCTGTCGGCGCGCACCCAGCCGTGGCTCGCCGACCATGTCGTCGGCGGCACGGTCCTGGTGCCCGGCGCGGCCCTGGTCGAGCTGGTGGTGCGGGCCGGTGACGAGGCCGGCAGCAGCGCGGTCGAGGAACTGGTCATCGAGGCTCCGCTGGTCCTGCCCGAGAAGGGCGGGGTCCGCATCCAGGTGTCGGTGGGCGCGCTCGACGAGCTGGGCCGGCGCGCGGTCGCCGTCCACTCCGCGCCGCAGGACGCCGGCCCGGAGGCCGCGTGGACGCGGCACGTCAGCGGCTTCCTCGGCGAGCAGACGCGGGACGCCGGGTTCGACTTCGGCAGCTGGCCGCCCGCCCAGGCCGAACCCGTCGACCTGGACGGCTTCTACGACCGTCAGCTCGCCGCCGGATACGGCTACGGCCCCGCCTTCCAGGGCGTCCAGGCCGTGTGGACCAGGGGCGACGAGGTGTACGCCGAGGTCGTACTGCCCGAGGGCCAGTCCCCGGACGGCTTCGGCATCCACCCGGCGCTGCTCGACGCGGCCCTCCAGACGACCAGCTTCCTGGGCGCCACGGAGGACGGCGTGACGAAGCTGCCGTTCGCCTGGAACCAGGTCGCCCTGTACGCGTCCGGCGCCTCCGCCCTCCGCGTCCGCGCGGTCCGGTCCGGCGGCGACGGTCTCGCGCTCGACCTCGCCGACCACACCGGCGCCCCGGTGGCCGCGATCGGCACGCTGGCCATGCGGGAGATCTCCGCCGACCAGCTCGGCGTGGCGGCCGACCCGGCCCACGACGCCCTGTACCGCGTCGACTGGACCCCGGTGATGCTGCCGACGCGGACCACGCCGACACCGGTCGAGGTCGCCGACGCGTCCGCCGTCCGGGCGCTGGCCGAGTCCGCGTCGGTGCCGGAGACGCTGGTCCTGGACGTCTCGGACACGGGCCGCGACGGCACGGCCGCCCACGAGGCGGTCGCCCGGACGCTGGCCGTGCTCCAGGCCTGGCTCGGCGAGCCCCGCTTCGACGGCTCCCGGCTCGCGGTCCGCACCGGCGGCGCCGTGCGGGACGTGACCGACCCGGCCGGTACCGCGGTGTGGGGTCTGGTGCGCACCGCCCAGTCGGAGAACCCGGGCCGGATCGTCCTCGTCGACACCGACGAGGCGTCCGCCGCGCTGCTGCCGGCCGCCCTCGCCACCGGCGAGCCGCAGCTGGCGCTGCGCGACGGCGAGGCCACCGCGCCGCGCCTGGCCCGCGAGACGCCCGCCTCCGCCACCGGCCTCGACCCCGAGGGCACGGTGCTGATCACCGGCGGCACGGGCACCCTGGGCTCCCTCCTGGCCCGCCACCTCGTCACCGAGCACGGCGTACGGCACCTGCTGCTCACCAGCCGCCGGGGTCCGGCGGCGGAGGGTGCGGCCGAACTCCGCTCGGAATTGGCCGAGTTGGGCGCCGAGGCCCGTATCGAGGCCTGCGACGCCGCGGACCGTACGGCCCTGGAGACGCTGCTCGCGTCCGTCGAGCACCCGCTGACGGCGGTCGTCCACACGGCCGGTGTCCTCGACGACGGCGTGATCACGGCGCTCACCCCCGAGCGGCTGGCCACGGTGCTGCGGCCCAAGGTGGACGCGGCGTGGAACCTGCACGAGCTGACCCAGGACCTGGACCTCGCCGCCTTCGTGCTCTACTCCTCGGCCGCCGGCGTCCTCGGCAACCCGGGCCAGGGCAACTACGCCGCCGCCAACGCCTTCCTCGACGGTCTCGCGACGCTGCGCCGGGACGCCGGACTGCCCGGCACCGCGCTCGCCTGGGGCCTGTGGGCCGAGGCGACCGGCATGACCGCCCACCTCGACGGCGACGACCGCGACCGCGGCAAGCGCGGCGGGATGCTCGGCCTGCCCGGCACGGAGGGCCTGGCCCTGTTCGACGCCGCGCTGGGCTCCGCCGAGGCCCTGCTCGTGCCCGCCAAGCTCGACCTCGCCGCACTGCGCGGCCAGGCCGCGGGCGGCGGCACCGTCCCGCCGATCCTGCACGGACTGGTCCGGCCCCCGGCCCGCCGCAGCGCCAAGTCGGCGGCGGCACCGGTGGGCGAGACCCTCGCCCAGCGGCTCGCCGGCCGCACCCCGCAGGAGCAGCGCCGGCTGCTGCTCGACGTGGTGCGGGTGCAGGTCGCCGGGGTGCTCGGGGTGGCCAACCCGGCCACGATCGACACCGGCCGGGCCTTCAAGGACGCGGGCTTCGACTCGCTCACCGCGGTCGAGTTCCGCAACCGGCTCACCGAGGCCACCGGCGTCCGGCTGCCCGCCACCCTCGTCTTCGACCACCCGACCCCCACGGCACTCGTCGAGCTGCTGCTCGAAGAACTGGAGCCGGAGATGGAGCAGACCGACGACGGACTCTCCGTCCTCACCGAACTCGACCGCCTGGAGCGGGCCATGTCCGCCCGCCCCGCCGGCGCCGCCGACGACCTGGTCGCCCAGGCCCACCTGGTCGCCCAGCGGCTGAAGGCGCTCACCGCGCAGTGGGAGAGCCGGCACCCCGCCCCGCAGGAGACGGAGCAGGACCAGGTCGACCTGGACACCGCCTCCGACGACGAGATGTTCGCCCTCCTCGACAACGAGCTCGGTCTGTCCTGAGCGGACGACGACACCGATTCTTCGAAAGGACACAGAGGCAGACATGAGCAACAGCACCGGAAACCCGGCGGGTTCCGCGAGCGGCCCCGGAACCACCGAGGAAAAGCTCCGCGGGTACCTGAAGAAGGCCCTCACCGACCTGCGCCGCGCCAACGGCCGGGTCCGCGAGATCGAGGACGAGCGGCACGAGCCGATCGCGATCGTCGCCATGGGATGCAGGCTGCCCGGCGGCGTCACCGGCCCCGACGACCTGTGGCGGCTGGTCGCGAACGGCACCGACGCCATCTCCGAGTTCCCCGACAACCGCGGCTGGGACCTCGACACCCTCTTCGACGACGACCCCGACCACACCGGCACCTCCTACGCCCGGCACGGCGGATTCCTGCACGACGCGGGTGAGTTCGACGCCGCCTTCTTCGGGATCTCCCCGCGCGAGGCCCTGGCGATGAACCCGCAGCAGCGGATCCTCCTGGAGACCTCCTGGGAGACCTTCGAGCGGGCCGGTATCGACCCGACCTCGCTGGGCGGTCAGAGCATCGGCATCTTCACCGGCGTCATGTACCACGACTACGCCCCCACCGGACGGCACATCCCGCCGGCCGTCGAGGGCATGCTGGGCATCGGCAACTCCGGCAGCGCGACGGCGGGCCGCGTCTCCTACACCCTCGGCCTCGAGGGCCCCGCGGTGACCGTGGAGACGGCCTGCTCGTCCTCGCTCGTCGCCATCCACCTCGCCGCCCAGTCCCTGCGCAACGGCGAGTGCACCATGGCCCTCGCCGGCGGTGTCGCCGTCATGGCCACCCCGGACGGCTTCGTCGAGTTCTCCCGCCAGCGGGGCCTCGCCAAGGACGGCCGCGCCAAGGCCTTCGCCGCCTCCGCCGACGGCACCAACTGGTCCGAGGGCGCCGGACTGCTCCTCCTGGAGCGGCTGTCGGACGCCCGCCGCAACGGCCACCCGGTGCTCGCCGTCGTCCGCGGCTCCGCCGTGAACCAGGACGGCGCGTCCAACGGCCTCACCGCCCCCAACGGCCCCTCCCAGCAGCGCGTCATCAAGGCCGCCCTCGCCGGCGCCCGGCTCACCCCGGCCGACGTGGACACCGTGGAGGCCCACGGCACGGGCACCACCCTCGGCGACCCGATCGAGGCCCAGGCCGTCATCGCGACGTACGGCCGCAACCGGCCCGAGGACCGCCCCCTCTGGCTCGGCTCGCTGAAGTCGAACATCGGGCACGCCCAGGCCGCCGCCGGAGTCGCGGGCGTCATCAAGATGGTGATGGCGCTGCGCAACGAGGAGCTGCCGAAGACCCTCCACATCGACGAGCCGACGCCGAAGGTCGACTGGTCGGCGGGCGCGGTGGAGCTGCTGACGGAGGCCCGTCCCTGGCCGCAGGAGGAAGGGCGGGCCCGCCGCGCGGGCATCTCCTCCTTCGGCGTGAGCGGCACCAACGCCCACGTCGTCATCGAGGAGGCCCCGCCCGCCGAGGTAACGCCCGACGAGCGGCCCACGGTCACCGGCCCGCTGCCGATCGCCGTCTCCGGCCGCTCGGCACGCGCCCTGCGCGCCCAGGCGGCCCGCCTGGCCGACCATCTCACCGAGGACCCGGCGGCCGACCTGCGGGACGTGGCCTGGTCGCTGCTCACCGCCCGCGCCGCCCTCGAACACCGGGCGGTCGTGGCCGCCGCCGACCGCGACGAGGCCGTCACCGGCCTGCGCGCCCTCGCGGAGGGCCGGGACACCTCCTCCGCCGCGGGCGGCGGCCGGCTGGCGGTCCTGTTCACCGGCCAGGGCTCGCAACGGTTCGGCATGGGCCGGGAGTTGTACGACACGTATCCCGTCTTCGCGGAGGCGTATGACGCGGTGGTGGCGGAGCTGGACCGGCATCTGCGGAAGCCTCTGAAGGAGGTGGACGCGGAGGAGTTGAACCGGACGGAGTTCACTCAGCCGGCGTTGTTCGCGATCGAGGTGGCTCTCTACCGCCTTGCGGAGTCGTGGGGTGTGAAGCCGGACTTCGTCGCCGGTCACTCGATCGGTGAGCTGGCTGCCGCGCATGTGGCGGGGGTGTGGAGCCTGGAGGACGCGGCCAGGCTGGTGGCGGCGCGGGGCCGGCTGATGCAGGCCCTTCCCGCCGGGGGCGCGATGATCGCCGTGCAGGCGACGGAGTCCGAGGTGCTGCCGTTGCTGACCGAGGAGGTCGGTATCGCTGCCATCAACGGGCCGACGTCGGTGGTGGTTTCGGGTGAGGAGGCCGCCGCCGAGGCGGTTGCGGCCGTCTTCGAGGCGCAGGGCCGTAAGACCAAGCGCCTGACGGTCAGCCATGCCTTCCACTCCCTGCTGATGGACCCGATGCTGGACGACTTCCGGCAGATCGCCGCCGGGCTGACGTACAACACCCCCCGTATCGGCGTCGTCTCAAACGTCACCGGCAAGCTCGCGACCGCCGACGAGCTGACCTCACCGGACTACTGGGTGCGGCACGTCCGCCAGGCTGTCCGCTTCGCCGATGCGATACCCGCGCTCCAGGAGCAGGGCGTCACCGGGTTCCTCGAACTGGGCCCGGGCGGGGTGCTCACCGCGATGGGGCAGGAGTGCGTGACGGAGGACGCGGAGGCGCTGTTCGTGCCGTTCCTGCGGTCGGGTGTCGCCGAGCCGCACAGCGCGGTGGCGGCCCTCGGCCGGCTGTACGCCGCCGGGCTGCCGGCCGAGCCGGGCGCGCTGGCCGCGGGCGGGCGCCGGGTGGAGCTGCCGACGTACGCCTTCCAGCGCGACTGGTACTGGCTGCGCCCGCTGGAGACCCGCTCCGACGCGGCCTCGCTGGGTCTGACCGCCGCCGAGCACGCCGTCCTGGGCGCCTCGGTGGAGCTGCCGGACTCGGGCGGGGTGCTGGCCACCGGGGTGCTGTCGGTGCGGACGCACCCGTGGCTCGCCGACCACGCCGTCGGCGGCACCCTGCTGGTGCCGGGCGCCGCGCTGATCGAGCTGGTCGTGCGGGCCGGTGACGAGGCCGGGGCCGGTGCGGTCGACGAACTCGTCATGGAGGCGCCGCTGGTGCTGACCGAGCGGCAGGGCGTCCGTGTCCAGGTCGTCGTCGGCGGCCCGGCGGCGGACGGACGGCGGCCGGTCAGCCTGTACGCCACCCCGCAGGACGCCAGCCCGGAGACCCCGTGGACCCGGCACGTCAGCGGCTTCCTCAGCGAGCAGCCGCAGCCCCCGGCGTTCGACCTCTCCGTCTGGCCGCCCGCGCAGGCCGAACCGGTCGACCTGGACGGCTTCTACGAGGGCAAGGCCGCGGCGGGTTACGGCTACGGCCCCGCCTTCCAGGGCGTACGGCGGGTCTGGCGGCGCGGCGAGGAGCTGTACGCTGAGGTCGAGCTGCCCGAGGGCCAGTCCCCGGAGGGCTTCGGCATCCACCCGGCGCTGCTCGACGCCGCCCTGCAGGCGACCGGTTTCCTCGGCGGGACGGACGGGGAGACCCGGCTGCCGTTCGCCTGGAACCAGGTCGCCCTGTACGCCTCCGGCGCCTCCGCCCTGCGCCTGCGGGCGGTCCCGGCGGACGGCGACGGCATCACCCTGGAGCTGGCCGACCACACCGGCGCCCCGGTCGCCGCCGTCGGCGGCCTGGTGACCCGGCCGCTCTCCCCGGACGCCTTCGCGCAGGGCCGCGTCCTCGCCCAGGACGCGCTGTTCCGCGTCGAGCGGATCCCCGTCACGGTTCCGTCCGACGCCCCGTCCTTCGCCGAACTCGCAGCCGGTGCCGGGGAGTTCGTTGCGGCGGTGCGGGCCGGTGCCGAGGTGCCCGCCGTCGTGATCGCCGACCTCACCCGCGCGGAGGCCGCCGAGGGCCCGGAGCGGGCGCGTGAACTCGCCGCCCGCGCCCTGGACCTGGTGCAGACGTGGTCCGCCGTCCCCGAACTGGCGTCCGCGCGGCTCGTGCTGCGCACCCGCGGCGCCGTCGCCGGTGTCACCGACCCGGCCGCCGCGTCCGTGTGGGGTCTGGTGCGGTCCGCGCAGTCCGAGAATCCCGGGCAGTACGTCCTCGTCGACGCCGACGACAAGGCGACACCCGCCGAGATCGCCGCCGCGGCGGCCGGAACGGACGAACCCCAGCTGGTCGTCCGGGACTCGGCGGTCACCGCACTCCGCCTGACCCGCGCCGACGCCTCCCCGGCGGGCGACCTCACCGGCCTCGACCCCGAGGGCACGGTGCTGATCACCGGCGGCACGGGCACCCTGGGCTCCCTCCTGGCCCGCCACCTGGTCACCGAGCACGGCGTACGGCACCTGCTGCTGACCAGCCGCCGGGGCGCGGCGGCGGAAGGTGCCACCGAACTCCGCGCCGAACTGGCCGAGTCGGGCGCCGAGGTGCGGATCGAGGCGTGCGACGCGGCCGACCGTACGGCGCTGGAGGCGCTGCTGGCGTCCGTCGAGCACCCGCTGACGGCGGTCGTCCACACGGCCGGTGTCCTCGACGACGGAGTCGTCTCCGCGCTCACCCCCGAGCGGCTGGACACGGTCTTCCGCCCGAAGGTCGACGCGGCCTGGAACCTGCACGAGCTGACGCGGGACCTGAACCTGTCCGCGTTCGTGCTGTACTCCTCCATCGCCGGCACGGTCGGCAGCGCCGGCCAGGGCAACTACGCCGCCGCCAACGCCTTCCTCGACGCGCTCGCCGAGCGGCGCCGCGGCGAGGGGCTGCCCGCCGTCTCCCTCGCCTGGGGAGTCTGGGAGCAGGACGGCGGGATGCAGGACTCCCTCGCCCGCAGCGACCGGGAGCGGATGGCCCGCAGCGGGATGCGCCCGCTGACCGGCGCCGACGGCATGGCCGTCTTCGACGCCGCGCTGCACGGCCCGGAGGCGGTCCTGGTCGCCGCCCGGTTCGACTTCCCGGCCCTGCGCGGCCGTACGTCCCAGGCGGCCACGCCCGCCCTGCTGCGCGGTCTGGTGCGTCCGGCCCGCCGGGCGGCGCAGGCCGCGTCCGCCCCGGCCGCCGCCGAGTCGTTCGCGGAGCGGCTGGCCGCGCTGCCCGCCGAGGAGCGCCGGCAGGCCCTGCTGGAGCTGGTCGGCGAACAGGCCGCCGCGGTCCTCGGACTGGCGGGCGCGGACCAGGTGGAGGACGACCAGGCCTTCAAGGACCTGGGCTTCGACTCGCTGACCGCGGTCGAACTGCGCAACCAGCTCGCCGCCCGCACCGGCGTCCGGCTGCCGGTGACGCTCGTCTTCGACCACCCGACACCGGCCGCGCTGGCCCGGCGCCTCGACGAGGAACTGGCCCCGGCGCCCGCCCCGCAGGCCGAGGAAGCCCCTGCGACGGAGGCGGCGGAAGACGACCTGATCGCCGGCATGGACGTGGAGAGCCTCGTCGCCCGTGCCCTCAGCGGTGCGACCAACTGATTCGGTCTCGGACCGGGAGAGAAGATCATGACTGTTTCCGACGAAAAGCTCGTCGAGGCCCTGCGCGCCTCCCTCACCGAGAACGAGCGGCTGAAGCGGGAGAACGAGCGGATCACCGCCGCCGCCCAGGAACCCATCGCGATCGTGGGCATGTCCTGCCGGCTGCCCGGCGGGATCGGCTCGCCCGAGGAGCTGTGGTCGCTGGTGGCCGGCGGACGCGACGCCGTCTCCGGCTTCCCCACCGACCGCGGCTGGGACCTGGACAACCTCTACCACCCGGAGCCCGGCCACCCCGGCACCACCTATGTGAAGGAGGCCGGGGTCCTGCACGGCGCCGGTGCCTTCGACGCGGGCTTCTTCGGCCTCTCCGACCGGGAGGCCCTGGGCACCGACCCGCAGCAGCGGATCCTGCTGGAGCTGGTCTGGGAGGCGTTCGAGCGCGCCGGGATCGACCCGCACACCGTGCGCGGCAGCGACACGGGCGTCTTCGCGGGCCTCATGTACCACGACTACGCCAACGGGGTGCGCAAGCTGCCCGAGGGCGTCGACAGCTTCCTCGGCCTCGGCAAGTCCGGCAGCGTGCTGTCCGGCCGGGTCTCCTACCTGTACGACCTGACCGGGCCGTCCGTGACGGTCGACACGGCCTGCTCGTCCTCCCTCGTCACCCTGCACATGGCCGTGCAGGCGCTGCGCGGCGGCGAGTGCTCGATGGCGCTCGCGGGCGGTGTCGCGGTGATGGCCACGCCGGACGCCTACGTAGGGTTCGCCGCCCAGCGCGCGCTCGCCCCCGACGGACGTATCAAGGCGTTCTCGTCGTCCGCCGACGGCACCAACTGGGCCGAGGGCGCGGGCGTCCTGGTCCTGGAGCGGCTGTCGGACGCGCGCCGCAACGGCCACCGGGTGCTCGCGGTGGTGCGCGGCTCCGCCGTCAACCAGGACGGCGCGTCCAACGGGCTGACCGCGCCCAACGGCCCCTCGCAGGAACGCGTCATCAAGGCCGCTCTGGCCAGTGCCCGGCTGACCCCGGCCGACGTGGACACCGTGGAGGCCCACGGCACGGGCACCACCCTCGGCGACCCGATCGAGGCGCAGGCGCTGCTCGCGACGTACGGCCGCGACCGGCCGAAGGACCGGCCGCTGTGGCTGGGCTCGCTGAAGTCGAACATCGGGCACGCGCAGGCCGCCGCCGGTGTCGCGGGTGTCATCAAGATGGTGATGGCGCTGCGCAACGAGCAGCTGCCGAAGACGCTGCACGTCGAGGAGCCGACGCCGAAGGTCGACTGGTCGGCGGGTGCGGTGGAGCTGCTGACCGAGGCGCGGCCGTGGCCGCGTGAGGAGGGCCGTCCGCGCCGGGCCGGGGTCTCCTCGTTCGGCATCAGCGGCACCAACGCGCACGTCCTGATCGAGGAGGCCGACCCCGCGGACGAGGCCCCGGCCGAGCCCGCGACCGGCACCGGCCGCCCCGTCGCCTGGGTGCTGTCGGCCAAGTCCGCCGAGGCGCTGCGTGCCCAGGCCGCCCGCCTGGACGCCTTCCTCGCCGACGCGGGCGACGACGTCACCCCGTACGCCGTCGGCCGCTCCCTGGCGCTGACCCGCACCGCCTTCGACGAGCGGGCCGTGGTCGTCGGCGCCGGCCGGGACGCGCTGCGCGAGAAGGTCCGCGCCCTCGCCGACGGCGACGCCTCGGCGCCCGGCGTCGCGCGCGGCAGCCGTACGAAGGGACGGTCGGCGGTGCTGTTCACCGGGCAGGGTTCGCAACGGCCCGGCATGTGGCGGGAGTTGTACGACACCTTCCCCGTGTTCGCGGAGGCCTTCGACGCGGTGGTGGCGGAGCTGGACCGGCATCTGCCGAAGCCGCTGAAGGAGGTGGACGCGGACGAGCTGAACCGCACCGAGTTCACCCAGCCCGCCCTCTTCGCCGTCGAGGTGGCCCTCTACCGCCTCTACGAGGCGTGGGGCGTGCGCCCGCAGGCCCTCGCCGGGCACTCGGTCGGCGAGCTGGTCGCCGCGCACGTGGCGGGGGTGTGGAGCCTGGAGGACGCGGCGCGTCTGGTGGCGGCCCGGGGCCGGCTGATGCAGGCCCTGCCGGCCGGTGGCGCCATGGTCGCCGTGCAGGCCACCGAGGAGGAGGTGCTGCCGCTGCTCACCGACGGCGTCGGTATCGCCGCCGTCAACGGGCCGAAGTCCGTGGTGGTGTCCGGCGTCGAGGCGGAGGCCGAGGCGATCGGCGAGCGGCTGCGCGCCCAGGGCCGCCGCGTGAAGCGGCTCACCGTCAGCCACGCCTTCCACTCGCCGCTGATGGACCCGATGCTGGACGAGTTCCGGAAGGTCGCCGCCGGCCTCGCCTACCAGCCGCCGCGCCTGCCGGTCGTCTCCAACGTCACCGGCAGGATCGCCACACCGGCCGAGCTGACCACCCCCGACTACTGGGTGCGGCACGTCCGCGCCGCCGTCCGGTTCGCCGACGGCGTGCGCGCCCTGCACGACCACGGCACCACCACCTTCCTCGAGGTCGGCCCCGGCGCGGTGCTCTCCGCGCTCGGACCCGCCTGCCTGGGCGACGCCGCCGACGGTGTCGCCTTCATCCCCGCCCAGCGCGTCGACGCCCCCGACGCGCACACCGCGCTGGCCGCGGCGGGCGGGCTGTTCACCCGGGGCGTCCCCATCGACTGGACGGCGCTGTTCCCCGAGGAGGCGCGTCGGGTGGAGCTCCCGACGTACGCCTTCCAGCGCCGCGACTACTGGCTGGAGGCCGGCACCGTCATGACCGAAACCATCACCGCCGTCGAGGAAGCGACCGAGACGACCACGCCCGGCGCCGAGCCCGAGGAGGCGGCGCTGGCGGAGACCCGGCGGCGCCTGCTGGAGCGGCTGGCCGGACTGAACGCGGCCGAACAGACCGACGCCCTGATCGAACTGATCACCGCGGAGGCCGAGATCGCCCGCACCCAGCAGAACCCGGACGAGACCTTCGACGACGAACTCGACGGCGACAGCCCCTTCTTCGAGGTCGGCTTCAACTCCCTCAGCGCCGTCGAACTGCGCAACCGGCTCGTCGAGGCCACCGGCATCTCCCTGAGCCCCATGCTGCTGTTCGACTACCCGACCCCGGCCTACGTCGCCGAGTACCTGGTCGAGCAGCTCGCGGCCGAGACCGCGAACGGGGGTGCCTGAGATGACGCAGCCGCGCACCCACGCGGACGTCCTGATCGTCGGCTACGGGCCGGTCGGCCAGCTCCTCTCGCTGCTGCTGGCCGACCGGGGCCGCACCGTCACCGTCGTCGAACGCTGGCCGCAGGCCTACCCGATGCCGCGGGCCGTCGCCTTCGACGGCGAGGGCGCCCGCACCCTGTCCGCCGCCGGCATCGGCGGACTCGTCGACCGGATCGGCGAACCCTCCGGCGAGTACCTGTGGCAGAACGCCGACGGCCAGGTGCTGCTGCACATCGACGGCTCGGAGCGCAAACTCGCCGGCTGGCCGGAGTCCACCTCGATGTACCAGCCCGCGCTGGAAGCCGAGATGGAGGCGCGCGGCGCCCGGCTGGACAACATCACCGTGCACCGCGGCCACGAGGTCACCGCCCTCACCGAGGACGGCCACACCGTCGAGGTGACCGCCGTCGACCGGGACGGCAACGCCCGGCTGTTCACCGCGTCCTGGGTGGTCGGCTGCGACGGCGCCAACAGCTTCGTCCGCCGCGCCCTCGGCGCCGATCTGTCCGACCTCGGCTTCTCCCACGACTGGCTGGTCTGCGACGTCGTCCACCACGACGGCCGCACCTTCGAGCCCAACAACCTCCAGATCTGCGACCCGGCCCGGCCGCGCACCTCGGTCTCGGCCGGACCCGGCAACCGCCGCTACGAGTTCATGCGGGTCGCGGGCGAGACCATCGAGGGCCTGAACACCCCCGAGGCGTCCTGGGAACTGCTGAAGCTGTTCGACGCCACCCCCGAGAACTCCACGCTGCGCCGCCACCACGTGTACACCTTCAAGGCGGGCTACGCCGACCGCTGGCACGGCGGCCGGCTGGTGCTCGCGGGTGACGCCGCCCACCTCATGCCGCCGTTCGCCGGGCAGGGCATGTCCTCCGGGTTCCGGGACGCGGGCGCGCTCGCCTGGCGGCTGGACGCGCTGCTGTCCGGGGTGGCCGGGCCGCAGGTCCTCGACGACTACCAGGAGGAGCGCCGCACCCACGTCAAGTGGGCCATCACCATGTCGGTCAACCTCGGCCGGATCATCTGCCAGACCGACCCCAAGGCCGCCGCCGACCGCGACCTGGTGATGAAGGCCGCAGCCGAACGCGCCGCCGCCCGCGGCGAGACCCAGCAGCGCTCCCCGCTCCAGCCGCTCGCCAAGGGCTTCCTGAACCGCGCGGCGAACGGCAGGCCCGCCCGCCCGGCCGGCTCGCTCTCCCCGCAGGCCCGGGTCGCCCGGGGCGCGCGGACCGCGCTGTTCGACGATGGCGTCGGCCTCGGTTTCGTCCTGCTCACCGCCGAGGACCCGGCCGTCCTGCTCGGCGACGGCGAACGGGAGGTGCTGGACCGGCTCGGCGCGCACACCGTCCGCGTGCTGCCCGCCGGCACCGACCCGGAGACCGCCGGCCCGGGCGAGGTCGTCGACGTGGACGACGTCTACCTGCCGTACCTCACCGCAGCCGGCGCGACCACCGTGCTGATCCGGCCCGACTACTACGTCTACGGCGCCGCCACCGGCCCCGACGACGTACGCGCCCTGATCCACGAGGCGCACTCCGCGCTCACGGCCCCCCTGGCGGCGGCGACCGCCTGAGCCCCGAGACTCCCGAAACTCCGAAGGGAGGCGAGTCCGGCCGCCGAGCCCGGAGCGAGACACCCGGAGCGAGACGCCGGAGTGAGACAACCGGTGTGAGACGCCGGAGTGAGACACCCGGTGTCAGACGCCGGAGTGAGACACCCGGAACCGGAAGCCCGCGCAGACACCCTGCGCGGGCTTCCCGCATGTCCGCCCGTCCGCCCGTCCGCCCGTCCGCGTGACCGCGTGACCGCGTGTCTGCATGTCCGCGTGCCCGTATGTCCCCTTCTGTCCGTGGCGCGTTCCGTTCCGTCGCGAGCCGTCCTCGAGCGGTTCTCGAGCGGTCGTCGAACGCCCGGCGTCAGCCTCCCCGTGCGCCCCGGGCGCCCGGCCGACGACCGCCGGGCGCCCGTCCCGCACCGCCTGCCCCGGCACCGCCCGCGCACCGCCCCTCGCACCGACGAAAGGGACTCGTGTGACGACGTACTCCACCGAACCACCGCTCGGCATCGCCGAGTTCACCGCGCTCACCCCGGACGAACGGGTCCGTGCCGCGCGGTGCGGCCGGGGCACGGCCGGACCCGCCGAGACCGCGCGGATCCTGCTGATGCTGGGCCGCCCGCGCACCTGCGTCCCCGGGCTGCTGGCCTTCTCCCTCGGCTGGACCGTGGCCGGCCCCGCCTTCGACGGGCGGTATGTGCTCGGGCTCGCCCTCACCCTCGCCTACGGGCTGCTCGCCAACCTCTACAACGCCCACACCGACCTGGAGGAGGACAGCCGCAACCTGCCCGGCCGCGTCTGGCTGCTGCTGCGCGCCGGGGACCGCCGCGTGGTCGCCGCCGGACACCTGCTCAGCCTGACGATCCTGGCCAGCGCGCCGCTCTACGGGGCGGACTACCTCGTCGCGGCGGTGCTCGCCCTGATCGGCGCCCACCAGTACTCGTATCCGCCGCTGCGTCTCAAGGCCCGCCCCGTCGCCGGCCTGTTCGCCTTCAGCCTCGCCGTGATCGGGCCGTTCGCGCTCGGCTACCGCGCAGGACCGCACGGC
This sequence comes from Streptomyces sp. NPDC052773, assembly GCF_044547145.1. Taxonomy (NCBI): domain Bacteria; kingdom Bacillati; phylum Actinomycetota; class Actinomycetes; order Kitasatosporales; family Streptomycetaceae; genus Streptomyces; species Streptomyces sp. NPDC052773. Next base: position 150,565 of record NZ_JBITZX010000014.1, on the reverse strand, counting down.
GGGCGCGCCCCCGGCGGCGAGGTGTGGGCGCTCGCCGCCTTCCTGACCGTCTGGTTCGTCGCCAAGGGCATGGTCAAGAACCTCCCCGACCACGACGGCGACCGCGCGGCCGGCCTGCGCACCTCGGCCACCGTCTTCCCCGACCGCGCCGCCGCGGCCCGCGCCGCCACCGCAACCACCCTCGTCGGCTATCTGAGCCTGCCGCTGCTGGTGCTCGGCGGCGCGCTGCCCGCGCTCACGCTGCTCGCCCTGCCCTGGGCGGTCCTCGCGTACGCGCAGTGCCGCGCCATGGCCAAGGCGCCGGACGCGGCCACCGCCAACCAGGTCCTCAAGCGGGACATGCTGCTGTCCACCGCGTTCCTGGCCACCCTCCTGGTGCTGAACGAGCCCGGCTGGGCCACCGGCTTCGCCGTCGCCCTGGGCGCGGCCGTGCTGCTGGGCAGCGACCGCGTCGCCCTGGACTCCCGCCGCTCGGAGGACGTCCGCAACCGGCCGGCCGACGGCCCGGCCCCGACCACCCCCCGGAAGGAGAGCGCGGCATGATCCGCAGCCGCATCCCCGGACCGCGCACCCCGGCCGCGTACGCCCGCGCCCTGCGTGAGTTCCAGCGGTCCCTGCCGCACGGGCTCACCCACCTGGCGCGCACCTACGGCGACGTGTGCGCCTTCGGCTTCGGCCCCGCCCGTACGGTCTTCCTGTTCGGCCCGGCCGCCAACGAGCGGGTCCTCGGCGACCCGGACACCTTCGTGTTCACCGGCGCCTACGACATGCTGCTCCCCATCGCCGGCGACACCGCCCTCGTGGTCACCGACGGGGCGCCGCACGACCGGGTCCGGCGGGCCGCCCGCCCCGCGTTCGGGCGCGCCGCCGTCGAACGCGCCACCCGGCTCATCGTCGACCAGGTCGACGCCGCCGCGCGCGCCTGGACCCCGGGCCGCCGGATCGACGTCTACCAGGAGCTGCGCGAGGCCGTCCGGACCGCGATGATCCGCGCCTTCTGCGGCCCCGAACTCGCCCGCCGCCGCCCCGAACTGACCGCCCACCTCGACCGGATCCACGACCTGATGGACTACCCGCTGCCACGCCAGCTCCTCGCCTGGAAGCTGCCCGGCCGGGCCCGGCGGCGGGCGCTCGACGGGGTCGCGGGCGTGGAGTCCCTGGTGTACGCGGAGATCGCGCGCCGCCGCCGCGAGACGGCGCCCGGACAGACCCCGGACGGGGACGATCTGATCGGTGTGATGCTGCGCGCCCGCGCCGACGACGGCTCCGCGATGACCGACCAGGAGATCCGGGACATGGTGGTCAGCGCCCTGATCGCGGGCTACGACCCGGTCAGCTCCGGCGTCGGCTGGGCCGTCTACCACCTGGTGTCCGAGCCGGGCGTGTGGGAGACGGCCCGCGAGGAGACCGCCCGTGTCCTCGGCGACCGCCCCGCCACCCCGGCGGACGCCCGCCGCCTGCACTACCTGGGCCGGGTCGTGTACGAGTCGATGCGGCTGCACCCGCCGGTGACGATGAGCCCGCGCCGCGCCCTGCGCGCCTTCACCCACGACGGTCACACCGTGCCCGCCGGCAGCCTCGTCGCCGTCTCCCAGTACGTCACCCACCGGCTGCCGCACCTGTGGCCGGACCCGGACGCCTTCCGCCCCGAGCGCTGGGACCGCGAGCAGCCCGGCCACCGGATGCCCACCCCCTTCGAGTACTTCCCCTACGGATACGGCACCCGGCGCTGCATCGGCAGCGGCCTCGCCGCGCTCGTCGTACCCGCCGTGCTGTCCCGCCTGGTCCAGAGCACCTCGCTGGAACTCCTCACCACCGACCCGCAGCCCGCCGGCATCCCCGCCCTGTTCCCCCGGGACGGTCTGATCGCCCGGGTCACCACCCGCACCCCGGCGGTGCACTCGTGACCGCCGCGGCGGGGCCGGACACGGGCGCGTTGTCCGCCGTCCCGCTGCCGGACGCCGGACAGGCCGGCGAGGCGCTGCGGATGCGGCACCTGATCTACGGCCAGCTGCGCTCCCGCGCGGTGTGCGCGATGGCCGAGCTGGGCCTCGCCGACCTGCTCGCCGCCGAGGGCCCCCTGACCGCCGACACGCTCGCCGGACGCACCGGCGCGCACCCGGAGTCACTGGCCCGGCTGCTGCGCGCCCTCGCGGCGTTCGGGGTCCTCGAGGCGGACGGCGGGGAACCGGCGCGGTACGCGCTGACCCCCCTCGGCGCCACCCTCCGCTCCGACGCGCCCGGCTCCGCGCTGCCCACCGCGCTGCTCGCGCTCGCCGCCACCGGCCCCGCCTGGCAGCGGCTGCCCGAGGTGGTGCGGGACGGCCGCCCCGCGTACGGCGCCGCACACGGCCGTGACTTCTTCGCCCACCTCGACGAGGACCCCTGGCTGCGCACGGTCTTCGACCGCTCCCAGGAGACCGGCCTCGCCCTCGAACTGCGCGGAGTCCTCGACGCCCTGGACCTCACCGGCACGCGCGTCGTGGTCGACGTGGGCGGCGGCGACGGCGCCCTGCTCGCCGGGCTGCTGTCCGCCCGGCCCCGGCTGCGGGGCGTGCTGGTGGACCGGCCGGCCGCGCTGCCCGCCGCCCGCGCCCGGTTCGCCGCGGCCGGCCTCGGGGAGCGCTGCGAGGCCGTCGAAGGGGACTTCTTCGGCACCCTCCCGTCCGGCGGCGACCTCTACGTCCTGCGGCACATCCTGCACGACTGGGACGACGACGCTTGCGTCCGCCTGCTGCGCTCCTGCCGCGCGGCGATGGCGCCCGGCGCCCGGCTGGCCCTGGTGGACCACATGACCGACCCCGCCGACGGTCCCGAACGCGCCGAGTGGGGCGCCCTGATGGACCTGTACATGATGACGCTGTTCGGCGGTGGCCGGGAGCGCGGCCGGGCGGAGACCGAGGCCCTGCTGCGCCGGGCCGGGTTCACGGTCACCGCCGTGACCCGGCTGCCGGGCGGCTCGGCGGTCGTGGAGGCCCGCCCGGCCGCCGCCGGCGAGGGCGCCCTGGACGCCGTACTGCACTGGATGAGCGGCTATCTCGGCAACCCGCACCCGGAGCTGGGCCGCCCCGGCGCGGTCTGCCCGTTCGTCGAGCCCGCGCTGCGCGCCGGCACGGTCCGCACCCGGGTGGTGACCGGGGTGGCCCCCGCCCGCGCGCGGGAGGAACTGCGCGCCCTGGTCGGGGAGATCGCCGACGACCTGGAGACCGCCGAGTGGGCGCACTCCAACCGCACCCTGCACACGGTCGTCGCCGTCCTGCCCGAACTGCCGCGCCCCCTGTGGCCGCTGCTGGACGAGGTGCAGGCCGAGCTGAAGGCACGCCTCGCCCGGCGGGGCATGATGCTGGGCCAGTTCCACCCGGACTGCCCGGAACCGGCCGCCCGCAACCCGCGCTTCCGGGTCTCCCGCTCCCCGCTGCCGCTGCTGGCGATCCGCCGCATGGCCCTGCACGACGTGCTCTTCCTGCACCGGGACCCCGCGCTGTTCGCGGAGTACCGGCGCCGGTTCGGCGACCGCTACGCACGCGGCACCGCCGTCGATCCGCTGTTCCGACAGGTGTACGAGGAGGCCGCACAGGCCATGTCCGAGGGAAGTGGGGCAAGGTGAGGGACTTCGACGAGCGCTTCGAGGCCTACATGCTGGGCCATACCAGCGAGGCGAGCCGCTGGATGCACGTCGCCGGGATGGCGGCGGCCCTGGGCGCCGCGGCGGTCGCCGCCCGGCGGCGCCGCGCCCGTGACCTGTGGGCCGTACCGGGGCTGTTCTTCTCGTTCGCCTGGACCGGCCACCTGGTCTTCGAACGGAACCTGCCGGTCGGGGTGACCGATCCGGTGGCCGCGTTCTCCGGGGACCTGAAGATGATCTGGATGATGGCGACCGGCCGGAACGCGGAGCTGAGGGAACTGGTGGACCGGCTGCTCGCCGAACAGGAGAAGGCGGCGGCACCGGCCCGGTCCCTCAACGCCGTGCCCGGTCCGCGGACGGACCGCCGGGCCTCCGCCTGACCCGGACGCCGAAGGGCCGTCCCGGTCGCCGCAGCGACCGGGGCGGCCCCGAGCCGTGCCGGGTGCTCACTCCTCCCTGGGCATCCCCGCCAGCACGTCCAGGATCACCGACTCCGGTATCCCGCCGACCAGTTCGGGCCCGTCCGGACCGGACAGCACGAAGGCCAGCCCGGTCATCGCCTTCTTGTCCAGCCGCATCAGCTCCAGCAGCTCGGCGTCCGCCGGACCGGCCGGCAACCGGTACGGAAGCCCGTACGACCGCACCACCTCCAGATGTTCGGCGACCTTCGCCTCGTCGATCCGCCCCAGCGCCCCGGCCAGCCGCCCGGCGAACACGGTGCCGATCGCCACCGCCTCGCCGTGCCGCAGCGCGAAGTCGGTGGCCCGCTCCAGCGCGTGCCCGAGGGTGTGCCCGTAGTTCAGGATGTGCCGGATCGAGTCGTCCCGTTCGTCCGCGGCGACGATCTTCGCCTTGCACGCCACGCTCGCCGCGATCTGCTCCACCAGCGGAAGCCCGCGCAGATCACCGGTGCCGATGAAGTGCGCGCGGGCGATCTCCCCGTACCCGTTGCGCCACTCGCGCTCGGGGAGGGTGGCCAGGAAGTCGGTGTCGCAGAGCACCGCCGTCGGCTGCCAGTACTGCCCGACGAGGTTCTTGCCCTGCGGCAGGTTCACCGCCGTCTTGCCGCCGACGCTGGCGTCCACCTGGGCCAGCAGCGTCGTCGGCAGATGGATCACCGGCAGCCCGCGGTGGTACAGCGACGCGGCCAGCCCCACGGAGTCGGTCGTGGTGCCGCCGCCCACGGACACCACCGCGTCCGCGCGGGTCAGCCCGTACTCGGCGAAGGCCCGGCACATCCGGTCGACGGTGGCGAGCCGCTTGTCCTCCTCACCGTCCCGCGCCTGGAGGTGCAGCGCGGGCACCCCCGGATCCGGCAGCATGTCGCGCGGCCGGGCGGAGACCACGGCCACCTTCCGGGCACCGAGCTCGGCGACGACCCCGGCCAGCAGGTGGCGTACGCCCGGACCGATGTGGACGGGGTAGGAACGCTCGCCCAGTGCCACGTCGATCCGGTGTGCGGAACGCGTGTCCGCGGTCGTGACAGCAGTCATCTAGGAGTCCTTTCGGTCGTGGGGGAGATCGTGGAGCAGGTCGTGGGGGAGGTCCGGTACGCCTGTGAAGAAACGGTTCTTCGTCGGGTTCGCGGGGTTCGCGGGGTCCACGGGGTTCACGCCGACTGGAGCGCCGTCGCACCGGCCAGCGTCACCGGGACCGGCGTGCCCGCCGCGAGCGCGGTGCGCACCGCCCGCGCCGCACGGGCCCCGGTACGGGCGGCGACCCCCAGCCGGTCATGGGTGAGCAGAACGTGGTCGTAAAGGAGGAAGTTGACCGGGACCCCGTCCTCGCGGCCCGCCGCGATCAGATCGCGGACCTCCGTGACGTAGGCGTCCCACAGCCCCTCGCCGCCCGGCAGCCGCCCGCAGACCGGGGCCAGCGCCCACGCGTCCGCCTGCGCCGCCAGCTCCACCCGGTCCGCCGGGGCGAGCACGTCGGTGCCGAACTGCCAGAAGTGAAAGAGGAACGCGGCCCGCTCCTTCTCGGCGGTCAGCGCGCTCAGCCGCCACAGGTGCGCGGCGGCCAGCCACTGCCGCCGCTCCTCGTCCAGCCGGTTCCCGCGCAGCAGCTCCAACGCGAACGTGCTGGACACGGTGGCCAGCCGGTCGGCGAGCCGCAGCGTGCGGGGCGTGCGGTACTTGGCCGTCTCGGGAAGGTGCGCACCCGTGATCATCGGCCAGTTGTGCTCGGAGGTCTGGGCACGCAGCCGGCGCTCCAGCTCCTTCAGCACCGGCTCGGTCGAGTGGAACCACAACCCGAGGTCGGGGCCGGTGACCGGACCCGGGCGGCCGAACCGCCACAGCGCGTCCGGGTCCTCGGCGCGCAGATGGGCGACCAGATCGGCGGTCATCGTGGAGAGCACCCGCGCGGTGTGCTCCTCCGGGCGGCTGCGCATCGGGTTGGGGAGCCGGACGAAGAGCCATTGACGGTTCATCGCGGAAATCACCTCACGCGAGTCAGGGGGAAAAGGGCGGATTGCGGCTGAGATTAGGGTCCGCGCGGGGCCCTAACCCGGCGACGGGGCAGGCCGGTCCGCCCGCGCGGAAAGATAGGGAGGAGTTAGGGGGAGGGCAGGGTGGTGACACCCCGAGAGCACGGGTCCCGGGGGTCCGTGCTGGAGGGGCGATGGAGGCCGGGTTACCGGCGGATGGGTCGCGATCCGGACACTCGCCGCCATGAGTGGCATCACGGGTTTCCTCGGCATCGACGTCGGTGGCACCAAGGTCGCCGTCCGGGTGGAGGGCGCGGGCGCCGACCCGTACCGCACCACCTTCCGCTGGTCCGCCCACGGCGGCGTGGCCGACGACATGGCGGCCCTCGCCCGCACCCTCGCCGAGGTACGGCGCCACTGGCCCGGGCCGCTGCGCGCGGCGGGCGTGGCCATGCCGGCCACCCTGGACGCCGCGGGCCGCGTCACCACCTGGCCCAACCGGCCCTCCTGGGCGGGCCTCGACCTCGCCGCGGAACTTCGGGCGATGCTGCCCGGCACGGAGGTGGCCTGCGCCGACGACGGCGATCTCGCGGCGCTCGCCGAGGCGCGGGCGGCGGGCCTCGACGACCTCCTCTACCTCGGTATCGGCACCGGGATCGGCGGGGGAGCGGTGGTCGGCGGGAAGCTGTTCCCCGGGTCCGCACGCGGATCGTTCGAGATCGGGCACCTCGTCGTCGACCGCTGCGGCGCACGCTGCGACTGCGGCCGGGTCGGCTGCGTGCAGTCCCGGGCCTCCGGGCCGGCGATCCTGCGCCGCGCGGCCGAGCTGCGGGACGCGCCGGTCGAGCCCGGCGAGCTGCGCGAGGCCTGGTCGCGGCAGGAGTCGTGGGCCGTGGTCGCCGTCGACGAGGCGTGCGCGGTGCTCGCCGCGGCGGTGGTCGGCACCGCGGAGCTGCTGCATCCCTCGGCCGTCGTGGTCGGGGGCGGTTTCGGTGATGCCTTCCCCGAGGTGACGGCGCTGGTCGAACGGCACGCGCGGGCGCTCGCCCGTCCCGGCCGGCCGGCCCCGCCGCACCTGCCCGCCCGGCTCGGCGGCCTGTCCTCCCTGCACGGCGCCCTGCACCTGGCACGGACTCTGCCGATCCCCGTGTCCGCGACCTGATGGCACGTCAACTTGTCTTCGCTCGCCCAGAATTCCCTGTCCGACCTGCGGTTTCCTCCACCCCGGCCGACCCCGGACACCCAGTGGGTGCGGGATTCCCGGCGAGTGGACCGGGACCCGGATAGTGGTCACTGCTCAGGCCATGGATGCGAACCGCCCACCTGGCCCGCCTTCCGAAATCCCTTGCGTCCCAACGAACTTCCTTAGGAGTGCCGTGCACACCAGACGAACGATTCTCCGGGCCGGAGCCGGTGCGGGACTGGCGCTCACGGCATCCGCCGTCGCCGCCGGCGGTGTGACCGCGGCGCAGGCCTCGGCCGCCGGCGCCGCGGACTTCGGTGGTCTCGGCTCGCGGTTGCAGGGCGACCTCGTCCTCCCCGGAGACAGCCGCTACGCCCTCGCCAAGCAGAACCAGTTCGCGGAGTTCGACGCGGTCAACCCGACGGCCGTCGCCTACTGCGAGACCCCCGCCGACGTCCAGGCCTGCGTCAACTTCGCCCGCGAGAACGGCATATCCGTGCGCACCCGCAGCGGCGGCCACAACTACCGGGGCTGGTCCACCGGCGAGGGCCTGGTCGTCGACGTCTCCCGGCTGCGCCACGCGACCGTCGGCTCCACGACCGTCCGGGTCGGCCCGGGTCTGCAGTCCATCGACGCGTTGCACGCCCTCGCCCCGCACGGCAAGCAGGTCATCGCGGGCACCTGTCCGACGGTGTGCCCCGGCGGCTTCCTCTCCGGCGGCGGCATCGGCTACCAGACCCGCAAGTTCGGCATGGGCAGCGACCGGCTCCGCTCGGTCCAGCTGGTCCTCGCCGACGGCCGTCTGGTACGCGCCTCGGCCAACCAGTACTCCGACCTCTTCTGGGGTCTGCGCGGCGGTGGCGGCGGCAACTTCGGCATCGTCACCGAGTTCGAGGTCGCCCCGATCGCCGCCCCGACCATGGTGTTCTTCAACACCACCTGGTCGTGGGACAAGGCCGAGGAGGTGTTCGCCGCCTGGCAGACCTGGCAGCTGACCAGCTCCGTGAACCTCGGCTCCGCCCTGATCTTCATGCTCCCCGACGCCGCCCCCGGCGCCGTCCCGGAGATCATTGTCACGGGTGGCTACCACGGCCCCGAGTCCGAGGCGATCGCCGCGCTGGACCAGCTGACCGCCCTGGTCGGCGCCCAGCCCACCAGCCGCTTCCACAGCGACCTGCCCTACCACGAGGCGATGAAGACCGCCTACGGCTGCGGTGACCTCACCCAGGACCAGTGCCACCGCGAGGGCACCGGCCCGGACGCCCTGCTGCACCGCACCGGCTGGCTGCGCGAGGCGTACCGGTTCTTCGACCGGCCGTTCTCCGCGAGCGACCTGAACCGCATCATCACCGCCTGGGACGGCGACCGGGTGGCCGGCCAGCGCCGCTTCCTGCACTGCATGGCGGTCGGCGGCAACGCCAACCGGATCTCGCCCACGGCGACCGCGTTCCCGCACCGCACCGCGAACTTCATCGTCGGCTTCACCACCCAGCTCGACCAGCCGACCAACCCGGACGCGGAGGCCGCCGCCGAGGCGCTCGTCGCGAAGGGCGCGGCGCTGCTGGACCCGCTGGGCACCGGCGCCTACGTCAACTTCCCCGGCTCCGACCTGCCGGACTGGGCCACCCAGTACTACGGCGACAACTACCTGCGGCTGAAGGACGTCAAGCGCCGCTACGACCCGGCCAACTTCTTCCGCCACCCGCGCAGCATCGGCAGCACCTCGCAGTGACGTACCCATCCGACGGAACCGAGGGGAATCCATCATGAGCAAGTCGACCGGGCGCGGCACCGCGGTGGTGATCGGCGCCGGCATCGCGGGCCTGTCCGCGGCCAAGGCCCTGTCCGACGCGTTCCAGCAGGTCGTGGTCGTCGACCGGGACGAGCTGCCCCAGTCGGGCGAGCCGCGCCGCGGGGTGCCGCAGGGCCAGCACTCGCACGTGCTGCTGGTGGCCGGCCAGCGGGCCCTGGGGGAGCTGTTCCCCGGCCTGATGGACGAGCTGACCGAGCGCGGCGCGGTGATCTTCGACTCGGGTGAGGACCTGCACCTGTACCGGCTGGGCGCCGCCTGGGAGCCGGTCCACAGCGGGCAGCCGTTCGTGTCGATGACCCGGCCGCTGCTGGAGTACACGCTGCGTCAGCGGGTCGAGGCCCTGCCCAACGTGACGATCCGTCCGGGCACCTCGGTCTCCGGGCTCGCCGGCGCCGACGGCCGGGTCACCGGCGTCCTGCTGGACGGCGACGAGCGGCTGGCCGCCGACCTCGTGGTGGACTCCACCGGCCGCGGCAGCCGCAGCGACCGCTGGCTGTCCGCGCTGGGCTTCCCCACCCCCGAGGTGGAGGAGGTCAAGGTCAACGTCGGCTACGTCAGCCGGCTCTACCGGGCCAAGCCCGGCGACCTGCCGGTGCAGGCGGCGTTCGTGCAGCCCACCCCGCCCGCCGAGAAGCGCATCGGCGCCGCCCTGCTGGTCGAGGGCGACCGCTGGCTGGTGTCGGTCGGCGGCTGGCACCGCGACTACCCGAGCGCCGACGAGGACGGCTTCCGCCGGCACGCGGAGAGCCTCCCGGACCCGATCATCGCCAAGCTGATCACCCAGGCGGAACCGCTCACCGAGCCGGTCGCCTTCCAGTACCCGGCGAACCGCCGCCGCCACTTCGAGCAGCTGGAGACGGTCCCGAGCGGCTACCTCGCCCTCGGCGACTCCATCTGCAGCTTCAACCCCCTCTACGGGCAGGGCATGACCTGCGCCGCCCAGGAGGCACTGGCCCTCGGCAAGCTGCTCGACGAGCACGAGGGCGTCACGGCCGAACTGTCCAAGGCGTTCTACCAGGCCGCCGCGGGAGTGCTGTTCGTACCGTGGCAGGCCGCCATCGGCGGGGACTTCGACTACCCCGAGACGGCCGGCCGACGGCCCTCCGCCGCCGAGCTGTTCGGCCGCTACTCCATCCAGGTGCAGCTGGCCGCGCAGGTCTCCGGCGAGGTCAGAAAGCTCGTCCTCGCGGTGCAGCACCTGCTGGAGCCGCCGATGGCCCTGTGGGCGCCGTCGGTGATCGCCGAGGCGGTCCGCGCCGCCCGGCACGCCCCCGAGGGCACCGAGCCGGAGTTCGGGTACGGCGCCCACGGCCGCCCGCTGTGGACGGCGTACGACCGCGACGCCGAGACGATACGCGCCGCACTGCGCGCGGCGGGCTGCCGTGAGTTCAGCGACCGGCAGACCGGCTTCGCCGTCGAGGGCGGCGAGCCGATCCTGGTCGCCTGCCTCGACGGTGACCTGATCGCGGCCGGGGAGCTCGACCGCTACGCCGAGGCCATCGGCGCGGCCGGTTTCACCGCCACCCCGGACGCCGACGACCCGACCCTGCTGCGCGCGGTGCCCTCCCGGGCTCCGGGTGATGCGGGCTGACAGCCGCCGGACGCGGGCGGCCACCGGCTCACGCCGGACCGCCCGCCGGCTCTCCCTGGTCCTGCTCCGCCACCTGCGCCGCGTCGTATGCGGCGCGGGAGGCGCTGATCGCGGCGCGGTTGCGTTCCGCCCAGTCCATCAACGTGAGGAAGGCGTCATGCAGTTCACGGGCGCTGTCGGTCACGCTGTAGACGACCTTCGCCGGCACGGTGGGGTAGACGGTACGCACCAGCAGGCCGTCGCGTTCCAGGCTGCGCAGCGTCAGGGTGAGCATCCGGCGGCTGATGCCCGGGATGGAACGTTCGAGCTCGGTGAAGCGGACCGGCTTCTCGGCCGCCGCGAGGATGATCTGGATGCTCCACTTGCCGCTGATGCGGTCCAGCACCTCGCGCACGGCACACGGCTCCCCGACATTTTCGAGCTCCACGTCCGGGCTGACCTCGACGGTTACACCGCTGTTCCGTTGGGACATGAAAGTGCCTCCTTCCCTGGTCAGCCATCGTTACAGATGATGAGTCCAGTAACAAGCCGTAACCCGGGCTCACGAACAGGGACCTAGATAAACCCCCCTCAGAAAGGAAAACGGCATATGTCTGCCGAAGCTCTCGCCCGGCCCGGAGGACGGCCGGGGCCGAAGATGGCGCTGCTGGCGTTCTGCATGCTCATCTTCTCCATCGACTACAACATCGTGTACGTGGCGCTGCCCGAGATCGGCCGCGAGGTCGGCTTCTCCGCGCAGTCCCTGCAGTGGGTCGTCAGCGCCTACTCCGTCGGCCTCGGCGGCGCCCTGCTGCTCGGCGGCCGGGCGGTCGACCGGCTCGGCGCCCGCCGGATGCTGATCCTCTCCCTCGGCCTGTACGGGGTCGCCTCGATCGCCGGCGGTCTCGCCACCGACCCGGGCCTGCTCGTCGCCGCGCGCGTCGTCCAGGGCCTCGGCGGCGCCCTGCTCTTCCCGGCCACCCTCTCGCTGATCAACACCAGCTTCGAGGAGGGCCCGGTCCGCAACAAGGCGTACGCGGTCTGGGGCACGGCCGGCGCGTCCGGCGCCATCATCGGCTCCCTCGTCGGTGGTCTGCTCACCAACTACCTGGGCTGGGCCTGGGTGTTCTTCGTCAACGTGCCGCTGTGCGTGCTCGCCGTCGTCGGCTGCTACGCCTGGCTGGCGCCCGACGCCATCAGCGGTGACTCCCGCAAGTTCGACATCCCCGGCGCGCTGCTCGCCACCGCCGCGTCGACCCTGCTGGTCTTCGGCCTGATCAACGGCCCGGAGGCGGGCTGGGGCTCCACCCAGACCCTGACCACGATCGCGCTCGGCCTGGTCCTCGGTGCCGCGTTCTTCGTCATCGAGGCCAAGACCAACGACCCGCTGGCCCCGCCGCGCCTGTTCGGCTACCGCGGTCTGCTCACCGCGATCCTGATCATCTTCGTCTTCCAGGGCGCCATCAACACCCTGCACTACCTGTTCTTCATCCAGCTCCAGGACGTCCTCGGCTACAGCCCGCTGGAGGCCGGCCTCGCCTTCCTGCCGATGAGCGCGGTCGCCATGCTCGGCTCCAGCAAGCTGCTGCCGGCCGTCGTCAAGCGCTGGGGCGTCCGCGGGGCGCTGTTCTCCGGCCTGATCGGTGTCGGCGCCTCGATGATCGTCCTGTCGCTGACGATGTCCACCAACGCCAGCTTCTGGCCGCTGCTCCCCGGTGTCCTGCTGTGGGGTCTGTTCGCCGGCATGATCTACCCGGCGATGTTCATGGCCGCCGGTTCGGACGCCGCGCCGGACGAGCAGGGTGTCGCCTCCGGCCTCACCCAGACCTCGGCCCAGATCGGCGGCGCGGTCGGCATGGCCCTGCTCATCGCGGTCGCCAACGCCGGCCTGGACCTGAGCGAGGGCGCCTCCAACCCGATCGGCGACGTGGTCGACGGCCTCCAGCTGTCCGCCCTGGTCGGCGGTATCGCCGCCATCGCCGGTGCCTTCCTGGCCTTCCGCATCAAGTCCCAGAAGGCCGCGGAGCAGGCCGCCCCGGACGCCGTCACCGAGGCGACCCCGGAGCGCGAAACCGCCCACTCCGCGTAACCCACCCCGAACAGCCCGCCACCGACGCCTCCCCCGTCGTCGGTGGCGGGCCCTTTTCCCACCTGGCAAAGCATCGAGGGCCCCTCCCCGGAGGGGCCCTCCGCGTGTACGGGGACGGTTGCCGCGGTACGGCGGCGAGGGGGGGAGGACGCGGTAGGGCGTCGATGGGGACCGGTGTCGTAGCCCCCCGAGCGGGCCCCCGGCTGCCCCGGGCCCGCCGGGCGCCTGGCGCCCCAGGGCACCGGCACAGGTAACCGACGGCGGCCCGGGCAACGCCCGCGGGCACCGGCCGCCGCACCGGCGCAGGACCGCACGCGGCGCCTGACACCAGCCGTGCCCGCGGCACCGGCACCGGCACCGGCACCGGCGCCGAAGCTGCGGCACGGGCCTCTCGCGGCACCCGCCACGGCCCTGCTCGCGGCACCAGCTCCAGCATGGGCACCGCACGTGGCACCGGCATCGGCACGGACACCGCACGCAGCACCGACTCGGGCACCGCACGCAGCACCGACTCGGGCACCGGCACCGGCGGCGCCCCGCGCCCGAGCGGCGGACAGGGCGCGGCGGGCCCGCAGGGGCCGCCCCTGCCGGCTGCCGCCCCCTGCCGTACGACGACGTGCCGGCGGAGGCCTTCGCCGGCGCCCGCATGCGACGGTGCCCCACCCGGTCGGACCGGGTGGGGCACCGTCGTAGGGGGAGGGGGATCAGCCCTCGGGCACCAGGATCGTCTGGACCGCGTTCTCGTAGTCCGCCGGCTTCACCAGGACGCGGATCTCCTGCTTGCCGTCGACCACCTTGATCATGCGCTTGCCGATCAGGGTCAGCTGGCCGTTCTCCAGGGCGCGGCCCTTGATGAGGGTGACCGCGGAGTTCAGCTCGCGGGCGTACGCGCGCAGGCTGGGCTCGCCGCGCCACTCGGAGAGGTCGCGGGTGACGTCGTGGAAGCGGTAGATGACCTCCCAGGCGCCCTCCGCGGGGCGGCGGCCGAGGACCCACCAGTCGCCGTCCCGGTCGAGGCGGTACCCGCAGCCGTACTGCTCCTGCACCCCTTCGGCCAGCCGCAGCGGCTCGATGAACGACGGACCGGCGAACCCGACGTCCACCAGCCACCGCTCCTCGCCGAACCGCACGACGTGGAACATGTGCTCCAGCTCGGGGCCGAAGTCCCCGTTCGCCATCCGCACCCCGGCCGACATGATGGCCACGTCGAAGCCGAGCCGGCCCAGCAGCGTGCGGAACAGTCCGCTGATCTCGTGGCAGACCCCGCCCCGGCCCCCGGTGATGACCGCGGCGAACGTCGCGTCGACGTCGATGTCGACGTACTCCCAGATGTCCAGCCCCCGCTCGGAGTTGAGCGCGTTGTCGAACGGCACCCGCATCAGGTGCAGCTTGTGCAGCGTCCGCAGCAGCTCCGGAGTGGGTTCCAGCGGACCGTCGTAACCCAGTTTCTTCAGATAGGCGTCGACGTCGAACATGGTGGGCCTCCTTGGCTCGGCCTTGTCGATCAGTGGTGGAGGTGATGGTGGAGAGGGAGGTGGAGGTGGGGTGCGGGTGGAGGTGCGGGTGGTGGAGGTGGAGGTGCGGGTGGTGGAGGTGCGGGTGGTGGAGCGGGAGGGGGAGCGGGCCGGGTCAGCCCGCCTTCGAGGCGTTCGGCCACAGATCCGACGGCAGGTCCTGACGTCGCTGGATCTTCAACTTCCGGTAGACGCGGGTCAGATGCTGTTCCACCGTGCTCGGCGTGACGAAGAGCTTCGCCGCGATCTCCCGGTTGGTGTAACCCATGACCGCGAGCGAGGCGACCCGCATCTCCGAGCCGGTCAGCTCGTCGATGCGGGTGCGGTGGTGGTCCGGCATCGGCTCGGCACCGACCGGCGCGGAGCCCTCCGCCCCGGCCAGCAGCTCCTGGGTGAGCGGCTGCGCCTCGCACGCCTTGGCGACGTGCAGGCTCTGCCGGAACAGCATCCGCGCCCGGCGCTGCTCGCCCAGCGCGTTGTACAGCCGGCTCATGTCGGCCAGCACCCGCGCCTGTTCGAACCGGTCCCCGGCCGACTCCAGCAGCTCCAGCGCCTCGGCCAGCAGCTGGAGCCCCCGCCCGGGCGGGCAGGTCGCGGCGTACAGCCGCAGCGCGATGCCACGGGTACGGCCGCCGCTCGCGCCGGGCCGGGTCAGCTGCTCGTGGATGAGCTGCTTGGCCCGGTCGGTGTTGCCCAGCCGGATGCACGCCTCGGCGGCCCCGGCCCGCCACGGCACCGGCCCCAGCGCCTGGATGCCCCACTTGCGCTGAAGCTCCCCGCAGGACAGGAAGTCGCCGAGGGCGGCACGGTGGTGGTTGGTGGCCAGATGGTGCACGCCGCGCGCCTGGAGGAACGGCAGCCCGTACCAGCTCTCGTACATCGCCGTCGGCACCGCCTGCGACAGATGGCGCAGCGCCTCGTCGTAGCGGCCCATGCGGGTGGTGGCCACGATCAGGCTGGACAGCGGCAGCCCGATGGCCACCCCCCACGCCTTCGCGGGCAGCAGTGCCAGCGCCGCACGGGCCCGCTCGACCGCCGTGGTGAGGTCGCCCTGGCGGACCGCGACCTCGGCGCGCACCGCGAGGAAGACGGCCTGCCAGGCCGGAGTGGCGCGCTCGGCGGCGTCCAGCGCGAGCCGCTCGCACCACTCGGCGGCACTGTCGGCGCGGTCGCCGTGCAGCAGCGTGAGCAGCGCGAGGACGGCGGCCTCCTCGGACCAGTACGCGGACCGGCTCAGCCGCAGGTCCCACAGGCCCTGTTCGGCCCGCTCGACCGCCTCGGGGTGGTCGCGCACCAGCTGTCCGGCGAGTGCGGCGGCCCGCCCCAGCCACGGTTCGCTGCGCAGCATCGCCACCACCGCGCCCTCGCCCATCCGCCCGGCACCGGAACGGCGCGGTCCGGGAACGGCGGGGCGTGCGGGGCGGGCCAGCGGCGGGTGCGCCCAGGACAGCCACTGCTCCAGGTCGGCCACCTCGCCGGAGGCGTCGGCGCGGCCGGCCGGGCCGCTGCGGATGCGCTCCAGCGCGTCCACGGCCTCCTCGGTCCGCCCGTGCCACAGCAACTGCCGTACCAGCAGCGCCGATTCGGGGAACCGCAGTCGTCCGGCCCGGTCCGCTGCGATCAGCTGCGGCAGATGCCGGGCGGCGGCGGCCGGGTCGGACTGGAACTCGGTGTGGGCGAGCCGGGCCAGGATCTCGGCCCGCTCGGCGAGGTCGCCGCTGGAGCGCTGGGCGAGTTCCAGGCAGGCGGCGGCCGCGGCGGGCCGGTCGGCCAGCAGCTCGTGGTCGGCGGCCTCCACCAGGACCCGTACGGCCCAGGGTTCGTCCGCGCGGCCCGCCTGAAGCAGATGCCGGGCCACCCGGCCGGGCTGCGCCCCGGAGTCGTAGAGCAGCCGGGCGGCCCGCCGGTGCAGGGCGGACAGTTCGCGCGGGGCGAGGTCGTCGAGGACCGCCTGGCGCACCGCCGGGTGGCGGAAGCGGCCCTCCTCGCAGAGCAGCCCGCAGGCGGTCATGGCGCGCGCGGTCGCCTCGACGGGCACCCCGGCGAGCGCGGCGATGGTGGCGTCGTCGGCCTCGGCGTCCAGTACGGCCAGGGCGCGGGCCAGCGCCAGAGCGCCCTCGTCGCCGCGGTGCAGGCAGCTCAGCAGCGCCAGGCTGTAGGAGTGGCCGGCGCTCTCGTCGCCGTCGGATCCCTCCCAGTCGTCGGCGAGGGCGCCGAGCAGCAGTGGGTTGCCGCCGGTGGCGGTGTGGAAGTACGGGGTGAGGCGCCGCGCGGTCTCCGGTCCGAGGCGCGGGGTGAGGAAGGCGGTGATCCCGGCCTCGCCGAGCGGGCCGACGCGCAGCCGGGTCAGCCCGGTCTCGCGCAGCAGCTCGGCGCGGAGCGGCAGGCTGGCGGACGGGACGTCGGTGTTGTCGGTGAGCAGGATGACGATCCGCGCCGAGCGCAGCCGGCGGGAGAGGTGGAGCAGGAGGCGCAGAGACGGTTCGTCGGCGTGCTGGACGTCGTCGACGGCGATGAGCAGAGGCACTTCGGCGGAACGTTCCAGCAGGGCGGCGCACAGATCGTCGGCGGACTGCGCGTCGGGGCCGGGACCGCCAGGGGTGCCGTAGCCGGGGATCCCGGCGTAGCGGCACAGCTGGTGCATCACGCCGAGGGCGTGGGTGCGTTCGGGCCGGGCGCAGATCGCGTGCAGCAGCCGGAACCCGGCGGCCTCCGCGCGGTCCGCGACGGCGTGCAGCAGTTCGGTCTTCCCGGTGGCGGACGGACCGTCGACCAGGACCATCCGCCCTCTTCCGGCGAGCGCGGCTTCCTGGACGCGGAGCAGCCGTTCCAGATGTTCCTCACGTTCGACAAGCATGCCTGATCCCCCATTGGTGGTTGCCGCTTCGCGGCGCGATCCACTATCCGCAGGGGTGTGCCATCGGCCGGGAATCGCCCATCCACTCGAACGCAAAAGCCCATGAACGCACGCTCGAAGAGGGTGGTCCGGACCATGCGGGATGGCGTGAAAACGAGGGGCGCGCGGGCGCGCGAGGGGCGCCCGGCCGGTGAAGGGGGAGTCACCGGCCGGGCGCCCTGGCCCGCCGCGAAGTGCGCTCGATCCGTGCCGGGTTCAGCCGACCACCTCCGCCACCGTCGGGCACAGGGCCAGCAGGTCCGCGGGCCGGAACAGGGTCGCGTCCGGCGCCGCGCCCAGCAGCTCGACCGTGTCGCACTCACCCCACAGCGCTGCCACCGCGTCGACCCCCGCACCGCGCGCCGCCTGGATGTCGGTGACCGCGTCACCCACCATCAGCGCGTCCTCCGCCCGCGCGCCGAGCAGGTCCAGGGCGTGCAGCACGATGTCGGGAGCCGGCTTGGCGCGGGCCACCTCGTCGGAGCCGATGACGTGGTCGAAGTGGTGGATGACACCGAGCTTGTCGAGCAGGTGCCGGGCCCGGTCGCCGGCCTTGCCGGTGGCGATCGCGGTACGGAAGCCGCGCTGCCGCAGCTCCTCGAGCATCCCGGTCACGCCGTCGAACATCGGCACCCGGTCGGCGAGCCGGTAGCTCTCCCGGACGAACGGCTGCTCCATCTCCAGCGGCAGCCCCATGATCCTCATGATGTCCGGGAAATATCGGCCCAGATGGCGCTCGTACTCGTCGAACGGCGCCTGCCCGTCCCCGACGACTTCCGCGTAGGCGATGGTGAACGCCTCCCGCATCACGGGGAAACTGTCGACGATCACTCCGTCGAGATCGAAGACGACCACGCTCTTGGGCTGCTGGAACGGGCCGGTGGATGTGCCGGTGACGGTTCCGGAGGACAAGGCGGTACCAGTGTTCACGGGGATCTCCCTGAAGGTGTGCGCAGGCAGCTCGGGCTGCGGTGTCAGACCGCCGCCGCGACCGGCCGCGCGGGGGCGGACCGGGCCCGGCGGGCGGAGCCGTAGAGGCGTTCGATGACGGCGATGGTGCGCGCCGCGTCAGCGACGGCCCGTCCCCGCTGCGCGGGATCGGCGAGCAGGTCCGGCAGGCCGTCGAGCTGACGGTCGTACTCCGCGCCGATGGGCTCCTCGTCGAACGGCACCGGCTCGGTCGTGCCCGCCCGGGTCAGCAGCAGCTCGGAGCCGCCCGCCCGGTTGGGGCTGAAGCCGAAGGTGCACCGCAGCGACACCGCGCCCGCGCTGCCCTCGACCCGGATCGTGGTGGTGTCCAGCGCCTCGTGCGAGGCCCAGCTGGCGCGCAGCGCCACGGAGACGCCGCCCGGGGTGACGAGGAAGCCGCGCGCGGTGTCCTCGACGTCCCCGCCGCCCTCCCCGGCCGGCTCGCGCCCGCGCCAGGAGGTGCCGTGCGAGGCCGCGTTGATGAAGTCGCCGGAGACGGTGCCGAGGGCCTCGTCGTAGCCGACGGGGCCGAGCAGGGTGCCGACCGTGTCCAGCAGATGCCAGCCGAGGTCGACCAGGGCGCCGCCGCCGGCCAGGCTGCTGCGGGTGAACCAGCCGCCGGTGTCCGGGACGCCCTTGGCCCGGACCCAGGCGACCTCGACGTGCCGCACCTCGCCCACCTCGCGGTCCACCGCGGCGGCCAGCGCCGCCACGTCCGCGCGGTGCCGGGCCGCGCTGCCCGCCAGCAGCACCGCCCCGCCCTCGCGTTCGGCCGCCGCCAGCTCCTCGGCCTCGGCCGAGCTGAGGCAGACCGGCTTCTCCAGGAAGACGTTCACGCCCCGGCGCAGCAGTCCCGCCGCGACGGGGGTGTGCAGATGGTTGGGTACGGCGACCACGGCGAGGTCGGCGATCTCCGCGGTGAGGTCACCGACGTCGGCGAGGACCCGCACCCGGGGTCCGGCCGCCGCCGCTGCCTCCTGGGCCGTGGGGGCGGGGTCCACCACGGCGGTCACCCGGTAGCGGGGGTGGCGGGCCAGCCGGGACAGCCAGATCTCCCGGCCCGCCCAGCCGAGCCCCACCACGGCCACGCGGACGGGGGGCGTCACAGCGTGGCCAGGGTGTCGGCGACGATGTCCGCGATCACGTGCATCTGCTCCTCCTCGGCGAGCAGGGTCCGGTGGTGCAGCCAGATCGTGTCCGCGTACACCGCCTCGGTGTTGGGGCAGCGGGCGGCGATCGACTCCAGCGACTCCTCGGGCGCGGCGTACTCCCAGAAGCCGTCGGAGCGGTAGATCGCGCGGAAGGCGGCGAAGGCCGGCAGCCCGCGCTCGATCAGGGCGTCGACCAGCTCGTTGCGGCGCTCGGCGCTCATGCCCGGCATCCGGAACATCGCCATGTAGTGCGGGTTGCGGGTGACGCGCTCGTCGATGACCTGCGGCTGTACGCCGTCGATCTCGCCCAGCAGCCGCGACAGCACCGGCCAGTTGCGCTCCCGGGTGTCGATCTGGCCGCCGAGCCGGGCCAGCTGGGCGCGCAGCACGCTCGCCGAGAACTCGTTCATCCGGAAGTTGGAGCCGGAGGTCTTGTGGTAGTACAGCCGGTCCGTGCTGGGCCGGCCGCAGCTGTGCCGCAGGAACGCGGTCTCGCGCTGCTCGGCGTCCTCGAAGGTGACCAGACCGCCTTCGCCGGCCGTCATCAGCTTGCCGTTCTGGAAGCTGAACGCGGCGACCGCGCCCAGCTCGCCGACCTTCCTGCCGTCCCACTCGGCGCCGTGCGCGTGCGCGGCGTCCTGGATCAGCGGCACGCCGCTGTCCGCGGAGAGCTTGGCGAGGGCGTCCATGTCGCAGATCTGGCCGGCCATGTGGACCGGCATGATCGCGGCGGTGCGCGGGGTGATGGCGTTCGCGGCGGCGGTCGGGTCGATGTTGAAGGTGCCCGGGTCGATGTCGACGGGCACGGCCACGGCGCCGAGCCGCTGGGCGGCCTGCGACGAGGAGATGAAGGTGAACGCGGGCACGATGACCTCGGTGCCCGGGCCCACGCCCAGCACCTGGAGGGCCAGCTCCAGGGCGTGCGTGCCGTTGGTGACGGCCAGGGCGTGCGGGGTGCCGTGGTAGGCGCCGAACTCCTCCTCGAAGGTGTCGACCTCGCTGCCGCCCATGCGCCACCACTGGCCCTGCTCCAGGGCGCGGATGAGACCGACGCGTTCCTCGTCCCCGTACTGGGGCCACACGGGGAAGTTCGGCTTGGGCCGGGAATCCTGGGTCATTTTGTTTTCCGCTCCTTGTGGTCCTGCTGGGTCCGTACCCGCTGTCGAAAGCGAATGTAGGGCCTGAAAGCAGCACCAGTCATCCCCCTACCGGAACCCCTAACGCACCCTGCGAATGCACCTGCTGAAGCCCTCTCAATTACCGGCACGGGAAGCGTGCAATAGCCTTTTTCTTGGTGGAGTCACCTTGGAGGCGAGATGAGCGAACTGCTGCTGTTGAACGGTCCGAACCTGGGCATACTCGGGCATCGTGAGCCCGAGATCTACGGCACCGAGACCCTGGCCGACATCGCCGATTCGATCGCCGATGAGATCGCGGAGCGAGGCTGGAAAGTCAAGCAGGTGCAGCATGACGTGGAAGGAGAGCTGGTACGAGCCATTCAGGAAAGCTATGACACGGTCGGGGCCATTGTGAATCCCGGCGCCCTGATGATCGCGGGCTGGAGTCTGCGCGACGCGCTGGCGAATTACCCGCGGCCGTGGATCGAGGTCCACATTTCGAATATCTGGGCGCGGGAATCCTTCCGGCACGAATCCGTGATCGCCCCGATCGCGTCCGGCCTCATCGCCGGACTCGGCGCCGACGGCTACCGGCTGGCCGCCCGCGCGCTGATGGCGAAGACCCCGGCCGGCGTCCGATGACCGGCACCGCGCTCACCGAGGGCCGCCCGTCCGCGGGCGGCCCCCCGGCGGATCCCGAGGCCTGGATCCGCCGCTTCGTCCCGGCCCCCGAGGCGCCGGTACGACTGGTCTGCCTGCCGCACGCCGGCGGCTCGGCGGCGTTCTACCACCCGGTCGCCCGCGCGCTGGCCCCCGGCGTCGACGTCCTGGCGATCCAGTACCCCGGCCGCCAGGACCGCCGTCACGAACCCGGCATCACCCGGCTCGACCGCCTGGCCGACCTGGTCGCCGAGGTGCTGGCACCCTGGACCGACCGCCCGCTCGTCCTGTTCGGGCACAGCATGGGCGCTCTGCTCGGCTACGAGGTCACCGCCCGGCTGGAGGCCGCCGGCACCCCGCCCCGGGCACTGATCGCCTCCGCGCGGCGCGCCCCCTCGCGCTACCGCGACGAGTCCGTCCACCGCCGCCCCGACGTGGGTGTGGTCGAGGAACTGCGGCTGCTGGGCGGCGTCGAGCGGGCCTTCCTCGAGGACCCCGAACTGCGCGCGATGATCCTCCCGGCCATCCGCAGCGACTACGAGGCGATCGAGACCTACCGCCACCCGCCGCGCCCCCCGCTGCGGACCCCCGTCACCGTCCTCACCGGGGACACCGACCCCCAGGTCACCCCCGAGGAGGCCGCCGCCTGGGCCGCCCACACCAGCGCCGCCTTCACCCGGCACACCTTCACGGGCGGCCACTTCTACCTCACCGAGCACATCCCCGAGGTCCTCGACCTCATCCGCGCGGCCACCGGCCGACGGGACTGAGAGCCGGCCCCGCGGGCCGAGGGTGAGACGGAGCACCCCCGCGGGCCACCGAGCGGGGCGGACCGGGCACGACACCGGGTCCGCCCCGCTCTCCGTGTGCGGGGATGCCGCACGAACGGCGCGCCGAAGTCGCCCCCACTCTCTGTCGCGCACCGTGTCGCTGTTGGGCCGAACGGGTGACTTGGCGTAAGAATTGGCTGGTGCAGGCGATGAGTGCGAGTCAGATCGGGGGGAGCCGGTGAACAGTCACGGTCACGACGTCACCGATGAACAATGGGAAGGGCTCGCCCAGGTCGTGCCGCTCAGGGGCCGCGACGCGTGGCCGTCCGCGGTGAACCACCGCACCCTGCCCGAGGCGGAGACGGAGACGCGCCGCCGGTTCGTGGTGCTGCGGGTCAACGTCTTCGCGGACGCCCGTGAGGTCGCCGAGACCCTCATGTCCGGGATCCCCGTCCTCCTCGACCTCACCGGCGCGGAGACCGAGGTCGCCAAGCGCGTCCTCGACTTCAGCACCGGCGTCGTCTTCGGCCTCGCCAGCGGCATGCACCGCGTCGACCGCAACGTCTTCCTCCTCACCCCACCCGGCACCGAGGTCCAGGGCCTGATGGAGGGCGCGAGCCTCCCCGGCGTCTGAGCACGGACGGACACCACCCGATCGCCCGATCGTAGGAAGCCCCCCAAGCGGAACGGTTCACCCGAGAACCGGGGCCCTACGGTCCGCATATGGCTGTCTCTTCCGGGGCGTCCGCGCCCGGCACCCGCGCCCCGTCCTCAGAGGAACCCGGCGCACCGGGCCACCCGTGCCGCCCGCTCCGTCCCCACCTGACCGAGCTGCGGCTGTCCGCCTTCGCCGGGCATCGGCGGGCCGGGTTTCCGTTGGGGCCGGTGACGTTGTTCGCCGGGCCCAGCGGGGCGGGCAAGACGAGTGCGCTGCGGGCGTACGAGGCGCTGGCCCGGCTCGCGGGGGGTGTGCCGCTGCGTGAGGCGTTCCGGGAACCGGCGGCCTGTGTGCCCGAGCGGGCGCGGCCCGACGCGCAGGCGCGGCGCGGGTTCCGGATCGGCTGTACGGCCGACGGGCCCGAGGGACCGGTCCGGCTCGACCTCGCCGTCCAGGCCGAGCCGGAGCTGCGGATCGTGGGGGAGCGGTTGACCGGGCGCGGCGTGGTGCTGCTGGAGACCGCCCTGCGCGACCCGGCCCGGCGCGCGGTCCAGGCCGCCTGGCACACGGCCGGCCCGGCCCGCGTCACCCGCGCCCCGCTGCCCGACGACCGGCTCGGCACCGCTTTGCTGCCGCTGCGCGTCGCGGGCACGACCGACGGGCAGCGCCATGTGCTGGCCGCCGCCGAGCAGATGGTCGTCGCCCTGCGGTCCGTCTTCGCCTGCGATCCGCAGCCCGACCGGATGCGCGCCCCCGTGCCGGCCGGCTCCGGACGGCTGCTCGGCGGCTGCGACAACCTCGCCGACGTGCTGTTGCGCACCCGCGCCGAGTGCGCGCGGCGGCACGGCCGGTTCGTCCAGGAGGTGGCCGCCGGCTGCGCCGGACCCGTCGTGGACGTGCTCGCCGAACCGACCGGACACGGCACCGTGCGCGCCCTGCTCGACCGGGGCGACGGCTTCCGCACCGACTTCGCCCGGCTGGGCGACGGTGAACTGCGCTACATCGCCCTGGCGCTGGTGCTCCTCACCGGACCCGGCGTCCTGGAGGTCGACCCGCCCGGCGAGGTGCCCGCCGCGCTCCAGGCGCTGACCGTGCTCGCCGACGGCCTCGACCGGCAGGTGGACCCGGCGCAGCGGCGCGCGCTGCTGCGGCTCGCGGTGCGCTCCGCGCAGGACGGGCACATCCGCCTGCTCGGCGCGGTGAGCGACGCGTCCTGGGCGGCCGGGCAGCACGGGGTGACGGTGGTACATCTGAAGACGTGACCTCCCAAGAACCGCACGAGTCCCAGGAATCCCCGCGCGAGCCCCAGGGGTCCCCGCGCCAGTCCCAGGGATCCCCGCACCAGTCCCAGGAATCCCCGCAAGAGCCGCAAGAACCCCCGAGCGAGCCGCTGGACGTGGCCGGGCTGCAACGCCGGCTCGCCGAGTTCGCCGCGGCCCGCGACTGGCAGCCGTACCACACCCCCAAGAACCTGGTGGCCGCGCTCAGCGTGGAGGCCTCCGAACTGGTCGAGATCTTCCAGTGGTCGACGCCGGAGGAGTCGATGCGCGTGATGGCCGACCCGGACACCGCGCACCGGGTCAGGGACGAAGTCGCCGACGTCCTCGCCTATCTGCTCCGGCTGTGCGACGTGCTCGGCATCGACCCGCTCGCCGCGCTGGACGCGAAGATCGACCGCAACGAGCGCAGGTTCCCCGCACCGGAATGACCTGATCCGGTATCACTCTCCGGAGTCAAACTCTGTGGCGAATCCGAATTGTTGTCCACAGATTTCCGTCTTCCTCTGGCCTTTTGCCTCCCTGACCCTCACTCTGGGTAGTGAACCAGTGGAGGTTGGGCGGACGCGCCGTCGGCGCGTCGGGACAGACGGGGACAGCGCATGGACGCGGTGCGGCTCATCCTGACGAGCAGGCGCGCCCTCGCGGCGAGCGGCGAGGTGCCGAAGATCATGACGGAGGTGTGGCAGGCCCAGGCGCTGGCGCAGGCGATCGGCAGCCGCCTCGCCGTCTTCGGCCCGCCCGAACTACGCGGCGAGGCCCTGGGGTTGACGGAACTCGCGGGCCGCGGCTGCGGGGTCCTGGAGACCCCGGACCTCGCCCCGGGCGAACTGCGCGCGGCCCAGCTCACCGAACTGGGCGACGCCCGGCGGGCGCTGACCCACCTCGCCGGGCTGCTCGGCGAGGTCGGCATCGCCCTCGTCGGCATCGCCTGCGCGGCGCCCGACGAGGCGACGTACTGGCAGTGCATGGAAGCCATCGACGCGGCGGACGAGTCCCGGGACCGGGTCCGCGAGCTGCTGCGCAGACTGGCGGACAGAGAACAGGCGATACCCCAGCGGGAGGCGGGCTGAGCCCCGCGCTCCCGCGAATCGGCTCCCGCCGCCGGGTGCGGTCGGGCCCGCTCGCCATGGTGCTCCACGCTCTTTCGCGGGTGCGGGTGCGGGTGCGGGTGCGGGCAGTGTGGGGCTGGTCGCGCAGTTCCCCGCGCTCCTGACAAGGTTCCCGCGCCGCGGCGAGAACGGACCCCCTCTCACGCCACGGGAGGCTCCGCCCCCTGGCAGCCCCGTTCCTCGACGGCCCCCCCGGGCTCGCGGCCCGCCGCCTGGAGGTCCGCGTCCAGGGCGGACAGATCCGCGTTCAGGGCCGCCATCAGCTCCTCCATCTGCTGCAGCAGCCCCTTCGGCTGAGCGGCACCGCCCTGCTGCGGCACGGTTTCCTCGGACATGACGGCCTCCTCGGCCCGTGGCCCCGTGAGGGGCCGGTACGGGTGGCGCCCCGGCGACGACACGTCGGTGCGGGAGCCGGGCGGTCCGGCTCCGCCCGAGCCAACGATCACCACCAGACCGGGTCACTGGCCCGGGCAAGCCCCCGCACCGGGGTTGACGTTTTTCACCCGCCCGGGCACGACGGGCGCACGGCACGGCGCGGGGGCGCCCCACCGGACCCCGCACCACCCCGCCCGGACCCCGGCGAGGCAGGATGGAACCATGGATCTCCGAATCTTCACCGAACCCCAGCAGGGCGCCACCTACGAGACCCTGCTCACCGTGGCGAAGGCCACCGAGGATCTCGGGTTCGACGCGTTCTTCCGTTCCGACCACTACTTGAAGATGGGCTCCGTCGACGGCCTCCCGGGCCCCACGGACGCCTGGATCACCCTCGCCGGCCTCGCTCGCGAGACCAAGCGGATCCGTCTGGGCACGCTGATGACCGCCGCCACCTTCCGGCTGCCCGGTGTGCTCGCCATCCAGGTCGCCCAGGTCGACCAGATGTCCGGCGGCCGGGTGGAACTCGGGCTGGGCGCGGGCTGGTTCGAGGAGGAGCACACCGCGTACGGCATCCCCTTCCCGAAGGAGAAGTTCGGGCGCCTGGAGGAGCAGCTGGCCATCGTCACCGGCCTGTGGGCCACGGAGACGGGCAAGACCTTCGACTTCCACGGCAAGTACTACGACCTCACGTCCTCGCCCGCCCTCCCCAAGCCCGCCCAGCGCAAGCTCCCCGTCCTCATCGGCGGCCACGGCGCCACCCGCACCCCCCGCCTCGCCGCCCGGTACGCCGACGAGTTCAACATCCCCTTCGCCTCGATCGAGGACACCACCCGCCAGTTCGGCCGGGTGCGGGCCGCCGCCGAGGAGATCGGCCGCAAGGGCGACGACCTCGTCTACTCCAACGCCCTCGTCGTCTGCGTCGGCAAGGACGACGCCGAGGTCGCCCGCCGCGCCGCCGCCATCGGCCGCGAGGTCGACGAGCTGAAGCTCAACGGCCTGGCCGGCTCCCCGGCCGAGGTCGTCGACAAGATCGGCCGCTACGCCGAGGCCGGGTCGAGCCGGATCTACCTCCAGATCCTCGACCTCGACGACCTCGACCACCTGGAGCTGATCTCCTCGCAGGTGCAGTCGCAGCTGTCCTGACGGTGTGCCGGGCATACCGGGAATAACCGAAGGCGCAGGTCGGGTCGGCTGTGCGATCGTATGACGGTCGTCCTGCCGAAGCCCCCAGGATCACCACCCTGGGGGCTTTCGCGTACGGCACCCCATCCGACAACCGAAGACCGACCACCGGCCGGAGAGGCCCTTCGCATGTTCCTGACGATCAGTACCACCGGCACCCCGGAACGCCCGGCGACCGACCTCGGTTTCCTGCTGCACAAGCATCCCGACAAGGCGCAGGCGTTCTCCACCTCCTACGGCACCGCGCACGTCCTCTACCCCGAGGCGGACGAGCAGCACTGCACGGCGGCGCTGCTGCTGGAGGTCGACGCGGTGGCACTGGTCCGGCGCGGCAAGGGCAAGGGCCGCGGCGGCGCCCCCGACGCGGCGCTCGCGCAGTACGTCAACGACCGCCCGTACGCGGCCTCCTCACTGCTCGCGGTGGCGATCGGCGCCGTCTTCTCCAGCGCGATGCGCGGTGTGTGCAACGCCCGGCCGGAACTGCCGGAGCAGGCCCGCCCGCTGCGCGTCGAGGTGCCCGCGCTGCCCGCCCGCGGCGGTCCCGACCTCGTCCGCCGCCTCTTCGAGCCGCTGGGCTGGACGGTCACCGCCGAACCCGTGGCGCTGGACACCGAGTTCCCCGAGTGGGGCGACTCCCGGTACGTACGGCTGACCCTGGAGTCGGAGTCCCGCACGCTCGCCGAGGCGCTGCGCCATCTCTACGTCCTCCTGCCGGTCCTGGACGACGCCAAGCACTACTGGGTCTCCGCCGACGAGGTCGACAAGCTGCTGCGGGCCGGCGAGGGCTGGCTGCCCGAGCACCCCGAGCAGAAGCTGATCACCAGCCGCTATCTGACGCGCCGCTGGTCGCTGACCCGCGAGGCGATGAGCCGCCTGGAACTGGTCCGGCTGGCCGAGACGGACGACAGCGAGGTCGAGGCCATCGACAACGCCGTCGCCGCGGAGAGCGAGAGCGAGGCCGAGGAGGCGGCGGAGGGGGAGGTGACGGGCGCCGAGGTCATGGCGGGTGCCCGGACCGAGGCCGTGGCGCAGACCGGGGCCCCGCCGGAGACCGGGACCGAGGCCGCCACCGGCACAGGGACCGAGACCGAGGCCGGCACCGGGACCGAGACCGAGGCCGGCACCGGCACAGGCACCGATGCCGCCATCGAGCCCAAGCCCACCCCGCTCGCCGTACAGCGCCGCGAGGCGATCCTCACCGCCCTCACCGCCTCCGGCGCCGCCCGCGTCCTGGACCTGGGCTGCGGCGAGGGCCACCTGGTGCAGGCGCTGCTCAAGGACCCCCGGTTCACCGAGATCGTCGGTGTCGACGTGTCGACACGCGCCCTCACCATCGCCGCCCGCCGGCTGAGGCTGGACCGGATGGGGGAGCGGCAGGCCGCCCGCGTCAAGCTCTTCCAGGGCTCGCTCGCCTACACGGACA
Source organism: Streptomyces sp. NPDC052773 (assembly GCF_044547145.1). Lineage (NCBI taxonomy): Bacteria > Bacillati > Actinomycetota > Actinomycetes > Kitasatosporales > Streptomycetaceae > Streptomyces > Streptomyces sp. NPDC052773. The sequence goes on along the minus strand of NZ_JBITZX010000014.1, from coordinate 122,749 downwards.
GCCGGCTCAAGGGCTACGACGCCGCCGTGCTCAGCGAGGTCGTCGAGCACGTGGACCCGCCCCGGCTGCCCGCCCTGGAGTACGCGGTGTTCGGCGCCGCCAGTCCCCGCACGGTCCTCGTGACCACCCCGAACGTCGAGTACAACGTCCGCTGGGAGAGCCTCCCGGCAGGCCACGTCCGCCACCGCGACCACCGCTTCGAGTGGACCCGCGAGGAGTTCCGCACGTGGGCCGCCGCGGTGGCCGAACGCTACGGCTACGGCGTGGAGTTCCTGCCCGTGGGGCCCGACGACCCCGAGGTCGGACCGCCCACCCAGATGGCCGTCTTCACCCTGACCACCACCACGAACACGAAGGAGGCGAAGGCAGCGTGACCGAGACCCCGAAGGGACGGGCCCTTCCCGTCACCGACCTCTCCCTCGTCGTGCTCGTCGGCGCCTCCGGCTCCGGCAAGTCGACCTTCGCCCGCAGGCACTTCAAGCCCACCGAGGTGATCTCCTCGGACTTCTGCCGCGGCCTGGTCTCCGACGACGAGAACGACCAGAGCGCGTCGAAGGACGCCTTCGACGTGCTGCACTACATCGCGGGCAAGCGGCTCGCCGCAGGCCGCCGTACCGTCGTGGACGCCACCAGCGTGCAGAAGGAGTCCCGGCGGCAGCTGATCGACCTGGCCCGGCAGCACGACGTGCTGCCGATCGCCATCGTCCTCGACGTGCCAGAGGAGGTGTGCGCCGAACGCAACGCGGCCCGCACCGACCGCGCCGACATGCCGCGCCGGGTCATCCAGCGCCACATCCGCGAACTCCGCCGTTCCATACGGCACCTGGAGCGCGAGGGTTTCCGCAAGGTGCACGTGCTGCGCGGCGTCGAGGAGGTCGAGCACGCCACCGTCGTCACCGAGAAGCGGTTCAACGACCTCACCCACCTCACCGGCCCGTTCGACATCATCGGCGACATCCACGGCTGCTCCGCCGAACTGGAGGCGCTGCTCGGCAAGCTGGGCTACGTCGACGGCGTGCACCCGCAGGGCCGTACCGCCGTCTTCGTCGGCGACCTGGTCGACCGCGGCCCGGACAGCCCGGGCGTGCTGCGCCGGGTGATGTCCATGGTCAAGTCCGGCAACGCGCTGTGCGTGCCGGGCAACCACGAGAACAAGTTCGGCCGCTATCTCAAGGGCCGGGGCGTCCAGCACACGCACGGCCTCGCCGAGACGATCGCCCAGATGGAGGGCGAGAGCGAGGAGTTCAGGCAGGAGGTGCGCGAGTTCATCGACGGACTCGTCAGCCACTACGTCCTCGACGGCGGCAGGCTGGTGGTCTGCCACGCCGGTCTGCCGGAGAAGTACCACGGCCGCACCTCGGGCCGGGTCCGCTCGCACGCCCTGTACGGCGAGACCACCGGCGAGACCGACGAGTTCGGGCTGCCGGTGCGCTACCCGTGGGCGGAGGACTACCGGGGCCGGGCGGCCGTGGTCTACGGCCACACCCCGGTGCCGGAGGCCACCTGGCTGAACAACACCATCTGGCACGACAATGCGCCGCTGCCACTCTCAAACACCCGACGCCGCCCGGCCAGACGATCTATCCCAGCCCTTTAGTGCTGCATAACCGCAGTTCAGGACGTCGCGGAAACCTCGCCGCCTGTCTCCTCCGCGTCCGCTTCAGGTGATGCAGCGGGTGACGGAACCGGAACCTTCGCACCTTGGGGAGCGACTGGGGAGATCTTTTTCGTCTCGCCCTCGAACCAGTTCTGCATCGCCGTCCGGCCGCGGCCATCCGCCTCGGGCATGAAGTGCGCGTAGATCCTGAGTGTGATCGACGGATCCGCGTGGCCCAGCCACTTCGAGACTGCCACGGGATTCTCCCGCGCGTCCAACTGCACCGACGCGAACGTGTGCCGTAGCGAGTGGAAGCCCATCTCCCGGTCCTCGGCGTACCGCTTCACCGTCCGGAACATCCCCGGCTTCCCGGCAATCGGCCGCTTCAACACCTTCGGCGGAGCGATGAGCCCCGCGGCCTCGAGCGCCGGCTTCCAGTAGCAGTCGTTGAAGTAGTCGCGCCGCCACGCCCCGCCCCTGGCCGCCGTCAGCAGTAGCGCGAAGGTCTGCGGTGCCCGCTCCTTCAGCTCCTTCTCAGTCTCACCCTGTTCAGGATCGCCCCACGGCAGGGTCACTACCTGGGCAGGCCACCGTTCCAGGTGCTCCGTGACACGCTGCAGCAGATGCGGCGGCACCGGCACGGAGCGCGTCTTGCGCCCCTTGGGGAGAGCGAACACGAGCTTGGATCCGACCTTCTTGACCTGCCTGCGGACGTGAATCACTTGGGCGTCGTGGTCGACGTCCTCGACGGACAGGCCGAACACCTCGCCCTGCCGCAGCCCGGCGCCCACACCGATGTCCAGGGCGAGCTGCACCCGCGGGTCGAGATGGGACCGCACGAGGAACACCCGTTCCCGCGACCATGCCGTAGCTCGCGGCTCAGGCCTGGCCGGAGGACGCACGGTCTTCTGAGACCGGCAGTAGTTCTTCGTGATCCGTTCGTCGTCGACCGCGGCCTGCAGGATGGCGGAGAGCGTGCCCCACACGTCGTTGACAGTGCCAGCGCTCAGCTTGGCGTTCAGTGTCTTGAGCCACACCCGGAGCTGAGGCGTCTTGATCGAGTTGAGCGGCTTGGAACCCAGGTGGGTGAGGATGTGGTTCCATACCTTGCTCTTGACCGTGCTCTTGGTGATCGGGTCGGGATAGCTCTGGCTGGGCCACCAGTGCTCCTCCACGTACTCGCGCAGCGGCATGGTGCCGTCGCGGGGGTCAATGAACTCGCCGCGAGCGGACTCGTGCTGAGCCTTCGCCAGCCACGCTTTGGCGCCGTCCAGGCCGGTGAGCTTGTCGAAGCTGCGGTTGCGGACTCCGGGGATGCCGGCGACCCGATAGCGCTTGCCTTGGTTGCACCGGTCGGTGGGGACAGTGCGCTTCCCGTCGGGGCCCTTCTTGTACCAGCGGTCCTCAATGTAGCCAGGCATGCAGTTACTCCTGGTGGTGCGGCTCAGGCCGCGGCGTTGCCCGGGGGGTCCATCGTGATGATCTCACCCTGCCAGAGTTGGAACCACTGCCCGCCGGCCAGGAAGCGCTCGGTGGAAGGGTTCATGGCCCTGGCGAAGTCGTCCGTCGACGCGTAGGGGCAGATGTGCACGCGGACTGTCCCGCGACGCTCGCGGACCTGTACGCAGGTACGCAGATCCACCTTGGGGTCGAGGACGTACCGGACGCTGAGCGGGCTGTCGGGGGAATCGGCGCAGATGATCCGTCCGCGCCAGATCTGGAACCAGCCGCAGTCGGACAGGAACTGTTCGAGTGCGGCGTTGAGCCCGTGGGTGATGTCTTCGATGTCTGCGTCGCGGCAGAGCTTGACGACTATCTGCCCACGGCCCTCCTCCATCTTGACCAGGCAGCCGGGGGCGAGATCTTCGACGGTTCGGTATTCAACGCGCAGCATGCACCCTCCCGTGGTCACGGTGCGCCTGAGGCGTGTCGGGCCGCAGGCGCACGGTTGTGGAAGGGTACGTCCCGTATGCATACAGCGACAATCCGTTCAATCGAATGTCTACATAGGGACTTTTTCAGTCAGTCTTAATGTCCGCCTCGGTTAGTCGTTCTCCCGGCGGGCGCGCTCGTCCGCCTCGATCATCGCACGCCAACGTCGCAGTTCAGACTCGGGCATACCGGTCAAGTGGCTGACGATGATGCGCACGTCGTCACCGTAGCCCGCCAGTTCGGTGGCTTCGTATTCAAGCCACTGCTCAGCGGCGGCAGCCTTGACGCGGCGCAGGCTCACGCTGAGCGCGTTGGCGACGGCCTTCAGTTGCTTGGGGCTGGGTGCGTTGGCCGGCGGATTGGTGACGAGGCGCTGGAGGTAGGCCTTGGACAGCTTCATGCCGGTGTCGGGGTCGACTGCTCGCTCGGACATCTTGGCGTAGGAGAGTCCTCGGTCGTTGGCATCCTGGATGAGCTGCGAGAGCGCACCTCGGGGGCCTACTTCGGCCGCGCCTTGGTCAGGGGCGGTGGCCGCTGCCTCCATGTCGTCTTCCTCTCGGGTCACTGTCGCACCGGCTGTCTCTATAGGTGTCGGCTGGCGCGGGAAAAATACCAGCTCAGTCCCTACAACCATCTGAGATCCGAGACGATCCGTCTACAGAAGCATGCTATCGAGCCAAGAACTTTGCCTGGACTCGCCCCCGATTCGTCTCCGGTTTGTAGACGAATCGGCTCCACTATGCTTAGCTCTGTTAGGCAAACAGCTCCGCACCACACGGGGGACACGTGAGCCGACGTGCACATCGACGCTGGACGCTTCGCAGCATCGAGATCTTCAGGCATTACATGCAGTTCCCGGGTCGAGGGAAGCCCTACTCGATCCGCAGTCTGGCTGATGAGTCAGGGGTGAGCGCGGGCGTCATAGACAAGCTCATCACTGGCAAACAGGACAACGTCGACGTGGACGACGCTACGGCCCTCGCGGAGGCCGTCGGTAGCGCAATCTTCCCCCTTTTCGCGCCTCCTACGTCTCCGAATCTGAATCGAACGTCTCGAACTCGGACCCCCATGAGCGAGGAATAGACCCCATGCCGAACAAGCCCAAGCCGCCGCCGAAGGGATGGCTCTGGAGTGCCGACGCCGCCGACTACCTCGGTGTCCACGTTGTCACCCTCTACCGCTGGCGCAGCGACGGGATCGGACCGAAAGCCAAGCGGCACGGACTCCGCCGTTACGCCTACAAGATCGCCGACCTCGACGCCTGGATGAACGGCGACACCGCCGACGACGAGCCGGCCCGCGCCGCTGCCTGAGCGGCACTCCCGCCCACCGTTCACCACCGCTCGAAGGAGGAGCTATGGACCGCCGCGACTTCAACCCGCTGTACACCCTCCGCTACGACACCGCGGACGGGGAGGTCGTGAAGACCCGGCTCCTGCGTAGCGAGGTGCTGCTCTTCGAGGGGCCGAAGGTGAACGCGATGGGTCTCGCCGGAGAGGCCTGGGACATCGCCGTGCTGAACGAGCAGGGCTGGGACGTCACCGGCCGCTTCGCCTGCTTCACCTGACCGCCGCCTGAGCGGCAAAGAGGCCGCCCCGTTGGCCCGGGAACGGCCTCGCGATCCACCCACACCATCCGCTGAACAGAGAGGTGGACCACCACCATGGTCTCATCCCGCACTCGACTCCCGGAGATCGTCCAACAGACCCCGGTCGTGACGGACACCAAGGATCTCCTCGTCTACACGGTCCGCGTCGGCGGCGGCTACTACGACACCGTCATCTTCGACGAGAGCGCCGACAAGCGGCACGCCGGGTTCTTCCTCGGCGGCTACGTGATCAACCACTCGTCGAAGAAGGCGGGCAGCCACGACGCGGCGCTGGCACAGCACCGCGAGGCCGTGCAGGCGGCCCACACAGAGGAGCCATTCCCGCCCAACGGCGGCCACGCCTCGACCTGCGCCTACGTCTCCGGCATGACCACCCGCTGCACCTGCTCCAGCGAGGCCGGAGGTGCCCGATGACGCGCCCGATCGACGCCGTGGACGTGCCGCTGCCGGTGGTGGAGGCCGGCGCCTGCTTCCTGGCCGCCGCGGCCCGTGCGACGGACCCGAAGGACCGGATGGTTTACCTGCTCGACGCGAAGCTCCTGCACCCCACCGCCCCGCTCGCCACCGACGCCGACTACCCGGGGTTCGCCGAGTGGGTCGCCGCCCGCGAAGCCGACAACCGCCGCGCCAGGAAGGCGACCCGATGACCGACTACCCGGAGATCGCGGCCCGGTTCGCCCGGGACACCGCCGGCCACCGCCTGATCGTCCTGCACGAGGACGGCCTGTACCGGCACCTGCGGTTCTCCAGCCGCCCGTCCGGATACAGCGAGTACTGGTTCGAGCTGATCACGACGCCCGGCCAGCTCGTCTTCTCCGGTGACGGCGAGAGCTACGTCTTCCGCCGCACCACGGACATGTTCGAGTTCTTCCGGTCCGGCATCTGGCGCGACGGGTCGACCCACATCAACCCCGGCTACTGGTCCGAGAAGCTGACCAGCCATCGCGACAGCGTCAAGGACTTCCAGGAAGACCTGTTCGTCAAGCTCATCTGGGAGCAGGCCAACCACCTGATCGAGCAGGAGTACGTGAAGCCGGGCCAGGCCGACCGGTTCCGGCAGGCGATCAAGGACGAAATCGTCGAGGGCGGCCTGTACGCGACCGCCGACGAGGCGTACCGCACCGTCGAGGAGTTCGAGTTCTACAACGACCCCTCGAAGGAGTTCGACTACCGGCACACGGCCGACGTCCGCTTCGAGGACGCCTGGGAGTGGTTCTCCGCGACCAAGGACTTCGACTGGTGGTTCCTGTGGGCCTGCCACGCGATCGTGTGGGGCATCGCCCGCTACGACCGGGTCCGCAAGTACGGCCTGCAGGCGCTCGCCGCTCCGAAGGCGGTGGCGGCATGACCGACTCGATGACCTCGGTTCCGGAGGCTGTGGCCGCGCTGGGTGCGCGGCCGGTGCCGGTCGGCAACCAGCCCCAGCCGCTCGACTTGGAGCGCGTCCGCAAGACCGCCGAGATCGCCACAACTGAGGCCGCGACGATGGCTGCATCGGGGGAGAGCCTGCCGCATGGCATCGCCGCTCTCGTCGACGACGTGCCCGCCCTGCTGGCGGAGGTCCAGCGCCTCAAGGCGGAACTGGCCAGTGCCCAGGAGGACAGCGCCTTCCTGCAGCGGAACACCCTGCCGGAACTCCGCCGCGCTGTTGAGCACCACCAGGACGGCAAGAAGCGCTGGCGCGAGCGGGCGCAGAGGGCCGAAGCTCGCGTCGCCGAGCTGGAGTCCGACCTCGCCAGGGCGGTCGCTGTCAGCGAGGCGCTGTACCGCCGGCTGTCGCAGGAGCAGCTCGCGGGTTCCGCACTCCACGCTGCGCTGACGATGCCGACCACGCCGGAGCAGCGGCAGGCCGCACTCGACAAGTTCCGGGCCGTTGCCCAGCAGGTGACCGCGCCCGCCGAGGAGGCGTGATGCTGCTCGACCTGCCGTCGACGCCGACCACCGCTGACCCGGTGATCGTGCCCGGCCTGCTGTCCGGCCTCGGCATCACCCCGCGCCGCGCACCCGCCTGGATCACCGACCCCGACCTCATCGCGTCCATCCAGGCCGGGCTCGTCGAGATCCCCGCCGACTTCGGCGGCGACACCCTCTGACCCGCCGCCCCGCCGGATGCCACCGGCCGGCGCGGGCGGCGCCCAAGCACGAACCCCGCCGGGGTCCAGCCGACGGGGGTCAACCACCAGCATCCCACGGAGCCCTCATGGAAACCGTCCGCTACACCTTCCGCAGCCGCGGAGAGACCGGAACCGTCGACGCTGTTCAGCCCGCGCCCGGCCTGTTCGTCTACCAGCTGCCCGAGCACCTGCAACACCCCTGGTACCCCTGGCTGATCGGCCACGCCTCGGGCCTGTGCATCGCCATGTACGAGCGGTACGGCCACGCGATGGCCGCCGTCGACGAGATCGCCGACTTCACCGACTGGACGCGCACCGCCGACGAGCTGCGCGCCACCGTCGACGCCTATCACCTGCGCGACGTCATCGAGTACCACACGGCCGGCGTGTTCATCAGCGCCGACCCGGCCTCCGCACAGCAAGCCGCCTGATCCACAACCCCACATCGGCCGCGTCGAGGACACCCCCAGCGCTCCGCGGCACCAGGGCGGCCCGCCCTACCACCCCCCGTCGGGCGGGCCGCCCCCAACTCGCACACCCTCAGGAGCCTCACATGAGCCCCAGCAGCCCCAGCATTCCCGCCGACGTCGCCGCGCACGTCCTCTTCCACTACGGCCTCGACGGCGGCTACCAGGCGGGCAGCTTCACCACCCACATCCTCAACGCCATGGGGACCGCCGACCCCGCCAACCTCGACCGGCTCGCGCTCGGCTTCCCCGAGTACGTCGCCGCCGTCACCGCCATCCAGTACGACCCTGCCGGCGCCGAGCGACTGCAGCGCATCGTCCGCGGCGAGGTGGCCGCATGACCACCGCGACCGCGCCCGACGGCGTCCTCCTCGGGTCCTTCACCCCCGGCACTCCCGAGTGGGACGAGGCCCGCAAGGGCCTGTGCATCACCGCAACCGAGATCGCCGCTGTCGTCGGCCTCTCCCCGTGGACCTCCAAGTTCACGCTGTGGCACAAGAAGGCCGGCCTGCCGACCGCGCCGTTCGAGCCGTCACCGGAGATGAAGTGGGGCAGCCGCTTCGAGGACGACGTCGCCGAGGAGTTCGCCGAGCGGCACCCCGAGCACCCGCTGCTGCACACCGGCACCTGGCGGCACCGCGACCGCCACTGGCAGCGCGCCACACCCGACCGGCTGTGGGACGACAGCATCGTCGAGATCAAGACGGCGGCCAACGCCGAAGGGTGGGGCCCGGACGGCAGCGACGAGTTCCCCGTGCACTACCGCTGCCAGGTCACCTGGCAGCAGGACACGTTGGGCCTGCACGAGCCCGCCCACCTGGCCGTGCTGATCCTGCCCTACGACTACCGCGAGTACGTCATCGAGTACGACCCGGACGACGCCCGCATCCTCCGCGACGCCGCCGAACGCTTCCTCGACGACGTCCGCCAGGGCAACCGGCCGCCGATCGACGGGGCCACCGACACCTACCAGACGATCCGCGCCCAGGCCGACGGGCTGGAAGACCGCGACGTCGAGATCCCCGCCGACCTCGTCGCCCGCTGGGACGACGCCTACGAAGCGCTCGCCAAGGCCAGCGCCGACCTCACCCAGGTCCGCGGCGAAGTCCTCGACCTGATGGGCAACGCCAAGCGGGCCGTCTGCGAAGGCCGCCGCATCGCCTACCGCACCGTCCGCGACGGCCACACCTACAGCCTCAACCCCTACCAGCAGAAGGAAGCAGCATGAGCGCCTGCAGCGTCACCACCTGCGACAAGCCGGCCGTCAAGCGGGGCTGGTGCAGCGCCCACTACTCGCGGTGGCGCAAGAAGGGCGACGTCCAAGCCCACATACCACTCCGCCCCTTCCTCGACCCGCACGCCCAAATCATGAGCAAGGTCGACAAGAACGGCCCTGGCGGCTGCTGGCTCTGGAAAGGCCACGTTCTGCCGACCGGCTACGGCACGGTCAACGCCTTCGGCACCGTCCTCCTCGCCCACCGGGCCGCGTACCGCCTGCTCGTCGGCCCCATCCCGGACGGCCTGACGCTCGACCACCTCTGCCGCGTGACGCACTGCGTCAACCCCGACCACCTCGAACCCGTGACCCGGCGAGAGAACATCCGCCGCCGTGACACCCACAGGAGCCAGAAGTGAGCCAGATCGGTAACGCCATCGCCACTCGCGACAACGGACCCGAGGCCATCGTCCGCGCCCACAAGGATGACCTCACCCTCGTCCTCCCCTCACACGTCAAGGGCGAGACGTGGATGCGCCTCGCCTACGGTGCCCTCCGTTCCAATAAGCAGCTCCTGCAGGCCGCCACCCGCAACCCCGGCAGCCTCATGAACGCCCTGCAGGAGTGCGCCCGCCTCGGCCACGAACCCGGGACAGAGAGTTTTTACCTGGTCCCGTTCGGCAACGAGGTGCAGGGCATCGAGGGATACCGCGGCGTTGTCGAGCGCATCTACCGGGCCGGCGCTGTAAAGGCCGTCAAGGCTGAAGTCGTCCACGCGAACGACCACTTCGAGTACAGCCCCGACATGGACCGACCGATCCACAAGCCCGACTACTTCGGGGACCGCGGCCCCATCGTCGGCGCCTACGCCTACGGCGTTTTCCAGGACGGCTCCACGTCGAAGGTCGTCGTCATCAACCGCGCTTACATCGACAAGGTCCGCAAGGAGTCCAAGGGCAGCAACAACCCCTCCAGCCCGTGGGTGAAGTGGGAGGACCAGATGGTCCTCAAGACCGTCGCCCGCCGCCTGGAGCCGTGGGTGCCGTCCTCCACCGAGTGGCGCAAGGAGCAGCTCCGCGCTGCCGCCGAGGTCCACGCGCAGACCGGACCCACCACCATCACCGCGCCCGCGCCGTCCCCGCAGAACCAGGACGACTACGACGAGGGCCCCATCGAGGGCGAACTCGTCGACTAGCCCGCGTCACAACAGGCCTCGATTCCCCCATCACCTGAGTACGCCGACGGGTCGGCCGCACCCGTAATGCGGCCGACCCGGCACTTCCCAAGGACACCACAGCCACGAGGAGCCCGCCATGGCCCGCCAGCTCACCCCCGCTGAACGCCTCGCCTCCGCCGAGAAGGACTTCCTCCTCGAGGAGATAGCCGACCAGTCCTCCTGGGACCAGTTCCTCGTCGAGCAGGCCGTCTTCCACTTCGGCCAGCGCCACGACGACTTCTCCTGCAACGACCTCCGCGACGTCCTGCCCGAGCTGGGCCACGGCTTCCTCGGCGCCGCCATCAACAGCCTCCGCTCGGGCGGCGTCATCGAGCACACCGGCCGCACCGTCCCGTCGACCCAGGCCAACACGCACGGGCACCGCATCGGGGTCTGGCGGCTGACCAGCAAGGGGCGGCAGATCGCCGCCCGCCGCCAGGCCGCCCGCGCCGAGCAGCGGAGGGCCGCATGAGCCTCGTCTGGCTGATCCCCGCCGCCCTCGCCCCCGGCGCCGCCATGGCCGCCCGCAGCCTCTGGCGCGAACGCCGCCGCGCCGCAGCCCTGCCCCCCACCAGCCGGAAGGAGAACCCGCAGCCGTGACCACCGCCAAGCCCTTGCCGCCGCACGGGACCACAGCGCGCGCCTACGGCAGCCCCGGTCGCCGGGCCCGATGCAACTGCCAGCCGTGCCGCACCGCCCGTAACCGCCACCAGAAGCAGCTGCGCGTCAACCGCGAACTCGGCCGCAGCCCCTTCACCAGCCCCGCCGCCGCCCAAGCCCACCTCATCGAACTCCACCGCACCATGAGCTGGGACACCCTCACCGCAGCGACCGGCGTGCACTTCAGCAACCTCGTCGCGATCTACCACGGGGCACGCAAGAAGATCCGCCACGAGACCGAGGCGAAGATCCTCGCCGTGAAGGCCCCCACCAAGGGCGCCGGCGGACAGTACATCGACGTCACCGGCAGCATGCGGCGCCTCCAAGCGCTCAGCTGGCTCGGCCACTCCTACGCCACGCTCGCGTCCGCCGCCGGCACGGAACCCAACCGGATCATGTCCATCGTCAACGGTCGACAGCCCACCATCCGCCGCGCCCTCGCCGACCGTATCGCCGCCATCTACCCGCAGCTCGTCACCAGCCCGCCGCCCTCCAACAAGTTCACCACCCGCACCCGCAACGTCGCCCGCGCCAAGGGCTGGCACGGCCCCCTCGCTTGGGATGCGATCGACGACCCGAACTGCGAGCCGGAGACGGAAGGCTGCATCGACTACCAGCGCCGCCAAAAGGCCGCCATCGACCTTGAGCTGGTCGTCCGCCGCACCTCCCAAGGCGCCACGGCTGAAGAGATCGCCCGAGAGATCGGCTGCCACAAGCGCAGCGTTGTCCGCGCGCGCCGCCGGGCCGAACTGGCGGTGGCCGCGTGAGCGCCGCCGACTACGCCTGGATGGCATCCGCCCTGTGCGCCCAGGCCGACCCCGACCTGTGGACCGAGCGTGGCCCCGGCACCACCCCCAAGCAGATCTGCCGCCGCTGCCCCGTCCGCACCCAGTGCGGGGAACCCGCCGCCGCCCTGGAGGACACCGTCGGCGCCGTGGCCGGTATCTGGGGCGGCGCCAGCCGCAAGCAGCGCAAGACCACCCGGCAGATGGGGGAGGCCGCGTGATCGTCGACCTGTTCGCTGGCCCCCGCGGCTGGTCCGAAGGCCTGCGCATGCTCGGCCTCCGTGACATTGGCCTTGAGTGGGACACCGCCGCCTGCCGCACCGCCCACGCTGCCGGGCACCCGGTCATCCAGACCGACGTCGCCCAGTACCCCACCGCGCCGTTCGCCGGCCGCATCACCGGGCTGATCGCGTCCCCGCCGTGCCAGGCGTGGTCGCGGGCGGGGAAGCGCGGCGGTCTCGCCGACCAGCCGCTGGTGCACCAGGCCGTCCACGACCTCGCGCACGGCCGCGACACTCGGCACCGGATGCAGTCGGTCATCGAGGCAGCGGTGACCAAGCGGTACGCCTGGGAGGAGGAGTGGCAGGCGGCCGCTGACCGGTTTGGCTGGTGGGAGGAAGACGAAGTCCAGGAGAGTGCCGCGATCCTGAACGGCCTCGTCCACGAGCCCAGTGACAAGCCGGGGCGCGTTCGCATTCGGGTCCTCTCGGAGGCCGGCAGGCGTGCCCGTGCGGAGATGTTCGGCGACCGGCCCGCGCTGCGTGACCCGCGGTCGCTACTGGCGGCGGAGCCGATGCGGTGGCTGTACGACCTGCGGCCCGAGTGGGTGTGCATGGAGGAAGTCCCCGACGTGCTGCCGCTGTGGAAGCAGTACGCCCTCTACCTCCAGCAGTGGGGCTACAGCACGTGGGTGGGCGTCCTCAACGCCGCCGACTACGGGGTGCCGCAGACCCGGAAGCGGGCCATCCTCATCGCCTCCCGCACCCGCAAGGTCACCGCGCCGGACCCGACGCACGCGAAGGCGCCGGAGTGGGACCTGTTCGGGGAGTGCCTCAAGCCGTGGGTGTCCATGGCCGAAGCGCTCGGCTGGGGCGCCACCGACCGCGTCGCGCCCACCGTCACCGCAGGCGGCGGCAAGACCGGCGGAGCGGAGCCGTTCCCATCGCAAGCCCGGCAGGCGCTGATCAACGCGCAGGAACGCGGGGCGTGGGTGCTGCACACCAACCGCGACCAGCGGCCCGACGGCAGCCGCCAGACTGCCGACCCCTACGCCGGACCGGCGCCCGCCTTCACCGCCAAGGCCGGTGGCCAGTGGGTCCTCCGCAACGGCAACCAGCCGAACGCGGCGATACGGGCGGCCGAGGAGCCCGCGCCGACCATGGCGTTCGGCAACAACTCGGCCCGCATCGAATGGGTGCAGCAGCGCCCGGCGACCACGGTCTGCGCCACGAACCGGATCGCCCCGCCAGGCCACCGCAACCGCGATACCGACGGCGAATCCCAGTTCGCCAGCCCCGACACCGTCCGCATCACCGTCGCCGAAGCCGCGATCCTCCAGTCATTCCGGCCCGACTACCCGTTCCACGGCACCAAGACCAAGCAGTTCGAGCAGGTCGGGAACGCCGTCCCGCCGCTGCTCGCCGCGCACATCGTGTCCGCCGCCACCGGCATCCCACTACCCCACGGCCAGCCGGACCAGGCCGCCGCGTGACCGCGGGCCGCCGGCCGCGCGACCGGCCCTGACCAGCAACACCCCAACCCACCCCGTAGCGCACCAGTCAGAGAGAGATCACGATGCCCTGGGTCCGCTTGGACGATCGCTTCCCGTCCCACCGCAAGGTGGCGCTGCTCTCCGATCGCGCGTTCCGGCTGTACGTCTCGGCGCTCTGCTGGGCCTCGGAGAACCTGACCGAAGGCGTCATCCGCGACGAAGAGCTGCGCCTTGTCGCGCACATTCGCGGCATGAAGTCGGCAGCAAAGGAGCTCGAAGACCGCCAACTTTGGGACCGCGTTGCGGACGGCTGGCAGATCCACGACTTCCTCGAATACAACCCCGACCGCGCCAAGGTCCAAGCCGAACGCAAGGCCAACGCCGCACGTCAGCAGGCATGGAGGGACCGAAAGAAGGCGCAGAGGGCAGCCAAGGAGGCCGCCGCCCAACCCAAGGAAAAGGCCGACCGTAACGGCGTTACGCACGGCGTTACTCACGGCGTTAGTAACGGCACCCCCGTCCCGCCCCCGTCCCCTACCCCTGCTTCTCCTACGGAGAAGCCTGCTAGCAAGGGCGCCGCCAGCCCGGCTCTCGGCCCTCAGATCCCCGACTTCGCCCGCGACCTTGTCGACCAGATGACCGCCGCCGGACTGATCGTCGGCTGGCGCCTCTCCGAACCCGAATGGTTCGCCGTCCACGCCCACATCAAGCGCTCCAGCGTCGAGGCGATGGTCGCCTTCGCCCGCCGCCGCTGGAACCCGGCCGACCCACCGCAGACCGCCCGGTACCTCACCCGGATCTGGTCAGACATGCCGAGCCTGCCCGACGGCGTGGCCGCCCTGCCCTCCGCCGTCGGCGCCGACGTCCTGCCTCTCACAGCCAGCCGCCAGCAGCAGGAAACCAACGACCTCTTCGACCGCGCCATGCAGCGCGCCAAGACCCGCATGCAGGAGGACCAGTGACCCCCGACGAAACCGTGGTGCTCGCCCGCTACGTGCGGGCCCTCTGCCCCGGCCAGAAGTTCGACGAATACACCCCCGACGCCTGGCACGACGTCCTCGCCGACTTCTCCCTCGCCGACGCCCGCGCCGCAGCCGCCGCAGTGGCACGCAAACAGCCCTTCGTCAGCCCCGCCGAGATCATCGACGAGATCCGCAAGATCCGCGACGACCGGGCCGCGAACTACCAGGGACCCGGCCTGTCCGCCGAGATCCCCGACGCCGACCCCGACGACGTCCAGGCCTACCTGTCCGCCCTCCGCGGCCTGCGCACCCGAGCCGCCGACGGCCTGGAGATGAAGCCCCGGCCGGTCGCCCAGCTGCTGGCCGGCGTCGGCCGAGAGGTGCCCGGCGAGGTCGCAGCCGTCAAGCGGCCCGGCCCGCTCGGCAAGCAGTGCCCGAACTGCGGCGCCGCCATAGGCCGACCGTGCCGCACTCCGGGAGGCGCCGAGCGAGCCCCCCACGCCGCCCGTTCCGGCGACACGGACCCGGCTGCCGAGCAGGCCGAGTTGGAGCGCCGCCGCCAGGCATCGGCCGCCTTCCTCGCCGCTCAGCGTGACCTCGACGAGGAGGCGTCGTGAGCGACCAGCCGGACGAGATCGGCATCGACGACATCAAAGCCGTCCGCGCCGAAGGCCGCGCCGAACTCCGCGCGCTGATGCGGGCCCAGATCGACATCGGCCGCGCCCGCCGCACCCCACCCCCCAAGCCCGCCGCGCCCAAACCGCCCGGACACCGGCCCGGCGCCTGGCCCGCCGGCACCAGCCCGCCCGGCCCCCCGCCCGAGTGGCAGATCCCCGACCACGTGTGGCGGGCCGCCGCCCGCCACCTCAGCAACGAGATCAACCGCCCCGACCAGCCCTGCGACTGCGGCAACTGCCCGCCCGACACCGAGGAGACCCGATGACCACCCGACGCCCCGCCGCCCAGATGCCCGACACGATCCGCCACATCCTCCGCGCCAAGCAGGACCCCGCCCGCGCTGTCGCCTGCCCCCACTGCGGAGCCGCCCCCCACCGGCCGTGCCGCCTGCGCACCAACGGCCGCGTCCTCGCCGAACCCCACCCGCAGCGCCGCTCCAACTGGGCCCAGACCACCGCCTGCTGCCCCACCTGCCAGGTCACCCCCGCCGTGCCCTGCCACGACAACGGCCGCGCCCTGCCTACCGTCCACGCCCGCCGCTACCAGGAAGCCGAGGCCACCGCCGCATGACGCCATACGAGCGCCTGATGGCCGAAGCCGTGCCGACCGGCACCTTCGGCCGCGCCCGCCCCACCCGCCGGCAGCAGACCGAGCCCGCGCCCGCGTGGACGCCCGAACAGCAGGCCGCCCACCGCGCCGAACTCGAAGCCGCCCTCAGCCCCAAGCGGCCCCGCCGCCCGCAGCTCCGCCTCGTCGACACCCCCGCCGCCTGACCTGCCGCCCACACCACGGCACCCACCACCCCGAGAGGACACCATGCCGTACCCGCCTGCGGACGACCGCCTCCGCCACCTCCTGGCGCAGCGCATCAACTGCCACGTCGACACCTGGAACCTGGCGTTCTTCATCGCTGGCGCCATTGTCGACGACCCCGAGATCCGAGTCGAGCTTGACCGCATCGCCGCGGCGCACGCCTCCGGCCAGCCGTGCGGCGACCGCCACTGCCGTGCGTGCTTCGAAGCCGCCACCACCACCCCGTGAGGACATCATGACCCAGCAGACACCCGGCCGCGCGATGACCATGCGGGAGATCCGCGAAGGCCTCGGCCACGCCCAGCCCGGCCAGCCCGAGCCGACCGTGCAAGCCACCCGCTACGAGGTGTCGCTCCTGCCCGAGGGCGACATCAACCGACTCTCGTTCACGATCAACGTCGAGTACCGGGGCGGTGACCGGTGGGCCGTGGTCCGGCACCGGCAGTGCATGAACGCCCAGGGCGAGTGGTCGTGGGAATCGGTCCCGTCCGAGCGTGAGGACGAATGGCTGGCCGAGCACCGCTTCGACCTGGACACCGCGCTCCGGCTGGCGAAGCAAGCCGCCCCGCACGTCGTCGTCAACGGCCACACCGCGGCCGAGGCGTACCGCCGATCTCAGAGCCCCGTCGTCCCGGCCGCCAGCGAGGAGACCGGACGATGAGCACAGGCCAGCACGTCGTCATGTGGTCCGGCGGCATCACCTCCTGGGCCACCGCCCGCCACGTCATCGCCGAACACGGCACCAGCAACGTCACCCTGCTGTTCGCCGACACCAACGCCGAAGACCCCAGCCTCCACACCTTCAATGCCGCGGCCAGCGCCCAGCTCGGCGTACCGATCACCCGCGTCGTTGATCCCCAGGAGCGCGACCCGTGGCAGGTGTTCGAGGACAAGCGGTGGCTCGGCAACACCCGGATCGCCCAGTGCTCCCATGTCCTCAAGCAGGAGCCGTGCCGCGCGTGGCTGGCCGAGCACACCAACCCTGCGGACACGGTGCTGTACGTCGGCATCGACTGGACGGAGGAGGAACGCCTGCCCGGCATCGTCAAGGGCTGGGCGCCGTGGACGGTCGATGCCCCACTGACTCGGCCACCGATCCGCCACAAGGACCAGCTCCTCGCCGAAGCCCGAGCGGCCGGCCTGCCGATGCCGCGGCTGTACGAGTTGGGGTTCGCACATAACAACTGCGGCGGCGCTTGCGTCAAGGGTGGCCAGGCCCAGTGGGCGCGGCTGCTGCGGGTGTTCCCCGACAGGTACGCCCGCGCGGAGGCCGCCGAGGAGAAGATGCGTCGCCTGCTCGGCAAAGACGTGTCGATCCTCCGCGACCGCACCGGTGGCCAGACAAAGCCGCTCACCCTGGCCGCGCTCCGGCAGCGCATCGAGGAGCAGCCCGACCAGCTCGACCTGTTCGACGAAGGCGGCTGCGGCTGCTTCACCGAGCTGAGCGCCGCATGACCGCCCGCACTTGGCGGCCCGACGGCCCCGGCTCGTTCCAGGCCCCGCCCGCTGTGACCGCCGTCCAGGACCGTGCTGGCCGCCTGTGGACCAAGCGCGGCCCGCGCTGGACCTGCAACGGCAGGCGGTTCATCCGCTGGCGGGTGCTGGTCGCCGAGCACGGGCCCGTCACCGAAGCCGCCCGCCCCGCTGTCCCGGTCTCGTCCTGACCGGAGCCCACCCCGCAAGCACGGCCGCCCACTGTCAGTGCCACCCGCTAACGTCCCAACACACCACAAACCCGGAGGAATCGACATGAACGATCCGCAGATCACCGACGAAATGCCCGACACCTGGGTCCGCCAGATCGCCGACGCCATCGAGACCTACGACCACCCTGTGACCGACGCCCACGAGTCCGCCATCGTCATCGACCTCACCCCCACCGCGATCCGTGCCCTCGACGCCGACCCCGGCGAGCAGCTGATCATCGGCTGGACCGAACGCGCCGGCGTCGACTGGGGGTTGGGCCGCGTCGACCACGTGCCCGACCCGCAGCCCCTCGACGCCACCACCCCTCAGGAGATCGCCGCCCGCGTCCACCTCCTCCTCACCACGGGGAGGCCCGCGTGATCCGCCACGCCGTGCCCTACGTGGCCGCGTCCGACAACTGCTGCTGCGCCATCCAGACCTGCGGCGGACTCATCCCCGACTCGGACTGCCCCGACCACGGCGCGAAGAAGGAACCCGTCATGGCCTGGCACCACGCCGACAGCCCGACCTGCCTCGAAGGGCAGGCCTCCCGCCGCGAGCGCCGCACTCGATGACCACAAGCACGGCCGCCCGTGTTGGAGCCACGGGCGGCCGGCCCGCCGATCTTCCCACGAGGAGCAACCATGAACCACCACACCCCGCCCACCGAGCAGGCCGCACTCGACCTGGACGCGATCTCCGCCCGCGCGGCGGACGCGCAGCAGTACGGCATCGAGGACGAAGGCTTCGAGCAACTCGTCCGCGAGGACGTGCCCGCGCTCGTCGCCGAAGTCCGCCGCCTCCGCGCCGCCGTGCTGCCGCCGCCCGTGCCCCGGGCCGACGTCCTCCGCGAAGCCGCCGACGAGCTCGGCCGTATGGACTACGACGCAGACAGCAACGACTACGGCTACGACACCTACCGCGACGCTTGGAACGGCGGAGTGATGGACGGCGCGGAGAAGCTGCGCCGCATGGCCGACGAGGCGCAGCCCGCCCCGTGCGCTGAGTGCGGCCACTCCCACGCCGTGCACCGGGACGGCGACGATCCCGTCACCCCCGGCGAATGCACCGCATGCCCGGACGACGAACGCCACGACTACACGCCCGGCCGAGGCGCGGAGGTAGGGACATGCTGAGCACACCCATACCGAAGGACCTGTGTCCAGTACACCGAGAGTCCTTCCGCCGCTGGCGCGAGAACCACTACAGCCCATGGAAGGCAACCGAATGGCCGGGCGGCATCCACATCCGCGACAGCCGCACCAGCCACGCCGAACGGGCTCGGGACTGGGACCGCAAGAACCAGGAAGCGATGGACCGAGTTGCGGCCATCTGCCGGTCCGGACGATCCCCGCAATGCAGCAAAGCCGCTCCCGGTCAGGCGACACCGGGGGCGGAGCGGTGACCGGGCGCCGTGCCGCCGGGTGGGCTGTGCTGTCGCTCATCCCGCTCACGCTCGTGACGCTCGCCGTCCTCGCCGGCCAACTCGCCGAGCTGGCGGTCGGGGTGGTGATCGCCGCGTTCTGCTGCCTGGCGCTCTGGGTGGGCGTCCGGCTTCTCGACGAAGGCAGGCGGCGGCCATGAAGTCACTGACCGCCCGGCGCCGCCACATCCTCGCCCTGGTCGCCAACGGCCACACGAACGCCCAGATCGGCCGGCTGCTCGGCATCCACGAACGCACCGTCAACCGGCACCTCGCCGAGATCTTCCACACCCTCGGCGCCCGAGACCGCGCCCACGCCGTCGCCATCGCCCTGGTCGTCGGCGAGCTCGGCACCCACCAGATCCACCTCCCCAACGAGCAGAAGGAGACCGCCGCATGACGACCCCCACCGACCCGACCGCCCTCGAGACGCCCGAGAACGGCCACAGCGGGCCACAGGACGCCCTCAACACCCACGGCGGGCAACGAGAGGCGAGGGAGGGGGAGAACGGCGCTCAGACGGGCGCACAGAGCTTCGAGCACTCAGTTGCTGCTGCCGAGAAGCGTCTTCGCCTCGCCCACCAGGCCCGCCGGGCCAAGGAACACCAGCTCGACGACATCCGCCGCGCCCTCTGCGACATCGGGTTCATGCATGACGACGACCCCTACTCCCACGCCGACCTCGCCGACGTCATCCGGCAGAACGGGCAGGCGCTGCACGACGCAACCCCGCCCACCCACAACGCCGGCCCCAGCATCCGGGAAGCGGCAGCCGACGACCGGCGCTGGTGGACCGACAAGTACGCCGGGGAGCAGCCGTGACCGACGACCTCAACCCTGGCCCGCACCTCGTCTACCGCAGCACCCGGGATCTCGACGGCACCCGCACCCACTACCTCGTCGACCTGGCAGCACCCGACGACCCCCGCGACCGGGCCATCTGTCGCGGCCTCCTGCTCCACGCCCTCCGCCTCATCGACGAAGCCGACCAGGAGACGCCGTGACCGACCGCCACCACCTCGACCTGTGCCCCGACTGCGGCGGCCTCCGCGTCACCGAACTCACCAGCATCGGCACCGTCGACATCACCCTCGACGGCCACACCGCACCCGTCGAACTGTGGATCGGGCCACCGGCCGGACCGTGCCACGTCAAGGCCACCGCCCTCCCCCTCACCCTCGCCCGCGAAATCGCCATCGACTGGGGACTCATCCCCGCCGACACGCCGCCCGAGCCCACACCCGTCCAGCGCGCCCTCGACATCCTCCGACCCCACCTCGCCTGGGACCACCGCTACCGCCCCTGAGCCGCCCCGCCCGCACCAAGGAGCACCGCCATGAACGATGGTCGCCCCAGAAGGGGACGTCGCCCGAAAACACCTGCTGAGAAGTTGATCGGCAAGTATCGAGTCGACCCGGACACCGGCTGTTGGCTGTGGACTGCCTCGTTCAACAACACCGGTTATGGGCGCCTTCGAGAGCACCCCACCAACAGGACACTCCTCGCCCATCGCGTCTCCTATGAGGCGTTTATCGGGCCGATACCTCAGGGGCTCGTCCTCGATCACCTCTGCCGGAACCGGGCTTGCATCAACCCCAAGCACCTCGAACCGGTGACGTTCGCGGAGAACGTGCGCCGCGGCGAGGCGGTCAAATGGCACTGCCCTCAGGGGCACGCATACGACGAAAGCAACACCGGCAAGGGGGCGCGTGGCTCGAAGCGTTGTCTGACCTGCCATCGAGAACAACAGCGTGAGTACTACCACCGCACCAAGAACGGAGCAGTCTGATGCGCGACGACGCACCCGAGTCCCAGCCTTGCGCCGTCTGCGACCGACCCGCCCGCGAGCGCGTCCACCGCGGCTGCCGCGAACGCGTCGACGCTTACCTGCGCGAACTCCCGAAGCTCTACCGGCAGCTCGGCGCCGCCCTCACCCCCGGCCGACGCGGCGGCGACGGACGCTCCGCCACCCGCACCGCCCCGCTGCCGTGCAACGAAACCGCGCTCGACCTCCTCGGCCGCGGCGGCATCGAAGGCGTCGTCGGCGGCTGGGCCCGCGACCTGTGCGAGCGAGAGGAGTGGGACGTTCCCCAGTTCGGCACCATCGTCGCAACCGTCGACTGGGCCTGCGGCATCCTCGGGCTTAACCTCGCCATGATCTGCGACGAACACCCGGCCATACGGGAAATGGCCGACGAACTCCGGCAGACCGTCGGCCAGGCCCGCCGCATCATCACCGGGGAGAAACCGCCCCGCCGGATCGGCGTCTCCTGTGCCTGCGGGCACACCCTCCGCGTCACCCTCGACACCGC
The DNA here is from genome assembly GCF_044547145.1 of Streptomyces sp. NPDC052773. NCBI lineage: Bacteria > Bacillati > Actinomycetota > Actinomycetes > Kitasatosporales > Streptomycetaceae > Streptomyces > Streptomyces sp. NPDC052773. The sequence goes on along the minus strand of NZ_JBITZX010000014.1, from coordinate 101,568 downwards.
CGGCGTCCGCTGCCCCGCCTGCAGCACGCAGTACGGGCACTCCGAAGCGCTCCGGCTGCCGCTCGCCGAAAGGCGGGCAGCTTAGGCGAGCGGACCTGTCGCGGCATATGCCAAGTGGTACCACCTACGGATATTCGTAGGTGGTACCACCATCGCGACGTAGGCCGTGCGCTACGGTGAAATCACGCCCCATGAATTGCACGTGCGGAGGCCAGGATGAGCGAGCAGCCGTGGACCATCGACTCGATCGCCCACGCCCTCCCGCACCCTGTCACCAGGCAGAAGTTCCTCACGGAGATCAACCTTGCCCCCGTCGATCAGCTCCCGACCGTTGTCGACAAATGGGTGCGCTTCATCGAGCAGTGGGAAGCAGGACGTGATCACGCCGAACAGCTTCGTGACCACTTCCAGGAACACGGCCACCTCCCGGCGACCTACGAAGCTACCCTCGTCGACGTGACAGATCAGGTACTGGAGGAAGCGGAGCGTATCCGCCGAGGCGCCGCGTGACCTACCGCCTACGCCTCGACCCCAGCATCCACGCCATCTACGCATCCCTCCCCGAAGATGGCCGCCGCGACATCGCAGTCTGCCTGCTCGACGCCCTTGCCGACCCGATCGCCCACTCCGTCCCTTTCGGCGTCGACGACGGCATCATGCGAATCCTCGCCCATGGCAGCGTCACCATCTCGGTCCTCCTCGACCACGACGCCAAGGCGATCACCGTCGTACAGATCGGCTACGCCGGCTGAACAGCACGGGCCCCACCCACCCGGGTTGGGGCCCGCTTTCGTTCTCGACCAGCTGCTACAGCTGAGGTCGCTGCCGCTGCAACGCCTCCTCCACCGCCGCCACGAACTTCGCGAACGTGTCCCGCTGATTCCACGTGAACATGATCGCCCGCGGGTTGCCGGCCACCGCCTTCACCGGATCACTCGCAGCGGCCCGCAGCCGACCCCCATCCGCAGCCGTCAGCAAGTGCACATAGCCGTTCACGAACCGCGTCGGATCCTGCCGCAACACCTTCAACACGTCCGGCAGCAGCACCACCCCGCTCCGGTTCCCGCCCAACCGCGCCACCCACCGCCGCTTGAACTCGACCCGATCTGGATACAGCAGCGCCGACGCCAAGTGCCCCTTGAACACGAGCGGACCCGCCGCCCCCTTCGAAAGATCCATGCCCGGCAGTCTGGCCCACCACCAGCCAGGCGGCAGCAGAACACAGAAAGCCCCCGCCCAGGACAGGCGGGGGCTCCGAGAGTGGCGGTCAGACCCGCGTCACCTCGAGCGGCGCCGGCACCGGCGGGGCATCCAGACCCAGCCCCTCCGCCAGCAGCATCCGCGCCGCGGTGTTCCGCTCGAACACCGACCGGCCGACCGGCATCGACAGCACGCGCGAGCCGTCACGACGCTCCACCAAGGCGCCGAAGAAGCCGGCGTCCGTGATCGACGAGTCCACCAGCTCGACGTCCAGGGCGTTCAGCAGCTGGGGGAGCGGCGTGTCGAGGAGGTAGTCCGGAGACGGCTTGCCCTGGGGAGACGAGCAGCCCTGCGATACAGTCATTGGCGAGACCTTCTCTCTGGCGAGTGATGGTTGAAGATCCAGCGGCTGGCACCGCTGGTGATGAACTGGCCGGGCGCGGGCAAGGCGCCCGGCCGTTCGTGTTCTGGACGGTACAGATTTTTCGACGAGCGCAACCTGGGGGCTGCAATTCGCGCTCGACGGCAACCGAACGCGACAGAACCTAGCCGGTCCGCGCTGTGGTCGACAACCGCTTCGGAAGAACAACACCGCAGGTCAGCGCATATTGAGATGCGTTACGGTGGGGTCAGGCGATCGGGCTGGAGCGGTCGCCGTTGTGGACCACGTTGCGCAGCGGACGCTCGGTCGGATCGTAGGGGTCCTCGTACATCTGGATCGGCCCACCGTCGGGGTCCTGAACATGGCGCTCCCACCGTGCGCACAGGCGCGCACCCTCGGTTCACGACCGCCTACTCAGCGCGGTCATCCTAGACAGGAGGCTCTACTGGTATAGGACTGCTTGTCAAGATGTCTGAGTTGGCGGAGATGGACATCCGGTATACGTCCAGTCTGTTCCGGCAGGTAGACCGGTATCTTGGTCGCTTGTAGACCTGAGGAGGGATGGACGTGACAGATCCAGCGCAGGGCAAGAAGCCGCGCTATGCCGAGATCGCGGATGAGCTGCGTGCGCGGATCGAGGCTGGTGACTACGCAGAGACCGGCAAGCTCCCGAGCGAGCGTCAGCTCACGGAGGAGTTCGACGCGGCAAGGAACACCGTAAGAGACGCACTTCAACTACTTCGTGTCGATGACCTTATCGAGTCGCGCGGTGGATCCGGGGTGTACCTCCGCAGCTTCCGGCGTATCCAGCGGGATGCCGTGGAGCGCCTGTCCCGCAAGCACTGGGGCGCCGGCCGTGCTGTCTGGGATAAGGATCTTCAGGGGAGAGATCGCACCGAGGACGTGAAGGTCTTCAAGACCGCCCCTCCGGAGCACGTGGCGCGCACGCTCGGGGTGAGAGGGCAGGACGTCTGGTGTCGCGACAAGCTGTATCGATCCGAGAACCGCGTCGTGCAGCACTCAGTGGCTTGGTATCCGGCCGACATCGTGGAAGGGACGGCTATCACCGAGCGAAACACCGGCCCGGGTGGCAGCTATGCCAGGCTGGAAGAGGTTGGCCACGGTCCGGTCCGATACAGCGAGGAGATCGAAGTCCGTCTCCCGCTGTCCGCGGAATCCAAGCTGCTGGGCATCACCTTGAGCACGCCGATCATCCTCATCGTCCGAACGGCTTACAACGCTGAAGACCGGCCGGTTGAAGTCAACGAGATGAAGCTGGACTCCGACAGCTACAGGTTGATCTACAAGTTCCCCTCCTGACCTGCATAGCTTGCTCGCAGCCCCCGCCCCTCCAGGCGGGGGCTTTCTCATGCCTCCAGAACCTGTCTAGAACCAATCCGTTGACCGGAGCTGTCCAAGCTGTTTAAGTGGTCCTAGACAGGTTCCGGCGACCGGGGCCTACCGACCGAGCTATGCCTGAAAGGAGTTCCATGAGCGACACCGCTTCCGCCCCGGCCCCCACGGAGAAGCTGCTGCCGGCCGCCGACGTGGCGATCGCCCTGAACCTCTCGCTGACCGCCGTATACCGCCTTGTCCGCAGCGGCGACCTGCCCAGCCACCGGTTCGGCAAGGGCAAAGTCCGCCCGCGCGGCGTGCGTATTCCCGAGTCCGCCGTCGAGGCCTACCTCAACGGCACCCTGACCACCCCCACCGTCGCGCCCGAGGAGGCTGCGTGAGCACCGAGACCCCCACCCCCACCTTCTCCCTCTCGCCGGTCGCCGTCGACGCGATGCACCGTTTGGAGCTGGCGCTGGCCGACCGGATCGTCGCGAACTTCGACTCCTACGGCTCGCTGTGGGGCTTCGACACCGTCGAGGACGCCGAGCGGTCGATCGACTGGGAGCTCGTCAGTGGCACGGCCATCGACGAGTGGGAGACCATCGACCGCGACGGCCGGCCGCTGCGTGTCGTCCGGATCGCCGACCCGACGTTCCTCGACACGATCTGCGTCTTCTCCGCCTGGGGCACGGGCTCGAAGGCGGTGGCGTGATGGCGACCGCCCACCTGGCCGCGCTGGCTGCCGCGCTGGAGTCCGGCGACCGTGCGCAGGTGTTCGCCGAGTTGGCGGACGAGGCGCTGGAGTTGTCCGGCCGTGCGTCGTTCGGGCAGCTGTCGGACTTCTGGGGCGACCTGCACGAGACGTTCTGGTACGAGGCGAAGGTCGCCCGGGGAGCGGTCCGGTGACCGCCCGCCCCGAGTCCCGGCCGCAGCCGGCGGACACCCGTCGAGTGGAGCCGACGCCGGATCTGCCGCCGCTGCCGGTGGAACCGAAGGCCCGCCGCCGCGCGCTCGCGGTGCGGGGGTGGTGACGGTGGCCGAGCACGAGAAGGTCAAGGACCCGCTTCCGATCCGGCCACCGCGCCCGCACCCGCAGGGCATCAGCCCGTTCGTCTGCTTCTTCAGCTTCGGCCAGTGCGCCTACTGCGGTGCGTGGCTGGACGACTGGGATGGCGGCGTCTGCGACGCCTGCCGCTGACCCCCTGATCGCCGCGGGTGGCGTGTCCGCCCCCGTCCCGTCGCCCGCGGCCCTCTCCTTCCTTCCCGCCTCAGCCTCTGAGAGGAGGCACCGTGATCTTCTTCGACGACGACGACCCGAGGCTGAGCCCCATGTGGGCCGGCCGGCGCGCACCGTTCGCGGCCTTCCAGTCGGCGCTCCGCGGCGTGGCCGGCGCCTACGACCTGCGTGACGGCCGCAGCGACGACCCAATGAGCCGGATCGCTGTGTCGATCGACGACTGGTACGGCCAGCGGATTGTCCCGGCCCGCCGTATCCCGGTGACCGCGTTCGACGATGTGCTGCACGCCGTGCAGCTGTTGCGGGGCCGCCAGTTCGCTGAGAACCGGCGGTCCGGCTGGACCAGCCAGGCGCAGACCGACCGCTGGGCTGCCAACCGGGAGCAGCTGCTGGCCCGCGGCGCCGACCCGGACGAGTTCCGGCAGCGCCTCCGAGCCGAGTACGCCGAAGCCGCCCGACTTCACGAGGCATCCCGCCTCCTCGACGGCACGGCCTGACATCCGCCGCTGCCAGACCTTCGCTCACCCTTCCACCCCCCTTCGACCCGAGAGGTCTATCCCGTCATGCCCACGCTCACCCTGATCACGTCTGCTCCGTCGTCGGACGCGGCGTACCGCACCGACCTGATCCGCCGCTTCCTTGCCGCCCCCGACGAGTTCACCGAGCTGGCGCTGCTCGCCGAGGCGGCCCGCTACGACAAGGCCAACCCGGGTGAGTCGCTGGTCGACGAGCTGTGCGGCGCCGCTCTCGGGGACGTGGCCTGATGGCCGACCGCTGCGCTCAGTGCGAGGACCACGCCCGGAACGGCTGCCCCGACCATCGCAAGAGCCGTGGTGGTGACTGACGGCTGCCCGATCCGCCCGACCTGCGCGGGCGGTGAGGGGAGCCGGGACAGCCCCGGCCCGGAAAGGAGCCGTCGATGTACGCCCAGAACGATCCCGAGCCCGAGTACCCGATCCGTAAGCCGCTCGACGAGGTCTGACCCGCCCAGCCCCGGACCCGGCGCGACGCCGCCGGATCGGATCCGGCCCGGGGCACGCACCACCCCAACCGACCGAGAGGAATCCCCATGAACCACAAGATCCACGTCACCCCCTGGCGCTCGCGCCGCCCCGCTCTGGCCGCCCAGTTCGACTGGAGCTGTTCCTGTGGTCGGCGCGCCTCCAGCCCCTCCCCCGACCGGGCCGCCGCCGAGAAGGACGCCCTGCGGCACGCCCCGCCGCAGAACAAGGTCACGCGGTGCCACCACTGCTGACCGGCTGTCCGCGGCGCCCGGCTCGTCCCGGGCGCCAAGGAGATCTGGCGCAGCACCACCCCACATCCGTTTTCGACCCCGAAGAGGTCGTCATGATCCGTCTCATTCGCTGGCTGCTGCTCGCAGCCTTCCTGATCACGGTCGGCGTGTGGCCGGCCGCCGCCACCCCGATCGCGCTCGCTGCCACCGGCGCGGCCGTGATCCTCAGCCTGATCCCCGTCCCCGTGTGGCTGGCCGCCGGGCTCATCGCCTGGTGGAGGCACCAGCCCGCCCCCGCGCCGACCCCGACCGTCACCGCCTGAACCCGCGAAAGGACTGATCACCGTGACCGCCACGTCCATCGAGCACGTCAACGGCCATCCGGTGGCCGAGCGTGGCTTCGACGCCGTAGCGCTGGCTGAGGCGGAGGCGATCCGGACCCGCGCCGCCGCCGAAGCCGAAGCCGCCCGGATCGAAGCCGAAGGCCGGGCCGAGGCCGAGAAGATCAAGGCTGCCGAGGAAGCCGAGCGGCAGCGCATCGCCAACGAGCGTGCCGCGATGCGGCTGGAGAAGGAGAAGGCCGACCACGCCGCGTACCTCGCGAAGAAGGCCGCGGAGAAGACGAAGGCCGACGCTGAGAAGCAGAAGGCCGAGCAGGCCGCCCAGGAGGAGGCCGAGCGGGAGGCGCAGCAGCAAGCGGAACAGGAACGCGCGGAGCGCTGGTGGAAGTGGGGCGCGCGCGGCATCTACGCCGTCGGCCTGATCATCGCCGCCCCCGTGCAGTTCATGCACTTCTGGGACCCCAAGCGGCCCTTCCTCGTCGCCGCCCCGGCCCTGCTCGAAGGCCTCGCCCTGGTGCTGGCGTTCGGTGCCGCCTGGGCAGTCGCTCACCGCCGGGACGTCGCCCCCTACCGGGTCGGCATCATGCTCGGCGCCGCGATCGCCGCTGCGATCAACCTGCACGGTGGGCTCACCAATCCGCACATTGGCTTCAACGCCGGCCTGATCGGCGCCATCGCTTCCCTCGGCGGGCCGATCGTGCTGATGGCCTACGAGCACGGCATCGCGCAGAAGGCCGACGGGATTCCGTCGTTCCGGGAGCGGCGTGCCGCAGAGCGGGCCCGGCGTGAGGAGGAGGCGGCGAAGCGGAAGGCGCGCGAGGAGCGGAAGGCCGCGGAGGAGAAGGCGGCCCGCGAGAAGGCTGCCGCGCAGACTCGTGCCTACGAGGAGCAGCGGCGCCGCGACGAGGACCGCAAGACCCACCACCGAGATGTGTGGGACGTCGCCGACGCGATGCGCTCCGCCCGCGGCGCGGAGTTCGTCACCGAGCAGATCTGGGCCGACGCCTGGTACCGGGTGACGGGCTGCAAGACCGTCGGCATCACCCCCGAGATTGAGGCCCGCTCGCGCGTCGCGCAGGCCCGCATGAAGACGGCCGCCGAACTGCCCATAGAGGGCCCGTTGTCGCTGGTCGATTCCCAAAAGGGTCCCCGCGTCAAGAAGGACCCGGACGCACCCGACGGGCGCCGTAACAACGGCGGCACCCCGCCCGTCCGCCGGCCCGGCCAGACCGCCCCCATCCACCCTCTCGCTCGCGTCCAGGCGCGCCTCGAGCAGAAGAAGGACTGACCCGCCATGGCTACTCCGCTGCCCGAAGAGCGCCCCACGCTGACGCTCGTCCCACCGCCCGCAACCCCCGTCTGCAAGGAGCAGGCCGAGCCGGGCCGCCCGGCCTGGATCGAGTCCGCCCGCACCGTCGCAGCCCGCACCAACCGGATCGCCTCCCTGGCCCTGCTGCCGCACACCGTCCGCGGCTACCGAGAGCTCGGTCGGCGCTGGATCGAACGCTTCCACGACGACTACCCGCAGATGATCGCCTCGACGAACCTGGCCATCCGCGACGCGGCCGGCGACGTCAACCAGGAAGCCCGCCTCAAGGACCACCGCGCGCAGCTGCGGGAGGAGTACCGGCGGCACCGCCTCGTGTACAGCGGCAAGACCGCGGGCGTGGCCGCCGCCGTCGCCGGGGGAGTCGGCTTCGGCGCCGTCACCGGCAGCCTGTGGATCGACCTTGCCGCGCTGCTCGGGGCGTGGGGGATCGGCGCCTTCCACGGCCGCGACCGCGGCGAGCCGTCCACGGAGGAGGTGCTGGGCCTGCCCGCCGAGGAGACGATCCGCGGCCACGGCTCGATCACCCTGGACGACCTGCCGGAGGGAGCGAAGCCGTTCCCGATCCGCCGCGCCGAGACACCGCAGCAGGCCGCGATCTGCGTGCTGCTGGCGATGGTCGCCGAGGGCGTCCCGGTCGTGGAGGTGTGGGACGTGGAGCGGCAGCCGTGGGGCTGGCAGTGCAAGGTCCGCGTCAGCGAAGGCACCCCCGAGGTCATCATCGCCAAGGCGGGCGGCCTGGAGACCCGCTTCGACCTGCCCACCAACGGCGTCCGGCCTCAGCCCATGGCCGAGCGCCGGGCCTGCGCCATCCTCCGCCTCGTCGAAGGCAACCCGTTCGCCACCGCCCCCGGCCTTCCCTACCGGGCTCCCAAGTCCATCAGCATCACCGACAAGTCCCGGCTCGGCACCTCCGTCGGCGGCGACCCGCTGGAGGCCGCGTTCGCCGGCGTCATGGGGCTCGTCGTCGCAGCGTCCGGCGGTGGCAAGACCGGCATGCTGCAGGCCATTGGCGAGATCACCACCGCCTGCTACGACAACATCACCATCGACCTCGACCCGCACGGCGACGGCTTGGAGGACCTGCACGACGCGGTCCGCGTCACCGGGCGCAGCCACGAGCAGATCGAGGCCGTGCTGTTGTTCCTGCTGATGCTGTCCAAGGGCCGGGCCCGCCTGCGGGCCAAGCTCGGCATGGGCAAGAAGTGGAAGATCAGCAGGCAGCACCCGCACATCACGGTGATCTTCGATGAGTTCCCGAAAGGCTCCGAGCTCGCCAAGCGGCTCGCCTTCGAACTCCTCCTCGTCGGCCGCAAGGAAGCCGTCACCCTGATCATCGCGTCGCAGGGCGGCACCAAGCTGTACCTCGGCGAGAACATCGCCCAGATGATCGCGCTCAAGGCCGTCGGCCCCTGCAAGGTCGGCGACACCCGCGCGGTGTTCGGTGATGGCGCCGTCGCCGAGGGGTGGCTGCCCCACAAGCTCAGCCCGGCCACCGACACCGACCCGAAGGACGCCGGCCACATCTTCGTGCAGGGCGTGCCCGGGATGGCCGACGAGCCCATCGAGTACGCCATCCACCCGACACCGTCCGACGTACTGCGGAAGCTGGCCGCGGAGCGACGCGAGGACGGCCTGCTCGACCCCGACCAGGACTCCCTGCGTGCCATGGCCGATGTCGACCTGCCGGACATCGGGATGCCGCTGCCGAAGCTCCTCACCTGGGAGCAGCTGCTGCGTCTGTGCGGCGCGGAACCGCCGGAGGGCGCCGCGGCCGAGGGCGCTGCCCGGGTCGTCGTCGAGGACGCGGTCACGGTGATGGAGAAGCAGGGCGTCGACCGGATGAAGACCGAAGCGCTGCTGCTGGCCCTGCGCGACTACGAGGACGCCTACGTGGCGTGGACCGTCGACGACCTGAAGGCCCGGCTGAAGGAGGCCGGCGCAGGATCGCCGGAAACGCTCGGCCGGATCGGCGACGAACAGAACCCGCGAGGCTACAAGCTCGCCAAGCTCACCTCGCTCCTGTGACCGATACGCGAACTATGTACCCCTGAGCAGGGCCTGCTCAGCCCTGCTCACGGCGCAAACCCGCAGGTCACAGCCGCTCAGCCTGCTGCTCACGACCTGCTCACCGACTGCTCTGAGCAGCCCCTGATCAGACCCCTGAGCAGCCCTGACCTGCACATTCACCCGCTGAGCAGCCCTGAGCAGCGGGAACAAACCACCACAAACCAGAAACGGAGACCGATCATGCCCAAGAAGTGGAACCCCGGCCAGGAGCGCAAGTTCTGCCGCGAACTCCAGCTCGGCAAGCCCTACTACGTCGTCCACAACGTCGAACGACGCGTGGCCCCCTATGAGGACGCCCAGCTCTACAGCGAGTACGTCTTCACGAAGCGGCTGCCGATCACCGGCACCCCCTGCACCGAGCACGGAGCCTCCGCCAGCACCCTGCTCCGCCAGCACGGCCCCATCTACGACGCGCCCCCGCGCGGCATGCGCAACCTCGCCGACCCCGCCCCGCAGGTCGCCGGCCCGCTCCCCAAGGGCTACACGGCCCGGCTCGACGAGGCCGAGATCCGCGGCCTGGAGAAGCGCGTCGCCGACATGCCCGACCCGAAGAAGCGGCGCTGGGGCCGCTGAACCCGCCGGGGCGCCCCTCGATGCCTGCCAGCGACCAGAGGCGCCCCGCACCTCCCACCCACCAAGAGCGAGCAAGGAGATCCCAATCATGGCACCCCGTATGACCGACGAGCAGTGGGAGGCCCAGAACGGCCGCCTCTCACCCGGCGAAGCCACCGCCCGGGGCCTCTGCTGGTGCTGCAGCGGCAACGGCTTCCTTTTCAGCGCGTTCGGCGGCAAGCAGATCAAGACGCGCTGCCCCGAGCGGTGCGACCACGGCAAGGCCAAGCGGTGACCGCGACCATCGCCCCTGCGGCAACCCCGCCCAGGGAGCTGACCTTCGACGACCGGCTCGCGCTCGCCGCCCTCGCCGTCGACGCCCGGATCGACAGCACGCCACTCGACCTCGCCGACGTGATCCGGCTCCCCGTCGAGCCCACCCGCCCCGCGGCCAGCCCCTACCGGACGCCGATCGCCGCCCTGCTGCACCGGGCCCGGATCCGGATCGAGACCGTCGGCTGGTGCCAGACCGCGGCGTTCGACGACGCCGGCGCCGTGTGCCCCATCCACGCCATCCGCCAAGAGGCCGCCAGCCGCGGCCAGGCCGACGACGCGTGTGTGCTCCTGCTGGAGACCATCGAACGCGACTTCGGCGACCCCACGATCCCCGCTTGGAACCGCCGCCAGCCCGGCGCCGCCCCCGTCCTCCTCCAACTCGACCGCGCCGCCCAACTCGCCCACAACCGCAACCTGTAGGAGAACCCGATGCACCAACCCGTGTGGTGGCCGGAGGTGGTGGCTGCCGCCGATCGTCGCCGCCACGTGACCGGCCTGCTCCTCGCCCACGCCACCCCCACCGTCGACGGCGGCACGCTGCGGCTGGAGTTCCCTCGGCCCGACCTCGTTGCCGCCTGGCACGACAGCCACGCCGTGGCCGCACTCGACGGGGCGCTCGCACACCTCGGCTGGGGCATGCCTGTGCAGGTGGTCTGCTCGCCAGCCCCGGTTGTCAGTGGCGGCTAGGAGAATCAGCGAATGCAGGAAGTGACCGTGAAGTGCGGGTGCGGGCGGATGATGACTCCCGACGGTCGTGCGGGCCGAGGAGCCTACCGCTGCGGCTGTGGGGTCCGCATCCGGATGACAGAGGCTCAGGGCGGCCGGCGGAACTGCTGGTACCGCGGCTGCCCCGAGTCGGCTACCACCAACGAGCCACTCGACCTCTGCTCCGAACACGAGCGAGAGACCGTCCATAGACTCGCCCACCTCATAGTCCGCTTCGACTGGGGCGCCGTTCTCGATGCCTCGGTCGCCATTGACGCCGTGAACCGTCCAGTTGACGGCTACCGGACGACCGCAGCGAACTCTGGTGATGGGTGGGTGTACTTCATGCGGCGAGAACGGCTCATCAAGATCGGAACCACCACCGACGTCCTGCGGAGAGCCAAGACGCTCAACGCCACCGTCCTCGCAAAGTGCCCCGGCAGCTACAACGAGGAGAGGCGGCTCCACGCGAAGTTCGCCGCCCACCGCAGGCACGGAGAGTGGTTCGAGCCGGTCCCCGAACTCATGCAACTGATCAACGCGATCAGAGCCGAGCAGGGCCTGCCGAAGGTCCCCGATTAGGGATCTACTTGCAATGGGCCCTGACCTGCTGTAACACTAAAGGCATCTGAGCGCAGTGCGCCCAAAAACCACCCGAACCCCCGTCGCTCTTCGACGGGGGTTTCCGCATGTCAGGGGGTGTGATGAGTCGCATCTACGACCTGTACCCCCAGGACCTTCTGGCGCCGGCACAGGCAGCGGAATACGCCGGGGTCAGTGAATCGACCATTCGGCAATGGGTTCACCGCGGGCTCCTGGAAGCCGCGTTGCCCAGCCAGGGCCGCGGCGTTCCCGCGCTGTACAACCGCCCCGATCTCGACAAGGTGAAGCGGATCCTTGCCGAGCGGGAAGCAGCCCGCGCCGCCTGATCGTCCCGCCGCCTGCGTCCACTCCGTCCCCAGGCGGCGGGGCTTCATCCATGTCGGTCACAACACGGCCACACCGCCCCCGCGGTCGCCCCGCACCGCGCATGATGCCCCCTCAGCGTCAGAACGTCCTTGGGGGGACCATGAACACCCGCACCGCGGCCTGCGCCGCCCTCATTGCCCTCGCCGCCCTGACCACTGGGTGTAGCGCTGGAGGCGCCGACGACAAGCCCGAGCAGCCCGTTGCCACAGTCACCGCCACCAAGACGGTGGACCCAGTCGCGGCACGGGAAGCCTGCGTCGATGCCTGGGCGGAGGCCATCTTGGCCAACGACGACCTGGGCCTGGAGGACGAGCCTGTCGAGTGCGACGGCCTCCCTGAAGACGACCGCCTCGACCGCTACATGGAGGGCCTCCAGCGGCGCAACGAGATCTCCAGGGGCGCGTTCGATCAAGGCGTCGGATAGGCGAGCCGGGCGCGCAGCCCTTACGCACTGGAGGTGAGCGCCCGTGGCCGGCAACCCTCGCAACGGGCGCCCCTACCGCAGGTTGTGCGAGGCACAGCGCGCTCTCGGGCTGCCTTGCTGGTGGTGCGGCGGGCCGATTCGCTACGACATCACCGGCCCCCTCGCTGGGCGCCACCGTGACGCCTTCACCCTCGACCACGCGGTACCTCTCAGCCTGGGTGGCGACCTCCTCGATCCGGCCAACGCCCGCTCGGCACACCGCCGCTGTAACAGTGCGCGAGGCAACCGTACAGACGCCCAGCGCCAGCCAGTGCGCGCGTCACGGAGGTGGTGACTCACCGTGCTGCTCCGCATGCTGCATCGCATCGCCCGGCGTTGCCCAACCCACGACCGCGCCTCACACGCCGTAACCACGCGGCTGGAACGCCAGCTCGGGTTGGAGCCCAGCGCTCCGCCCGCCAGCTTCACCGACACGTACAGCGATCCCGAGCTGATCGACTGCGGGCACACTTGGTGTCGAACCCGGAGGCGGTGACCGCGTGGCCTGCGAGGAGCTCCCCGACCGCTGCTGCGGATGCGTCGGCGAGTACTGCTGTAACTGCGGTGAGGCACCGTGCTGTACGTCGTGACCGGCCCACCGGCCGCGGGCAAGTCCAGCTGGATTGAGGCGCGCGCCCGCGCCACGGACATCGTCATCGACCTGGACCGCATCACCCAGGCGCTGATGGGCCCTGGCGCCCCGGCGTGGTCGCAGCACCCCATCGCCATGAAGGTGGCGCACCGCGCCCGCTACGCGGCCATCGACGAGGCCGTGAAGCACATCGGTGAGGTGGACGTCTACCTGATCCACACCATGCCCAGCCCCAAGTGGCTGGCTCGCTACCGCAGGCACGGTGCCGAGGTGGTCGCAGTGGATCCAGGCAAGGACATCGTGATGCAGAGGATCAAGGACATGCGAGCGCCAGGGCTACAGGCTGTAGCGACGCGTTGGTACGCGCAGCAAGCCAAGAAGCCGGCAGGCAGGACGACCGGGCGCCAGGCGTCCCGCGCCTGGTGACCGACCCGCCTCGTGTGCACGCCGCCTGGGCGGTGGGTGCGGAGGGTGTTCATCATCCGCCACCCCGCCCTGACCATGGGTGATCGCCACGTTGTGCCGCGTCGATGGGGAGGTTGAGGGCCAGAGGGAGGGGGGCCCGAACCCATCGTGAACGCCGACGACCGGGCGACCCAAACGCCCCTGTCGCCCGGTTTTTTGCGCGGCCAAATCCTGGCCCTAATCCACGCGAACTCAGTTGGAGTGAATTAGTGGACCATCACTCTCCGTGATGTAACGCTCCGTGATGGCGGGAAGTGATCATGAGTGTCCTCGACAAGATCGACGCCGAGCTAAGTGATCTTCACGCCGACGAGACGTCGCCCGGCATGGCGGCCGTAGCCCGCGCCCTCGCCAAGGCGATCGACGACACGGAGGCCCTGACTGCGAAGGCGGTCGGCGCCGACAAGCTCCGCTCAATCATGTCCGACATCCGCAAGCTCGCCCCCGTCGGGGAGGAGGGGGACGCGGTCGATGACATTGCTCAGCAGCGAGCGAAGCGCCGAGCAGCAGCCCGACAGCAGGCCGTCGACGGCTGACGGCCGCGTGTACGGCTGGCAGCAGCCGCCGATCCAGGTCGCACCGCCGTCCGTGTCGACCGCCGGGCAGGAGGCGATCGACCTTGCCGCCCGCGCTGGCCTGCGCCTGGACCCGTGGCAGCAGCACGTGCTCCGGGTCGGCATGGGGGAGAAGCCGGACGGGTCATGGTCGGCGTTCGAAGTCGCGGTCAACGTGCCCAGGCAGAACGGCAAGGGCGGGATCATCGAGGCCCGCGAGCTGTGGGGCCTGTTCATCGGCGGCGAGGAGTTGATCCTCCACTCGGCGCACGAGTTCAAGACGGCGAAGGCCGCCTTCAAGCGGATCGAGCGTCTGATCCGGCAAACCCCTGACCTGCATAAACGCGTGAAGACGTACCGGCAGACGGTCGGTGAGGAGGGCATCGAGCTGCACACCGGGCAGGTGCTGCGGTTCATTGCCCGCTCCAAGGGGTCCGGTCGCGGCTTCACCGGGCACTGCAACATCTTGGACGAGGACATGATCCTCGGCGACAACGAGATGGACGCGCTGCTGCCCACCATGGCGGCCGTGGAGGACCCGCAGATCTGGTATCTCGGGTCGGCGGGTATCGGCGCGCTGTCGGTGCAGCTCGCGCGGCTGCGGAAACGGGCTTTGGCTGCGATCGAGTCCGGCACCCCAGACCCGTCGCTGGCGTACTTCGAATGGTCGGCGAACTTGCACGTCAAGGAGTGCCCGAAGGACTGCACGGCTCATGACGACGCTTCCTCCGACGAGGCGGTGCTGAAGTCCAACCCGGCGGTGGGCTACCGGCTGACGCTGGAGAAGGTGACCAAGGAGCGGGCCACGCTGAGCGCGGAGGGCTACGCCCGGGAGCGGCTCGGTGTGGGGGAGTACCCGTCCGATGAGGGCGACGCGTGGGCGGTCATCGGCAAGGACGCTTGGGAGGCCTTGGCCGACGAGGAGAGCCGGCCGGACGATCCGGTCGCTTTCGCCGTCGATGTCACGCCGGAACGCTCTCACGCGTCGATCTGCGTGGCCGGCCGCTGCGGCGACGGTGTGCACGTCGAGGTCGTCGACAACCGACCCGGTACCGGATGGGTCGCTGATCGTGTGCGCGACCTGACGGAGAAGTGGGGTCCGCGCTGCTGGGTCATCGACCCGGGCAGCCCGGCCGGCGCGCTCATCAAGGACGTCACGGACGCGCTGAAGGTCGACCCGGACGAAGAGGTCGACGAGGGAGAGGAGCCGCGGCTGCTGGCTCCGCTCGTGCAGACGAAGACGCGGGACGTCGTCCAGGCGACCGGCCAGTTCTACGACGCCGTGGCGGCCGGCCGCATCTCGCACCTGGACAACGCGCCGCTCGCGACGGCTCTGGCGGGGGCGAGGAAGCGAGAGCTCGGCGAGGCCTGGGCCTGGGCCCGCCGTGGTGCCGGCGTGGACATCACGCCGTTGGTGGCCGTGACGCTGGCCCGCTGGGGTCTCTTCGCCGAGATCGAGGAGCCGGAGGAGGAGGTGGAACCGTGGGCCGAGTTCGGCTGACGCGCGTGGTGCGTGCCCGAGTCGGGGTGCTGGCGGGCGGGGCGATGACGGCATCGGGGGCCGGGCTGGGCTTCGGCCTCGCGGTGGGCCTCATGGTCGGCGGGGCGCTGCTGGCGGCCTACTGCCTCCTGCTCACTGATGTGGACGGGGGCGGCCCGTGACGAGCCTGTGGCAGCGTGCGCGCCGCGGCGTGGCGGAGACGCGGGACATCGCAACGATCGACGACTACGTCGCGGCCCTGCAGCAGTCGCTGGGCTACGGCGGGTTCTCGCAGCTGGGGGTAGCCCAGACGCAGCCCGGCCAGGCGGCGGAGAGGGCGCCGTCGGACTTGCCGGGCTACGCGACGCTGTTCGCGACGAACCCGGTGATCTGGGCCTGCATGGTGGCCCGGATGAGCGTGTTCTCCGCCCCGCGGTTCACATGGCAGCGTCTGAACAACGGGGCGCCGTCGGAGATGTTCGGCACGCAGGATCTGCGGCTGCTGGAGGCGCCGTGGCCGGGCGGGACGACGCAGGATCTCCTTTCCCGCGTCATCCAGGATGCCGACCTGGCAGGCAACTCGTATTGGACCCGGCATGAAGACCAGGCGATCCGGCTGCGGCCGGACTGGGTCCAGATCATTCTGGAGCGGATCCGGCACCCGCACGGCGGCGATCTGGGCTGGCGCCGGTACGGCTACCTCTATCAGGAGCCGGAAGCCGACCCGGTGTTCCTGTGGCCGGAAGAAGTCGCGCACTTCGCGCCCGTCCCGGACCCGCTGGCGACGTACCGCGGGATGTCGTGGCTGACCCCGGTGATTCGTGAGACGACGAACGACAACCTGATGGCCGCCCACAAGCGGAAATACTTCGAGAACGCGGCCACACCGAACCTGGTGGTGCGGCTGGCCCGCGAGGTGACGCCCGAGGCGTTCGCCAAGTTCAAGGCGAAGATGGAGTCGTCGCACCGTGGCGTCGAGAACGCCTACAAGACGCTGTACCTGGGCGGCGGCGCCGATGTGACGGTGGTCGGCTCCGACTTCAAGCAGATGGATTTCAGCAGCGTCCAGGGCGCCGGCGAGACCCGTATCGCGTCGGCAGCCGGAGTGCCGCCGATCATCGTGGGCCTGTCGGAGGGGCTGAAGGCGGCCACGTATTCCAACTACGGCCAAGCCCGCCGCCGGTTCGCCGACGGAACGATCCATCCGCTGTGGCAGAACGCGGCCGGCTCCTTCGCCCCGCTGGTGACGCCCCCGGGGAGCGGCTCGGGCGCGGTAAGGCTCTGGTACGACGCGCGGCACGTCCCGTTCCTGCGTGAGGACGCCAAGGACGCCGCCGAGATCCAGGGCATCCAGTCCCGCACGATCCGCACCCTCGTCGATGCCGGGTACACGCCGGCCTCCGTCATGGCCGCTGTCACCGCAAGCGACTGGTCCCTGCTTGTGCACACGGGCCTGTACTCCGTGCAGCTGCAGAAGCCCGGTTCCGCCGAGCCTGCCGCGCTTCCCGCACCCTCCGAAGGGGGTTCCTGATGCCCGCCCTGTCCGCCGTGACGCGCGACCTGGAGAGGTCGGCGCCGTTCCAGCTGGTCCGCGCCGACGGTGACGAGGAGGGCGACGGCCGGACGTTGACCGGGTACGCGGCCCTCTTCGACACCCCCACCGAGATCAACTCGTGGGAGGGCGTTTTCACGGAGAAGATCCGTAAGGGGGCCTTCCGGAAGACGATCCGCGAGAACACGCCGGTCATGCAGTTCGACCACGGCCGCCACCCGCTCATCGGCTCCATCCCGATCGGCTCGATCACCGACCTGCGCGAGGACGACCAGGGCCTCTATGTCGAGGGCCGCATCACCGACAACTGGCTGATGCAGCCCGTAAGAGACGCAATCGCCGAACAGTCCGTGAACGGCATGAGCTTCCGGTTCGAGGTCGTGCGCGAGGAGTGGCGCGACGTCAACGGCAAGCTCGTCAAGCCGGAAGAGGTCTACGACCTGCTGTGGATGCCTGGTGACCGCGGGCCGCTGCAGCGCGAGCTGATCGAGCTGAAGTGCCGGGAGCTGGGCCCCGTGGTCTTCCCGGCCTACGCCGGCACCAGCGTGTCGGTGCGGGCCCGGGACGTCGCCGACGGGCTCGCTCACGACGACGAAATGACCCGCCGGATTCGCCACTCCCTCGCCCGTGACGCCGCAGCGCCGAGCGTCCCCGACGACCCGGACCTGCGCCGCGAGGTCGCCACCGCCCTGCTCTACCAGCGGTCCGGAGACCCGCTGGGCGGCCGGCAGATCGTCCTCGACCTGCGCAACACCAACGACCCCGAGGCCGTCGCCGACGCCGTGCGCACAGCCCTCCGACACCGCCATCCCGCCGCGCCGCCCACCCCCGGGCACCCGGCCCCGACGCCTACCACCGGCGCGCCGCTCGCCACCGAGCACCCGCCGACCCCCAGCACCACAGACGCGCCGCCCTCCGATGGGCACCCGTCGCCACCCGAAAACCCCAGGTCAGCCCGACTTCGCGGCTACATCCGGGAGATCGCCGGAGCCATGAAGGAGAAGCTGCCGCCCATCGAAGAGGACAAGAACTGATGGAGCTCTCCCACTCCCAGGCGGTGATCCGCCTTCGGGACATCCAGGCCGAGCTGGAACGACTCGGCGAGAAGGACGAACTGACGGCCGAGGACGAGCAGTCGTTCGACGAGCTCACCCGCGAGTTCGCCGACGTCGACGCTCACCGCCGGCAGCTGGAGCGCACGGCCGCGCTGGAGCGGGTGCGTTCGGCGACGAAATCCACGGAGCGCCGCCCGGCTGCCGTTCGGATCGAGGGTGGCACGCCCACCTCCTCGCGGGACGGCTACGACGTCGACCCGATCCTCCACCCCGACTCCGTCGAGGACCGCCGGTTCCGCAACCCCTGGGACCTGTCGGAGGTGCGGACCTTCGGCCGCTCCAAGGGCGAGGTGGCTCAGGAGCTGAGGGCTCGCGCCCTGTCGGCCGTAGAGAAGATGTCCGGCGCCAACGACGCCGTGCGGTCGGCCGGCACGCAGATCCTGGAGCGCTGGGACGACAGCGACTCCCGCATCGCCCGGCTGTGCCTGGCGACCTCCAGCCCCGAATACCTGCGCGCCTGGTCGAAGGTCGCCTCCGGACGGGGTCACATGATCGCCCCGGAGGAACAGAAGGCGCTCGAGCGGGCCATGTCGCTCACCGACACCGCGGGCGGCTACCTGGTCCCGTTCCAGCTCGACCCGACCGTCATCATCACGGCGAACGGATCGCGCAACCAGATCCGCGAGGCGGCCCGCACCGTGGTCGCCACCGGCGACGTGTGGAACGGCGTTTCCTCGGGCGCGGTCGCCTGGTCGTGGGACGCCGAGGCCACTGAGGTGTCCGACGACGCGACGACGTTCGCGCAGCCGTCCATCCCGGTGTACAAGGCGCAGGGCTTCGTTCCCATCAGCATCGAGGCCCTGGAGGACGAGGCGAACGTCACCCAGGAGGTCGCCCGTCTGCTCAGCTTCGGCCGGGACGTGCTGGAGGCGGCAGCGTTCGTGACGGGCACCGGCGTCGGGCAGCCGACCGGCATCGTGACGGCTCTGGCTGGCACAAGCAGCGTCGTGACGCCGACGACGGCGGAGACGTTCGCGGCGGCCGACATCTACAAGCTCGATGGGGCGCTCCCGTCGCGGTACCGCACGGGCGCCTCCTGGCTCGCGAACCGCGGCATCTACAACATGGTGCGGCAGTTCGACACAAACGGCGGCTCGCAGCTGTGGGAGCGGATCGGCGCGGACATGCCGCCGCAGCTTCTCGGGCGTCCGGCGCTGGAGGCCGAGGACATGGACGCCTCCTTCGACCCGGCAACCACCGGCGACAACCACCTGATCGTCTACGGCGACTTCAGCAACTACGTGATCGCCGACCGGGTCGGCATGACGGTCGAGTTCATCCCGCACCTGGTGGGCGCCAACCGCCGCCCGACCGGCCAGCGCGGCTGGTACGCCTACTACCGGGTCGGCGCCGACTCCGTGAACGACGCCGCGTTCCGGATGCTCAACGTCGCCACCGCTGTCTGATCCTTCCGACGGGCTCTGACCGGTACGCCCGGACAGAGCCCGCATCGGCCCACCGCCCACATCCCTCCCAGGGAGGTTCCGCCATGGCGGACAAGACGACCGAGAAGCCGACCACTCCGAACACCACCCCCGGCGCACCCAGCACCGCCAACACGCCCAGCTCCGCACGCGCCAAGGAGCAGACCGAGCCGACGGAGAAGCTCGCCGTCGACGCCGACGATCCGGGCATCGACCCGCGGCTCGACAACCGGCGCGGCGACCAGCGGCCGAAGCTGGAGAGCTTCCCGGCCAAGCCCCAGCAGATCGACGGCCCGGAGCTCGGCCAGGAGAAGACGGTCGCCGCCCGCGCCGAACGCGAGGACGTAGGGCCGCGCAAGGGCGCCAAGTCGCCCGGCCCGCACGGCCTCGGCGACACCGCCGACCAGGTCTGAGAGGTGGCGCTGTGAGCATCAAGCGAGCCGTCCAGTCCTTCACTGCCTACGTCGACGGCATGCCGCGATCTGTGCGAGCCGGCGACCTGGTCGAGGACGGCGACCCGGTGCTGAAGGGTCGAGCGCACCTCTTCGAGGACGTCGAGACGCACGTAGCGCAGGGCAGCCAGCGCCCGCGCGTAGAGGCGGCCACGGCCGCCCCCGGCGAGCAGCGCGACCTGACGCCACCGTCAGGCGACAGCGGCACCACGTCGCCAAGGCGTGGCCGCCGCGGCGGCAAGTAGGAGGTGAGCGGTGCCGTTCGATCTGGGCGCGACAGTGCGCCTCACCGCCGACTGCCTCAACCCGGACGGCACACTCACCGCGGCCACCACCGCAACAGTGGTCGTGACCCTCCCGGACGGCACGACGGCCAGCCCCGCACCAGTGGAGACGGGAACGCCGGGCCGCTACCGGGCGGACTACGTGACCGAGATGCCCGGGCGCCACATGGTGCGCTGGCTGTGGTCCGGACCCGCCCACGCCTACACGGACACCTTCGACGTCCGCGAGGCGACACCGCCCACGATCCTCTCGCTTCAGGAGGCCAAGCGACACCTGAAGAAGACCGACGACCGGGACGACGAGGAGATCCGCGACTGGAACGAGGCGTGCACCAGGGCGGTCGAACAGTTCGTCGGCCCCGTCGTGATGCGCACGGTCACCGAGAACGCGCGATTCGTCAGCGCCCGCTCCCTGGCACTGACGCTGACGCCGGCGGTCGAACTGACCAGCGTCACCTCCGCGACCGCGAGCGGCACGTCGTACAACGTCGACGATCTAATCCTGGATGGCGCCACGGGAATCGTCACCCGGCTCGACGGCGGTCTGATGTACGGCCCGCTGCGGTTCGTGTACGTCGTGGGACGCCCGATCGTGACGGCGAACATCCGCGGGGCGGCCCGGATCATCCTGCAGCACCTTTGGCGCACCAGGCAGGGCCCTGGCCGGCCGCAACGAGGGATCGAGGACTTCGACGTCACCGAGCCCCTCCCTGGTCTGGGCTTCGCCATCCCCAACCGGGCCGTGCAACTGCTCGACCCGGACCGCCTGCCGCCGGCGGTGGGGTAGATGACCACTTCATCCCTGCCTGCGGCGATCGCTTCCCTCCTCGGCATCCTGGAATCCTCGAGCGCACCGGCGTTGGCCAACGTGACAATCGTCGACGGGCCACCGGCAGATGACATTGCCACGCAGGACTTCCTGGCCGTCGGCTGGTCTGGCGGCGAGGACCAGAGTGCCGAGCTGGTCCAGGACTTCAACGCAGCTGGCGCACGCACCCGTGACGAGGAATTCACCATCGCCTGCGTCATCGACGTCTGGAACGGTGATGACGGCTTCGCCGAGGTGCGGAATCGAGCCTTCGCCATCTTGGGCGTCGTCGAGGCTGAGCTCCGCGCGACTGCCGCAAACCCTGAGGCGCCGACCCTGAACGGCGCTGTCCTGTGGGCGCATCTGACACGCGCGTCACTGCGCCAGTACTTCACCGACCAGGGTGCGCGGGTGGCCCTGGGTTTCACGGTGTCCTGCCACGCCCGGATCTGAGAAGGAGAAGCAGATGGCGCGTGTGCGCTTTGTCGGCGCGGAGCCGGTGACCGTGCCGGAACTCGGCGGGCGGTCTGTCCAGCCGGACGAGGTCGTCGTGGTTCCCGACGACCGGTTCGACGGCTACGTGTGTCAGCTCGGCACGTGGGAGGCCGTGGAGGAACCGAAGCAGGAAGGGCCGGAGCCGTCCCTTCCTGCCCCGAAGAAGACCATCGCGGCCCGGGCGCCGCAGAAGGATGAGGGCTGATCATGGCGATCGGATCCGGACTCGGCGCCCAGATCGGGATCGCCGCCGAGTCGACCTACGGAACCTTCGCGGCGCCGACCAGGTTCCTGGAGTTCACACAGGAATCCCTTCAGCTGAAGAAGACGACCGCCCAGTCTGCGGGCATCGCGGCCGGCCGCCTGATGGCGCTGGCCTCCCGGCGCGTCGTCACGCGCCGGGAGGCCAGCGGCAGCCTCTCCCTGGAGGTGACGAACAAGTCCATGGGGCTGCTGCTGCAGGCCCTGATGGGCACGACGGTCACGCCGGTGCAGCAGGCCACGACCGCCGCCTACCTGCAGACCCACACCCTGGCCAGCGTCGCGGGCAAGAGCCTGACGATCCAGAAGGGTGTCCCGTTGACCACGGGCGTCGTCACCGACAAGACGTTCCTCGGCTGCAAGGTGATCAGCGGCGAGTTCTCCTGTGGTGTCGGCGAGATGTTGACGGCATCGTTCGAGATTGACGGCAAGTCGGTCGATGAGGGGCAGACCCTCGCGGCGGCCAGTTACTCGAACATGTCGCCGTTCCACTTCGGGCAGATGGCGGTGAAGGCCGGCAGTTTCGGCGCGGAGACCGTGCTGGACGGCATCCGCAAGATGACCTGCAAGGTGGAGCGCCCGCAGGACACCGAAAGGTTCTACGCGGGGCAGTCGGCGCTCAAGGCCGAGCCCATCGAGAACGACCAGGTGAAGATCACTGGCAGCATCGAGACGGACTACGTCGCCACTATCCTCGACGACCTGCACACCTCTGATGGCGCGACGTCGGTCGTGTGGGAGTTCGTCGGCCCGCTTATCGAGGCGACGCACTTCGAGACGTTCCGGATCACGTTGCCCGCGGTCAAGCTGGACGAGGGCCCGCCCACCGTGGACGGCTTCGGTGTCGTCAAGCCCACGTTCAACTACACGGCGCTGTACGACGGCACGAACCAGCCGAAGATCGAGTACATCTCGACCGACGTCACTCTGTGAGTCGATCGTGACCCGGGACATCCGGCTGCTCGGCACCGGCCAGCTGCTGGAGCTGCAGCGCCGCCTGCGCGCCGCAGGGCACGAGAACCTGCGAGCGTCCATGCAGCGCCGGATCCGCCGTGCCGCCGAACCTCTTCGCACCGACCTGCAAGCGGCGATCCAGACGACGCACATCCGCCCGCCCGGCCGCACCACGCGGCCGGGCGGGCCATCGCCCACCAGCCGCCCACTGCGGGCCACGATCGCCTCGGCGATCCGCATCAGCGTCCGCACAACCTCCGGCACGGCCGGCGCCCGCGTGTGGATCGACCGCAGCGCTCTGCCGCCTGACCTCGTGAACATGCCGAAGACGATCAACGACGGGCGGATCCGGCACCCCGTCTTCGGCAACCGCAGGCGGTGGGTCACGCAGTGGGCCCAGCCCCCCTGGTGGGACACCACCGTCCGCCGCCACACCCCCCGTATGGAGCGAGAGGTGGCCCGCATCGTCGACGACGTGCGCCGCCGCCTCGAATAGGAGCAAGCCCGTGATCATCATCTATACGCCGGCTGGCGGCGAGCCCGAGGAGTACGACGCGTCCACGCTGCGGATCTCCGAGGTGTCGGTCGTGCAGCGCACCATCGACATGAAGTGGGCCGACATTAAGGCCGGTCTGCCGGACGAGGACTTGGACGCGATGCGCGGCATCGTCTGGGTGCTGAAGAAGCGCAGCCAGCCGTCCCTGCGGTTCAGCGAGTTCGACCCCGGCGTCACCGAGATGGTCACCCGGTACGACAAGACCGAGATCCGCAACTTGGTCGAGAACGTCATGGCCTCGGTGTCCCGCGACCCGAGCATCAGCATGGACAAGGTCGCCGAGGCGCTGAGCGACCTGGCCGACGCCGCCCACGATCCGGAGCACTGCCGCCAGCTGATCGCCGAACTCACCGCGCAGGATGCCCCAAAAGAGGAGCCGTCCCCCGAGGAGACCTCGCCGTCCGAGCCGAGCCCGACCCCGACGTCGAGCACGCCCGACTCCAGTACCTCGGACTCTTCGCCCACCTCCTCCACATCCCCCCAGCAGCCGTCGATGACCTGACCGTCGACGACTTCTACAACCTCATCGCCTGGATCGACGCCCACCAGACGCAGCTCGCAGCGGAAGGCGGTGACTGATGGCCCGCCTCGACTTCACCCTGGTCGGCCGAGACCAGCTCTCCCGGGTCCTGGACCGGGCGGGCGATGCCAGCGACCGGCTCGGACGGCGTCTGATGGCGATGTCCAGCAGTGGCGACGCCGCCGTGCGCCGGTTCACCAACAACGCGGCCCGCAACCTGGCGGGCTTCGAACGGGACACCACCGCGGGCAGGAAGGCGCTGACTGCGCTGCGGCAGGCGTCGCTGCTGCTGGCGCCCGCTGCGATCCCCGCCGCCGCGTCGCTGGCGCCGATCGCCGCCGGCGCCGGGGCGGTCACCGTCGCGCTGGGCGCGATGGGCGCCGCGCTCGGCCCGCAGATCTCCAAGCTCGGCGAAGCCTCCGACGCGCAGAAGAAGCACGCGGACGCTGTCGCCAAGAACGGGGCCGCCTCGAAGGAAGCCGCAGCCGCCGAGCTGGACTTGCAGCGGGCCATTGCGGACATGCCCGCACCGACCCGGCGCGCGGCGGCGGCCGTCGCAGACTTGAAGGAGAACTACGAGGACTGGTCCGACAGCCTGGCCGGCGACACGATGGAGCCCTTCACCAAGGGCGTCGCCCTTGCCAACGAACTGCTGCCCAAGACGACCGGCCTGGTCAAGGCGGCATCGGGCGAGACTGACCGGTTCATGACCATCCTCGGCGGCGAGATGGCGATGCCGGGCTTCGACCGGGCCAACCGCCGGTTCACGGAATTCGCCGATTCGACGATGCAGCGCGTCAACGACCGCCTGGTCCACCTGCTGCGCATCTCCGAGACCGGCGAGGTCGGCGGCAACGCCCGCCGCTTCATGGACTGGGCGCGCGCCCAGGGGCCCACCGTGGCGGCCACGCTGTCCAGCGTGGCGAGCGCGCTGGTCACCGTCCTGGAGGCGGGCAGCGACGTGGGCGTGAGCCTGCTGGGCGTCATCAAGGTGTTCGCGGACATCGTCGCCGCCGTCCCCCCGGGAGCGATCGCGCTGTTCCTGCAGCTGGCCATTGCCCTGAAGTTGACGAAGGCGGCGGCGCTCGGAATGGCCGCGGCCCGGACCGCGCTCGTCGGGTTCGGTGCCTCGCTGGTCGCGATGAACACGGCCGCGGCTGCGGCGCCCGGCCGCCTCGCCGCGGCCCGCGCCGCCATCGCCGCGCTGTCCCGCACAGCGAAGGTCGCCCTGGCGGGCACGGGCATCGGCCTGCTGGTGCTGGGACTGACCGAGCTGGCTCAGCTCGGCCGGCAGGCACCGCCCGACGTTGACAAGCTGACCGGCTCGCTCAAGCAGTTGGGCGCCACGGGCGCCGTGACGGGCGAGTTGGCCGGACACTTCGGCAAGGATCTGGGCGACTTGCACGGCAAGGTGTCCGCCCTGACCGACCCCAGCACCACCGACAAGGTCCAGCAGTTCATCGTCACCCTCGGCGGCCTCGGCAACTGGGACTCCACCCCGGTCAAGGACGCCAAGGAGAACATCGACAGCATCGACAAGGCGCTCGCCGGGCTCGTCTCCAACGGCCAGGCCGACTTGGCGGCAGCCGCGCTGAAGCGCTTGACTGCCGAGTACGGCAAGGGCGGCCGGGACACCAGCGCGTTCACAAGCCAGCTGGGCGACTACAAGTC
This sequence comes from Streptomyces sp. NPDC052773, assembly GCF_044547145.1. Classification (NCBI taxonomy): domain Bacteria; kingdom Bacillati; phylum Actinomycetota; class Actinomycetes; order Kitasatosporales; family Streptomycetaceae; genus Streptomyces; species Streptomyces sp. NPDC052773. The sequence goes on along the minus strand of NZ_JBITZX010000014.1, from coordinate 76,231 downwards.
GGCGCTGGCCGACGCAAAGTTCGAGGCCCAGCTGGCGGCCGAGGCCCAAGGGCTGTTCGGTCGGCAGGCGATGTCCGTGCAGGAGAAGCTGGCAGCCCAGAAGACCAGCGCGGACGGACTGCGCCAGTCGATCCAGGCCCTCTCTGACACGAGCCGCAGCGCGTTCGACGCGCAGACGAAGTTCGAGGAAGCGGTCGACAACGTCACCAAGTCGATCCGGGAGAACGGCGCCACCCTCGACGTCGGCACGGAGAAGGGGCGCGCCAACCGCGACGCCCTGAGCCAGATGGCGTCGGCCACCCAGGACGCCGCGGCCAAGGCGCGCGAGAACGGCGCGACCTGGGAGACGGTGGCCGGGATCTACGACAAAGGCCGAAAGACCCTCGTCGACAACATCGCCGCGATCACCGGCAACAGGCGGGAAGCCGCTCGGCTGGCCGACCAGCTGCTGAAGATGCCCAGCCCGAAGATGCGCCTGGAGATGCGCACCGAGGACGCGGTCCGCAGCCTGGACTCCGTCATCTCCGCCATCCGCAAGACGCCGGGCGCGAAGTCCGTCAAGGTCAAGGCGCTGACCAGCGACGCCATCTCCCTGCTGCGCGACCTGGGGTTCCGGGTCGAGCGCATGAAGGACGGCCGGTTCAAGGTCATCGCCGAGACCGGCACGGCCAAGTCGAACATCGCCGCGGTGCAGCGGGCCCGGGACGCGCTGAAGTCGAAGACCATCGACCTGAGGGCGCGGGATCTGGCCTCGGCCCAGGCGCGCGCGATCCAGCGGGCGATCGACAACCTGCGGGGCAAGACCGTCACGGTCACCACCGTGCACCAGACCCTCGGTCTGGAGGGCACCGCTGGCCGACAGAACCGGCACGCCAAGGGGTACGCCAGCGGCGGCCGGCCGAAGCCGGGTGAAATCGCCTGGGTCGGTGAGAACGGCCCCGAGCTGATGCAGTTCACCGGCACCGAGCGGATCTTCGATCACCGCACCTCCATGTCGATGATCAAGCCGAGCGCCGAGGCGGGAGCCTCCGCCGGTCAGGGCCTCATCGTCGGCATGACCGGATCGACGTCCGGAGTCCGCGCGGGCGCCCGCGCGATGGCCGCCGCCGTCACGGCAGGCATCCGCGAGGAGCTGCAGATCGCGTCTCCGTCGAAGAAGACGAAGGCGCTGGCGAAGGACGTCGGGAAGGGATTCATCGACGGCCTCACCGGCAGCCGGGACAAGATCAAGGCGGTGGCCAAGGATCTGGCCACCGACATCAAGTCGGCGTTCTCCGGCAAGAAGGAGTCATCGCTGCTGGCGATGGTGGACAAGCAGACGAAGAAGCTGCTCGACGCCGCCGACAAGCGCGACAAGATCGCCAAGCGCATCGCTGAGGCGAAGTCCTTCGCCGCCGATGTCACCAAGACCGCGCGCGACCAGTCGTCCCTGTCCGCGCTCGGCATGCAGCCGGAGGAGGTGACCGCCGGCGGCATCAAGGCCGGGCTCGCGTCAAAGCTCGCGCAGATCAAGCAGTTCACCAAGTACATCGACATCCTCGCCAAGCGCGGCCTCGCCAAGGGCCTGCTGCGGCAGATCCTCAACATGGGACCCGAGGCGGGCTACGCCTACGCCTCCGCCCTCGCCGGGGCCGACAAGGCCACGATTACCTCGATCAACAAGACCCAGAACGCGATCGACAGCGAGTCGAAGAAGCTCGGCAACAAGGGAGCCGACCACCTCTACGACTCCGGCAAGAACGCCGCGAATGGCTTCCTGACCGGGCTGACGAGCCAGAAGAAGGACATCGAAAAGCTCATGGAGGGCATCGCCAAGGCGATGCAGAAGAGCATCAAGAAGGCGCTCGGCATCAAGAGCCCCAGCAGGGTCATGGCGGAGATCGGCGCCTTCTCCACCCAGGGCCTGGCCCGCGGGCTCACCGAGGCGCTGCCCGCCGTCGACCAGGCCCTCGGCGTCGTCAGCCAGCGGGTCGCCTCCACCCGGCCGGTCATCGGCCGCGCGGCGGTGACCGGCACCCGCGGCGGGATGAACTTCTACGTCACCGTCGAGGTGGCGCCCACAGCCGACCGCATCGCGATCGGCCGGGAGATCCGCACCACTTTGCTGGACCTGAAGCGGACCAACGGCGGGGCCGCCCTCGGTCTCGCCTGACAGAAGGGAGGGGCCGGTGACGCGTCCCATCGTGGAGGTCGCCTTCGGATATACGCTGGCCTCAGCGTCACCGGCGTGGACGGACATCACCCAGTACGTCAACCTCGCCCGTGGGATCGACATCACCCGGGGCGCGCAGGACGAGCTGTCCGACACACAGCCCGGCACGGCCACCCTGTCTCTCGACAACAGCGATGGGCGGTTCACCCCCGGCCGGACGACGGGCGCCTACTACCCCAACGTCAAGAAGGGCGTCCCGATCAGGATCCGGGCCGTCTCCGCCGGCCGGAACCTGGTGACGAACCCGTCGTTCGAGACCGGGCTGACGGACTGGTCGAAGAGCGCGACCCCCACGATCGCCCAGTCCTCGGCACGCGCGAAGGTCGGCAGCCAGTCGCTGCTGCTGACCTTCGGCGGTGTCGGTGTGGGCGGGCAGACCGCCCAGACCACGGTGTACGGCCTGGACATCGGCACCACCTACACCGCGAGCGCCTGGGTGTGGGTCCCGGCGGGCGCCACGCACGTGCACCTGCGGGTGGCAGGCATCGCCGACGGCGCTGCCTCGACGCTCACCGACACCTGGCAGCGCATTACGGTGACCTGGACGGCGACCGCCACTCAGCACGTGCTCGGGGTGCGCTCCTTCACCACCCCGACGTCCGGCCACCAGGTGTGGATCGACGCCGTTCAGGTGTGGGAGGGCAGCAGCCCGCTGCCGCTCAACCTGATCGGCAACTCCTCCTTCGAGACCGACATCTCCGGCTGGGTCAGCTCCGGGTCGCCCACTCTGAGCCGGTCCACGGTCCGCGTCTACGAGGGCGTCGCCAGTCTCCTGGTGACGTGGCCCGCGGCGGCCGGAACCTTCGCCGCCACGACCGTCGGCGGGCTCGCGTCCGGGACGACGTACACCGCGAGCGCCTGGGTATGGGTCCCGGCCGGACATCCGGCGGTGCAGTTGCGCATCGCGGGCCTCGTCAGCGGCGCCGCGAGCACGGTGACGGGCGCCTGGCAGCGGATCACGGTGACGTGGACCGCGACCGCAGCGTCGCACGATCTGCGCCTCCAGCCGGTCACCACCCCCACCGCCGGCCAGCAGGTGTGGGTGGACGCGGCCCAGGCGGAGGAAGGGGCCACGCCGTCGGCGTACACCCCGCTCGACGGCGCGCAGATCCACGCCCGCTATTACGGCACGGTCAACCAGTGGCCCGTCGACTGGCGCGGCCTGTTCTCCGAGGTCAGCATCACCTGCACGGACGTCCTGACCTGGGCGGCACTCGCCAAGCAGCTCAAGCCCATGCTGGTCCAGGAGGTGCTACTGGACCGGCCGACCGTGTACTTCCCGCTGACCGAGGCATCCGGCAGCACCAGCGCCGGCGACCTGTCCGGCACCGCGGGCGTCGGCGCACTCGCCGTCACCTCGGCAGGATCCGGCGGCACCCTGGAGTTCGCCGCCGGTACCGGACCCAACGAGCTTCCCGCGCCCGTGTTCACACCCTCCTCGTCGACCGTCGGCAAGTACCTGACGGGCAACCTCGGGCCCACCTTCGAGGACGCCAACACAAGCTGGCGGGCGCGAATCGAGGTCTGGTTCTCCACCTCGGTCACCGGCCGCGTGCTGCTGGCGCTCGCCTCATCCGACAACGCCACCAAGCTGGTCATGCTCCTGGACTCCGGCGGGGAGATCTCCCTGGAGAAGGCGCAGAACGGGCTCAACGAAACCCTCTACGTCTTCGGGTCGCCCAACCTGGCCGACGGCCGCCTGCACCACGTCATCTACGACGAGCTGACCAGCGATGTCGTCGTCGACGGCGTCACCTACAACCAGCCCATGGCGGCCGGTGACGGGCTGCGCGTGCTCAGCATCGGCGGCTACCGGAACGCGCGCCTGTGGTCCGGCAGCATCTCCCACGTCGCCGTCTACCTGCGGTCGGTGACCACGGCCGACCTCGCGTCGCACCGGATCACCGGCACGACCGCCCACGTGGGTGAGGGCGCGGACGAACGGCTCACACGGCTCGCCTCCTACGCCGGCCTGAGCATCACCACCCAGGGCACGGTGTTCGACGGCATGGCGTCCCAGGCCGAGCTGGGCCGCTCCGCGCTGGAGCACATGCGGGAGGTCGAGACGACGGAGTCCGGGAAGCTGCTGGCCTCCCGCGCGAGCGCGTCCCTGCTGTTCCAGTCCCGGGACCTGCGCTACAACCCAGCCTCAGCGGTGTCCCTCGTCTACGCCGACCTGGAGACGGACGGCGTCCGGTACGCAGATGACGACCAGAAGCTGGTCAACGACTCGACGGGGAGTCGGGTCGGCGGCGCCACCCAGCGCGCCTACAACCAGGCCTCCATCGACACCTACGGCGTGAAGTCGCGCGACCTGACGCTGTTCAAGGACAACGACAACTCGGCCGCCGACGCCATCAACTGGCTCGTCTCCCGCTACAGCGATCCGCCGCCAGAGATCCGGCAGGTTCCCGTCGAGGCCTACTCCCTGCCGCTGGCCACCTACCGGGCGCTGCTCACCGCCGACGTGTCCACGGCGATCACCATCACCGAGCTGCCCGCCCAGGCGCCCGCCTCCACGGCGACGCTCACCATCGAGGGCTACACCGAGCGCATCAGCCTGAGCCAGCACCACCTGGATTTCCACACCTCGCGGGCCGACACCGACGCCGTCTGGGTCCTGGATGACCCCGTCTACTCCGTCCTCGGCTCCACCACCCGCCTCGCCTACTGAAAGGGGACGCTGTGGCCATCGACATCCTGCGGGCCGAGACGTTCTACCTGCCGCCGCCGACCATGCCCGCGGACGCCTGGGCCGATGTCCCGCCGGCCGAGCTGGTCTGGCGGTGGTACGAGACCCGCACCGGCCGCCGCGTCATCCCGCCCGAGGGCGAAACCGGAGAGTCGTACTACGCCCGCATCAACCAGAACCGGTGGGTGGCCGACTGCAGCAGCTGCGGATCCGCGCAGGTCGTCTCGCCGGCGGACCCGCGGTACGCGTGCGTCGAATGCCTCTGGGGCTGGAGCGCGCTCGTCTTCCCCGAGGACGTCGCCGCCGTCGAGGCCAGCCTGATGCATCTCAAGCCGTCCCTGCGGAACTGGTGGCACGCGGACGACCCGGCCAACCCGGACCGGCCGCCAGCCGACCCAGTGCCCGAGCCGGGCCCGCTGAGCGAGGTGTAGCGCCGTGACGTTCGCACCCCGCACGTGGGTCGTCGGTGAGGTCGTCACAGCGGCCCTTCAGAACCAAGAGATCCGCGACCAGTTCAACTCGATGTTCGCGGCCTGGACGTCGTACACGCCGACCTGGACATCGAGCACCGCACCCAGCCTCGGCAACGGAACCCTCGTCGGCCGCTACATGAAGATCGGCCGCACCGTGTTCGTCGTCATCCACCTGACCACCGGATCCACGACCACCTACGGGTCCGGCTCCTACAACTGGAGCCTGCCGGTCACGGCCGCCAGCGGCGGCGCTGCGGTCGTTGGAACGGCGCAACTGCTCCACACCAACCGATGGCTCGGCCAGATCGTGATCAGCAGTGGCGCCGCCAACTGCTCGGCGTTCTTCCCGCCGACGAGCACCGACACCCGTGCCGCGTTCTTCAACGCCACGACGCCCGAGACGCTGTCCGCCGGCGCCCAGATACGGCTGACGTTCATGTACGAAGCCGCGTCCTGACCCCACCCCGCCTCTTCGCCCCGCGCCCACCGGCCGGGGCGTTCTCGTTCCTGGAGCCCGCCTTGGCCACACCCATGTCCGCCGCCGCCTTCCTCGACTGCCTGCGCGACGAGGGCCTCGACGTCGTCGAGGTCGGCAACTGGGAGACCCACAACCGCAACAGCAAGGGCCCGTGGGGCCCGGTCAACGGCGTGATGATCCACCACACCGTCACCCGGGGCAGCGCCACCACGGTCGAGCTGTGCCGCAAGGGCCACAGCACCCTGCCCGGCCCGCTATGCCACGGCGTCATCACCAAGGACGGCACCGTCTACCTCGTCGGCTACGGCCGCGCCAACCACGCCGGCCTCGGCGACCCGGACGTCCTCGCCGCGGTCATCGCCGAGCGCGCCGCGCCCGCCGACAACGAGGCCACCGTCGACGGCAACCGGCACTTCTACGGCTTCGAGTGCGAGAACATGGGCGACGGCAAGGACCCATGGCCGGCCGAGCAGATCGAGGCGATCGTCCGCGCCATCACGGCGATCTGCCGCCGCCACGACTGGTCGGCGCGCTCCGCGATCCGGCACCTCGACTGGCAGCCCGGCAAGATCGACCCTCGCGGCCCCGGCATGGACTGGGACGACATCCTCAGCCGCGTAGCCGCCCGGCTCGCCGGGGCCACGCCCAGCGCGCCGAAGCCCCCGGCGCCCAAGCCGCTGCCCAAGCCGGTCAAGCCGGTCGTCGACCTGTCCCGGCTGGTCGCTGCAGCCAAGTCCAACCCGGCCGCCAAGGGCACGCCGGTCACGTACAGCGGCGTCCGCACGGTCGAGGCCGCCCTCGTCGACGCCGGCCTGCTGGCGAAGCGGTTCTCCGACGGTCACTTCGGGACCAGCACGATCGCCGCCTACGCCGCCTGGCAGCGCAAGCTCGGCTACCGCGGCAGCGACGCCGACGGCATCCCCGGCAAGACCAGCCTCACCCGCCTCGGCGACAAGTACGGCTTCACCGTCACCTCCTAACCACCTCCTAGTCAGGAACGCCCATGAAGATCTTCGGTAGAGAGCCGGTCGTCGTCCTGAACACCGTGTCTGCGGTGCTCGGCCTCATCGTGTCGATCGGCGTGACCCCGCTCTCCGCGGAGATGGCCGGCGCCATCGTCGGCGCGGCCACCGCCATCCTCGGCGCCATCGCCGCCGCGATGACCCGGCCCATCGCCCCGCAGGCCTTCACGACCGTCGTTGCCGCGGGCGCCGTCCTGGTGGGCACGTTCGGCTACGAGGTCAGTCAGGAGACTGTCGGCGCCATCAACACCGCGGTCCTAGCCGTCCTCACGCTGCTGACCCGGGTGCAGGTCACCCCGTCCAGCCCGTCCGCACCTGCCGGCCCGCGGGGCGTCTGATCGGAGTAGCACGTGCCCGACGAGCTGAGCGTCGGCGAACTCGGGCGCGCGGTCGCGGCCCTCCGCCAAGAGATCCAAGCCATGGGCCAAGGCATCAACCAGCGCTTGGACAAAGTGGTGTCGACCGAGGTCTACACGCTCCAGTCCGCCTACACCGACCAGCGCATCACCGCCCTGTCGCAGGACTTGCAGAAGGTCGCGGACGCGCGTGACGCGCTGGAGAACGCCTTCGAGGCGTACCAACTGGCGGAACGGGATCGGCGAGAGCAGGAGAGGCAGAAGCGCCTGTACCAGGCAGTGATCCCTGTCCTGCTGGGACTGCTGTCTGCCGCGATCGCGATCTGGGCGGTGGTGGCGAAGTGACCGGCTTCCGCAAGAAGCGCCGCCTGCTCCGGCTGCCGCGCGCCGAATGGCTCATCGGCCTCACCGCGGTCCTGGTCGTCGCCTTCCTCGGCTGGCTCGCCATCCACGTGGTGCTGCTGTCGCGCGACCTGCGCACCGCCAACGAGGCCCGGGACGCGCTGGCGACGCAGGTGCAGCGCCTGGGAGGGAACCCGGTGGCTGGGCCGCCCGGATCACGTGGCGAGCCAGGCGAGTCCGTGCGCGGACCGAAGGGCGACCCGGGGGAACCGGGAGAGCCCGGTGGCCCCGGCGCGTCCGGCGAACCAGGGCGTCCGGGTCCGTCCGGTTCACCCGGCCGGCCAGGCGAAGCAGGCGAAGACGGTCGGCCCGGTGAGCCAGGCCCATCGGGGCAGCCCGGAGCAGATGGAGCCCCAGGCGCGGACGGCGCCGACGGCGAGGCCGGCGAGGCCGGACCTCCCGGACCGCAGGGCGAAGCCGGACCGCCCGGACCCGCCGGACCGCAAGGCGAGCGCGGCGAGAAGGGAGAGCCGGGCGAGCAAGGGCCGCCTGGCCCAGCGCCATCGAGCTGGACGTTCGAGTACCGGGGCGCAACCTACACCTGCACTCCGGACGGCGACGGCTCCACCCATTACACCTGCCGCCAGACCGGCGGAGAGCCCGAACCTGAGCTGCCCGGCCCGCTCGCCGCGGCCATGGACCCGCACCGCCGCCAATACCCGTAGGAGGACGCATGCCTGACCCGATCCCGCTCCAGCCGCGCCGGGACGACACGGCCGCGGACATGCGGTCGCTGGTGCAGCTGGGGGAGGCCGAACCCCAGCCCATACCCGCCCCGGCCGCCAACCCGTTCCTCGAGCCCGACTGGCCGCCCGACGACGAACCCGCGTGAACGGCAGTGCCCCGCCCTCCTGCTTCGGCAGGGGAGCGGGGCGCTTCGTCGTGTCTGGGGACTTCCTAACTGCCTCCTAACTCAGGAGGTGTACGCGTCGAGTTGCGCGTCTCAACTCTTGATAACCCACACGTATCGCGGGCCCCCGCTCCACCGAGGAGCGGGGCCCTGCGTCATGCCCGGAAGTGCTGGCGATCACTCAACTCTATGGTTGATAATGACAGTTATTCCATACTGATGGAGGCCGTGGATGGATGAGCTAGTGCAGTGGCTGCGCGCCCAGCTCGGCGAGGACGAAAGGATCGCCCTGGCGGCGCCGAGTGGCCCTTGGGCGGCTGACGCCTCTGGCAGCATCGCCGCTGCCGACGGCGGCCGTGTGGTCCCTTCGGTCGGCGGCGCGCTGGACGGCCGGGCCATCCGGTGGCCTGAGGGCCCGGTGGTTGGGCACCTCGTGGCGCATGATCCGGCGCGGGTGCTGCGCGAGATCGACGCCAAGCGGCAGGTGCTAGGCGAGCACCTGCCCCGGAAGCCGAAGGGGCGACCGAACATGGAGCGACACTGCCTGTCGTGCACCACCGCGCAGGCCTGGGATGACACGGCAGGGGAGTCGAACTGCCTGACCCTCCGCCTGCTCGCCCTGCCCTACGCGGACCGGTCCGGCTACCGGGAGGAGTGGCGGCCGTGAGCACCCTTGTCCCGCCCCAGAGGGCTACCTGGCATCGCGACGTCGTCCTGTCGGATGGCCGCGTCTATCCGCTACGCAACCGGCTCTCCGAAGACATCCGCGGCGACATCAGCGACGAGGCTCTAGGTCTCACAGGTGAGCAGAGCCGGGCATCCACTGCTGTGCACGAACTGGGGCACGCAATGGTGTGGCTCGCCAGCGGTCTCCATGTGCAGTACCTCGGAGTGGGGATCGGGCCGGGCGGTCAGGCTGCATGCAAAGCCGTCACGAAGACCCCGCAGGAGCTCATGGCGCGAGTCACGGGAGTCGTGGCAGGCGAACGAGCCCAGGACCGGTGGTTGCGCGAGACCGGCTTGTGGACTTCGGACTTGGCGGCCATGGCCGAACTCGGCGCTGCTCACGACCGGGCCTACGTCTTTGCCTGCGGCCCCGAGCCCCAGCCAGGCTTCGGCGATGGCCAGGTCGACTACAGCGTCCTGCATGACCTGGCAGACGTAGCGCTTGACGCAATCTGGGGCAAGCTCATGACAGCTCTGCCGATCCTGACCCGCGTAGGCAAGATGACCGGCGACGAACTAGCCAACCACGTCGGGCTGCGTAATGGACCTGCTCCCGCTGCTCAGAGGGGACACTCGTGACCACCCTCGTCCCCCGCCCGCCGGCGGAGCTGTCGACCGACCGGCACGACCCCCGCGACGACTGGCCCGCCGAAGCCCGCCAACTCGCCGACCACCTCACCGCCATCTACGGCGACCACGACCCGCTACCCACCGCCGCAGGCGCCTGGATCGCGCGGCAGGAATCCGAGCACACGATGCGCGCCTACGCGCGCGCGTTCCGGCGCTGGGAGGAGTACGCCCGCTCCACCAAAGCCCACCCACTCACCGCGAAGATGCCGCTCGCCGAGGCCTACGCCAAACGCGTCGCCAACACGCCCACCCGCAACGGCAAGCTCCCGCAGGACGCGACTGTCGTCCAGACCCTCTCGGCCGCCGCGTCCTTCTACACCTACGCCATGCGGCTTGGAACGGCCGAGGCGAACCCCTTCGCCGGGATCAAGCGGCCCCGCGTCGATCCCGACTACAGCCCCACCGAAGGCATGACCGAGGAGGAGACGACCCGGCTCATCGAGACCGCACGCGACTGGGCGCCCCGCTCCTACGCCCTCGTCATGCTCCTCTACCTCACCGGCGCCCGCGTCGACGAACTCCTCTCCCTCAACGCCGACCAACTCGGCTACGACCGAGGGCACCGCACCCTGCCCCTCACTCAGAAAGGCGGCAAGAAGCGGCCCGCACCCGTGCCGCCGCTCGCCCTCGACGCGCTCCTCGCCTACCTCGGCGACCGCACCGACGGCCCCCTCTTCACCACCGAGACCGGCCGCCGCTGGACCCAGCCCGAAGTGTGGAAGCACCTCCGCGTCCTCGCCCGACGGGCCGGAATCCCGCAAGCCGCCACAATCAAGCCCCACACGCTGCGGCACCAGTTCATCACCGACAACCTCGCCAACGGCGTCCCCCTCCAAGACGTCCAAGACGCCGTCTCCCACTCCGACCCGCGAACCACCCAGCGATACAACCGACGCCGACGACAGCTCGACAACCACCCCGCCTACGCCCTCGCCGCACGGCTGGGGGAGCGTCTTCACCCGCAAGAGGAGAATGCGTGAGCGACGACACGAACAACGTGGTGCAACTCTTCCGCGAGGAGCCGAACGCACGCATCAAGCGAGAGATGGCAGAGAGCTGGGAACTCGCCTTCATCGAAGCTGGACAGTCGCTGAGTGACCCGGAGACGGCAACCAGCGCACGAGTAGCGATCAAGGTGATGAGCCACTTCATACGAGGCCACTACGAGGTCGGCCACATCACAGAAGAACAGAGGGACTCACTCCTGTGGTGGCTCAGCACTGGAACATATGCAGCGGACGAGCTGCACAAGTAGCCTCCGCTCTTGACGCCCTCGCGCCACACTGCTGACCCTGGCCCGCCGAGCATCCCCCGTCTCGGCGGGCCTTCTGTGTGCCGCGAGAAACCCGTGGCCGATATCTACCGCCGTGGCTGGATGTGATGCATGGTGGCGCGCACGGGATCCCGCATCCTCCCCCGGGTGAGGTCCCCCTCGCTGGGCCCTGCCGTCTACTGCGGATGGCAGGGCCCGCCGCGCCTCCCGGCTCCCCACGGGAGGCCCGCGGCTGCCCTGAGCCGGACGGGCTGCGTCGGCTGCGTGCCCGCCATAGGCTGGACCCTGCTCGGGGCAGGCACTGGAGGTCCCCTCATGCCCCGCACCATCTGGTCCGGCGCCATCAGCTTTGGCCTGGTCACCGTGCCGATCAACGTGGTCAGCGCCACCGAGAACCACTCGATCCAGTTCCACCAGTACCACCTCGAGGACATGGGCCGCGTCCGCTACAGGAAGGTGTGCGAGCTGGAGGACCGTGAGGTCGCACAGTCGGAGATCGGCAAGGGCTACGAGCTCACGAAGGAGCGCGTCATCCCGATCACCGACGAAGACCTCAGCAACCTGCCGCTGCCGACCGCGAAGGCGATCGAGATCGTCGCGTTCGTGCCACTGGAGTCCGTCGACCCGATCCGGATCGGCGAGGGCTACTACCTCCAGCCGCGCGAGCAGGTCGCAGCCAAGCCCTACAAGCTCCTCGTCCAGGCACTCGGCCGCTCCTCCCGGGTCGCCGTCGCGAAGTACGCCTGGTCCGGACGCGAGAGGTTGGGCCTGCTGCGGGTCCGTGACGACGTGCTCGTCCTCCACTCGATGCGCTGGCCCGACGAGATCCGCGACCCCACCGAACTCCTGCCCCCGCCCGTCGAGCTGTCCGACGACGAGGTCCAGGCCGCGCTGCAGCTCATGGACAGCCTCACCGTCGACGAGCTGGAGGGCGACGAGTTCCAGGACCGGTACACCGAGGCCATCGCCCAGATCATCGAGGCCAAGCGCGAAGACCGCGAACCGCCTGAGGTGCCGGAGCCGGAGCAGCCGGCCAAGCTCGTCGACCTCATGTCCGCCCTCCAGGAGTCCGTCAGCAAGGCGCGGGCCTCCCGCGGCGAAGACGCGGAGGTGCACGAGCTGCCTAAGAAGCCGGCGAAGAAGCAGCCTGCCAAGAAGACCGCGGCGGAGAAGACGACCGCTCGGCGTCCGCGGAGCGCCTAGCCGTCGAGGAACCCCAGCTCCGAGTCGGGTCGGCATGCCGAGCAGGCCTTGACCCCGTCGGCGAGTGCCCGCAGCGCGTCGTCCCGGCTGATACCGCGCGTCCGCTTCCCGGCGTTCCAGCAGCCGCCGACGTGCACCTGTACCGGCGGGGAGTCCTGGTTCAGGCCCAGCTCGAGCAGCCAGTCGGGCGGCGCCGGCCGGGCGGCGAGTCCGCGCTGCCGCTCCGCCTCCCGCCGCTCGGCGTCCGCGATCTGCCGCCGCACCCGGTCGAGGGTGTAGACGAGCCACGTCTCCAGCGTGCGGAGCCGGGGCAGGTCAGGCGGCAGGTCGTCCACGACTCCAGCTTGCACCAAAAATCGAACAGGCGCTCTAATCGGGGCATGGCAAGGCACCGCGTCGACTACCTCACCCCCGTCCAGAAGCGCATCCTCCGCTACATCCGCGAGCAGATCACCGACCGCGGCGAGGCCCCCACGGTCGCGGAGATCGGCGAGCATGTCGGCATGACCAGCCGGGCGTCCGTCCACTACCAGCTCGTCGAGCTGCAGACGAAGGGCGCCATCGCGCGCGAGCCGCGCCGGTCCCGCGGAATCCGGCTCCTGTGACCAGCCCCGGCCGCTACCACGTCACCCTGATCCTCGCGGGCCGGCCCACGCTGCACGGCTGGTGGGATGACGAGCCGGTCGCCCGCCGCCAGTTCGCGAGCCTCGTCGGTCAGTGCGGCAGGCCCGGCGCCCGCGTCACCCTCGTCGACGAGGCGACCGGCGAGACGTTGACGGAGTGGCCAGGCGGTGCCCAATCCTCTGCCATGCTTCCCGCATGATCCATGAGAAAGAACCGGTGGCAGCAGAAGAGGACGGCTTCGAGGATACGGAGGCTGACTTCGCCGACCCAGGCCCTGGGGGCACCTACGTGCTGTCCTCGCGGCGGCCCGGCGCTGTCAGTGCCGGCCCGTACAGTGAAGACACCTAGCACCCGAGACAAGTCGGGTTGCTGCTGCTGGTCCCGCCCCGGCGTGATGCACCGGGGCGGACTGCTGTCAGCCCTCCCTGTGCCGGACGGCCTTCTTCAGCTCCATCTCGACGTCGTACCGCGACAGCCCGGCCTCGTTGGCGTGCGCGGTCACGGCATCCTGCACGGCCGCCGCGGTGTCGACGGTCAGATGCCCGGCTTGGATCTCCTCCCAGGCGGCGCGTTCCAGGTCCAGCAGGGCGTCGGGGAACTGTATGTCGCTCACGGGCGGATCCTACGTGGCGTCGTCGGTGGCCTCGGGTGCGGCTGGCCGCCGTGGGTGTTCGGCGCCGTGGCGGCGGACGTACCACTCCATGAAGCGGCGGATCTCGGCTGACCGGTCGCTGTCGACGCGCGCAACTGCGGTGCCGAAGTCGTCCCACAGTTCGTCGTCGACTCCGCGCACGCCGCGCAGCTTGTTCCGGTGCTGATTCGCCATAGAGCCATCATGCACGGGTGGTTGACCACCCGTCCAGAGGATGCCACTATGTGGGTGGTTAACCACCCACACTTGAGGGAGAATGCGGCATGACCGCCAATGGACTCGGTGACGTCAAGGTCGGCGACAAGTTGATACTGGCCACCGGCAACCGCTACAGGGGGGATGAGCCCGTCACCATCTCTCGTGTCGGCCGCAAGTACCTGTACGTCGCCCGCGAGGACGGGCGCGAGCTGCGCGACCGCTTCCACCGGGACACCGGCGTCGAGGACAGCCAGTACGGCGCCCGTCAGCGGCTGTACACCCCCGAGCAGTACGAGGAGCAGGCGCAGCGCACCAGCCTGTTCGACGGCCTGCGTAGGGCCGGGATCGACGTCACGCACGAGGTGCGCAGCGACTTGACCACTGACCAGTTGCGTGCGTTGCTCGCCGTCGTCCAGCCCACGCCCTGACCTGGGCGGATTGAACGAAGCCCCGGCCTGAGGAAAGCAGGCCGGGGCTTCGTTGTGCACTCTACGCCGCGGCGGTCATCTCCCCGCGCACGGCTTCCACCCACTCATCCCGCAGCGCCTCGTACCGCTGCCGCGTCGGCCCCCACAGCCAGCCGCCCGTCGACAACAGCAGCGCACGGATCTCCGCATCAACGACCTCAGCAGGCCGCGCGCCGACGGGCGGGGGAGTGGCGGACATGGCGATCAGCGTAGCCGCCGGGTCTGACAGCGGGCTATGACTTCTCCGCGGGCGGCTGGCCCACGTAGGTGCCGCGGCCCTGCACCGTCCACACCACGCCCTCCTCGACCAGCACGGCGATCGCCCGCCGCACCGTCGTCCGGGCCAGCCCGTACTCCTGCACCAGCCGCGTCTCGGACGCGATCGGCCGGCCCTCCGCCCAGTCCCCACGCGCAATCCGCGCCTTCAAAATCTCGGCAAGCTGCCGGTACGGGGTGACCGGGCCCTCGTGGTCGATCTCAGCGTCTGGATCCATGGCCATGATCCCGACGCTAGGCAAGCCCCTACAGGTCAGCACCACGAGCTACGTATCGACACGTAGCGAGACAGGGCGATACAAGTCGGCGTAGCCTGCAATTGCAGGACCCCCGCGACCGCTGGCCCGCGGCCCGGGGGCATGGCCGACGAGCACAAGGCGGTGCGTCGACGTGGACGAGAGTAGAGACGCCACACCCCCAGCCGGAAGTGCGCCGACCGTGGCAGCTGCCAGTCGGCTCGCCCCACCGCAGGAGGCTTACGCCCGCTACACCCACCACGCCACCCGCTGCTGGGCTTGCCGCGACATCGACCAGCGGTGCAGCACCGGAGAGCAGCTGTACCGCGCCTGGCGCCAGCGGCTGGACCGGGCCGCGCACAAGGTAAGCGGGTGCGATTAGTCGCGCGGGGGGAGAAGGTCGGCGGGGTGAACGTCCAGCGCCCGGGCGATCAGCAGGAGATCCGCGTACCGCGGGTCGCTGACAGCTCGCTCGTACCGCTGGACGGTACGCCGCTCTACCCCCATCAGGGCGGCTAACTGGTCCTGCGACAGGCCGGCGGCTCGGCGGCGTTCAGCGATGCGGTCGCCGAGGGCGAGTTGCTCGGAGCGGACCCAGTCGGGGCGGGGATGTCGGCGGGCTGGCACTCGACAAACCAACGGGTCGAGTCGATCATGTGTCAGTACCTAAACTGTCGCTTTCGCATGACGTGCCAGCCCTGCGGCGATCTGGCATATGCCGCAGGGCTCGATGTACTGTCCAGGGATCGAACGTTTGTTCACCTGATCGGGTGAACCGTGTTTGAGCTGGGTGTTTAGCAACCCGCCGGGGGAATTCGGGCAATGCCCCCCCATGTCTCCCAGCCGGCCGACATCACCAGGAGAACGACCATGAAGCGACAGCAGATCCTCGACCTGTACGAGTGGAGTCCAGGGGTCTGCTTCCGCCATCCCGGCAGGGGTGAGCTGCCCACGGCACACGTCAAGACGATTCGGCCCCCAGCTGGCGGCCTCCAGGACGTCCGGGCCTGCGCGGAATGTGTACTGCGGATGGAAGAGCAGCGGAAGGCCGCAGCGGAACGCGACGGAACCAGTTACCGGCCCGGCCAACTGGGGCTCGAGTAACGCCTGCTGGGGAGCCGGAGCGGGGTGGGATTCTGGGGAGCGTCTGGGGAGCCAGGGAAGCGGGGGAGTCCTCGGGGAGCGCCAGGTTACTCGGTTACGCTCTTCAATGTTCGACTAAGTCGGTCAATGCATTGCTGGTCAGAGGCGTGATGGCACTTCGGACCCTCGAATGCGCACTTCACCCGGAGGCCACCTGGCTGAACAACACCATCTGCCTGGACACCGGCGCCGTGTTCGGCGGCAAGCTCACCGCGCTGCGCTGGCCGGAGCGGGAGCTGGTCGACGTACCGGCGGAGCGGGTCTGGTACGAGCCGGTGAAGCCGCTGCGCGGCGAGGCGCCCGGCGGGCACGACGGACGGCCGCTGGACCTGGCGGACGTACAGGGCCGGCGGATCGTGGAGACCCGGCACGCCGGCCGGATCTCGGTGCGCGAGGAGAACGGGGCCGCCGCCCTGGAGGTGATGAGCCGCTTCGCCATCGACCCGAGGCTGCTGCCGTACCTCCCGCCGACCATGGCCCCGACGGCGACCAGCCACGAGGACGGTTATCTGGAGCACCCGGCGGAGGCGTTCGCGCAGTACGCCCGGGACGGTGTCGCCCGGGTCGTGTGCGAGGAGAAGCACATGGGCTCGCGGGCGGTCGCCCTGGTGTGCAAGGACGCGGACGCCGCCCGCAAGCGGTTCGGGGTGGACGGTCCGACCGGCTCGCTCTACACCCGTACCGGCCGTCCCTTCTTCGACGACGAGACGGTCACCGAGGCCATCCTCGGCCGGCTGCGGGAGGCGGTCGGCGCCGCCGGGCTGTGGGCGGAGCTGGACACGGACTGGCTGCTGCTCGACGCCGAGCTGATGCCGTGGTCGCTGAAGGCGTCCGGGCTGCTGCGCAGCCAGTACGCCGCGGTCGGCGCCGCCTCCGGTGCGGTGTTCCCGGGCGTGCTGTCGGCGCTGGAGGGCGCCGCCGCGCGCGGGGTCGGCGTCGGCGACCTGCTCGACCGGCAGCGTGAACGGGCCGCCGACGCGGCGGCGTTCACCACGGCGTACCGCCGCTACTGCTGGACCACCGACGGCCTGGACGGCGTGCGCCTCGCCCCCTTCCAGATCCTCGCCGTGGAGGGCCGCAGCCTGGCCGGCCTCCCGCACGACGAGCAACTGGCCCTGCTGGACCGGCTGGTGGAGCACGACGCCACCGGACTGCTCCAGACCACGCGGCGGCTCTACGTCGACACCGGCGACCCGGAGTCGGTGCGAGCCGGAGTCGACTGGTGGCTGGAGATGACCGGGCGCGGCGGCGAGGGCATGGTCGTCAAGCCGGTCGGCGCACTGGTCCGCGACGCGCAGGGGCGGCTGGTGCAGCCCGGCATCAAGTGCCGTGGCCGGGAGTACCTGCGGATCATCTACGGTCCGGAGTACACCCGCCCGGACAACCTCGCCCGGCTGCGGCAGCGGTTCCTGAACCACAAGCGGTCGCTGGCGATCCGCGAGTACGCCCTCGGCCTGGAGGCCCTGGACCGGCTGGCGGACGGCGAGCCGCTGTGGCGGGTGCACGAAGCGGTGTTCGCGGTGCTCGCACTGGAGTCCGAGCCGGTCGACCCCCGGCTCTGAGCCGGTCCGACGGCGGTTTTTGGCCAGGTCGCCCCCCGTGAAGGGGGCGATCTCGGCCGGACCCGTCGATCCCGTCGGCCCGGTCCCACTCGTCCCTGGTTAACCGCTGGTTGCCGTGCTAACTTCGCGGTCGGTCAGGCAGGCGTAACCGACTCAGGGGGAAAGTCGGTGGTGACAGGCGCGGGTTTCGGTGCGGCGGGCGAGCCGGACGACGAGGCCGCGCGCGCCCGCGGCCTGGAACTCCTCTTACGGCTGACCGACGCGCTGTGCGAGCTGAGCTGTATGGCCGATCCCCAGGAGCGGACCCGGTTCGCGGAGGTCCTCGCCGAACACCTCGACCGGCCGGTCGACATCCGGGGTGTCAAACAGCGTGAGGACGCGGTGACCCTGGCGCGGGTCGCGCTGAACGTGCCGCACGGCGAGCGCGTACTCGTGACGGTGGTGAGGATTTTCGAAGGCGCCCCGGCCGCCGCGGAACTCGGCCGGCTGATCGAGGCCGCCGCCGCCCCGCCCGCCCCGGTCCTGCCCGGCCCGCTCTCCACCCACGACGAGAGCACCGCCCGCGCGTTATTGGCCAGAGCCCAGGGGGAGATCTCCGCGACCCGGCTGCGCGACGGACTGGTCGGCGACCTCAACGGCCTCCAGATCCCCGCCGGACTCACCCCCGAACAGCTCTTCACCCACGTCGCCGAGTGGAACGCCCAGCCCGACGGACTCCCGCCCGCCGTCCTCCTCCTCGACCACGCCGCCCGGCTCTCGCCCACCCACCACGCCGCCTTCACCGCCTGGGTCGACACCTGGGCCCAGCGCGCCGGACTCACCGACGCGGTCCGCAGGCGCCGCGCCGAACGCCCCACCGGACCGGCCGACCCCGACATCCCCCGCTGCCTGATCATCGCCGTCGAACCCGCCCGGGACGGCTCCGGCGAGGTCGTCGTCCGCGCCTGGCTCAACACGGTCGCCGGATACTGGGACCCGCAGCCCGAGGAGCCCGTCGTCACCACCCTCGAAGCCCTCGGCGGGGCCGTGGAGGCCGCCCTCCAGCGGGGCGCCCGGCTCTGGGCCGACCAGCGCACCCCCGACGCGGGTGGACGCGAACAGCCGCCGGCGTACATCGAGTTCGTCCTTCCGTACGACCTCCTCAACCACGATGTCGCTGGATTACGGCTGCGCTCCGGCGACGGTCGTCCACTCCCGCTGGGCGTCAAATACGGCGTCCATCTGCGCAGCCTCGAAAGGATGCGCACCGACGACGTCCTGGTCCGGCACCAGTGGCGCGAGCGCTGGACCACCCTGCGGCGGCAGGGCGTCACCGTGCACGGCTGGAGCGAACCGGACGCACAGCGCCTCGACGCGTGGCAGCTGGCCCTCGCCGGGGAAGCCAGACATACGGCGGTGGTGTTGGACGCACCGGCGGACGCCTTCGCCCTGGAGGCGCTGAAGGCGGCCATAGCGGAAGGCATAGGACTCGCGGTCTGGGACCGCAGGGGGGTGTTCGTGGAGGAGCGCAGGGAGGTCGTCACGGCGGTCTTCGCGTCCGTACCGACCCCGGCGCAGATACCCCGGGCCATCCACCGCCTCCGCCAGAAGGCCGAAGTGCACAGCCAGCCCCATCTGCTGGGACGGCATATCGCCTTCTTCTGGGATGACCCGACCCGCCTGGTCGACATCCACCCCCTCGATCACGACGACCTCGCCAGCTAGGAGGCACCGGGATGACCGTGCAGGAGCACACGGAACCAGGCGGCTGGCGCGTCTTCCACGCCACCGGCCGGGCGCCCGAGACGCCCCCGGCGCTGCCCGAGCCCCCGCCCTGGCGGCGGTTCCGCGGCGGCCCGCTCCAGCCCGCGCCGCCGGACGACCCGGAGGCCGCCGAGCGCCGGCTCGGCCCCGGCGAGATCACCCCGCAGCTCGCCCAGGACGAGATCGACACCGTCAACGCCGCCCTGCTGCTGCGCCGCCCGCTGCTGGTCACGGGCCCGCCCGGAGTCGGCAAGTCGACGCTGGCCTATGTGATCGCCCGTGAGCTGGGGCTCGGCCGGGTCCTGGAGTGGAACGTGGTCAGCCGCACCACCCTGCGCGACGGCCTCTACAGCCACGACGCGATGGGCCGCGCCCAGGCCATCGCCGCCTGGCAGGCCGGACTGCGCGACGCGGTGGCCCCGGAGTCCGAACACAGTGAAGCTCAACTCCCCCCTGTTCTCGGAGACTTCATCACGCTGGGCCCGCTCGGCACGGCGCTTCTGCCCTACGATCGTCCCCGTGTGCTCCTCGTCGACGAACTCGACAAGAGCGACATCGACCTGCCGAACGACCTGCTGCACGTCCTGGAGAACGGAAGCTATGACGTCCCGGAACTGGTGCGTGACGCCGCCGGGGTCGCCCGCGTCCACACCGGCGACCCCGGCGGGCACGCCATGGTGCGCGACGGGCGGGTCGAGTGCCGGGAGTTCCCGATCGTGGTGATCACCAGCAACGGGGAGCGGGAGTTCCCGGCGGCCTTCCGCAGGCGCTGTCTGCCGCTGGAGATGCGGGTACCCACCAGGGAGCAACTTCTGGCCATGGTGGAAGGACATCTCGGCATGCGTCCGCAGGGCACCGAGGAGCTGGTCGACCTCTTCGTCCAGCGGGTCCAGGCGGGGGGCACCCACTCCCTGGACCAGCTACTGAACGCTGTCCATATGACTACGGCGGGTGGTTTCCAGAGCGACGGTCACGGGGTTAGGCTCGTGGAAATGCTCCTCCGCGACCTCGCGAAGGGCCGCTGAATGAACGGCTTTCCCAGGGAGCGCGCATCCGGACCCGGCGACAGCGCCCACGCCTCGGGCTCGTCGCCTCCTTCGGCGTACCCGGAGTCCGGCCCCGAGCCCGACGCGTACGCGAGCGAGGACGCGGGCTCGCCGCACGCCACCCTGGAACGCGACTCCCCGGACCTCTCGCCGCCGTACCCCGACGCGGAACTCCCGCCGCGCTGGCAGGAGGTGGCCGACGCCGTCTGGCTCGCCGCCTACTGGGACCGGTACGGCGGCCCGGCCGGGACCGGCCGCGAGGACACCGGGGACGGACCACGCCCCGAGGGACCCGTCGCCGAGGACGCCGCGCGCCCCCGCACACCCCCCGCCGACGAGGACCCCACCACCGGGCAGCCCGACCCGGACACCCCTCGCACACCGGACGCCCGCCCCACCCCGGACCCGGACACCCACCCCGCGCGCGACCGCGGCCCCCGCCCGCCCGGCGAACGGCCGGCGCCCTCCGCCGGGCCCGCCACCGCCGTACGCCGGTTACCCGTCCCCGAACCGGGCGGGCCGCTCACCCTGCACCTGGCGCGCCCGCTGCTCCCCGAACCGGAGACCGCGCAGCCCGCGCCCGGCCGGCCCACGGCCCTGCTCGCCCGCGCCCTGCACCGGCTGGCCCGGCGCGTGCCCTCCCGCGACACCCTGGAACTGGACGAGGAGACCACCGCCGAGCAGGGGGTCGTCGACGGCATGTGGATGCCCTTCCTGCGCCCCGCCCGGACCTCCGCCTTCGATCTGGTGCTGCTCGTCGACGACGCACCCACCATGCGGATCTGGGAGGACACCACCGCCCGCCTCACCGAGGCCGCCGAACACAGCGGCGCGTTCCGCGGGGTGCGCGCGGTCCGGGTGAACGTGCCGCGCACCGGGACCGCCACCCTGCGCTGGGGCGCCGGCCGGGCCGCCGCCGACCCCGCCGAACTCCTCGACGGCCGCGGCGGCCGGGTCTTCCTCGTCGTCACCGACGGACTCGCGCACGGCTGGGCGGCCCCCGCCGCCGACGCCCTCCTCGGCCGCCTCGCCCAGGCCGGTCCCACCGCCCTGGTCCATCTGCTGCCGCCCCATCTGCGCCACCGCACCAGCCTCTACCCCTACCCGGCCGTCCTGGAGGCCGGGGGGTTCGGCGCCGCCAACGGCAGCCTCGGCCACTGGGCGCCGCCCGGCGGCCCCGACCCGCTGCGGCCACTGCCCGACGCGGGCGACGACTCCGTGCCGGTGCCCGTGCTGTCCCTGAAACCCGGCTCCCTCGCCGCCTGGGCCGACCTCGTCACCGGCGACCGCGGGGTGCGCCGCGCCCTGCCCGTCGTCCTCGCCGGCACCCTCACCAAGGGCGCGCCCGCGCCCGGGCTGCGCGCGCCCCGCCTCCCGCGCGCCGCCGCCGCGGCCGTCCGCCGCTTCTTCACCCTCGCCACTCCAGCCGCCCGCCGCCTCGCCACCCAACTGGCCGCCGTGCCCTTCGACTTCGACCTCGTGGAGCAGCTGCGGCGGCGCACCATGCCGGAGACCGGCCCCGATCACCTCGCCGAGATCCTGATGGGCGGGCTGATCGACTGGGACAGCGGCGGCGAGGGCCGCCCCGAGTTCGCCGAAGGGGTGCGCGAGGCGCTGCTCGCCACCACCACCCGCACCCAACTCGCCCGGACCGTCAGCGTGGTGGGCGAACTGCCCGCGGCCGGCGAGCGCGGGGTCGCGCTGCGCGCCGCCCTGCGCGACCCGCTGGGCGCACGGCTGCCCGACCCGGCCGAGCGGGCCTGGGCGCGCAGCGAACTGGCCGTCATGCGGGCGTTGTCGGGGCCGTACTCCGAACGCGCGAAACGGATCGAACCCAACCTCTCCAGGACCGCGCCCGCGGCCTCCGAACGGGTGGCGGCGGACACCTACTCTGGTTTGTCGGGAATTGCACCCAGTGTGGTGAATCCTGACGGTGGCGGGGGATCATCCGGCGCCGGACCAGGCAGTGATCCAGGGGCGAACGTCCCCGCCCCACCCGATCCGCCCGATCCACCTGGAGAACCCGTGCCGAGCCCGGTAACCGAAGCGACCCCACACGAAGCCCCGGAGGCTGAGCCGCTCATGCAGCGCACCACGACCGCAACGCCGGCCCTTCTGGTGAACGTTCCCCTGCGGAACAACTCGTTCGTCGGCCGCCAGGCGCTGCTGCGGGCCGTGGAGGAGCAGCTGAGCGCCCAGGACACGGCGGCCGTGCTGCCGCACGCGCTGCACGGCCTCGGCGGGGTCGGCAAGTCACAGCTCGCGCTCGAGTACATCTACACCCACCTGCACGAGTACAAGGTGATCTGCTGGATCCCCGCCGAGCGGGAGTCCCTGATTCTCGCCGCGCTGGCCACGCTCGCCGCGCAGATGGGCGTCGCCCCGTCCGGCCAGGAGGGCACCCCCACCGCCAACACGGCCGTGCCCGCCGTCCTGGAGGCGCTGCGCAGCGGCGCCCCCTACGACAACTGGCTGCTCGTGTTCGACAACGCCGAGGACATCGAGGCCGTACGCAACTACTTCCCGACCAACGGGCCGGGCAAGGTCATCGTCACCTCCCGCAACCGGGCGTGGGAGCGCGTGGCGACCCCGCTGTCGGTCAACGTCTTCGAACGCGAGGAGTCGATCGAGCTGCTCCAGAAGCGCTCGCCCGACCTGTCCACCGAGGACGCCAACCGGCTCGCCGAGGCCCTCGGCGACCTGCCGCTCGCGGTCGAACAGGCCGGTGCCTGGCGGGCGGTGACCGGCATGCTGGTGGACGAATACCTCGAACTCCTCGAACAGCGCAGCCCCGAGATCCTCGAACTCGAACCGGCCCCCGACTACCAGCTGTCCGTCGCCGCCGCCTGGGACATCTCCCTGGAGCGGATCAAGGAGAACAACCCCGGCGCCCGGCAACTCCTCGACATTTGCGCCAGCATGGCCCCCGAGCCCATCCCGCGGTCCATGCTGCGCGCCAGCCGGGGCATCGACATCACGCCCGAGGTCGACCCGCTGCTGCGCGAGCCGATCAAACTGAACCGCGCCATCCGTGACCTCAGCCAGTTCTCCCTGATCAAGGTCGACCCGCGGACCGACACCCTGCAGATGCACCGGCTGCTGCAGACCGTGCTCCTCGGCAAACTGGAGCCCGAAGAGCGCGAACGCATGCGCAACGCCGCCCACCAGCTCCTCTCGGCGGCCAAGCCGGGCAACTACGGATCGTCCGTGGAATGGCGCCACTACCAGGCGCTGCTGCCGCACGTCCTCGCTTCGCAGGCGCTGACCAGCACGGACCGGTTCGTGCGCGAGCTGGTCTACGACACGGTGCTCTTCCTCTACGTCTGGGGCGACCACGAAGGCGCCGCCGAATACGGCCGGCAGGTGTGGAGCGCCTGGCTCGCGGCCTCCGGCGAGGAGGACATCTTCGTCATCCGCATGGCGAAGTCCTTCGCGTTCCTGCTGCGCCAGGTCGGGCAGATCGCCGAGGCCGTCCCGATCACCGAGCGGGCCCTGGAGGTGTCCCGCCGTATCGAGGTCGAGCCGGAGGAACTCATCGACGGCCTGGTCGAGATGTCCGACGCGCGGCGCCAGCAGGGCCGGTTCCACGAGGCCCGGGACCTGAGCAAGGAGGCCACCGACCTGGCCCGGTCGCAGTTCGGCCCGGACGACCCCACCACCCTGCGGGCCGCCCACAGCCTGGGCATCGACCTGCGGCTGCTCGGCCAGTTCCGCGAGGCTCTGCCACTGGACCAGGAGACCGCCCGGCAGCGCGAGATGCTGTACGGGCCGAGCAGCTACTTCACCCTCAACAGCCTCAACGGACTCGCGGTCGACATGCGGGAGGCGGGCGACTACCCCGGCGCCCGCGACCTTCAGGAGGACGTCTACCGGCGGGCGCGCGAGGCGTTCGGCGACGAGCACCCGCTGACCCTGCGGATCGCCCGCAACCTCGCGGTCTGCCGGCGCCGCGACGGTGCGCTCACCGAGGCCGCCGAGCTGAGCGCGGAGACCCTGCGGCGCTTCGCCGCCCGCTACGGGCTCGACCACGCCGACTCCCTCGCGACGGAGAACAACGTCTGCGTCGACCAGCGCCTCATGGGCGACCTCGACCGGTCGCGCAGGCTGGGCGAGGACGCCGTGGGACGCTACGCGGCCCGCCTCGGGGAACAGCACCCCTACACCCAGATGGCCCGGGCCAACCTGGCGGCCACCCTGCGCGCGCTCGGCGACCTCGACACCGCGCGCGGGCTGGAGGAGGTGGCGGCGCGCCGGCTCACCGAGACGGTGGGGCCGCGGCATGTGATGACGCTGACCGTGGGGCTCGGCCAGGCCAACACGGTCTACGCCTCCCTGGACTTCGAGCAGGCCCGCGCCCTCGACGAGGCGAACCTGCCGCTGCTGGCCGAGGTCGCCGGCGAGAACCACCCCCTGACCCTCGCCTGCACCGCCAACCTCGCCCTGGACCTGCGGGGCCTGGCCCTCGGCGCCGAGGCCGACGCACTGCAACGCAAGGCGGTCGAGGGCCTCGCGCGCGTCGTCCGCGCCGACCACCCCTGGCTCCTGGAGGCACGGCAGCGGCGGCGGATCGAGTGCGACCTCGCCCCGATGCCGCTGTGAGACCCGGCTCGGCGGGGAGCGCGACGGCCGGACCGCGGCGGAGGGCCGCGGTCCGGGGGACCGTCCGGCCGGGCCTTCCAGGGGCAGCGGTCAGGTCACTTCCGGAGCCGGAGCCGGAGCCGGAGCCGGGGTCGGGGCCGTCGGGTCGCCCGGGACCGGGCTCGGCGTGCCGGCCGCGGAGGGGGTCGGCTGAGGTGCCGGGTCCGGTTGAGGCGCCGGGGTCGGCTGGGGCTCCGGGGCCGGCCTGATGGCCAGGTGGCGGACCAGGTGGAGCATCGGCTGGGTGAGGAGCGTCGTCGCCAGGGCCATGAAGACCAGCACCGTGTACAGGGGAGGGCTCAGGAGGCCCGCCTGGTGACCGGCGTTCAGGGCGATCAGCTCGGTCAGCCCGCGGGCGCTCAACAGGACGCCGACGGTGCGCGCGTCGTCCCGGTCGAGGCCGCTCAGCCGTGCCGCCAGGGTGCCGCTGCCGACCTTGGTGACCACGGCCAGCACGGTCACCACCAGCAGGGTGAGCCAGCCCGCCCCGTCGACGCCCTTCAGCGTGACCGACTGACCCGAGATCACGAAGAAGAACGGCAGCAGCAGCGAACCGACGTCGTGCAACGGCCGGACCAGGTCCGGATCGAGCGTGCCGCCCTTCTCGCGCGGCACCACCACCCCGGCCAGCAGCGCACCGAAGATCACATGCAGCCCCAGCGTGTGCGTCACCCACGCCGAGCCCAGCGCGAACCCGATGAGCAGCGCCAGCCGCAGCGAGGGCTCCAGCCGGATCCGCCCCAGCAGCCACCGCAGCAGGGGCCGCGCCACGACCACCATCAGCGCGACGAAGCCGACGGCGAGCAGCGCCCGCCACGCCCAGCCGAGCGACTGCTCGTGCCCGCTGCTGAGCAGCGCTCCCGCGAGCACCGTCCAGCCGATCACGTCGAGCAGCCCGGCCGCGGACACCGCGACCACGCCGGGAACGGTCGGTGCCAGCCCGTTCTCCCGGACGATGGCGGTCAGGACCGGCACGGCCGTTATCGACAGCGCGACCCCGGCGAAGACCACCATGGACGGCGTGAGCTGCCGGGGCATGCCGAGCCCGTGCAGCCAGTCCTGGAACAGCAGCGCACAGCCGCAGCCCACCGCCATCGGCACCACGAACGACGCCAGCGCGGTGATCACCGCCGTACGCGCGCGGTCGCCGAGCAGCTTCAGATCCAGCTCGTAACCGACCGCGAACAGGAACACCACGAGCGAGAACTGCGCGAACCCGGTCAGCGCCGGCTTGATCGCGTCGGGGAACAGGGCGTCGTACGCCTCCGGCGCCAGCGCGCCCAGCAGGGTGGGCCCGAGTGCGATGCCCGCCGCCAACTGCCCGACGATGTAAGGCTGTTTCAGGCGCCGGGCGAGCCAGCCCCCGGCGTGGGCGGCCACCAGGATCAGGGCCGAGGCACCTACGAAGTGCGCGATCAACGCGTCAGGGCTCACGGTGTCTCCCCGGTGTCCGGTGGTCGTCGTCGGGGTAGAACGTGCGTCAACTTCCCTACAATACTGCTGATTTGACGTTTCGACGGAAGTCGTACACGGCCCGGGGCCGGGCTCACGGGGGGCACATGACAGCGGTCGTCTTCATCCATGGCACGGGCGTACGCGAACCGGGCTTCTCTGCGCTGGCGGGGCGCGTGGCGGCCGGGCTGACCGCGTTGCGCGAGGGATTACGTATCGTGCCGTACTACTGGGGCGGAGCGCACGGCGCCACGCTCGCCGCCGCCGGCGCCAGTCTCCCGCCGGCCCCCGGCGCCACCGGCCGGGGCCCCGCCCTCGCCGAGACCCCGCACCACCCCGACGCTTCCGGCACCGACGCCGACGTCGCCGCCTGGGCCGCCCTCTACGCCGACCCGTACGCCGAACTGGCCCTCGCCGCCGCGCCACCCGCGGTCGAGCGGCCCCCCGGCCACCAGCCGCCGGAGGAGCAGTTCCGCGCCCGCCTGTCCGCCCTCGCCACTCGAGTCCACGTTGAAGAAGGGGACTTGGGCGAGGGGCTGGCCCGGGCCGCTCGGGAGCTGGCCGGGCATCCGCTGCTCGGGCAGGCCGCCGACGCCCTCACCCCGCAGGAGCTGGCCGCCCTCGCGGGCCGCGCTCTCACCGCCCGGGTGATCGCCGAGGCTCTCGACGCGGACGCCCCGCTGGTGCCGGCCGGCGACGTCCGGGACGCGGTCGCCGAGCGCCTGGCGGTGGCCCTGGGCGCACCACCCCGGGGCGCGGAGCGCGGTGTGCGCTCCCTGCTGGCCCGTACGGCCGGTGCGGCGGCCTCCCGTGCCGCGCTGCGCCGCAGACGCGCCCTGACGGAGGCCGCCCACCCGGCCGCCGGGGACATCCTGCGCTACCTCACCCGCGGCGCCGCCGTCCGTGCCGACCTGCGCGACCTGGTCGCGGGCCTCGAGCCGCCCGTCGTCCTCCTCGGGCACAGCCTCGGCGGGATCATCGCCCTGGACACGCTGATCACCGAACCGCTGCCCGCCGTACGGCTGCTGGTGACCGCTGGCTCGCAGGGCCCGTTCCTCTACGAGTCCGGCTCCCTGCCCTCGCTGGAGCACCCCGCGCCCCTGCCGCCGCACGTCCCCGACTGGCTGAATCTCTACGACCCGCGCGACCTCCTCGCCTATCTGGGCGGCCCGCTGTTCCCCGGCCGGGTCACCGACATCGCCGTCGACAGCCGCCAGCCGTTCCCGGCCTCGCACAGCGCGTACTGGACCAACCCGGACGTGTACCGGCACATCGTGGAGCGGCTGCCGTGACCGGCCGTGTCGACCCGGACCGGGTGCGGGCGCTGATCGTCGGGATCGAGCGGTACGACGCCGGGGAGGGCTGGGACCTGCCCGGGCCCGCCCGGGACGCCGTCACCTTCCACCGGCTGCTGCGGGCGGCCGGGGTGCCCGAGCACCGGCTCCGGCTGCACCTCGCGCCGCTCGCGCCGTACGTCCCCGACGTGCCGTACGCGCCCGCCGACCACGCCACCCTGCGCCGCGTCCTGGTCCGGGAACTGCCCGCCGAGCCCGGGGACGTGCTGTGGGTGTGGTGGGGCGGGCACGGCGTGCTGGACCGGGCCGGCGGGCTGCGGCTGTTCTGCGCCGACGCCACCACCTCCGACAAGGTCGGGATCGACCTGGAGTCCGCGCTCACCCGGTACGCCGGGGACGCCGTCACCGGATTCGCCGAGCAGCTGTGGATCGTCGACGCCTGCGAGACCTTCGAGGAGGCGCTGAACTTCCGGGACCCGCTGCCGCCGCAGGCCCTCCCGGTGGGGCGGCGCGATCTCGCCCACCGGCAGACGGTGCTGCGCGCCGCGGGCCGCGGCCGGGTGGCCGCCAACGACCCGGTGCGCGCCACGGGGCTGTTCTCCGACGTCCTGCTCGGCCTGCTCGCGCGGCGGACCGCCGTGCTGCCGGGGCTGCCCGATCCGGAGGAGTTGTTTCCCGCCGTCCGGGAACGCCTCGCAGCCCTCAGAAAGGAGGGCCGTACTCTTCAGCATCCCGAGATCCGATTGCAGAGTGCGGAGCGTGTGGAGATCCTGCCGTCGGCCGGCCCGGCCGGGCCGGCCGACGGGGAGCGCGAGGTCTCACCGCTGCTGCGCGCCGTGGAGGCGCTGCTCGCGTATCCGCTGATGACGGATCCCGTCGAACGGCAGGTCCTGATCGCTCAGTTGAGCTCCCGCGTCACCGCGACGCTGCCCCGTCACACCAAGGCCCGTACGGAGGCCACCACCCTCCTCAACACCCTCGCCCGGCGCCACCCCGCGGCCCTGTGGGAGCTGTACGACGCCGTGATCGCCCTCGACGACGACCCCGCTCTCAAGACGGAACTCAGGGCCGCGCTACGGGAGTTGGAGGCACGGGGACGGAACACCGGCGGTCACGGATGATCAGGTGGCGTGATCGTACGGTTTCAGATGCGGGCATGAATGGCCATGATGGAACAGGACGCGGGGCATCGCGTGCCACCGCCCAGAAGGGGGACGCATCTTGCACCAGCCACCCGCACAGCGTGATCCCGAGGCCGCCGCCCGCGAGCCCACCCCCGCGGCGGGTGCCCTCGTCTGGGAGTCGGATCTGACGGATCTCGCGGCCCTGCCCCTGGCCGCCGTGGACACGCTCGCACCGCTGCGCCCCGAGGACCGCCTGCTCGCCGAGGTGCTGCGCTCGCGCAGCAGCATGAGGGGCGGACCCGAACCGCCGCAACAGCCGGCCCGGGCCGAATAGGCCACGCTCACCGACGGCGGAGCGCTTCGCCGCGGTTTCCGTATGCCCGCGAACCTCCGGAGGACCTGGCCATGACCAGCGAGCCGCGCTCCGCCCCGTTCCGCATGCCCGAGAGGTTCTTCGCGGAACTGGCCGCGGGGGGCGGCTCGGACGAGGCCGTCGGCTTCCTCGCGTGCGCGGAACGGGCGCGTCGACTGCTGCTGCTGCGCACGCTGCTCGACCGGCTGCACGGGCTGCGGACGCCGCTGACCCCCGCCGCGGAGGCCTGGCGGATCATCAAGGAAGCGGCGGGGCGCGCGCCCGAGGAGGTCGACCGGCTGCTGCTGACCCCCACGGCCGGCGCCTGGCTCGCCCATATGCTGCGCCGGGTGCACGGCACGGCCACCGGGCCGCCGGTGTGGGCGGAAGCCGGGCAGTTGTGCGCGCTGGCAGTCGCCGCGTCCCTGCGCGCCGGTACCCGGGCGGAGCTGCGGGTGCCGCTGCGCGACGGAGCCCTGCCGCTGCCCGGGCTCGGGCTCGCCGTCCTGCCGGACGCCCCGCCGGGCCTCACCGTGGGCCGCGCCCGCACCGGCGGAGGCGAGCTGACGCTCACGGGGCCCGGGCGGGACGGCCGTACGACCTCGGCGAGCTGCCGCCCGCGCACCGAACCGATCGGATCCGTCACCGGGTCGCCCGCGCCCCCTCACTGGCTGCCGCTGCGCACCCTCACCCACCACACCCCCAACGGCCCCGTCGCCGTCCACCTCGACGACCTCGACCCGTACCGCGACCTCGACGACCCCATCCCGCCCGAACGGCTCGACCGGGAGGAGGCCGAGGCCTGGCAGCGGCTGTTCGAGGAGGCCGCCGCGCTGCTCGCGCGGCCGGGCGGCAGCGGGCCCGGACGGCTCGACCCGGCGTGGATACGGTCCATCGTCCCCTGGGGGCGGACCGCCGTCACACCGCCCGCCCCGCCGACCGTGCTCGTCTCCGCGTCCAGCGGGGACTCCTTCGGCGCGATGGTGATCTCCCGTCCGGGGACGGCGCTCGCCCTCGCGGAGACCCTCGTCCACGAGTTCCAGCACAGCAAGCTGGGCGCCCTGCTCCACCTCTTCCCGCTCCTCGACGACGACCGCGAGGAGCGCTACTACGCCCCCTGGCGCCCCGACCCCCGCCATCTGACCGGCCTGCTGCACGGCGCGTACGCGTTCACCGCCGTCGCGGGCTTCTGGCGGGACCGGATGGCCGAGCCGGACCACGCCGACCTGGCCGCGTACCACTTCGCGCTGCGCCGCCTCCAGAGCCGGCTGGTGGTACGGACCCTGCTGGGCAGCGGCCGGCTCACCGCGCCCGGGCGACGGCTCGTCACCGGGCTGGCCCGCACCCTGGACGCCTGGCTGCGCGAGCCCGTCGCCCCCGACGCCCTCGCCCGGGCCCGTACGGCCGCCGCGCTCCACCGCACCGAATGGCGGCTGCGCAACGTCGCACCGGGCCCCGGGTCCGCGCCCCGGCTGCGCCCCGACCGGGAGCACTGGCCGGACCGGCGCACCCAGGCCTTCGCCGTCCGCCCCGCCGCCCCGCGCACCGCCGACGAACACCTGGCCGCCGCCGACCCGGCCACCGCGCTCGCCCACTACGCCGACGCCCTCGCCGACCACCCGTCCGACCCGCACCTCCTGGCCGGCTGGATCGTCGCCCGCGCCGCCAAGGACCCCGGCCCCACGGCCCGCCGCCTCCTGGCCCGGCCGGAACTGCTCCAGCCGCAGCCCAGTGGGTAGCCTGCGGCGGTTCGGCGGAGGGATGGCGGGCCGCCCCGGCCGCCACGGTGGCGTGTCGCCCGCCGGGGGCGGCCAGGCGCGGGCGACGCGCACGCGGAGGGCGGGGCGCCACCCGCTGTCTCGTGGCCGGCGCGGAACCCCTCCCGCCCCAGCCGGCGGCTGAGCGGCCGGCGCCGCTCGTCCGTCCGAAAGGCGGGTGAACAGGCGCGCGAATGGTCAGGATGGAGGCATGGGATTCCATGTCGACTCCGAGGCCGGGCGGCTGCGCCACGTCATCCTGCACCGGCCGGATCTGGAGCTCAAAAGGCTCACCCCCAGCAACAAGGACGCCCTGCTCTTCGACGACGTGCTGTGGGTCCGCCGGGCGCGGGCCGAGCACGACGGGTTCGCCGACGTGCTGCGCGACCGCGGCGTCACCGTCCACCTGTTCGGCGACCTGCTCACCGAGGCCCTGGAGATCCCGGCGGCCCGAGCCCTCGTCCTCGACCGGGTCTTCGACGAGAAGGAGTACGGGCCGCTCGCCACCGACCACCTCCGCGCGGCCTTCGAGACGCTGCCCGCCCGGGAGCTGGCCGAGGCCCTGGTCGGCGGCATGACCAAGCGGGAGTTCCTGGAGGCGCACCCGGAGCCGGTCTCGGTGCGGTTCCATGTGATGGAGCTGGACGACTTCCTGCTGCGCCCGCTGCCGAACCACCTGTTCACCAGGGACACCTCCGCCTGGATCTACGACGGTGTCTCCATCAACGCGATGCGCTGGCCCGCCCGCCAGCGGGAGACGGTGCACTTCGAGGCGATCTACCGGCACGATCCGCTCTTCCGGAGCGAGGACTTCCACCTCTGGTCGGAGGGACAGGCCGACTACCCCTCCACCATCGAGGGCGGCGACGTCCTCGTCATCGGCAACGGCGCTGTCCTCATCGGCATGAGCGAGCGCACCACCCCGCAGGCCGTCGAGATGCTCGCCCACAAGCTGTTCGCGGCCGGCTCCGCGCAGACGATCGTCGCGCTCGACATGCCGAAGAGACGCGCCCTGATGCATCTCGACACCGTGATGACCATGGTCGACGGGGACACGTTCACCCAGTACGCCGGGCTCGGCATGCTCCGCTCCTACACCATCGAACCCGGCACCGAGGAGAAGGAGCTGAAGGTCACCGACCATCCGCCGGAGCACATGCACCGGGCGATCGCCGCCGCGCTCGGCCTCAGCGAGATCCGCGTGCTGACCGCCACCCAGGACGTGCACGCCGCCGAGCGGGAGCAGTGGGACGACGGCTGCAACGTCCTCGCCGTCGAGCCCGGCGTGGTCGTCGCCTACGAGCGCAACTCCACCACCAACACCCATCTGCGCAAACAGGGCATCGAGGTGATCGAGATCCCGGGCAGCGAGCTGGGCCGGGGCAGGGGAGGGCCGCGCTGTATGAGCTGTCCGGTGGAGCGGGACGCCGTATAGACGACGCCACCGGAGCAGGCGCCGCATAGTCATGTGAAGAGTCGTATAGACTTCCATTCGTCCTGCCGTTGTCCCCGTACCTGGAGCGCCCCATGGCGACAGTCCCGACCGCCCTCGCCGGCCGTCACTTCCTCAAGGAGCTCGACTTCACCGAGCAGGAGTTCCTGGGGCTGATCGAGCTGGCCGCCGAGCTGAAGGCGGCCAAGAAGGCCGGGACCGAGACCCAGTACCTGCGGGGCAGGAACATCGCGCTGATCTTCGAGAAGACCTCGACCCGCACCCGCTGCGCCTTCGAGGTCGCCGCCGCCGATCAGGGCGCCCACACCACCTACCTCGACCCCTCCGGCTCGCAGATCGGGCACAAGGAGTCCGTGAAGGACACCGCCCGCGTCCTCGGCCGGATGTTCGACGCCATCGAGTACCGGGGCGACAGCCAGGCCGGGGTCGAGGAGCTGGCGGCGTACGCCGGGGTGCCGGTCTACAACGGTCTCACCGACGACTGGCACCCCACCCAGATGCTCGCCGACGTGCTCACCATGACCGAGCACACCACCAAGCCGGTCAAGGAGATCACCTTCGCCTACCTCGGCGACGCCCGCTTCAACATGGGCAACTCCTACCTGATCACCGGCGCGCTGCTCGGCATGGACGTCCGGATCGTCGCCCCGAAGTCCTACTGGCCCGCCCAGGAGATCACCGACCGCGCCCGCGAGCTGGCCGAGACCAGCGGCGCCCGGATCACGCTCACCGAGTCGGTCGAGGAGGGCGTGCGCGGCGCGGACTTCGTCGCCACCGACGTCTGGGTCTCCATGGGCGAGCCCAAGGAGGTCTGGGACGAGCGGATCGCCGCGCTCGGCCCGTACGCGGTGACCATGGACGTGCTGCGCGCCACCGGCAACCCGGACGTGAAGTTCCTGCACTGCCTCCCCGCCTTCCACGACCTGGGCACCAAGGTCGGCCGCGAGATCCACGAGGCGCACGGTCTGGAGTCGCTGGAGGTCACCGACGAGGTGTTCGAGTCGGCCCACTCGGTCGTCTTCGACGAGGCCGAGAACCGGCTGCACACCATCAAGGCGGTCCTCGTCGCCACGCTCGCCTGAGCGCACGGCCGCACACGCGGTATCACACCTGCCTGACCACGCCTTATGCTGTCCGGCGGCCCGGAGCCACCCCTTCCGGAGCCGCCGCGCGCCCCACCCGGGCGCATGTCCGTCCCCAGAAACGAGCACCACCCGTATGCCCCGCATCAAATCCCCCGCCCTCCTGGTGGCCGAATCCGGCGCCGACCGCGAGGGTCACGGCCTCCGTCGCACGATGGGCCTCTTCCAGCTGATCTGCTTCGGCGTCGGCGCGATCGTCGGCACCGGCATCTTCGTCGGCCTCTCCGACTCTGTCGCCCAGGCGGGCCCGGCCGTCGTGGTCTCCTTCGTCCTCGCCGCGATCACCTGCGTCTTCACCGCGTTCGCCTTCGCCGAGCTGGGCGGCGCGATCCCGGTCTCCGGCTCCTCGTACTCCTTCGCCTACGCCGGACTCGGCGAGACCACCGCCTTCCTCGTCGGCTGGTGCCTGCTGCTGGAGTACGGCGTCTCCGTCTCCGCCGTCGCGGTCGGCTGGAGCCAGTACGTCAACGAACTCCTCGACAGCCTGATCGGTGTCCAGCTGCCCGCCGCGCTCTCCGCGAGCCCCGGCGACGGCGGCGTCGTGAACCTCCCGGCCGTCATCGTCATCGCCATGGCCGCCCTCCTGCTCGTGCGCGGCGTGCGCGAGAGCGCCCGCGCCACCGCCGCCATGGCCGTCCTCAAGCTGGCCATCCTCGTCGCCTTCTGCGCGATCGGCTTCAGCGCCTTCCAGGACGGCAACCTCATGCCGTTCGCGCCCGCCGGGATCGCCGGGATCGGCGCCGGCACCACGGCCGCCTTCTTCTCGTACATCGGCTTCGACGCGATCACCACGGCCGGCGAGGAGGCCAAGAACCCGCGCCGGGACATCCCCATCGCGATCCTCGTCTGCATCGGCCTGGTCACCCTCCTGTACTGCGCGGTCGCGCTCGCCGCGACCGGCGCCCTCGGCGGCGACGCGGTCGGCGGTCAGCCCGCCGCGCTGTCCCACGTCGTCAACGAGGTCACCGGCTCCGGCATCGGCGGCGGGATCATCGCCTTCGGCGCGGTCGTCGCCATCGCCTCCGTGGTGCTCGCCGTGATGTACGGCCAGAGCCGCATCCTGATGTCGATGGCCCGGGACGGGCTGGTCCCGCGGGTCTTCGAGAAGGTCTCGCCGCGCACCGCCACGCCGGTCGCCGGGACGCTGATCATCGCGGTCGTCTTCGCCGTCCCGGCGGCCTTCTCCTCGCTGGACGCCGTGGTCAACCTGTGCACCATCGGCACGCTCGCCGTCATGGCCGCTGTCAATGTCGCGGTGATCGCGCTGCGCCGCCGCGAGCCGGACCTGCCCCGCACCTTCCGGGTGCCGCTGTACCCCGTGCTGCCCCTGCTCGGCGTCGGCTGCTGCCTGTACCTGATGTACGAGACGGGCTGGACGACCTGGGTCCAGTTCGCGGTCTTCCTCGCCGTCGGTCTGCTGGTCTACCTCGGCTATGGCCGCCGCAGGTCGCGGCTGGCGCGGGCCGGGGTCACGCCGGACGCGGACGCCACTGACGCTGACGCGGTACCGCAGCCAGTCTGAACCACACCGCCTTGCCGGACTCGGTGGGGCGGTGTCCGCACGCCGAGCTGAGGGCGCGGATCAGCAGCAGTCCGCGCCCGCCCTCCTCCCAGAGGTCGGGCTCGTGGTCGGCCGCGTGCGCGAGGTCGCCGGGCGGCTCCGGGTCCGGGTCGTGCACCTCGACCGTGCAGCCGTTCGGCAGCACCTTCACGACCAGCTCTATCGGGGCGTCCCCGGAGGTGTGCTCGACGGCGTTGGCGACCAGCTCCGCGGTCAGCAGCTCGGCCGTGTCGGTGTCGCTCGCGTGCTCCAGCTCGGCCAGGGCGCTACGGACCAGTGCGCGGGCCACGGGCACGGCCGCCGTCGAGTGCGGCAGGGCGACGCGCCAGGAGGCGGGGGGTGAGGGGCGTTCGTGCAAGGTGAGTCCGTTCGTGGCGCAGGTCTCCCGCGGTCGGGCACAGGCTGTCCTGCTGTCGACAACCGATGGTACGGGTCCGCCCGCCGGAGTCCTCCGTGGGGCGCTGTCCGTTACCGGGCTGTGGTCGAGCGGACGGCGTTCGGTCACACCCTGACCCTGCCCACTCGGCATATCGCGCACTCATGACGACAGTCACAGATGAGTGATAACTTCATAAGGCACCCTCCCTCTGCCGAGGAGGCCGCCCGTCATGAGTCCCTTCACCGGCTCCGCCGCCCGCACGTCCCGCTGGCGGCACCTGCGCGTCGACCTCGCCGACGGCGTCGCCACCGTCACCCTCGCCCGCCCCGAGAAACTCAACGCGCTCACCTTCGGCGCCTACGCCGACCTGCGCGACCTGCTCGCCGAGCTGTCCCGGGAGCGGGCCGTGCGCGCCCTGGTCCTCGCCGGCGAGGGACGCGGCTTCTGCTCCGGCGGCGACGTCGACGAGATCATCGGCGCCACCCTGTCCATGGACACCGCCCGGCTCCTCGACTTCAACCGGATGACCGGCCAGGTGGTCCGCGCGATCCGGGAGTGCCCGTTCCCCGTGATCGCGGCCGTGCACGGAGTGGCCGCAGGCGCCGGCGCGGTCCTCGCCCTGGCCGCCGACTTCCGCGTCGCCGACCCCACCGCCCGCTTCGCCTTCCTCTTCACCCGCGTCGGCCTCTCCGGCGGCGACATGGGCGCGGCCTACCTGCTGCCCCGCGTCGTCGGCCTCGGCCACGCCACCCGCCTGCTGATGCTCGGCGAACCGGTCCGCGCCGCCGAGGCCGAACGCATCGGCCTGATCAGCCGGCTCGCCGACGACGGCGGCGCCGACGAGGCCGCCCGGACCCTCGCCCACCACCTCGCCGAGGGCCCCGCCCTGGCATACGCCCAGACCAAGGCCCTCCTGACGGCGGAACTGGACATGCCCCTGGCCGCGGCCGTGGAACTGGACGCCGCGACCCAGGCCCTCCTCATGACCGGCGACGACTACAAGGAGTTCCACAAGGCGTTCACCGAAAAGCGCCCTCCCCAATGGAGCGGACGGTGAGCATGACTCCCTCAGGGGCGCGGGGAACTGCGCGACCCGCCACACACGGCCCGCAGCCGCCGCAGACGACGAACCACCCCCTGCGCATCGCGATCACCGGCGGAGGCCCGGGCGGCCTCTACGCCGCGGCCCTCCTCAAACGCCTCGACCCGCGGCGCGCCGTCACCGTCTGGGAACGCAACGCCCCCGACGACACCTTCGGCTTCGGCGTCGTCCTCTCCGACGAAACCCTCGGCGGCATCGAGCACGCCGACCCGGTCGTCTACGCGGCCCTCCAGAGGGACTTCGTCCGCTGGGACGACATCCACATCACCCACCGCGGCACCCGCCACACCTCCGGGGGCCACGGCTTCGCCGCCCTCGGCAGAAAACGCCTCCTGGAGATCCTGCACGAACGCTGCCACGCCCTGGGCGTCGAACTGCGCTTCCGCTCCGAGGCCCCGTACCCGGCCTGGCTCACGGAGACGCACGACCTGGTCATCGCCGCCGACGGAGTCCACAGCACCACCCGCGAGGCCTACGCCCACCTCTTCCGCCCCCGGATCACCACCCACCGCTGCCGCTACATCTGGCTCGCCGCCGACTTCGCCTTCGACGCGTTCCGCTTCGAGATCGCCGAGACCGAGCACGGCGTGATGCAGCTGCACGCCTACCCCTACGCGCCCGACGCCTCCACCGTGATCGTCGAGATGCGCGAGGAGGTCTGGCGGGCCGCCGGCTTCGACGTCATGGACGAGCAGGAGTCCATCGACCGCTGCGCCAAGATCTTCGCGGACACCCTGCGCGGACGCCCCCTCCAGTCGAACAAGTCGGCCTGGACGCGGTTCCGCACGGTCGTCAACGAGCACTGGTCCGCCGGCAACCTGGTGCTGCTCGGTGACGCCGCCCACACCGCGCACTTCTCCATCGGCTCCGGCACCAAGCTCGCCGTCGAGGACGCCCTCGCCCTCGCCGCCTGCCTGGACGAACAGCCCTCTCTGGAGCGCGCGTTGGCGGCCTACGAGGAGGAGCGCAAACCGGTCGTCGCCTCCACCCAGCGCGCCGCCCGCGCCAGCCTGGAGTGGTTCGAGAACCTGGCGCTCCACCGCGACCAGCCGCCCCGCCAGTTCGCCTTCAACCTGCTCACCCGCAGCCGCCGCGTCACCCACGACAACCTGCGGCTGCGCGACGCCCGCTTCACCGAGGCCGTGGAGCGCGAGTTCGGCTGCCCGCCGGGTACGCCGCCGATGTTCACCCCGTTCCGGCTGCGCGGACTGACCCTGCGCAACCGGGTCGTCGTCTCGCCCATGGACATGTACTCGGCGGTCGACGGCGTCCCCGGCGACTTCCACCTGGTCCACCTGGGCGCGCGGGCGCTCGGCGGCGCGGGCCTGGTGATGACCGAGATGGTGTGCGTCAGCGAGGAGGGCCGGATCACCCCCGGCTGCGCCGGCCTCTACACCGGCAAACAGGCCGAGGCGTGGCGGCGGATCACCGACTTCGTGCACCGGCAGGCCCCCGGTACGGCGATCGGCGTGCAGCTCGGCCACTCCGGGCGCAAGGGCTCCACCCGGGTGATGTGGGAGGGCATGGACGAGCCGCTGCCCGACGGCAACTGGCCGCTGGTGGCCGCCTCCCCGCTGCCGTACAAGCCGGGCAGCCAGGTCCCGCGCGAGCTGTCCCGCGCGCAACTCACCGATCTGCGCGAGCAGTTCGCGGGAGCCGCCGGCCGGGCCGCGCGCGCCGGGTTCGACCTGCTCGAACTGCACTGCGCGCACGGCTATCTGCTCTCCGGCTTCCTCTCCCCGCTCACCAACCGGCGCACCGACGCCTACGGCGGCTCCCTGGAGAAGCGGCTGCGCTTCCCGCTGGAGGTCTTCGACGCCGTACGCGCCGTCTGGCCCGAGGAGCGGCCGATGACCGTGCGGATCTCCGCCACCGACTGGGCCGAGGGCGGCACCACCGCCGAGGACGCCGTCGAGATCGCCCGCGCCTTCGCCGCGCACGGCGCCGACGCGATCGACGTGTCGACCGGGCAGGTCGTGGCCGACGAGCGGCCGGAGTTCGGGCGCTCCTACCAGACGCCGTTCGCCGACCGCGTCCGTCACGAGGCCCGCGTCCCGGTCATCGCCGTCGGCGCGATCTCCTCCTGGGACGACGTCAACTCCCTGATCCTGGCCGGGCGGACCGACCTGTGCGCGCTAGCCCGCCCGCACCTGTACGACCCGCACTGGACGCTGCACGCGGCGGCCGAGCAGGGCTACGACGGCCCGGGCGCCGTCTGGCCGGACCCCTACCGCGCGGGCAGCAGGCGGCCCCGCACGGGGCGCACGGACGCGCCCAAGCCCCGCCTCACCCTGCGGAGTTGACGGGGACGCCCGCGAAGGCCGCCCCCGCGTCCCGCAGCCGCTCGTGCAGCCCGCGGAACACGGCCGCCGAGCGCGCCCCCGGCCAGTCCCGCGGCAGCAGCCGGGCCGGGAGCCCCGGGTCGGTGTACGGCAGATGGCGCCAGGAGTCGAGGGCGAGGAGGTAGTCCCGGTAGGCCTCCTCGGGCGGGGTGTCGGACCGCCGCTCCCAGTCGTGCAGCACGCGCGCGTGCCGGTCCAGGAACGCCTCGTGCTCCTTGGCGATCGCGGCCAGGTCCCACCAGCGGGCCACCGCCTCCGCGGTGGCCGCGAAGCCCAGGTGCTCACCGCGGAAGAGGTCGACGTACCCCTCCAGGCGCAGCCGTTGCAGCGTGTGGCGGGTCTCCTCGTACAGCCGGGCCGGGGCGATCCACACGCCGGGCGCGGCCGTGCCGAAGCCGAGTCCGGCCAGCCGGGAGCGCAGCACGTGCCGCTTCTGCCGTTCGGTCTCCGGGACGGAGAACACGGCGAGCACCCAGCCCTCGTCCTCGGGCGGCACGGCGGCGTAGATCCGCCGGTCGCCGTCGTCGAGGAGCTGGCGGGCGTCGGGGGAGAGCGCGTAACCGGCGGCGCCCTGCTCGGTGCGGGCGGGGACGAGCAGGCCGCGCCGTTTCAGCCGGGAGACCGACGAGCGCACCGAGGGCGCGTCCACGCCGACGGCGGCCAGCAGCCGGATCAGCTCGGCGACGGGCACCGGGCCGGGCAGGAAGCGGCCGTACGCCCCGTAGAGCGTGACGATGAGAGACCGGGGTGCGTGCTGGTCGGACACGTTGATCATTTTAAGTCGTGCCGGCCGCCGCCGATCCCCGCTGTCCGGCTTCGGTCCGCAGGCGGAACCGCTGGAGCTTCCCGGTCGCCGTGCGCGGCAGCGCGTCCAGGAAGACGATCTCGCGCGGG
This sequence comes from Streptomyces sp. NPDC052773, assembly GCF_044547145.1. NCBI lineage: Bacteria > Bacillati > Actinomycetota > Actinomycetes > Kitasatosporales > Streptomycetaceae > Streptomyces > Streptomyces sp. NPDC052773. Next base: position 36,476 of record NZ_JBITZX010000014.1, on the reverse strand, counting down.
CACTTGTACGGCGCCAGCTCCTTCTTGACGAACGCGCGCAGCGCCTCGGCGTCCCTGGCGGCGCCCTCCGCGACGACGACGTACGCCACCACGGCGGCCCCGCGTGCCTCGTCGGGCCGGCCGACGACCGCCGCCTCCACCACGTCCGGGTGGCGCAGCAGGGCGTCCTCGACCTCGGGGCCCGCGATGTTGTACCCGGCGGAGATGATCATGTCGTCGGCGCGGGCGATGTACCGGAAGTAGCCGTCGGGCTCGCGGACGTAGGTGTCGCCGGTGACGTTCCAGCCGTCGCGGACGTACTGCGTCTGCCGCGGGTCGGCCAGATAGCGGCAGCCGATGGGGCCGCGCACGGCCAGCAGGCCGGGCTCGCCGTCGGGGACCGGCTCGCCGTTCTCGTCCTGCACGCGCGCCTGCCACCCGGGCACCGGAACGCCGGTGGTGCCGGGCCGGATGTGCTCGTCGGCGGCGGAGATGAAGATGTGCAGCAGCTCGGTGGCGCCGATGCCGTTGATGATCCGCAGGCCGGTGCGCTCGTGCCAGGCGTGCCAGGTGGCCTCCGGCAGGTTCTCGCCGGCGGAGACACAGCGGCGCAGCGAGGACAGGTCGTGGCCGTCGAGGCCGGCGAGCATCGCGCGGTACGCCGTCGGGGCGGTGAACAGCACCGACACCCGGTGCTCGGCGATCGCGGGCAGGAGGTGGCGGGGGCTCGCCTGTTCGAGGAGCAGGGCGCCGGCGCCCGCGCGCAGCGGGAAGACGACGAGGCCGCCGAGGCCGAAGGTGAACCCGAGCGGCGGGCTGCCCGCGAAGACGTCGTCGGGGCGCGGCTTCAGCACGTGCGCGGCGAAGGTGTCGGCGATGGCCAGCACGTCGCGGTGGAAGTGCATGCAGCCCTTCGGGCGGCCGGTGGTGCCGGAGGTGAAGGCGATCAGCGCCACGTCGTCGGCGGCGGTGTCCACGGCCGGGTACGGCGTCGCGGGCGTGGGCCGGTTCAGCAGGTCGTCCGGGCTGTCGCCGCCGTATGTGGTGACCCTCAGCCCCGGTATCGCGGCCTTGGCGAGGTCGTCGACCGCGCGGATGTCGCACAGGGCGTGCCGCACCCGGGCGATCTCGCACATCGTCGCCAGCTCGTGCGGGCGCTGCTGGGCCAGCACGGTGACGGCGATCCCGCCCGCCTTCAGCACCGCCAGCCAGCAGGCGGCCAGCCAGGGCGTGGTCGGGCCGCGCAGCAGCACCCGGTTGCCGGGGAGGATGCCCAGCTCGCCGGTGAGCAGGTGGGCGAGGCGGTCGACGCGGGTGCGCAGGTCGCCGTAGGTCCAGGTGGGGCCGGTGGGCGTGTGGAAGACGGGACGGTCGTCCGGGGGGCCGTCCAGCAGGGCGGCGGCGCAGTTGAGCCGTTCGGGGTGGCGCAGCTCCGGCAGGTCGAAGCGGAGGTCGGGCCACTGGTCGGGCGGCGGGAGGTGGTCGCGCGCGAAGGTGTCGACGTGGGCGGAGCGGGCCGAGTGGGTCGGGCGGTCCATGGCGGTTCGCCCCCTTGCCTGGTGGGCGTCGGATGGGTGGGGCTCGCGGTCGCGGTCGCACATGGAGCGTATCGTCTTGGTGACGGCAGTCAACGGGGCGCGATACCGTTCGGGTGAGGGTCGGGCCACGAGAGGCCGGGCCGTCGCGAGGTAGGTCAGGCCTTCGAGAGGGAGGACCGTACGTGCCCGCATTCTCACTCGACCCGGACCGCACCGCCTGGTGTGCGCGACTGCGCGCCCTGGCCGCTGAACGGCTGCGCCCGCTCGCCGAGAAGGGCGAGCCCGGCCACGTCAACCGCCCGCTCGTCGCCGAACTGGGCCGCCTCGGCCTGCTGGAGCGGCTGTTCACCTCCGGCGCGCTCGACCTCTGCCTGATGCGCGAATCCCTCGCCCACGCCTGCACCGAGGCCGAGACCGCGCTCGCCCTCCAGGGCCTCGGCGCCCACCCCGTCCACGCCCACGGCACCCCCGCCCAGCGCGCCCGCTGGCTCCCCGCGGTCCGCGCGGGCACCGCGATCGCCGCCTTCGCCCTCACCGAACCCGAGGCGGGCTCGGACGCGGCGGCGCTCGCGCTGGCGGCCGAGCCGGAAGCGGTCGGCCTCGGCCGCCCCGGCCGCCCCGGTGGGCCCGGTGGGCCAGGCGCGGCGGCGGGGGGCCCGGCCGCCGACGGGCAGCCGGACGGTGCGACGGCGGCCCGGCCCCAGGAGCGCGGGACCGCCGACCGCACGGGCTTCGGCGGCACGGCGTCTCACCCCGCCGAACCACCGGACGCGGCGGCCGGGCCGTACCCCGCCGCGGCGGCCACGCACGGGAAGCGCGCCCGCGCGGGCACCGACACGGCCCCGGGCACCGCCCCGGCCCCGGCTCCTGACCCGGGCACCGCCCCGGTCCCGGCGCCTGACCCGGGTACGGCGCCGGGCGCAGTCGGCCACGGTGGCCGTACGGGCGGCGCACGCGCCGGGGACGGCCGGTTCGCCGACGGCCCCGGGTACGCCCCGATCCCCGTGTCACCCCCCACCGCGCCCGGACCCGACGCCCTCGGCGCCGCACTCGCCGCCGCCCCCGACGGCACCACCCGCTGGCGGCTCACCGGGAGCAAGTGCTGGATCTCCAACGCGCCCGAGGCGGACTTCTACACCGTCTTCGCGCGGACGACACCCGGCGCGGGCGCCCGGGGCGTCACCGCGTTCCTGGTGCCCGCCGACCGGCCCGGGCTGAGCGGCACCGCGCTCGACATGCTCTCCCCGCACCCCATCGGGGCGCTGGACTTCGACGCCGTACCGGTCACCGCCGACGACGTGCTGGGGGAGCCCGACCGGGGTTTCCGGGTCGCCATGGGCACCCTCAACCTGTTCCGGCCCAGCGTCGGCGCCTTCGCCGTCGGGATGGCCCAGGCCGCCCTCGACGCCACCGTGGACCACACCGCCCGCCGCCGGGCCTTCGGCGGCCCGCTCAGCGCCCAGCAGACGGTCGCCCACCAGGTCGCGGAGATGGCGCTGCGGGTGGAGGCGGCCCGGCTGATGGTGTACGCGGCGGCCACGGCGTACGACGCGGGCGCCCCGGACGTGCCCAAGCGCGCGGCGATGGCGAAACTCCTCGCCACCGAGACCGCGCAGTACGTCGTCGACCGCGCCGTCCAACTGCACGGGGCCCGCGCGCTGCGCCGCGGGCACCTCCTCGAACACCTCTACCGCGAGGTGCGCGCGCCCCGCATCTACGAAGGGGCGAGCGAGATCCAGCGCGGCATCATCGCCAAGGAGCTGTACCGGGAGGCCCTGTGACCACCGAGCGCGTCAACCCGCCCGACCTCTCCCCGCCCACCGGCTTCTCCCACGCCGTCGTCGCCACCGGCTCCCGGCTGGTCTTCCTGGCCGGCCAGACCGCCCTCGACCCCGACGGCAAGATCACCGGCGAGACCCTCCCCGAGCAGTTCGAGCGCGCCCTCGCCAACCTGCTCACCGCCCTCCACGCGGCCGGCGGCACCCCCGCCCACCTCACCCGCGTCACCGTCTACACCACCGACGTCGCCGCCTACCGCGCCCACGCCCCCGAACTGGGCCGCATCTGGCGGCGCTCGGCGGGCCGCGACTACCCGGCCATGGCGGTCATCGGGGTCACCCGCCTCTGGGACACCCAGGCCCTGGTGGAAGTGGACGGCTTCGCGGTACTGCCCTGAGACCATCACGCGCCACCGAAGGAGCGACGATCACACCGGTGGGGGCGTGGGGCCGGTACCTGTGGGAGTCCCATCACAGGAGGTTTCCGATGTCCGTCGCCCACTTCTCGGGGTGGTCGCCGCCGCGAGCCTGGCACTGGTCACCGCTGTCGGTGTAACTCCGGCCGTCGCCGAGCCGTCCGGGACGGTCACCGTCGACCCGGTCGCACGGGTCGCCGCCGACGGGACCGTCACCCTCTCCGGGACCTGCCGCTGCACACCGGCGGCAGCGGTCCGGTGTTCGTCTGGACACCAGCGGCGGCCTGCCGCTGCCCCGCTTCCACGCGTCCTCGCCGCAGCAGGACGTCACGCTGGTCGCGTCCTGATCGGTGCGACGCCGGGTCAGACGGCCGCCGGAGCCGATGCCGTGCTCAGGCGGCCGATGCCCCGGTCGAACCGCCGCAGCAGCAGCACCGCCGTCGTGGCGAGGCCGGTGAGCAGGCCGAGCCAGATGCCGAGGGTGTCCAGGCCCGCCACGAAACCGAGCAGGGCGGCGGGCAGGCCGACCAGCCAGTAGCCGACCAGGGTGACCCGGAAGCCGCCCTTGGTGTCGTCCAGGCCGCGCAGCAGCCCCACCCCGATGTTCTGCGCGCAGTCGAAGAACTGGAGCACCGCCGCCACCAGCAGCAGCTGCGTCGCGATGTCGACCGCCCGCACCTCCCCGGACTCGAAGAACGGGGCCAGCACCAGCTGAGGAACGGTCAGATAGGCCAGTCCGACCACCGCCATCACCGCCGCCGCGCACGCCAGCGCGGTGTTCCGCAGCCGCCGCGCCGCCGCCGTGTTGCCGAGGGCCAGTTCCCGGCTCACGCCGATCGACGCCGCGTGCGAGAGGCCGACGGCGATCTGGAACACGATGTACACCAGCTGGTTGACCGCCGTGTGCGCGGCCAGCGCGGCCGGCCCGAAGCTGCCCACCAGCAGCGCGACGACGGAGAAGAACCCCGCCTCCGAGCCGTAGGTCGCGGCGATCGGCGTACCGAGCGAGGTCAGTCGGCGCAGCGTCGCCGGGCGGGTCTTCCAGATGCTCAGGGACAGCACCGGCGCGAGCTGCGGATCGCGCCGGGCGGACACGTACAGCGCCAGGAACGACAGGGCGTACACCGACGTCGTGGCCAGGCCGATGCCGGGCAGGCCCAGCTTCGGGAAGAACCAGGTGCCGTGGATGAACACCCAGTTCAGGCCCGCGTTCACGGCGATCGAGGCGATCGTGATGCGCAGCAGCGCCTGCGGGCGGCGCATGCCGACGGTGAACTGCCGGATCGCCTGGAACCACAGACAGGGCAGCAGCCCCGGCGCCATCGCGTACAGCACCGGCCGTGCCGCGTCCACGACGTCCGGGTCCTGGCCGAGCCAGACCACCGCGTGCCCGATGAGGATCATCAGCACGGCGCCGCCGAGCCCGGCCAGGGTGGACAGCAGCAGGCTCGCCCGGACCAGGTCCCGGACGTCCTCCCGCGCCGCCTCGGAGCCGTCCTGTTCACCGCGCGCGTCCGCCGCGGCGACCTGGTTGCCGACGGCGGTCACCAGACCGACGCCCATGGTGCGCAACTGATTGAAGATCACCATCGCGAGACCGCCGGCCGCCAGCGCCTCGGTGCAGATCAGGCCCATCATGACGGTGTCGGTGGTGGTCAGCGCGACCTGCGCGAGCTGGGTGAGCGCGAGCGGCACGGCCAGCGTGGCGAGGGCGCGGCTGTCGGTGAGGAGACGGGTCAGGGCGGGAGGCATCTGATCTACGCGAACTTCCTCTAGGCGTGGGGGAGTCGGGCGTGCGGAATCGGGCGTGGCGAGTCAGGCGTGCGGAGTCGGGCGTGGCGCAGTCAGGCGTGGCGGAGTTTGGTCAGCAGCGCGTCGACCTCACGCTCCACATCGCGGTCGACGAGGTCGCGCGCGGCCATCCAGTCGTCGTCGAACACCGTGTCCAGGTACTTCTCCCCGCCGTCGTTGACGAGCGCGACCATAGTCGTTCCCGGCGGCAGTGAGGAGAGCCGGGTCAGCGCCTCGTACACCACTCCGCCCGCGGAGCCGCCGATCAGCAGTCCGGTGCGGCGGGCGACGACCCGGCAGGTGGCGAACGCCTCGACGTCACCGACCTTCACGCCCTCGTCGAGCAGGTCGTAGTCGACCATCGCGCCGATGGTGGCGCCCTCCGGGGTGCCGGTGCCGGACTGGTAGTAGTCGTGCGCGGGCGGCCCGAAGGCGATCGACCCCTTCGGCTCGACCCCGACGATCCGCACCCCGGGCACCGTCCTGCGCAGTTCGCCACCGGTCCCGAACAGGCCGCCGCCGGTGCCGACGGCGCCGATGAGGAGGTCGATACGGCCGTCCAGGGCGGCGTGCAGCTCATGGGCGACGGGCCGGTAACCGTCGCCGTTCGCCGGGTTGTTGTGCTGCTCGGTGAAGTAGGCGTTCTCCGACTCGGCGGCCAGCTTCTCGGCGAACTCCTCGCGGGCGGCGGTGGCCAGCTCCTCGTCGCCCTCCTCGGCGACGTAGACGAGTTCGGCGCCCAGCGCCTTCATCGCGCGCAGCTTGTCCGCGGCGGCGTGGTGGTCGACGACGGCGGTGAAGGTGTAGCCGCGCTCGGCGGCGACCACGGCGAGCCCGAGGCCGGTGTTCCCGGAGGTCGACTCGACGATCCGGCCGCCGGGCCGCAGCAGCCCGCGCTCCTCCGCGTCGAGGACCATCTGCCGGGCCATGCGTATCTTGGCGGTGCCGGTGGGGTTGAACTGCTCCAGTTTGAGCAGCAGCCGGCTGCCGTCCTGGGTCCGGCACAGCTCGAAAAGCGGGGTGGCGCCGATGAGTTCGCTGACCCGGCGGACGACCGGCGGGCGGTGCAGGGCGTGCTCCAGAGCGTGGGCCAAGGCGTGGTCCGGGGCGTGGTCCGGGGCGTGGTCCATGGTGTGAACTCCCTACGGGTGGCGGTCGAGACGCCAGCGGGGACGGGCGGCGGGATCGGCGGAGCCGGGGGCGGGTTCGACGACGACCTTCGGCGGCAGCGGCAGCTCGTGGAAGGGCGACTCGTTGGAGTCCATCTGGTAGCCCGCGGTGTTGAGGTAGACCAGCAGATCGCCCACGGCGGGCCGGCGCGGGAACGGCACCCGGCGCCAGGTGAGCATGTCGGACTCCAGGCAGGTGGCGGCGCCGACACAGGCCTCGTACCTGCCCTCGGGGGACGGTGCGCGCGGCACCAGCACCGGGTCCGGCAGGAACTCGCTCTCGAACCACTGCTCGGACAGGCTGAGGCTGCTGCCGTCCACGGTGAGGATCGCGTAGCCGTCGCGCTGCTTGACGCCCTGCACGCGGAAGACCGTGCACCCGGCCTGGTCGAGCAGTGCCCGGCCCGGCTCCACCAGCAGTGTCACCCCGGCCGCGCGCAGCAGCTCGGCCAGCGGGTCGGTCTCCCCGGCGGGCACCGCCGCGAGGATCGCGCGCAGCGCGTCGGCCCCGGCGACGGGGGAGTGGTACGGGTAGAAGCCGCCGGAGAAGGTCTTGCGTGCGTGATAGTGCTCGGGCCGCTGCTCCTCGCCGAACCGGCGCCAGTCGTCGCCGTCGGCGTAGTCCACGGGGAAGCCGCCGCCGATGCTGATCCGGTCGGCGCGCAGCCCCAGCGCGCGGGCGTGGCGGCACAGGCGGAGCAGTTCCCCGGCGAGGTCGGCGCGCGCCGGGATGTCGTAGCCGGAGAGATGGAAGCTGAAGCCCTCCAGCTCCAGGGGGCCGTCGGCGCACCGGCGCAGCGCGGCCTCCAGCTCCTCCGCGTCCAGGCCGAACCGGCTGTGCGGCTGGGCGGGTGGCAGCCGCCGCAGCAACACCCGTGCCGTGCGGCCGAGTTCGGCGGCCGTACCGGCGATCCGGTCCAGCTCGTCGAGGGCGTCCACGGCGATCAGCGCGCCCTGGAGCACGGCGACCCGCAGCAGGTCGTCCGCCTTGGCGGGTCCGGTCACCACCACGTCGGGGCCGGGCACCCCGCAGGCCAGGGTCTCGCGCAGCTCCCCGAGGCTGGCCACGTCCACGCCGAGGCCCAGCACGGCGGCCCGCTCGGTGTAGAGGGCGGCCTTGTTGGCCTTCTTGGCGTAGTAGACCCGCCCGGCGACGCCCGCCTCGGCGAACGCCTGCCGGAAGGCCGCCGCGTTGGCGTCGAAGGGGCCGGGGAACAGCACGTGGTAGGGCCCGCCGAGGCCGTGGCTCAGCTCGTGCAGCAGCGGCCCGGCGGCGAGCAGCGCCCGCACCTCGGGCGCCTGCCGGGCGGGCAGCGAGGGCACGGGGGGAGCGGTCACACCGGTCACTGCCACAGCGGTACCACCGTGCCCAGGCCCTGCGCGAGGGCGAGTTCGGCGAACCGGTGGCCGAGCGCGATGTCGGTGACGACCAGTCCGCTGTTGTACGCGAAGATCCGCTGCCCCGGATCGGTCCGCCCGGCCGCGCGTCCGGCGAGCACCTCGGGGAACTCGGCGTCCACCGCCCGCAGTTCGCCGTTCGCGTCGGCCATGTCGGTTCCGGTGACCTGCATCTGGGCGGCGCTGGTGGCGATCACCCGGTCGGCGCGGTGCAGGGTGGAGGGCGCGATGCCGTAGCCGACGAGCACGGACAGCGCGGCGGGCTTGAGCCAGTCGGCGTCGACCGAGGCGGGGGTGTTGGGCCCGGCGGTGGCCAGGACGATGTCGGCGTTCTCGGCGGCGGCGCGCAGATCGGTGACGATCTCCGGCTCCCGCTCGGGGAAGTGCGCGTGCAGTTGCTCGCGCACGGCGCGTATGCCGTCCGGGTGGGTGCCGAAGACCATCAGCCGCTCCAGCCGCGGCATGGTCGTCAGCAGGAAGGGCAGGGCGAGCCGGCCCTGGGTGCCGGTGCCGATGACGAGCGCGCTGCGGGCGCCGGGGGCGGCCAGTTCGCGGGCGAGGAGCGCGGAGACCGCGGGGGTGCGCAGGGCGCCGACGCGACCGCAGTCCATCATCGCGACCGGCAGCCCGGTGGCGTCGTCGTAGAGGGTGAGGGTCGTGTAGTAGTGCTGCTTGTCGCGGTCCTCGTGCAGGCCGTACTTGTACGACGTCTTGACGGCGACGACCCCTCGCTCCCCGTCGCGGCCGAGCATCGCGTACGCCACCGAGTGGCCGTCCTCGGGTTTCACGGTGAGCTTGCGCGGATTGTCGGAGCGGCCCGCGGCCAGGGTGCCGTAGGCCTGCTCCACCACGGCGACGACGTCGGCGAGGGAGATCTCGATGCCGGCGACGTCACTGGTGCTCAGGATGCGCAGGGTGGTGTCCGAAACGTGGGTGGCGGTCATGCGTCGTATGCCTCCAGAACCTTCTGTCCGTAGCCGTGTTCGAAGCGTTCCGCCGAGGGGCGGGTACGACGCCCGGGGACGCGTACGGAGGAACGTTTCAGCCAGCGGTCCGTGCCGTCGTAGCGGGCCTTGAACGGGACCCGGCCGTGCACCACGAGGTCGTTGTCCACGACCAGGACCTGGCCTGGCTCCAGGCTGACCGCGGTCGCGACCCGGGACAGCTCGTCCGTCAGCCGTCCGTAGGCGGCGCGGTGTTCGGCACCGGCCCGCTCCAGCGGGGTGTAGGCGGGGTCGAAGCGCAGGGTGGGGCCGTCCGGCGACTGCCACAGCGTCGGCACGGGCTGCGGATCACCGGCGTAGCCCTGGGCCTCGGTGTAGGCGTCGTCGGGCAGGATCGGCAGCTCGGGGCGGGTCAGCAGCCGCAGGTCGTCGTCGGAGAGACGGACGTGGCGCACGCTCGCGGCGGTGGTGGCCACCGCGTCCGGGTTGCGCATGCAGGACAGCAGCAGCAGATGGGCGCGGCCGGGGTGGAAGGCGTCCTCGGTGTGCGGGCTGAGCAGCACGGTGCTGCTGGCGCCGGTCTGCTCCTCCTCGTGGCCGGGCGAGGGCACGATGTTGTGCACGAACCGGCCCTCCTGCTGCCCCTCCCAGGCGAGGGGGACGCCCATCACCGCGGAGAGCAGCAGCAGTTCGACGTCGTGCACCGCGCCCGCGTCACCCGCGCGCGACCAGTGGGCGGGCGTGGGGCCGAGCGCCCAGTCGTCGACCTCCAGGCCGGCCAGGACGAAGAGTCCGCCGGGGGAGTCGACGGGGCGGCAGGCGTCGCGGAGGCCGTCGCTCAACGCCGCAGCCGAGGAAGGGAGTTCGGCGAGCAGATCGGGGTCGGTGGGCGTGCCGGAGAAGTGGTGCAGCAGGGTCTCGGCGGCCGTGCGCAGCTCCGCCGCCTGGTCGGGTGTGAGCGTACGTACGGGCAAGGCTCCCGTGGGCATGGTGAGTTGTCCGTTCCGCAGGGTGGGGGGCGCGTTTCGTGGCGCTGTTTCAGACAGCGCTTTCCGATGGTGAACGGGCTCGTGCGGCGGCCTTCCCAGGGCTTGTCACGGTGTGTAGCCGCTTGGTGGCCGTCGAGAAACATAGCCAACACGCACGGTGTAGGCAAGGCTTACCTAAGCTTGTTCAATGTCACTCCATGCGCCCTTGTGCGCCCCCTCCAAGGCAGGGTAGGCAAACCTCAGCAAGCGACCCACCCTGTGAAATCGAGGACGACGTGGACCTGACGAGACGTCAACTGCTGTGGACGGGCGGCGCTTTGACCGCCACGGCGCTGCTGAGCGCCTGCGGAGGCGGCAGTCACGACGACACCGCCGGGTCCCCCGGCACCGGTACCAAACCCCGCCGCGGCGGCACCCTGAGGGTCGGCGCCCTCGGCCGCCCCGGCGCCATCACCCGTGACCCGCACGGCACCCAGGCCAACGAGAGCGACTACCTGATCCTCAGCCTCGTATACGACCCCCTCACCGTGCCCGGCACCAAGCCGAACACCGTGCCCCGGCTCGCCGCCGAGTGGCAGGCCTCGGACGATCTGAAGACCTGGCGATTCACACTCGCCAAGGGTGCGGCCTTCCACGACGGGACCCCCGTCACCGCCCAGGACGCCGTGTTCTCCCTGCGCCGGCTGCGCGCCACGCCCTCCGGAGCGTCGCGGCTCCCCGGCATCCAGGCGAAGAACATCACCGCCGACGGCGACGACACCGTCGTCCTCGTCTCCGACTACCCCAACGCCGAACTGCCCCAGCTCACCCGCCTGACCACCTTCGTCATACCCGAGGGCACCACCGACAAGGAGATAGCCAAGGTGCCCGGGACCGGCCCCTTCAAGCTGGAGTGGTTCCGCGGCGGCAACGCCCGCCTCGTCCGCAACGACAAGTGGTACGGCGGCGACGTCCACCTCGACGCCATCGAGGTGAAGATCTTCGAATCCCCCCAGGCGATGGCCAACGCCCTGCTCTCCGGGCAGATCGACCTCGCCTCCAACGTCGGCGCCGTCGCCGCCCGCACCGCCGAGAGCCGGGGGGACATCCGCACCGTCCGCCGGCCCAACGACATGGCGATGCCCATCGTCATGCGCACCGCCGACGGCCCCTTCGCCGACCCCAAGGTCCGCGAGGCCCTGCGGCTCGCCGTCGACCGCGAGGCGATGGTCAAGCAGGTCCTCTCCGGCTACGGCACCGTCGGCAACGACATCCTCGGCACGGGCGACCCCGCCTACGCCAAGGACATCCCCCAGCGCACCCGCGACCTGGCCAAGGCCAAGCGGCTGCTGAAGGAGGCCGGGTTCGACACCTCCAGGACCTACGAGCTGCTCACCACCGAGGACATCTCCGGACTCGCCGAGTCCGCCACCCTCTTCGCTTCCCAGGTCCGCGAGGCCGGCGTCAAGATCAAGGTGGTCAAGCAGGAATCCGCCGTCTTCTGGGACAAGACCTGGCTCAAGGGCGACCTCTACACCACCTACTGGGGCACCAACGACTCCGTCGTCTTCTTCGCCAGCAAGACCATGCTCTCCGACAGCGGCCAGAACGAAGCCGGCTGGAAGGACGAGGAGTTCGACGCCGCCTACGAGAAGGCGATGGCCACCGCCGACGCCACCGCCCGCGCCCGGCAGCTGAGGGAGCTCCAGCAGATCCAGCACGAGCGCTCCGGCTATCTGCTGTGGGGCATGGCCGACGGCATCGACCTCGCCGCACCCGCCGTCCAGGGGCTGCCCAAGCTGCCCGGCTACGGACGCGTCCAGCTCGAGCGGGCATGGCTGGCCCGTTGACGACCGACACCGCCGCGCCGCCCCGGAAGACCGGGCCGGCGCGGCACCCCGCCCTGCCCGCGCTCCTCGGCGCCGGCGCCCTGCTGCTCAAACGCGCCGCCCTGCTCGCCCTGCTGCTCGCCCTGGTCTTCTGCACCGTCGAGCTGCTGCCCGGCGACGCCGCGCGCGCCACCTCCGAGCGCGGCGAGACCGCCGCCGACATCGAGCGCCGCCGCGAACTGCTCGGCCTCGACCGGCCGGTCCTGGAACGCTTCTGGGACTGGATGTCCGGGCTGCCCACCGGCGACCTCGGCACCTCCGCCCGCGGCGAACCGGTCACCGACCTGCTCTCCACCGCGTTCCCCAACACCCTGCTCCTCGGCGGCATCGCCCTGCTGCTCACCGCCGTCCTCTCGATCGCCCTCGGCTGCTGGGCCGCCCTCCGGCCCGGCGGACGCACCGACCGCGCGGTGTCCGGCACCGCCACCGCCATCCTCGCCCTGCCCGAGTTCGTGGTGGCCGTCGCGCTGGTCCTGGTGCTGTCGCTGTGGACCGGCTGGCTGCCCGCCGTCACCCTCACCGACGCCGACGGAACCCCCGACTCCTGGACCATGCTCGTCCTGCCCGCCCTCGCCCTGACCATCCCGCAGACCGGCTGGAACGTCCGCATCGTGCGGGCCGCGCTCGCCGACGAGGCCCGCGCCCCGCACGTCGAGACCGCCGTCCTCGACGGCCTCCCGCCACACCGGGTCCTCACCCACCACGTCCTGCCCGGCGCCCTGCCCACCATCGCGGCCGGCCTCGCCACCTCCACCGGCATGCTGCTCGGCGGCGCCGTCGTCGTGGAGACCATCTTCAACTACCCCGGCATCGGCTCCGTTCTGGCCTCCGCCGTCACCGACCGCGACGGCCCCGTGATCGCGGGGGTCACCGCGCTCGCCGGCGCGGTCATCACCGCCGTACTCCTCCTCGCCGACCTGGTGCGGGACCTGATGGCGGGAGGCCGCCGATGACCACCACCCGCGGCTCCCTCCTACGGGTCCTGCCCGCGCTGCTCCTCGTCGCGCTCGCCCTGTGCGGCCCCTGGATCGCCCCGCACGCCATCGACGCCCCCGTGACCGCCCCGTACGCCGAACCCGGAGCCGGCGCCGTGCTCGGCGGCGACCAGCTCGGCCGGGACGTGCTCAGCAGACTCCTCGCCGGAGGACGCGAACTCGTCGTCTCCTCCCTGCTGGTGGCCGTCCTCGTCACCGCCGTCGCCGCCCTTCTCGGCGCCGTCGGCGCGGTCCGGCCCGCCGTCGGACGGATCGTGGAACGCGCCGCGGACGTGCTGATGCTGCTGCCCGCCGTGCTCGGCATCCTCCTCGTCACCCTCTCCTGGCCGGGCGGCGGCCGGCTCGCCGTCATCGCCGCCGCCGTCGCCCTCGGCGTGCCCTACGCGGTCCGGCTCGCCGCGGGCGCCGCCGCACCCGTCGCCGCCACCGGATACGTCGAGGCCGCCGCGGCCGGCGGCGAACGCCTCTGGTACCTGGTCTGGCGCGAGATCCTGCCCAACCTGCGCGCCACCCTGCTCGCCCTGTTCGGACTGCGCTTCGTCGCCGCCGTCTACCTCGTCGCCACGGCCGGGTTCCTCCAGGTCGGACCCCAGCCCCCGGCCGCCGACTGGGCGCTGATGATCCGCGAGAACTCCGCCGGGATCCTCCTCAACCCCTGGGCGGTGGTCGCCCCCAGCGCCGCCATCGGCCTGCTCGCCCTGAGCGTCAACCTCGCCGCGGCGGCCCTCGCCCCGCAGACCGGCCGGAAGGCGGTGCCCGTCCTGTGAGCCACGATCCCGACCGGTACCGGAAGCCCGCCGGACCGCCCACCGACACCCCCGTCGTCCAGGTCACCGGCCTCACCGTCACCGCCCCCGACGGCCGCCTCCTGCTTCAGGACGCCTCACTCGCCCTGCGCCCCGGCCGGGTCACCGGCCTCACCGGCCCGTCCGGTTCCGGCAAGACCACCCTGCTGCGCGCGGTCACGGGACTGCTCCCGCCCGGCACCCGGCGCACCGCCGGTCACGTCGACGTCCTCGGTCACGACGTGTTCGCCGTCTCCGACAGGGAACTGCGCGCCCTGCGCAGCCGACGCCTCGCCTACGTCGGCCAGGACCCCGGATCCGGCCTCAACCCGCGGATGCGGGTGAGCACCCTCGTCCGTGAACTCGCCGCCGACCGCGCCGCCGACACGGTGACGGCCCTGCTCGCCGAGGTCCGCCTGCCCGACGACGGCCGGCTCGCCGCCCGCCGCCCGGCCGCCCTCTCCGGCGGCCAGCAGCGCCGCGTCGCCCTCGCCCGCGCCCTGGCCCGCCGCCCCGACGTCCTGCTGCTGGACGAGCCCACCGCCGGACTCCACCCCGAACTCCGCGAGGAGATCGGCGACCTGCTGCGCCACCTCGCCGCCGAGCACCGGCTCGCGATCTGCCTCTCCTGCCACGACCCGGAGCTGGTCGACCGGATCGCCGACGACGTGGTGGAACTCGGCGGCCGGCTGCCCGTGCCCCGGCCCGCCGCCCCGGCACCGCGCACCCCGCGGGACGGCGCCGGCGAGCCGGGTGTGCCCGGCGTGCCCGGGGTGCCCGTCCTGGAGGTTCGCGACCTCCGCGTCGTCTTCGGCCGCCGCCGGCGCGGCACCGCCCCCGCCCTCGACGGCGTCGGCCTCACCGTCGCCCCCGGCGGCGCCACCGGCATCGTCGGCGCGTCCGGCTCCGGCAAGACCACCCTCGTACGGGCCGTCGTCGGGCTCCAGCCGGTCACCTCCGGCACCCTCCGCCTCGACGGCCGCCCGCTCAGCACCGGACTGCGCGGACGCGCCCGCGAACAGCGCCGCCGTATCCAACTGGTCACCCAGAACCCGCTGGGCGCGCTCAACCCCAGCCGCACCATCGGCGCCGCGATCGGCCGCCCGCTGCGCCTGCACCGCCGCTGCCCGACCTCGCAGGCACCCGGCCGCGTGGCGGACCTGCTCGAACAGGTGGGCCTGCCGCCCGCCTTCGCCGACCGCTACCCGCACGAGCTCTCCGGCGGCCAGCGCCAGCGCGTCGCCATCGCCCGCGCCCTCGCCGCCGACCCGGACGTACTGATCTGCGACGAGGTCACCTCCGCGCTGGACTCCGCCACCGCCGAGGCGATCATGGACCTGCTCACCCGGCTGCGCGAGGACCGTGGCACCGCCCTCGTCCTCATCAGCCACGACCTTCCGCTCATCGCCGAGCGCACGGACACCGTGACGGTGCTCGACGCGGGCCGGGTCGTGGAGTCCGGCCCGACGGCCGAGGTGTTCGCGGCCCCGTCCCACCCGGCGACCCGGGCGCTGCTGACCGCGGACCCGGCTACGGAACGGACGGCGGGCCGCCCCCGCTGACGACGGCGAACGGCCCCGCGCCCGCCCCGGCGGGCGGTGCGGGGCCGGCCGGGTCACCGCGCCGCGTACGGCGAAGCGGCGGCCTGGGTGCGGATGTCCGGCAGGCGGTCGTAGAGGGTCTGGCCCGGGCAGAGGGTGGCATAGCCGTCGCGGTGACCCGAGATGGTGTACAGGTCCGCCTTCTGACCGGCCTTGTAGACGCCGGTGTCACCGGCCGCGGTGAGCGTCACCCGCCCTTCCGGGTCGACTCCGTCCAGGCCCAGCTTCCAGGCGGCGATGTCGGCGATGGCGGACAGCGCGGCGGGCGTGGGCGTGCCGCCGTCCTCGTAGTTGCCGAGGAGGGAGACGCCGGACGAGACCCCGTTGAAGCCGTAGGTGTGGGCGCCCCGGACACGCTTGTCGACGCCGCCCGCGCGGCCCTCGAAGACGGTGCCGCACTTGTCGACGAAGAAGTTGTAGCCGACGTCGTTCCAGCCGTTCGACTGCACGTGGTAGACGAAGATGGCCCGGATGATGGCGGCGGAGTCGGCGCAGGTGTAGTCGTTCGTGCCCGCGGTGTGGTGGACGAACATCGCCTCCACCTTGGAGATGTACTCCGCGGGATCCTTCACCAGCGACTCGTCGGCGCCCCAGGCGGCGCGGCTGACGATGGGGGGAGCGGGGGGCGCGACCGGGGTGGTGGTCTCGGCGGAGGCGGTCGTGGCCGTCGTGACCGCCGCCGCCCCGGACTCGGCGCCCCCGGTGCCCTTGCCCTGGGACGCGGACGTGGTGCCGGGATCGATCAGGTCCAGGCGCAGCCCTTCGGGTACGGCCCGCTGCGCGCCGTCGGCGAGGACGCGCGCCTGGACCGCGTCGGACGGGCCGGTCCACAGCGGCTCGGAGGCACCGCGGGTGTCCACGGCACTCGCCTCGTCCGTCTCCGGCGCCACGATGTCGAAGTCGAGGTCGAGCCAGCCGGACCACTCGCCCGTCTCGGCGCTGCGGGTGCGGATCTGCGCGGTGCCGTCGAAGCGCCGGGTGTGGTCCGACCAGGAGACGCCCACCAGTGAGAAGGCCTCGGTCTCGGTGCGCGGGAGGGTGCGCACGGTCTTGCCGGTCCCGGCGAACGCCATGGTCCGCGCGCTCGCCGGGCGGGCGGTGTCCGCGGTGCCCGACCGCTCCGCCGGGGCGCCGACCGCGACCGTCGCCGGCCCGGCACCGCCGAGCACGGCCGCGCCGACGGCCAGCCAGATGACACGTGAACGGCCGAGCGCGCCGCGCGCGCGGGATCTTCTGGGGCTCATGGCCTTCCCTCTGTTCTCGCTGTGGCTTCCCTGGCCGCGACGGTTGTCGCGCGTCTCGCGCTTGGATACCGGGTCCGGCGCGGGTTTATACCCCATGACGTCGGCCGTTCACCAGCGATCGGAGATATCGGACACCATGCCACGCCCGGATGGCCGCTTCGCCAAGACGGCACGTCAAGTGCGGTAAGCAATCCATCGGATGACTCACCATCACGTGTCCCAGGGGGACCGAAGTGCGCCCGCGCAGCGTTCCCGAAGCCGTCCGAAAGCGAATCCGAAGCGGCATATGCCAGGCTTCCTCCAGGGACGTGGCCGGGTGGCGACGCGGGAGGCGGGCGCAGGGGGACCGGACTTCGGCGAGGTCCACACCGTGACGGTGCGGGAGACCGTCGGTTATCACCGGGAACACGGGTGGTCTACGTACGGGGGTGGGCGTGGAATTCAAGGTCCTTGGGCCGCTGGAAGTGCTGAGCGACGGACGGAGTCTGCCGCTGGGCGGCACCCAGCAGAGAGCCGTGCTCGCGCTGCTGCTCCTCCACGCCAACCAGGTGGTCCCCACCAGCCGGCTCCTCGAGGCCCTGTGGCCCGAGGACACGAGGCCCGTCACGGCCCGCAAGATGGTGCAGAACGCGGTATGGGCGCTGCGCGCCGTGCTGGAGACCGGCGGGAACGGGCACGACGGCCCGCCGCCGCACCTGCTCACCCGGGCGCCGGGCTACCTCCTGCGCGTCGACCCCGAACAGCTCGACGCGACCCGCTTCGAGCGCGCCGTCGCCGCCGGCCGGGCACGTCTGGACGCGGGTGAGCCGGCCGAAGCGGCCGTCCTGCTCGGCGAGGCCCTCGCGCACTGGCGCGGTCCTGCCCTGTCGGACCTGGCCGAACAGGGCGTACGGTGGCCGGAGCTGGCGGCGCTCGGGCAACTGCGTCTGGACGCCATGGAGGACCGGTTCGAGGCCGAGCTGGCGTGCGGTCGCCACCATGCCGTACTCGGCGAACTCATGGCCCTGGCCAAGGCGGAGCCCCTGCGGGAGCGGCTGGGCGGGCAGCTGATGCTCGCCCTGTACCGCTGCGGGCGGCAGGCGGAGGCGCTGAACGTCTTCGGCACGGTGCGGCAGGCGCTGGTGGAGGCGTACGGACTGGAACCCTCCGCCGCCCTGCGGACCCTGCAACAGCGCATCCTGCGCCACGACCGGGAGCTGGCCTCACCGGCCGGCGACCACGCCACCGCGGACGCCGCGCCGGTACCCGCGCCCGCCCCGGTATCCGCGCCCGCCCCGGTATCCGCGCCCGCCCCGGCCCCCGCGCCCGCGCCGGTACCCGCGCCCGCCCCGTCCTCCGCGCCTCCGCCCGAACTCACCCCGGCCGACGGACACACGGGCGCGCGGTCGTCCGCGGACGCGCCGGAGGCCGGTGACCGGTCGCCCGCGCCGTCCTCGTACGGTGGCGCGGCAAGCGGTGCCGTCGCCGAGTGGCGGGACGTCTGTGTGCTCGTGGTGGGCACCGAGTCCGCCGGGGACGTGACGATCACGGTGAGCGAGCGGCCGGACGACTCCCCGCACGACGTGGCCGACGTGCTCACCGAGAGCGTCGAGAAGCGCTCCGGTACGGTCGTCGGCTCCCTCGGCGGGCTGTTCGCCGCGCTGTTCGGACTGCGATCCGAGCTCCCCGAGGCATCGCTGAACGCGGTGCGCGCGGCCTTCGAGGCCCGGGAACGGCTGGCCTCCCGGGCGGGCACGGTGACGCGTGCCGTCGTGCTGTCCGGGAAGGCGATCGTGCGGCACGATCCGCGGGACCCGCGGGCCGGCGTCTCAGTGATGGGCACCCTGCTCGACAAGGCGCACGGACTGCTCGGCGGGGTCCCACGGGGCGAGATCCACGTGAGCGACGACGTGGCGCGCGACACGGACGGGTGGGTGCGCTACGGCGAGACGACCCGCACCACCGACGGCGCGGCCGGCATCCGCAGGGCCCGCTCCCTGCGCCCAGGCGGCCCCGCCGCACACGGCACCGACACCGCGCGCCGGCCCGAACTCGCCCTGCTCGAGGACCTGCTGGAGTACGCGCGCCACCGGGACGCGCCCTGCATGCTGACGGTGCTCGGCGACCACGATGCCGGCAAGACGCACCTGCTCGCCGGGTTCGAGCGCCGCGTCACCGACGACTTCGACGAGGTCCGGGTCGTACGGCCGCGTGCGCTGCGAGGCGGTGACGACGCCGCCTCCATGGCCGCGGCGCTGCTGGAGGCATGGGCACCGCACCCCCGGGCACGGCTCGACCCACCGGAGCGGCGGCTCGAAGCGCTGGTCCGCTCCGTGGCCGGATCCGACCGGGACGCGGCGCGGCTGCCGCGCGTCCTCGGCGCCGCGCCCCCCTCCGGCCGGGCCGGGCACGAGGCCGACGTCCTCGCCGCCTGGAGCGAGGTGATCGAGCGCGAGGCGCGCCGCCGCCCCGTGGTCCTCTGCCTGGACGATCTGCACCTCGCCGACGACGCGGTGCTCGACTGGGTGGAGCGCCTGGGCGACGCCGGCACCGGCACGCTGCTGGTGGTCGCGTGCGGTCACGTCGACCTGCTGCGCCGCCGCCCCTTGTGGGGCAGCGCCCGGGAGCACGCCGGCCGGCTGACCCTGCCGCGCCCGCCCGCGTCCGCCGCCCCGACGCTGCGGCGCACGCTGCTCTTCCCCGACCGCCGCCTGGTACGGCCCGGGCGGCGGGTCAGGTGACGACCGGGGCGAGGACTCGCCCCGGTCGAAGTGCGCGCGGGGTTCCAGGTGCGTCCTCGGGGACGTCGTGGCCCGGGTGTTCCGGCGCGGCGCAACCCCTTGGCGCGCCGGGAGCGCTCCCGGCCGGCCGGGGGGGGGGGGGGGGCGGGGGGGGGGGGCCCCCCCCCCCCCCGGCCACCCCCCCCCCCCCCCCCCGGGGGCGGGCCCCCCCCCCGCGGCCGCCGGGGGGGGGGGGCCGGGGGGCCGGCCCCCCCCCCCACCCGCCGACGGTCACTCCTCGCCCGCCGCCTGCCGGGCGGCGCGCAGACCGGATTCGATGGCACCGTCGATGTAGCCGCTCCAGCCGTTGGCTATGTCGCCGCTGGCGAAGGACAGCCGCCCGCTGGTGAAGGTGACGTCCGGGTAGAGCGTGGTCAGCTGACCCGGCTTGCGGAACGTCCAGCCGCCGCGCGCGTACGGGTCGCGGCCCCAGTCGTGCACCTTGACGCCGATGACGTCCAGGTTCACGCCGAGCTGCCGCACGGCCTGCTGTACCTGGGCGACATCGGTCGGGTTGAATCGCGGGTCGGTGCTGAAGGCGACGTAGAGCATGCCGTCGGTCGTCTCCTTGAAGGGCAGCAGCATGGGGATCGGCGAGCCGCCCTCGGCGCCCTGCCCGTACACCCGTCCGGCTCCCTTGCGGGCGTGGATCCACAGCTTGACCGCGTTGGGGACCGCGAGTCCCTGGCTCGTGGCGGTGGTGAGCGCCGGGGGCAGGGACGGGGTGAACTTGACGGTGCTCAGGGCGTTGACCGGCATGGCGACGACGACCGCCAGGGCGCTGTACCGCACGCCGGAGGTGGTGGTGACGTACACCACCGATCCGGTGTCGTAAACGGCGCTGACCGGAGAGCTGAGCTTGATCGTCGGTTTGGCCTCGTTGATCATCGCCTGGAGCAGCGCCTTGGTGCCGCCCGCGATGCGCCAGCGCATGGTGTCGTTCCACCCCTGGTTGGTGTGGCCGGCCAGGGCCCACCAGTGCGCGAACATCGTGAAGGCGCCGGTCGCGCTCGAGCCGCCGGCGTAGACCGCCGTCTGCCCGTTGACGAGGAGTTCTTCCTCAGGGGTGAGGGAGAGCTGCGTCAGGCGGTCGCGCAGCGACAGCTTGTCCAGGCTCCGCAGCAGATCGGCCCGGTACAGAGGCTGGAACGGCTTCTCGAAGTACGTCCGCGAGCCTTCAAACATCCGGTCGAATATCAGGCCTATGCGGCCGAACCCGTCCTCCGGTGTGAACTCCCGCGGACCGCTCGGCGTCGGCAGCCAGGTGGTCGAGATCGGCTCGTCCTCCTCCAGCGCCAGGGAGTACCGGGTGAGTTCGGCACCGACGTGGGGCTGGGTCGGCTCGACCCAGGTCCCGCCGCGCTCGATCAGATGTCCGCCGTAGGTGTCCGTCCAGGTGCGGCCGCCGATGCGGTCGCGGGCCTCCAGCACGAGCACCCGCTTGCCGCGGGCGCGCAGCTCACGGGCGGCGGTGATGCCGGCGAACCCCGCCCCGATGACGATGACGTCCCACAGCCCCGTGTCGTCCTGGGCCGCGGCGGAGGCCACCTTGGTGAGGGCGGGCACCGTGAGGGCCGCCGCCCCGGCCGCCTTGAGCAGGGTCCGGCGCCGCGGGTGCCGGCTGGTGGGTCCGGTGGTGTGCATGGTGTGGTGTCTCCCCCGTGTAGTCGGTGCGGGCCCGCCGCGCGGAACCGGCATGTCACTCATGGGTCAATGTGCTTTCGGTCTCGTGCCGCGGCGTTCGCGCCGGGTCACCTCGCCTGGCCGTACAGGTCGTCGGCAGGGCGCCCCATCCCCGTCCCCCCTTGGGCCGGCACACCCGCCCCGGCCGTCCGCGGCCGCGTCCCGAGAAAATCGGCGGTGTGCATTTCCGGGTCGGCGGCGAGCTCCGGCCTGGCGGAAATCGACCTGCCTTCCCGGCTGGAGAAACGTTTGTGAGGAACCCTCCGAGGAAAGAACGTCCGGCGTGGTGGATGCGCGGCCGGTGCGGGCACTCGTGCATTTCGGTGGCCGAACACTACGGGGGAGGGTTCAACGTTCGGCCACGAGGCGGTAATGCCGTGATCTCTCGCGGGTCACGCCCCGACATGACGGTGCCACCAGGGCGACTGTCCGGCAAGTCGCCCCGGCGGCACGTGATCCCGGCCGGGCGGGACGGGTTACGCCTCGCGCACCCGGCCGTCCCAGCGCCAGGCGCCCCGGCGCGGCAGCCCCGGGAGCGCGACGCGTCCCGTGCACCACAGCAGCGTCTCGGCGGGGGAGTGACCGGTCGGCGCGTCGGGGAAGAGCCGCTCGACCACCGGCGCCGCCAGGGCGTCCGAGGGCGTGTACTGCACGCCTACGGCCTGCGCGATGTCCCGTCCGTGGACGACGAGTTCGAGCACGCCCATCGCGGCGAAGCCGGCCGCGTCGGAGTGCCCGTAGGGGTGCCAGGCGCGCACGTCCGGCGGGGTGTCACGGACGGTGCCGGCGAGCAGCGTGCCGGCGATCCGGATGCCCTCCAGGGCGGCCGGGACGGGCGCGTGCCCGTCGATCGAGGAGAACAGGGTGATGTAACGGTCGGTGGGGCGGGCGATGAGCAGCCCCGCATAACCCACGACACCGAGCGCGATGTGGGACAGCGTTTCGCGACAGCTCCAGTCCAGATCACCCGCCTTCGCGTCCCAGTCCTGGTCGGCTCCCTTCTCGAGTGCCGCGGTGGTGTCCTCGGCTGCCGTTCGTACGAGTTCGGGCCATGAAAGAGTCATGTGGGGATGTTCCCATACGGGACTCCGCGTCCATCGTCCGCTCATTTCCCGGTCAGTGTCCGGTAATTGCCCGGTAATTGCGTGGCGAATGCGGCCGGGTTTACCGGGGCGGGGTGATGACCGGACGATGAGAGTGTTCTTACTGATTTTCCCGGGCCCTTCAGTAAGGTTTTGAACTGCCCGGAGAGCGCTGGGTTCTCGCGCCTCTCGGCCGGCAGTAGGAATCACATTTGAGGAGCCGCACGTGCCTGCGAACGACGACCTGGCAGCGTTACTGAAAGCCGTGGACGACATCGTCCCGACCCTGAGAGAGAACGGCCGCGCAGCCGAGGACCGCGGCTGGCTGCTGGACGAGAGCATCGAACTCCTCGAGAAGGCCGGCGTCTTCCGCATGGCCGTGCCGCGCCGGTTCGGCGGGCTCGACCTGCCGCTCGCCGACCAGGCGAAGGTCATCACCGAGATCGGCCGCGGCTGCCCGGCCGCCGCCTGGGTGACCATGGTGTGGGTGACGAGCACCTGGACGGCGACGCTCTACCCGGACCGGACTCAGGAGGAGGTCTTCGCCGCCGGCTCCGTCAAGATCTCCAGCGCGTTCGCGCCGACCGGCGTCGCGGTCCCCACCGAGGGCGGCTACCTCCTCAACGGCACGTGGAAGTTCAACACCGGCTGCAAGGGCGCCGACTGGGACTTCACCGCCGCGATGGTGCGCAACCCGGACGGCACCGAGGGCGAGATCATGGCCCTCGTCCCCATGGACAGCCTCCGGATCGTCGACGACTGGGACGTCTCCGCCGGCGCCGCCACCGGCAGTGCCACCGTGGTCGCCGAGGACGTCTTCGTGCCGGCCCACCACGCCGTGTCCTTCGACGAGGTCATGGTCAGCGCGACCGGCGACCGCTCCAACACCGGTGCCACCGGCCGTAACTACGGCCTGCTCAGCTTCGTCATGGCGGAGTGCGCCGCCGTGTTCATCGGCATCGCGCGAGGCGCCTACGAGCTGTTCCTCGAGCGCCTGCCCGGCCGCGGCATCACGTACACCGACTGGACCGACCAGAAGCTGCACCCGCTCACCCAGATCCAGGTGGCCACCGCCGCCAACAAGATCGCCGCCGCCGAGGCCCTGTCGACCCGCTGGCTCACCCTGCTCCAGGAGCGCGCCGACGCCGGCGAGCAGCCCACCGACGCCGAGAAGGCGATCGTGCGCGGCCAGACCGGTTTCGCCGCCCAGCTCGCCAAGGAGGCCGTGGAGATCCTCTACAACGCCGCCGGCGGCTCCGTCATCCGGCGTGACGTCCACCTCCAGCGCTTCCACCGCGACATCCAGGGATTCTCGCTGCACGCGCTCGCCCAGGTCGACGTCAACCTCGAACTCCAGGGCCGCGTCCTGGTCGGTCTGGAGCCCGGCACCGTCTTCCTCTGAGCCG
Source organism: Streptomyces sp. NPDC052773 (assembly GCF_044547145.1). NCBI lineage: Bacteria > Bacillati > Actinomycetota > Actinomycetes > Kitasatosporales > Streptomycetaceae > Streptomyces > Streptomyces sp. NPDC052773. The sequence continues at coordinate 13,051 of NZ_JBITZX010000014.1, read as the reverse complement.
ACGCCGCACTCCCCGGGGCTTCGGCCCCCGGACCGCTTTCCCACCGGCGCGCCCCGCGTGCCGGCCTGTTCAGCACACCCTTTCGTACTGGAGGAACTGATTCATGGGTGACAACCACACTTCGGTGTCGGTGATCGGCCTCGGCCTGATGGGGCAGGCGCTGGCCCGCACCTTCCTGAAGGCGGGGCACGCCACGACCGTGTGGAACCGTTCGGCGGACAAGGCCGACGCCCTCGTCGCCGAGGGCGCGGTGCTCGCCGCGAGCCCCGCCGACGCCGTCGCCGCGAGCGACCTCGTGGTCGTGTGCGTGTCGACGTACGACGTGGTGCACGACGTCATCGGCTCGCTGGGCGACGTCCTCAACGGCAAGACCGTGGCCAACCTGACCACGGGCTCGTCCGAGGACGCCCGGCGCACCGCCGAGTGGGCGGAGAAGAACGGCGTCCGGTACCTCGACGGCGCCGTCATGATCACCCCGCCCGGCATCGGTGCCGAGACCTCCGTCCTCTTCTACGCCGGTGACAAGGACGTCTTCGACGCTCACGAGCCCGTGCTGAAGCTGCTCGGCGGCGGCACCACCTACCTCGGCACCGACCACGGCAAGCCCGCCCTGTTCGACGTGTCGCTGCTCGGCCTGATGTGGGGCGCGCTCAACAGCTTCCTGCACGGCGTCGCCATCGTGGAGACCGGCGGCGTGAAGGCGCAGGAGTTCCTGCCGTGGGCGCACATGTGGCTCGACGCCATCAAGATGTTCACGGCCGACTACGCCGCCCAGATCGACGCCGGCGACGAGAAGTTCCCCGCCAACGACGCGACCCTCGAGACGCACCTGGGCGCGCTCAAGCACCTCGTGGAGGAGAGCGAGGCGCTCGGTGTCGACACCGCACTGCCCAAGTACTCCGAGGCGCTGATGGAGAGCATCATCGCCCAGGGCCACGCCAAGAACAGCTACGCCAGCGTCGTGAAGGCATTCCGCCCGAAGAAGTGACCGGATCCGGTAGGCGCTTCACCCCGTGACGAAGGGGCCGGTTCCGCATTCCCCCGCCGGGACCGGCCCCTTCCCCATGCCCTGCCGCTGTCCGTCCCGCACGTCCCACTCTTCGCGAAAGGTGTGTTCCATGACCGAGAACGGCGACAGCACGACACCTCGCGCCCACGGAGGCGTCACCAGGAGAACGCTGCTGAAGGCGGCGGGCGCCACCGCGCTCGCCGCGGGTGCCGTCACCGCGACGGCGCGCTCCGCCGCGGCCGACGGCCGGCCCTACGACGCCATCGTCGTGGGCGCCGGCTACGCGGGCGGTACCGTGGCCCGCGAGCTGGGTGCCCGCGGCATGAACGTCCTGGTCCTGGAGGCGCGCGGCCGGATCGGCGGTCGCATCCAGCCCGGCTCGCTGGCCGGGCAGCACATCGAACTGGGCGGCGGCTGGTACGGCCCCGGCCAGGAACTCGTGGCCCGCGAACTGCGGCGTTACTCGATGACCACCACCGAGGACGTCCACGCCACCCGCATGGTCATGCCGGCCCAGGGCGGCTACGCGAGCCACTCCCCGCAGGAGGCGGGCGCCCGGCTCAACAGCCTTTTCGCGGACTTCTACGCCGGCTCCGAGCAGTACTTCGAGCGGCCCTACGAGCCGCTGTACCGCAAGGACCTGCTGGCGTCCGTGGACCACCTGTCGCTCGCCGACCGCATCGCCCAGCTGGGCCTGTCCGGGGTCGACCACGACTGGGTGAGCGGCGCCACCTCGGTGTTCGCCGGTGGCAATCGCACCGGCTCGCTCACCGGCCTGGCCCAGTGGTTCCAGCTCGCGGGCGGCACGTACGACCGGTTCCTGTCGGTGATGAGCCAGCTGCCCCAGGGCGGCATGATCGCCATTCTGGAGCGGATGCTGCGCGAGTCCGGGGCGACCGTCAGCCTCAACTCCCCGGTCACCGCGATCCGCGACCGCGGCGGCCTCACCCAGGTCGAGGTCCGCGACGGCCGGGTCTACCAGGCACCGGTGGTCGTGCTCGCCACACCCGTCAACATGTGGTCCACGCTCACCTTCGAGCCGGGCCTGCCGCGGGTGTACGCCGACGCCGCCCGCGAGGGCATCGGTGTCCCGCACGCCACCAAGCTGTGGCTGCGGGTGCGGGGCACCTCCGAGGCGGTCTCCGCGCAGGCTCCGGAGGGCGCTCCCATCCTGCTGCTGATCCCACAGACCGAGCTGCCCGACGGCCGCATCTTCGTCGCCTTCACCGGCCCAGCCCTCGACGTGTCCGACCCGCTGGCGGTGCGCGCCGCCGTGCGGACGCTGCTGCCGGAGGCCACGGTGGTCGAGTACCGGGCCAAGGAATGGCACAAGGACCCGTACGCGCGGGGCGGCTGGGGCCTGCGCCGGCCGACACAGCTCCTGCGACAGCTGCCGGGCATCCAGCAGCCGTTCGGCCGCATCGTGTTCGCGGGCGGTGACATAGCGAGCGGCTGGAACGGCGCCTTCGTGGAAGGCGCTCTGGAGTCCGGCTTCCGTGCCGCGGAACAGGCCGTCACCCTCGCGGACTGACCGGCGGCAGCGCCATGACCGTGCGGTGGAGCCGGGGAGTGCGGTCCCCGGCCACCGCCCGGTCATGGCGCCTTCGGCGCGGGATGCGCGCGTCAGATGTCCCGGAAGATCTCGATCTGCGCCCCGATCGAGTTCAGCCGCTCCGCCAGGTCCTCGTAACCCCGGTTGATGACGTACACGTTCCGCAGCACCGAGGTGCCCTCCGCCGCCATCATCGCCAGCAGGACGACCACCGCGGGCCGCAGGGCCGGCGGGCACATCATCTCGGCGGCGCGCCAGCGGGTGGGGCCCTCGACGAGGACGCGGTGCGGGTCGAGGAGCTGGAGTCGTCCGCCGAGGCGGTTGAGGTCGGTCAGGTAGATGGCGCGGTTGTCGTAGACCCAGTCGTGGATCAGCGTCTTGCCCTGCGCGGACGCCGCGATGGCCGCGAAGAACGGGACGTTGTCGATGTTCAGGCCGGGGAACGGCATGGGGTGGATCTTGTCGATGGGCGCCTCCAGCTTGGAGGGGCGCACGGTCAGGTCCACCAGGCGGGTGCGGCCGTTGTCGGCGAAGTACTCCGGCGTGCGGTCGTGGTCGAGGCCCATCTCCTCGAGGACCGCCAGCTCGATCTCCAGGAACTCGATGGGGACGCGGCGGACCGTCAGCTCGGACTCCGTGACCACCGCGGCGGCGACCAGGCTCATGGCCTCGACCGGGTCCTCGGAGGGGGAGTAATCGACGTCGACGTCGATGCGCGGCATGCCGTGCACGGTGAGCGTGGTGGTGCCGATGCCCTCCACCTTGACGCCCAGGGCCTCCAGGAAGAAGCACAGGTCCTGGACCATGTAGTTGGAGGAGGCGTTGCGGATGACGGTGACGCCGTCGTGCCGGGCGGCGGCCAGCAGCGCGTTCTCGGTGACGGTGTCGCCGCGTTCGGTCAGCACGATCGGGCGGTCGGGGCGTACGCCCGGGTCCACCGCCGCGTGGTACTGGCCCTCGGTCGCGGCGATGTCGAGGCCGAACCGGCGCAGCGCGATCATGTGCGGTTCGATGGTCCGGGTGCCGAGGTCGCAGCCGCCGGCGTAGGGCAGCTTGAAGCGGTCCATGCGGTGCAGCAGCGGGCCGAGGAACATGATGATCGAGCGGGTGCGGCGGGCCGCCTCCGCGTCGATGGCCTCCAGGTCGAGGTCGGCCGGCGGCACGATCTCCAGGTCGACGCCGTTGTTGACCCAGCGGGTGCGCACGCCGATGGAGTTCAGCACCTCCAGCAGGCGGTACACCTCCTCGATCCGGGCGACCCGGCGCAGCACCGTGCGCCCCTCGTTGAGCAGCGAGGCGCACAGCAGGGCCACGCACGCGTTCTTGCTGGTCTTCACATCGATGGCGCCGGACAGCCGGCGGCCGCCCACCACCCTGAGGTGCATCGGGCCGGCGTAGCCCAGCGAGACGATTTCGCTGTCGAGGGCCTCGCCGATCCGGGCGATCATCTCAAGGCTGATGTTCTGGTTGCCGCGCTCGATGCGATTTACGGCGCTCTGCGAGGTGCCGAGCGCCTCGGCAAGCTGCGACTGGGTCCAGCCACGGTGCTGCCGGGCGTCACGGATGAGCTTGCCGATGCGTACGAGGTAGTCGTCTGCCATGGGGTTGAGGTTATCTCAGATATGAGATGGCACATCCCCGGGGGTCCGTTCGGGTGTTGGACCGTCAACGACGCTTGGCGGTACGGGTGCGACGCCACCCGAAAGGTCCGGGCAAATCCACCGATGTCGTATGACGTCCGGTGCTGCTGTGCGTATGGCGCGGGCCGTGGGCGCCGCCGGTCGTGATGGACCAGGAGTGCCGGTTGATGTTCAGCCGTACGCCGGGCAGGATCCGAAAACTCTTGCGAAACGTCAGGGGCATGGGTTCCTCCCGTGCGAGCGCGGATGTCTGCCTTTCGGTTACCCCGGCTCGGCCGGTCGATGGCCGCACGTCGCGGTGTCGGGGCGTATGGCGGCGGGGCAACGGTGAGGGACCGGGCCGCGCGAGTCCGGTGCCGTCGCCGGGTGGCGGGCGAGCGATTCAGGCCGCGGGTGCCTTTCCGGCGGCTCGAAGCGGCACCTGCCGCGCGTCCTGGTGGGTTTGCGCCCAGCGGACGGCGAGTGGTGCCGCCAGGCCCGTCAGCGCGAACATGGCGCCCACGACGAACCACCCGGGGCGGCCCCAGCTGATACAGAGCCAGATGAGCAGTCCTGGTCCGAGGGTCTCGGCCAGTCCGGCGCCGAGGCCGAACACGCCCAGGTACTGCCCCGTTGCGTGTCGTGGAGCGAGGGCGAAGGACACCTCGAAGCCGGCGGCGGAGTGCCACAGCTCGCCGACCGTGTGGATCACCACTGCGGTGATGAGCAGCGTCGCGGCGGCCCAGGCCGGCACCCCCGCGGACAGGGAGATCAGCGCGCACGCGATGAGGAACGCGACGCCTGCCCGGCGGTAGGCGTCTCCGCCGGCTGCGGGGGAATCGACGTGGCGACTGGCGCGTACCTGGAACGCGACGACGATGACGGTGCCGGTGAGCATGGTGCCGGAGATGAGCCAGTGCGGAGCCGCGGTGGCACCGACGATCCAGAGCGGGATGGCGACGGTGAGCACCTTGAACTGGATGGCCATGATGCCGTCGAGAGTGGTGAGCAGCAGGTAGGGCCGGTCTCGCAGGGCGATCCAGCGAGGGCCGCCGGTGGCGGGGAGGGGCGTGACCGGCGGGAGGAGGACCAGGAGCGCCGAGGAGACCGCGAAGGCGATCGCGTTGCCGATGATCATGAGCTGGTAGGCGGTGAGGGTGCCCACCTGAACGACCCATCCCGCTCCCAGGGCGCCGAGGGATATGCCGACGTTGGTCACCGCGCGGAGATAGGCCCGGAACTCCTGTGGCCGGTCCCCTCCGTAGTGCCTGATGAGCGGGGAGCGGGCGGCTGTTCCGGCTGCCTTCGCCCCGGCGGCCGCGCTGACCATGAGGACGAACGGCCAGAAGCTGTCCACCAGCAGGAAGCCGGCCGTGGCCAGGGCCTGGACGACAAGGGTGGCCGCATGGACGCCACGGGCTCCGTACCTGTCCGCGAGGTGGCCGACGGCGATCCCCAGGGCCAGCGAGAAGAATCCGGCGATGCCGAGTCCGAGGCCCACCTGGCCGGCGGGCAGGTGGGCCGCCTGGGTGAAGTAGAGGACGCCTGCGGTCAGGTAGAGGCCGCTGCCGATGGTGTAGACGAAGTTCGACGCGGCCAGGACGCGTTGCGGTCCGGTATCCGGCAGCAATTGGGGCACGGCTGGGCTCCGCATCCAGGGCAGGCGGTAAGGACCCGTCCAGCTTGTTGCTTATTACTTGCAAGAGCAAGAGGTTTGCAGACTTCTGATGGATCTGTCTGTCTGCCGCACCCAGTGGCCAGCTGTATCCAGCCACCGATGCCCCGGAAAGACCGAGACCGCCCCGGTTCGCAGGCGGGGCAAGCGGGGCGGGGCATGACCATCCCGCGCCCATGTACTAGAGTTATCTCGACATCGAGATATCTGCCGAGGCGCACCGCAGCCACCACAGCAGTAAGGGTCACCTAACTTAGCCTTACCTTAGCGGATCGGCCAAGCTCGCGTGGCGGCAGGATGCGGTGGTACGCGCACATCAATGAAGGAGACTGTCGTGTCGGCGAACAGCTTCGACGCCCGCAGCACGCTGCAGGTGGGCGACGAGTCGTACGAGATCTTCCGGCTTGACAAGGTCGAGGGCTCCGCCCGGCTGCCTTACAGCCTGAAGGTCCTGTTGGAGAACCTGCTCCGCACCGAGGACGGCGCGAACATCACCGCCGACCACATCCGCGCCCTCGGCAACTGGGACTCGCAGGCCCAGCCGTCGCAGGAGATCCAGTTCACGCCGGCCCGCGTGATCATGCAGGACTTCACCGGCGTGCCCTGTGTCGTCGACCTCGCCACCATGCGTGAGGCCGTCAAGGAGCTCGGCGGCGACCCGGCGAAGATCAACCCGCTGGCCCCGGCCGAGCTGGTCATCGACCACTCCGTCATCGCCGACAAGTTCGGCACCAACGAGGCGTTCAAGCAGAACGTCGACCTGGAGTACGGCCGCAACAAGGAGCGCTACCAGTTCCTGCGCTGGGGCCAGACCGCCTTCGACGAGTTCAAGGTCGTCCCGCCGGGCACCGGCATCGTCCACCAGGTGAACATCGAGCACCTGGCCCGCGTCGTCATGGTCCGCGACGGCAAGGCGTACCCCGACACCCTGGTCGGCACCGACTCGCACACCACCATGGTCAACGGCCTCGGCGTCCTCGGCTGGGGCGTCGGCGGCATCGAGGCCGAGGCCGCCATGCTCGGCCAGCCGGTCTCCATGCTCATCCCGCGCGTCGTCGGCTTCAAGCTGACCGGCGAGCTGCCCACCGGCACCACCGCCACCGACCTCGTGCTCACCATCACCGAGATGCTGCGGGGGCACGGCGTCGTCGGCAAGTTCGTCGAGTTCTACGGCGAGGGCGTCGCCGCCACCTCCCTGGCCAACCGCGCCACCATCGGCAACATGTCGCCGGAGTTCGGCTCCACCGCCGCGATCTTCCCGATCGACGACGAGACCCTGAACTACCTGCGCCTGACCGGCCGCTCCGAGCAGCAGGTCGCGCTCGTCGAGGCGTACGCCAAGGAGCAGGGCCTGTGGCTGGACCCGGCCGCCGAGCCGGACTTCTCCGAGAAGCTGGAGCTGGACCTCTCCACGGTCGTCCCCTCCATCGCCGGCCCGAAGCGCCCGCAGGACCGCATCGTCCTCGCCGAGGCCGCCCAGCAGTTCGCCAAGGACGTCCTCAACTACGTCGAGGTCCCGACCGTGCAGGCCGGCACCGCCGCCTCCCCGGTGGACGAGGCCAGCGACGAGTCCTTCCCGGCCTCCGACGCCCCGGCCTACGGCCACCAGGAGAACGGCGCGGGCGCCCCGCAGCACGCCGAGGGCACCGGTGCCGCCGTCCCGTCGAACCCGGTCACCGTGACCGCCCCCGACGGCACGTCCTACGAGATCGACCACGGCGCGGTGACGGTCGCGGCCATCACCTCCTGCACCAACACCTCCAACCCGTACGTCATGGTCGCCGCCGCCCTGGTGGCCAAGAAGGCGGTCGAGAAGGGCCTGACCCGCAAGCCGTGGGTCAAGACCACCCTCGCCCCGGGTTCGAAGGTCGTCACCGACTACTTCGACAAGGCGGGCCTGACCCCGTACCTCGACAAGGTCGGCTTCAACCTCGTCGGCTACGGCTGCACCACCTGCATCGGCAACTCCGGCCCGCTGCCGGAGGAGGTCTCCAAGGCCGTCAACGACCACGACCTCGCGGTCACCTCGGTCCTCTCCGGCAACCGGAACTTCGAGGGCCGTATCAACCCCGACGTCAAGATGAACTACCTGGCGTCCCCGCCGCTGGTCGTCGCCTACGCCATCGCCGGCTCCATGAAGGTGGACATCACCAAGGACGCCCTGGGCACCGACCAGGACGGCAACCCGGTCTACCTGAAGGACATCTGGCCCTCCGAGGCCGAGGTCAACGAGGTCGTCGCCAACGCCATCGGCGAGGACATGTTCACCAAGTCCTACAGCGACGTCTTCGCCGGTGACGCCCAGTGGCAGGCGCTGCCGATCCCGACCGGCGACACCTTCGAGTGGGACCCGCAGTCGACGTACGTCCGCAAGCCCCCGTACTTCGAGGGCATGACGATGGAGACCACCCCGGTCTCCGACATCTCCGGCGCCCGCGTGCTGGCCAAGCTGGGCGACTCGGTCACCACCGACCACATCTCCCCGGCCGGCGCCATCAAGGCCGACACCCCGGCCGGCAAGTACCTCACCGAGCACGGTGTGGAGCGTCGTGACTTCAACTCCTACGGCTCGCGCCGAGGCAACCACGAGGTCATGATCCGCGGCACGTTCGCCAACATCCGCCTGCGCAACCAGATCGCGCCGGGCACCGAGGGCGGCTACACCCGCGACTTCACGCAGGAGGGCGGCCCGGTCTCCTTCATCTACGACGCCTCGCAGAACTACCAGGCCGCCGGCATCCCGCTGGTCGTCCTGGCCGGCAAGGAGTACGGCTCCGGCTCGTCCCGCGACTGGGCGGCCAAGGGCACCGCGCTCCTCGGCGTCAAGGCCGTCATCGCCGAGTCGTACGAGCGCATCCACCGCTCGAACCTCATCGGCATGGGCGTCCTGCCGCTGCAGTTCCCCGAGGGCGCCTCCGCCGAGTCGCTCGGCCTGACCGGCGAGGAGACCTTCTCCATCACCGGCGTCACCGAGCTGAACGAGGGCCGCACCCCGCGCACGGTGAAGGTCACCACCGACACCGGCGTCGAGTTCGACGCGGTCGTCCGCATCGACACCCCCGGTGAGGCGGACTACTACCGCAACGGCGGCATCATGCAGTACGTGCTGCGCAACCTGATCCGCAAGTAAGCGGCACGGCACGGCCACTTCAGGGCCGCACCCCGGCGACGGGGTGCGGCCCTTCGCCATGCCGCCGCAAGGGACCCGAAGGGACGGAGCACGGGACCCGAAGCGGGACCGTAAGGAGACCCGAGGGTGATCCGAAGCGCGTTACCGCACAGTGGAAACAGTGCTCGACAACGGTGGGGCGAGGGCTGGGGGGCCTGTGATGGACGACGGTGACGGGCTGCGCCTGGTGATCCTGGTCGGTGCCGCGCGGGAGGGCCGGTTCGGCCTGGCCGCGGCCGAGTGGCTCGCCGTACGGGCCCGGCGGCACAAGGAGTTCGAGGTCGACGTCATCGACCTGGCCACCGCCTGGCTGCCGGACCTGATGACAGCCGACCCCGCGGTGCCCCGGCCCTCCGCGGTCCGGGACATCTCCCCGTGGCTCGACGCCGCCGACGCCTTCGCCGTGGTCACCCAGGAGTACCGCTGCGGCTGTCCGGCGTCACTGCGCAACGCCATCGACTGGTACGACCGCGAGTGGCATGCCAAGCCCGTCGGCTTCGTCAGCTACGGCGGGGCCTCCGGGGGACTCGGCGCCGTCGCCCAGCTGCGGCAGGCGTTCGCCGAGACCCACGCCATGACGGTCACCGAGACCGTCAGCTTCCACCACTACGAAAAGCGCTGCGGCCCCGACGGGCAGCTGCTCGACACGGCCGCCTGCCGCGCGCAGGCCGCCGCCATGCTCGGACGGCTCGGCTGGTGGGCGCGCGCCCTGCGCCGCGCCCGCGACCGCGAGCCGTACGAAAAGACGACCGACGTGTATGCGGAGGAGTGACAGCAGATGGACACCAGGTGGTTCCGGCGGTTCGGTGAGCCGCTGCCCGAGGCGCCCCGGCTGCTCTGTTTCCCGCATGCGGGCGGCGCGGCCAGCGCCTACGCCCCGATGGCCCGCGCGCTGTCCCCGGCCGTCGACGTGGTGGCCGTCCAGTACCCGGGCCGCCAGGACCGCCGAACCGAGGATCCCGCCGACGGCATCCTCGACCTCGCGACCCGGATAGCGGACGGACTTCAGGCGGCGGACCACCGGCCCGTCGCCTTCTTCGGACACAGCATGGGCGCACTCGTCGCCTACGAGACCGCGCGCGTCCTGCAGCGCCGGGACGCCCGGGCACCCATGCGTCTGTTCCTGTCCGGGCGCGGTGCGCCCGGACCCGACCCGAACCGGCACGACCGGCTCGCGGACGACGCGGCCATCCTCGCCGCGGTCCGGAACCTCGGAGGCACCGACGCCTCGTTCCTGGACGATCCCGAGCTGCTGGCCATGGTGCTGCCGACACTCCGCGCCGACTACGCAGCCCTGGCCGCGTACCGCTGGCAGGCGGGTCCCGCGCTGAACACCCCCATCACCGTGCTCGTGGGCGACTCCGACCCGGTCGTGCCGGTCGAGTCGGTGGACGGCTGGGCACGGGAGACGCGACAGGACAACGAGGTCCTGGTCCTCGCCGGGGGGCACTTCTATCTGAGCGAGCGGCTGGACGAGGTGTGCGCGATCGTCACCGGCCGCTTGACGACACTGAGTGGGGGAAGCAGTGGAATTCCGGATTCTCGGTCCGCTGGAGGCATCAGCCGGCGGACGCAAACTGGCGCTGGGCGGACACAAGCAGCGGGCGGTCCTCGGGATGCTGCTGCTGCGGGCGAACCGGGTGGTGGCCACCAGCGAGCTGCTGGCAGCGCTGTGGCCTGAGGACAACCGGCCCACCACCGCCCGCAAGATCGTGCAGAACGCGGTGTGGGGACTGCGCGCGCTGTTCGCGGAAGGCGGCGACGACCCGCACCAGGCCGCCCCGGCCCTCGTCACCCAGGCCCCCGGCTATCTGCTGCGGGTCGACCCCGAACACGTCGACCTGCACCGGTTCAACCAGCGGGTCGCGGAAGGCCGGGCCTGCCTGTCCGCCGGGCGCCACGCGGAGGCCGCCGCGCTGCTCGGCACCGCCCTCGACGAGTGGCGGGGCACGGCCCTCGCCGACCTCGCCGAGACCGGCACCGACTGGCCGGAGCTGACCGCCCTGAGCCAGCTGCGTCTCGACGTCATGGAGGACCGCTTCGAGGCCGAACTGCGCAGCGGCCGGCACCACGAGATCCTCGGCGAACTCGTCTCCCTCGCCGAGGAGGAGCCGCTGCGCGAACGGCTGTGCGGTCAGCTGATGCTGGCCCTGTACCGGTGCGGCCGGCAGGCCGAGGCGCTGGACGTCTTCAGCCGCGTACGCCGGTCCCTCGTCGAGGAGCACGGGCTGGAGCCGTCGCGCGAACTGCAGCTGCTCCAGCAGAACATCCTCACCCACGACCTCTCCCTCACTCCGCGGGCCGCCGCACCGGTGGAGCGGAGCCTGCCGGTCCACGAGCCGGTGCGGCCCGCCGCCGGGCCGTCGGGGGCCTCCGGGGTGTCCGGGCCGACCGGCTCGTCCAGGGTGTCCGGGGTGCCCGGGGTGCCCGGGGTGTCCGGGGTTTCCGGGTCGTCCTCCCGTCCGCGGACCGCGTTCGACGCGCCGCTCACGCACCGGGTCGCCGCCGACCGGCCCGGAGCGGGGCAGCGTCTGGACAAGGTCCCGCCGCCCGCGGGGGCCGTGCGGATCCGGCGCAGCGAGCCCGCCCCGCGCACGGAGCGCCGGTCGGTCGCGCTGCTGCTGGTGCGCACCGGCTTCACCGACGAGGCCGCGGCCTTCACCGAGCTGCGCTCGTCCATCACCCTGCACGACGCGGTGACGGCCGTCGCCGAGAGCGTCGTGGAACTCGGCGGCACGCTCGCCGGGTCCCTCGGCTATGTCTCGATGGCGGTGTTCGGACTGGACGGTGCCGGCGCCGGTGCCGGGGACGGTGCCGGCAACGGCGGCGGTGCCGGTGCGGGGGCCTCCTTCGACGCGGTGCTCGCGGCCATGGAACTGCGGGCCCGGCTCAGCCAGCTGCCCGGACCCACCTGGCACGCGGTCGTCGCCGCGGGCGAGGTGCTGGTGCGCCGCGACCCCCGGGACACCCTCACCCCCGTCACCGTCGTCGGACGGCTCGTCGACGAGGCGCGGGCCCTGCTCGCCGCGGTACCGCCCGGCGAGATCCTGCTCAGCGGCGACGCGGTGCGCCACACCGCCGGACGCGTACGGCAGTCGCCGCACGAGCGGCCCGGGGTGCGGGTGGTGGCCGGGCTCGGCGCCGACGACGACCTGGCCCTGCCCGACCCGCCCGGCGACCACGGCGCCGAACTCGCGGTCCTCAAGGGGCTGATGAGCCGGACCCGCCGCCATGACGCGCCGCACCTGGTGACCATCCTGGGCGATCCCGGCACCGGCAAGACCCGGTTCCTCGCCGACTTCGTCCGCGGCATCCAGGGCGGCAGCGCCCGGGTGGTGCGGCTCCGGGCCGGCCAGGACGCCTGGTGGACCCTGCCCGACCTGCTGCGGCTGTGCTGCGGGATGGGCGCCGCCGACGTGGCGGGCGACCGGCTCACCGAGGTCGTCCACCGGGTCGCGGGCCACGGGACGACCGCGGAGCGGCTACTGCGGCAGATCCGCGCGGCGGAGCGGGAGCGTGAGGCGCTGGACGGCTGGCGCGACCTGCTGGTGCTGCTCGCCCGGGAACAGCCGCTGGTGCTGTGCCTGGACGACGCCCATCAGGCCGACGACGCCGTGCTGGACCTGCTGGAGTGGCTCGCCTCCGAACCGCAGGACGCGCCGCTGTTCATGGTGGTCTGCGCCCGGCCGGAGCTGCTGGAGCGGCGGCCCGTCTGGGGCAGCGGGCTGCGCCACACCGGCACCCTCACCCTCGAGGGCCTGCCCGGCGTGACCGACCGGGACTTCGGCGCGGACTGGGTGCGGGAGCCCTCCGCACCCCAGACCTCGGGCGGCCGCGCGACCAGGCGGTGAGCGGCACGGAACAGAAGAGGCCGGGCCCCCGGGGGGGGGGGGGGGGGGGGGGGGGGGGGGCCGCCCGCCGGGGGCGGGGGGGGGGGGGGGGGGGGGCGGGGGGGGCGGGGGGGCGGGGGGGGGGGGGGGGGGGGGGGGGGCGGGGGGGGGGGGGGGGGGGCGGGGCGCCGGCGGGG